>NZ_JBAIZW010000007.1:0-302729 GCF_036765155.1 Bacillus sp. 0102A
GCACAGCTTTTTCAGCTGCGCTTTTTCTCACACTTCTTCTTGTGTTTCTTCTTGATCATCTTGATCATCTTCTTCATTTTTCTCCACCAATGCTACTGTAGCAACATGCTCTTCTTCCGCCATTCTGATGAGGCGCACACCTTGAGTGACACGTCCGGTGGTTGAGATATCATCGATGTCCATTCTAATGAGTACGCCGCTGGCTGTAATAATCATTAGATCCTCTTCACCTTTAGTAGCTTTTACTGTTACTAATTGGCCGTTGTTCTCGGTGATTTTCGCTGTTTTGAGTCCTTTTCCGCCACGGCTTTGGGTTCTGTACTCTTCAGCCGGAGTTCGTTTTCCGTAACCTTTTTCAGTTACGATAAGGACATGTGATTCTTCCTCTAATATCTCCATGCCGACAACAACGTCGTCATCGGTCAAGGTGATGCCTTTTACGCCTGCCGCAGTTCTTCCCATTTCCCGAACATCCGTTTCAGGGAAACGAATCAGCAATCCATTTTTCGTTCCGATGACCATTTGTTTTGTGCCGTCAGTTAGACGTACACCCATCAATTCATCATCCTCACGAAGACTCAGAGCGATTAAGCCATTGTTTCGGATATTAGCGAACTGAGAAAGCGAAGTTCGTTTTGAAACCCCGTGCTTTGTTGTGAAGAAAAGGTAAAGTTCCGCGTTAAATTCAGAGACTGGAATAATCGCGTTAATCCATTCACCCTTTTCTACTTCCAACAGGTTAATAATCGGGATTCCTTTTGCTGTTCTGCCGTATTCAGGAATTTCGTATCCTTTTGCACGATACACTTTCCCCTTGTTCGAGAAGAAGAGAATCGTGTCATGCGTTGATGTAGAGATCAGATGTTCAACGAAATCATCTTCGTTTGTCCCCATGCCCTGAACGCCTTTTCCGCCGCGCTTTTGACTGCGGTAGGTTGAGGCAGGCAGACGTTTGATATATCCGTTGTGTGTCAGGGTGACAACGATGTTTTCTCTTTCGATGAGATCTTCATCTTCAATTGTTTCAAGACCGGCAGTGACGATCTCAGTGCGTCTTTCATCGTTAAAACGCTCTTTAATTTCTATGAGTTCTTCCCGAATGATCTCAAGCACTTTTTCTTCATTGGCCAAGATTTCTTTCAGCTCTGCAATTAATTTAACAAGGGATCGGTACTCCTCTTCAATCTTTTCACGTTCCAATCCTGTTAAACGCTGCAGTCTCATATCAAGAATAGCTTGGGCTTGTTTTTCAGTCAGCGAGAATTGTTCAATTAATCCTGTTCTCGCAATTTCAGCCGTTTGAGAATTACGGATAAGGGAAATAACTGCATCAAGATGATCAAGAGCAATTCTCAATCCTTCCAAGATATGTGCTCTTGCCTCCGCTTTACGCAATTCATAAGCAGTACGGCGTCTGATTACGACTTTTTGGTGATCTAGGTAATACTCCAAGCATTGCTTTAAATTTAAAACTTTTGGCTGTCCGTCAACAAGCGCAAGCAGATTGATACCAAAAGAAGTTTGCAAAGCTGTTTGCTTATATAGATTATTTAGAATGACATGCGCGTTGGCATCTCTTCTGATTTCGATGACGATTCTCATACCTGTGCGATCAGATTCATCACGTAGATCGGTAATACCTTCTATCTTCTTATCTCTGACAAGATCAGCGATTTTTTCGATTAGTTTTGCTTTATTTACTTGGTATGGAAGTTCTGTTACGACAATTCTTTCTTTTCCTGACGATGTTTGTTCGATCTCCGCTTTTGCCCGGATCGTAATCGAGCCTCGTCCTGATTCGTATGCTTTCCGAATACCGCTTCGGCCCAAAATTTGCCCCGCAGTCGGGAAGTCAGGACCAGGAATAATCTCCATAAGCTCCTGTACTGCGATTTCAGGATTTTCACTGACAGCAAGCACACCGTCAATGACTTCTCCCAACTGGTGCGGAGGAATGTTTGTTGCCATACCTACCGCAATTCCGGCAGCGCCGTTTACAAGCAGATTCGGGAACCTTGAAGGCATAACGACAGGTTCTCTTTCTGACCCGTCATAGTTGTCCTGATAATCGATTGTGTCTTTTGTGATGTCTCGAAGAATTTCCATCGAGATTTTAGACATTCTTGCTTCCGTATAACGCATGGCAGCCGCTGAGTCCCCGTCAACAGAACCGAAGTTTCCGTGACCGTCAACGAGCATATAACGATAGTTGAAATCCTGCGCCATTCTGACCATGGATTCATATACCGCTGAATCACCATGCGGGTGGTATTTCCCGATAACTTCTCCGACGATACGCGCGGATTTTTTATAAGCCTTGTCACTTGTCATGCCCAGATCGTTCATTGCATACAAAATCCGTCTATGAACCGGTTTTAAACCGTCACGGACATCTGGAAGAGCACGGGACACGATAACGCTCATTGCATAATCCAAGAAGGACGTACGCATTTCCTGACTGATATTTATTTCACGAACTTGTGGTGTGTTTTGTTCACTCATTAAAAAACCTCCCTGAAGTATCACATGAAATATGTGGGAGTAGATTGTCCATTATGATCTTCAATACGATTTCACTATTCTCCATTATATCAATAAACTTATGATTATACACATTAAATTGCTAGAATATATAGGTATTGCAAGCATTACTGCATCTGATCTCGTTCAGAAAAAAGCCTTATTTCTTATTGGAAATAAGGCTTTTTATGATTAGATGTCAAGATTTTTAACGTATCTCGCATTCGCTTCTATGAAGTTTCGGCGCGGTTCTACTTTGTCGCCCATTAGCATTTCAAATGTCTCATCGGCATCCATTGCATCTTCAAGAGTTACCTGAAGAAGTGTTCTGGAGCTCGGATCCATAGTAGTCTCCCATAGCTGGGTCGCATTCATTTCTCCAAGACCTTTATAACGCTGCAATCCAGGCTTAGGCGTTTGAGGAAGAGTTTTCAACAGATCATCAAGTTCTTTGTCATTATATGCATATTCAACACGTTTTCCCTGTTGAACCTTGTAGAGCGGCGGCTGCGCAATATACACGTAGCCATTTTCAATAATTTGGCGCATATATCTGTAAAAGAACGTTAACAGCAGTGTTCTGATGTGCGCGCCATCAACGTCAGCATCAGTCATAATGACAACTTTGTGGTAACGGGCTTTCCCCAAGTTGAAATCTTCCCCTATACCTGTTCCAAGTGCTGTGATCATAGAACGAACTTCGTTGTTGGAAAGGATTTTGTCCAATCTTGCTTTTTCAACGTTTAAGATTTTACCTCTAAGCGGCAAAATGGCTTGGAAATGTCTGTCGCGGCCTTGTTTAGCTGATCCTCCGGCAGAGTCACCCTCTACGATATATAACTCGGAAATACTCGGATCTTTTGATGAGCAGTCCGCTAGCTTACCGGGAAGGTTTGAAATTTCCAAAGCACTCTTGCGGCGTGTTAATTCACGCGCTTTTTTCGCAGCCATTCTTGCTCTTGCCGCCATCAAACCTTTGTCGACAATTTTTTTGGCCGCATCTGGATTTTCCAGCATAAATGTTTCCAATGCCGCAGAAAATAACGTATCAGTGATCGTCCGCGCTTCCGAGTTGCCTAGTTTTGTTTTCGTTTGGCCTTCAAACTGCGGATCAGGGTGTTTGATGGAAATAATCGCGGTTAGCCCTTCTCTTACGTCGTCACCGCTTAAGTTCGGATCATTTTCTTTAATGAGCCCTTTTTTTCTGGCGTAATCATTGATTACACGAGTCAGACCCGTTTTGAAGCCTGCTTCGTGGGTCCCGCCTTCATACGTGTTAATGTTATTTGTAAACGAGTAAATGTTGCTTGTGTAGCTGTCATTATATTGCAAAGCCACTTCAACCGTAATGCCGTCCTTTTCGCCTTCAATGTAAATCGGCTCTTCATGGACAACTTCTTTAGAACGGTTTAAATACTCTACATAACTTTTAATTCCGCCTTCGTAATGGTACTCATTTTTGCGCTCTTGTCCTTCACGTTTATCTTCAATCGTGATGTTTACGCCTTTTGTCAAAAAGGCTAATTCGCGCACACGGTTAGCAAGCAAATCATAATCATACACAGTTGTTTCTGTGAAAATCTCAGGATCCGGGACAAAATGTGTCGTCGTTCCTGAATGATCTGTTTCGCCAATGATTTCAAGGTCTGAAACCGGAACTCCGCGTTTATAGGTTTGACGGTGGATTTTTCCGTCACGGTGTACCGTCACAACAAGCTCGGTTGAAAGCGCGTTTACGACTGACGCACCTACACCGTGCAATCCTCCGGATACTTTATAACCGCTTCCGTCAAATTTCCCTCCGGCATGAAGCACCGTCATAATGACCTCTACCGCAGGCCGGCCCATTTTTTCATGAATACCGACTGGAATACCGCGGCCATTATCTACCACCGTGATGCTGTTGTCTTTTTCGATTTGGATATTGATATCCGTACAATAACCGGCGAGGGCTTCGTCAATACTATTGTCGACAATTTCCCATACCAGATGGTGAAGGCCTTTGCTGTTTGTTGAACCGATATACATCCCCGGTCTTTTACGAACAGCTTCCAATCCCTCCAGAACCTGTATCTGATTTTCATCATAACTGTTTTGCTGCTGTTCCATAGCCACGTCATTCACCTACACTTTTCTAAACGATATATTCGTGATAAAAAACTTCTAAGAATCTATTTCAAACATAAATTGCGCACGTTTTTTTAATGTGCTGGAAGATAAGGGAGAGTAATATATATTCTGAACCGTGACTACGATAGATTTTGGCGTGCCGTTTACGGAAGGCACCACCTTGTGTTTCTGTTTTTTCAGAAATTCTTCAACAATAGGCGACATGTTGGCTTTAAAATCAAAAATGCCGACAATATCTCGTGTTGAAACCACAAAGTCATCACCTAAATGAATATACAATTGCCCACCTCATTTCTTCACTTCACTAACGCACCGTTCTGCACACGGAACATTCCTGCTTGACGTAAGGTTTCGTGATCAATGCCATCAACGCTTGTCGTTGTGACAAACGTTTGTACACGGCCTTGGATCGTATGAAGCAAGTGTGACTGGCGATAATCATCCAGCTCACTCAATACATCATCCAATAGTAAAATGGGATATTCTCCGATTTCCTCATGGATCAGGTCAATCTCCGCCAGTTTAAGGGACAATGCCGTCGTTCGCTGCTGTCCTTGAGAACCATACGTCTGCACATCGCGTCCGTTCACATAGAAAAGAACATCGTCACGATGAGGACCTGACAGCGTAACACCGCGCTCAATTTCTTTTTCTCTTAATTTAGAAAACGCTTCTTGATAGCTATCTCCTATTTTCGACAAGTCTTTAGGATCTGATACCTCAAGAGTCGTATGGTACTTCAGGGTCAGCTCCTCAAGCCCTCTTGAGATGCCCGTATGAATAGGCTGCGCCCATTTTTCAAGCTGCGCTGTAAACTGCAGGCGTTTTACAACGACTTTTGACGCAACTTCTACAAGCTGATCGGTCAAAACATCGAGCATCGTTCTGTCAGTTTGTTTTCTTGTTTGCAGCTGCTTCAAAAAATGATTTCGCTGGGAAAGGATTTTCTGGTAAAGAGAAAGATCATGCAGGTAGACAGGAGAAACCTGTCCAATTTCCATGTCAAGAAACCGCCTTCTCACTTGAGGGCTTCCCTTTACCAGATTTAAATCTTCCGGCGCGAACATGATGGTGTTGAGGGCCCCGACATACTGGCTGAGCTTTTGCTGTTCAATATGGTTGACCTTGCCCTTTTTACCCTTTTTGGAGATGACGAGCTGCATCGGGATCGCTCCGTTTTGCTTCATCACTCTTCCCTCTATTTTAGCATAGTCTTTGTCCCACCGTATAAGTTCTTTGTCATTTGATGTCCGATGCGATTTCGCCATGGACAAGACATAGATCGCCTCCATGAGGTTTGTTTTCCCCTGGGCGTTTTCTCCGATGATGACATTTACTTTGTTTTCAAATTGGAGTTCAGCATGGTCGTAGTTGCGGTAAGATGTCAGTTCTAAGTTCTGGATATACAATCAGTATCACCCGCTTTAATTGACGACTTGAAAAGAACCAAATCCTTCAATCTCTACCACATCTCCAACATACAGCTTTCTGCCTCGGCGGTTGTCCGGTTCGTTGTTCACCAGCACTTCATGCTCGCTCAAAAACCACTTCGCCATACCGCCTGACTGAATGACATCGGCTAATTTCAAGAATTGTCCAAGTGTAATCATCTCTGTATCAATTGAAATCGGATTTGCCATTATATCGACCTCTTTCAAATATCACTAATATCTAATTGTACTAAAAAAAAACGAATTAGGGAAAGGGAAAACTTGTCGGAGCAGATACCGAATAGAAAAGCTGCCGAACGGGTCGGCAGCGTGTATCGGATTAATAGGTTCTGACAGGAAGGATAAGCTGTACAATCGTTTCATCATTCGGCGTGCGAATTAGGAAAGGCCTCATTGCACCTGTAAAGCTTACGCGTATCTCTGCTCCTTCAAGCACCTTAAGTGCATCCAACATATATTTTGGACTAAATGAGATATTTAATTCCTCACCATCAATTTGATCTGCAAGAATCGCTTCCACAACTTTACCGATTTCAGGTGAGTTAGAGGAAATCTCAATGGATTCAGCAGGTTTTGCAGAAAGTTTCACTACGTTGTTGCGCCCCTCTCTGGCTAGAAGGGATGCACGATCAATCGCCTGAAGGAATTCTTTCGTGTTCACAATGATTTCTGTTTTGCTTTCCTGCGGAATCAGGCTGGTTGTGTCCGGGTAATTTCCGTCCAGAAGCCGCGAGAAGAACAAGACGTTTTTCGCTTTAAACAGAACTTGAGTTTCTGTGATCACGATATCTACAAGTTCCTGATTGTCATCCAAAATCTTACTGAGTTCAGTTAAGCTTTTTCCCGGGATAACGACGTTATAAGCTCTGTCTTCTGGAATATCAAGTTTCGCTTTTCTTAATGCCAGACGGTGGCTATCCGTCGCAGTGCATAATAATTCACTTTTTTCCACGTTCCAGTTTACACCTGTCAAGATAGGGCGTGTTTCTGAGGTGGACACCGCGAACACTGTTTGTCTAATCAGATTTTTTAACAAATCAGTTGGGATCTGAATCGCATGATGCTCTTCGATCTGCGGCAAGTGCGGATATTCATCAGCGTCAAGCCCGTTTAGATTAAATTCTGCTTTGCCAGAACGGATAATTGTCAAATACTGATTTTGCACTTCGATTTCCACCATTGCCATCGGCAGTTTTTTGACAATTTCACTAAAGAAGCGGGCTTGTAAGACGATGCTTCCAGGCTGTTCTATCGTGACAATTTCTTTATCTCCTTCTTCTTTTGGAATAAAGGATTCGATAGAAATATCTGAATCGCTTCCTGTAAAGGATACTCCATCATCTGATGCAACGATTTTAATACCAGTCAAGATGGGAATTGTAGTTCTGGATGAAACGGCTTTTAATACATCTTGGACACTTTCAACGAGACGATCTTTTTGAATCGTGAATTTCATTTTTATCCTCCTAACGGATAATGTATTTATATATATTTTTTAAAAAAATAGTAGCAGTAATAGTAGGGCTTGTGGATTTGTGGATAAGTTGTGAAAAAGACAGGAAACACAGCCTATCCACATGTGGACAGACTGTGCATGACTACTGAAAAGTTATTCACACTTTCCCCGATTAATCCCCGGTCTGCTATTTAAGCTGTTCTTTAATTTCTTTTACATGCTGCTGAAGCTGTTCATCATCTGTCAGCAGTTTTGAAATTTTTTCATGAGCATGAATAACGGTCGTATGGTCACGGCCTCCAAATTCTTCCCCGATTTTAGGAAGAGAGGAATCAGTCATTTCCCTTGATAAGTACATGGCAATTTGGCGCGGGAAAGCAACTGATTTTGTCCGTTTTTTTGCTTTGAAATCCTCGAGTTTAATATTAAATTGCTGGCCTACTACCCTCTGAATTTCTTTTATCGTAATGACTTTCGGTTTTGAAGAAGGAATAATATCTTTCAGCGCCTCAGCGGCCAGATCAGCATTAATATCTTTATTAATTAAAGATGAGTAAGCAACAACTCTGATTAATGCTCCTTCAAGTTCCCGAATATTGCTGTCGATTTGATTTGCGATGTAAAGCATAACCTCATTCGGAATATCGAGGCCTTCTGCTTTGGCTTTTTTTCTTAAAATCGCAATTCTCGTCTCCAAATCAGGCGGCGTGATATCCGTAATCAGGCCCCATTCAAAACGAGAACGTAATCTGTCTTCAAGTGTCGGAATTTCTTTTGGCGGTCTGTCACTTGAAATGACGATTTGTTTGCTTTCTTCGTGCAATGTGTTAAATGTATGGAAAAATTCTTCCTGAGTCTGTTCTTTTCCCGCTAAAAATTGAATATCATCTATCAAAAGCACATCGACATTTCGATAGCGATTGCGGAAATCGACGGCTTTATTATCTCGGATAGAGTTGATGAATTCGTTTGTAAATTTCTCAGAAGACAGATAAACCACTTTGGCAGAAGGATTATGATCTATTACATAATGGCCGATCGCATGCATTAAGTGTGTTTTCCCTAAGCCGACGCCCCCATAGATAAATAAAGGGTTGTATGCTTTCGCGGGTGCTTCCGCTACTGCGAGAGAAGCAGCGTGTGCAAATCGGTTTCCAGATCCGATGACAAAAGTATCAAAAGTATATTTTGGATTGAGCATATTTTGGGGAAAATCAGATGTTTCTTCTTTGACCGCTTTTTTGACTTGCGGTTTCGGCATAAAGTCTTCAACATCTTGATTTTGAGGAATGACAAACTTAATGCTCAATTCTTCCCCTGTTAATTCATATATAGTATCTGCAATAAGATGCAAGTATCTGGACTCGAGCCAGTCTCTGGCAAATTCATTAGGAGCGGTGATTGTCAATGTATCTCCCTGCAGTGAGTGGGCTTTGGTTGATTTCATCCAAGTTTCAAAGCTCGGTTTGCTCAACTTTTTTTCGATTTGAGCAAGAGCTTGATTCCACAGATCTAATATATTTTCCATCTTCCGGCACGTCCCTCCTTTTCATTGAAAATAGCGTCTCCCTCTGTTATAGAACACAAAAAAAGAGCAAATGGCACTTGCCATTCGTACACATTAAATGTTGAAAACATATAATATAGTAGATAAATAGCTTTTCGACAAATTTCACAACTTGTGGACAAGGTTCTACACAAGCTGTGTGAAATCAATCCACAACTTATCCACACTTTGTGGATAAAAAGGGAAGGTGAGATTAGTAATTAAGAGTTAAAACACAAATATAATACCAAAATAAACGAGAGCTTGCAATGGGTCTCACAATCTTATCCACAAAGCGGACAGCCTGTTGAAAAAAAATTGTCCACAGACGTTGGTACTGTGAAAATGTTGTCGATAACCTCTGTGGATATTAAAAAAGGCGTAAAAGATATCCACACTCGTGATTTTAGGGCAAATTGTTAGGTTGTCTTTTTTCGTTAATTTAAGGAATCTTAAAAATAAGGTTTCGAAAGTTGAAAAGGTATGTTATCCTATTATGGTTGCGAGAAACAAAAGCACTAGTGAAGTTGACAATGAACAGGTAACGCAAATATAATAAGTAAGACTGTCTTTAACAGCTATTCCTCGAGGGAGGTGTCATAAATGAAAAGAACATTCCAACCGAATAACCGTAAACGCAGTAAAGTTCATGGCTTCAGAAGCCGTATGAGTTCAAAAAACGGTCGTCTAGTTTTAGCACGCCGTCGCCGTAAAGGCAGAAAAGTATTATCAGCTTAGGCCACTGAATAATGTCAGTGGTCTTTTTTCACGTTATGGGAAAAGATAGATGTGATGCGGAATGAACCGGGGCTTGCTTCCTGGTTCTGATGCATCTCATTTTTCATCATAAATTTTAAAAGTTTCTGCCAGCCAGTATCGGAGTGAGTCATTTGAAGAAGCGAAATCGTTTAAAGAAAAATGAAGATTTTCAAAAAGTGTTTAAGCATGGGACATCAGTAGCGAACCGCCAATTTGTCTTATATACGCTTGATCAGCCTGAAAACGATGAGCTGCGTGTCGGGCTTTCCGTCAGCAAAAAAATTGGCAACGCTGTGATGCGAAATCGGATCAAACGTTTGATTCGGCAGGCCTTTCTTGAAGAGAAAGAGAGACTGAAGGAAAAGGATTACATCATTATTGCCAGAAAACCGGCGAGCCAGCTGACATATGAGGAAACAAAAAAAAGTCTGCAGCATCTATTCAGGAAGTCTTCTTTATATAAGAGATCTTCGTCAAAGTAGGCATTGCCACTGCTTTCTTACAACTTTTAAAAGCGCTTCCTTTCTGGTTATCAGAAAAAGACACCATTTAAAACTGAAAGATGCTAAAATACATACAAGTATGCTTTGCAATAAAAGAGCGTAAAGATTGATTATAGGAGGAAATGTTCTTGAAAAGGAGAATAGGGTTGCTATTAAGTATGGTTGGCGTATTCATGCTTTTGGCTGGATGCTCGAGTGTGCAAGAGCCGATCACTGCAGATAGTCCGCATTTTTGGGACAAGTACGTAGTATATCCATTGTCTGAGCTCATTACGTATGTAGCGAAAGTGACGGGAGATAACTATGGGCTTTCAATTATTCTTGTTACCATTTTGATTCGTTTATTAATTTTGCCGCTGATGATTAAGCAGCTGAGAAGTTCGAAAGCGATGCAGGCTTTACAGCCGGAAATGCAAAAGCTTAAAGAAAAATACAGTTCAAAGGATCAAAAAACGCAGCAAAAGCTTCAGCAGGAAACAATGGCTTTATTCCAAAAGAACGGTGTCAATCCGTTGGCGGGATGTTTCCCGATTTTAATCCAGATGCCGATTTTAATTGGATTCTATCATGCGATCATGAGAACACAGGCGATATCAGAGCATAGTTTCCTATGGTTTGACTTAGGAGAAAAAGATCCTTACTATATTCTTCCTATCGTTGCCGGGGTCGCTACATTTGTTCAGCAAAAGCTTATGATGGCGGGGAATGCGCAGCAAAATCCGCAAATGGCGATGATGCTTTGGATTATGCCGATCATGATTATCGTATTTGCAATCAATTTCCCGGCGGCTCTTTCTCTTTATTGGGTAGTCGGTAACTTGTTTATGATTGCGCAAACTTTCCTTATCAAAGGACCTGATATTAAAAAAGATCCTGAGCCGCAAAAAGCCGGAGGAAAGAAAAAGTGAGGAATGTGACTGCTGCAGGGCGAAATGTCGATGAAGCAGTACAGTCTGGGTTGCAAGAGCTGGAATTACCAATGGATAAGGTGGAAATTACTGTTATTGATGAGGGAAACAAAGGGTTTCTCGGTATTTTCGGTAAAAAGCCGGCGGTCGTAAAGCTTGTTGAAAAGATTGACCCGATTCAGCAAGCGAAGTCTTATCTACAAACAATTGCCGAAGCCATTGCCGGGAAGTCTGATGTGACTGTTCAAGAAAACAAAAAGACAGTGAGTTTCCATATAACAGGTGAAAAAGCGGCACTGTTGATTGGGAAAAGAGGACAAACCTTAAATGCCCTTGAAACTTTGACACAGCTTGTTATTAATCGTTATTCAGGCCCATTTAAACATGTGACGGTGGATGCTGAAAACTATCGCTTGAAAAGAAAAGAAACTCTGAGTCAGCTGGCCAACAGGCTTGCAGATCAGGTATTGAAAACGAAAAAAGCAGTTCATCTTGAACCTATGCCGTCCAGTGAAAGAAAAGTCATCCATGATACTCTTTCTGGATATGCAAATCACCAGATCAAAACGCATTCAATGGGTGAAGGCGAAAATCGCCATCTCGTTATTTCCCATAAAAAATAGCATAAAACCGAAGTCCGGTAAAAAGCGGATTTCGGTTTTTTTATATGGAAAAAAGCTATTTTTCCTAGTAATATCAAGCTTTTGCCGTTTAAGTTTTTTCTTTTTAGGTGTATCCTGTTGATAAAAAGGAAGTTCAGGAAATAAAATTAATTGTTATTCACATGTGGATAAGTTAAAGTAATAGAGGGTGAATACCTAATTCTGTGGATAACAGATCTTCCACTTCGAACCAAACTATGTTATCTTTTAGTTTTGGCATAATAAAATTTTTTTATATAGATGAAAGTATAAGTAAAGAGAGGTGAACAGCATGGATACAATTGCGGCAATTTCCACTCCGATGGGAGAAGGCGCGATTGCGATTGTACGGTTGAGCGGACCAGAAGCAATTCAAATCGCTGATAAAATGTATAAAGGGCCGAAGGGGAAAACACTCAGCTCGGTTGAATCACATACGATTCATTATGGTCATATCGTAGACAGACCTTCGGATCGTGTCGTTGAGGAAGTAATGGTATCAGTGTTAAAAGCGCCGAGAACTTTTACACGTGAAGACGTCATCGAAATCAACTGTCACGGGGGAATTGTGACTGTAAACCAAGTGCTTCAGCTCGCATTGAGAGAGGGAGCGAGACTGGCAGAGCCGGGTGAATTTACGAAACGCGCGTTTTTAAACGGCCGAATCGATCTTTCACAGGCTGAAGCGGTTATGGACTTAATCAGAGCGAAAACGGATCGGGCAATGAATGTCGCTATGAATCAAATGGAAGGGCGTCTTTCTGCTTTGGTGCGCCGTTTGCGCAGTGAGATTTTAGAAACACTGGCTCATGTTGAGGTGAATATCGATTATCCGGAGTATGATGATGTTGAGGAAATGACACATCAGCTTTTAGTTGAAAAGGCAACCGCCGTGAAAAAAGAAATTGAGGCGCTGCTGAGGACTTCTGAGCAGGGAAAAATCTTGCGTGAAGGTCTTTCTACTGTCATTATCGGACGGCCGAATGTAGGGAAATCATCTCTTCTGAACAGCCTCGTTCATGAGGCGAAAGCCATTGTAACCGATATTCCCGGAACGACTCGGGATGTGATTGAGGAATACGTTAATGTAAGGGGCGTTCCGCTTCGTCTGGTTGATACTGCAGGTATTCGTGAAACAGAGGATATTGTTGAACGAATCGGTGTTGAACGTTCTCGCCAGGTTCTAAAGGAAGCGGACCTGATTTTACTTGTGCTTAATTATAGTGAAGAGCTTTCTGAAGAAGACGTAAAGCTTTTTGAAGCGGTTGAGGGCATGGATGTTATCGTGATTATGAATAAGACTGACCTTGAGGCGAAGATTGACATTGAGCGTGTCCGTGAGCTTGCCAAAGGACGTCCTGTTGTTACGACATCTCTATTAAAAGAGGAAGGCATCAATGATTTAGAAGAAGCGATTCAATCGCTTTTCTACACGGGTGCCATTGAAAGCGGAGATCTGACGTATGTCAGCAATACACGCCATATCTCCATTTTACAGCAAGCAAAACGTGCCATTGAAGATGCGCTTAGCGGCATCGAACAGGATGTCCCGATCGACATGGTGCAAATTGACCTTACAAGATGCTGGGAGCTGTTGGGCGAAATCATCGGAGATGCTGTCCACGAAAGCTTGATTGATCAGCTCTTTTCACAGTTCTGTTTAGGAAAATAATAAAAGGAGGAACCGAATCATGGGGTATGAAGCAGGCCAATACGATGTGATTGTGATTGGCGCCGGGCATGCCGGTGTTGAGGCTGCCCTCGCATCAGCACGCCAAGGCGCCAAAACACTTGTCTTGACCATCAACCTAGATATGGTTGCATTTATGCCATGTAATCCGTCTGTCGGCGGCCCCGCAAAAGGGATTGTCGTCCGCGAAATTGACGCGCTCGGCGGAGAAATGGGCAGAAACATCGATAAAACGCATATTCAAATGAGAATGCTGAATACTGGAAAAGGTCCTGCCGTCCGCGCATTGCGTGCACAAGCAGACAAATTCCAATATCAGCACGAAATGAAAAATACACTTGAAAAAGAACCTAACTTAACAATGCTGCAAGGAATTGTGGAGCGGCTGATCGTTGAAGACGGCGAATGCCGCGGTGTCATTACACAAACAGGCGCGCATTATCGTGCGAAAGCAGTTGTCATGACGACAGGGACATATTTAAGAGGACGAATCATTCTTGGAGATCTGTCTTACTCAAGCGGTCCGAATAACCAGCAGCCTTCTATCAAGCTTTCTGAGCATTTGGAGGAACTGGGCTTTGACCTTGTTCGTTTTAAAACAGGCACGCCGCCTCGCGTCAAAAGCGACACGATTGATTACAGCAAAACGGAAATTCAGCCTGGTGACGATGTGCCTCGCGCTTTCTCATATGAAACAGTGGAATATATTACAGATCAGCTTCCTTGCTGGCTGACATATACAAGCCCTGAGACACATGAGATTATTGACGGCAACCTGCACCGTTCACCGATGTATTCCGGTATGATCAAAGGGACGGGTCCTAGATACTGCCCGTCCATTGAAGATAAAGTTGTCCGTTTTAATGATAAACCGCGTCACCAAATCTTCCTTGAGCCGGAAGGCAGAAATACGCAGGAAGTCTATGTCCAAGGTTTATCTACAAGTCTTCCAGAAGATGTACAGCAAAGAATGCTTGCAACGATTCCGGGTCTTGAAAACGTGCAAATGATGAGAGCCGGCTATGCGATCGAGTACGATGCGATCGTACCGACACAGCTGTGGCCGACACTTGAAACGAAAAAAATCACAAACCTTTACACGGCAGGTCAAATTAACGGAACATCCGGTTATGAAGAAGCTGCGGGACAAGGAATTATGGCGGGAATCAATGCAGGACGAAAAGCGCTTGGAGAAGAAGAAGTGATTTTAAGCCGTTCTGATGCCTACATTGGGGTTCTGATTGATGACCTTGTGACAAAAGGAACCAATGAACCATACCGTCTTTTGACATCACGTGCAGAATACAGATTGCTTCTTCGCCATGACAATGCTGATTTGCGTCTGACAGAAGTCGGACACCGCATTGGATTGATTTCTGATGAGCGATATGCAGCTTTTGGGAAGAAAAAAGCGGCGATCGAAGCGGAGAAAAAACGTCTTCACTCTGTGATTATCAAGCCATCTCCGGAAAATCAAGAATATATCCGTTCTCTTGGCGGAAGCGAATTGAAAGATGGAGTTCGCGGCACAGACTTGATGAAACGTCCTGAAATGAACTATGAAACAGTCACTAAACTGGCGCCGCCAGAAGTGCCGGTTCCGCAAGACGTGGCAGAACAAGTAGAAATCCAAGTGAAATATGAAGGATATATTGAAAAATCCCTTCAGCAAGTGGAAAAACTGAAGAAGATGGAAAACAAAAAAATTCCAGATCGAATTGATTATGACGCAATCAAAGGGATCGCGACTGAGGCGCGTCAAAAACTAAAAAATGTGCGTCCTTTGTCTGTTGCCCAAGCTTCCCGCATTTCCGGTGTAAACCCGGCAGACATTTCAATTCTATTGGTGTATTTAGAGCAGGGACGCATTGCGAAGATAGCCGAATAGAAAGGATGACGGCATGAATATTGAAGAATTCACTTCTGGTTTGGCGGAAAAAGGGATCTCCCTTTCTCCCCGTCAGCTGGAGCAATTTGATCTGTATTATGACATGCTGGTTGAATGGAACGAAAAAATCAATCTGACTTCAATTACAGAGAAAAAAGAAGTGTATCTTAAGCATTTTTATGATTCTATTACAGCCGCTTTTTATGTCGACTTCAATCAGATGAACACGATTTGTGATGTCGGAGCGGGAGCGGGTTTTCCGAGTCTTCCGATTAAAATATGCTTTCCGCACCTCCATGTCACAATCGTGGATTCACTAAACAAACGGATTACGTTTTTAGAAAAGTTGTCTGAAGCTTTGCAATTGGAGAATACGACATTCTGCCATGACAGAGCTGAAACATTCGGACATCGGAAAGACGTACGGGAAAGCTATGATATTGTGACGGCGCGAGCAGTTGCAAGACTATCTGTTTTGAGCGAACTTTGCCTGCCTCTGGTGAAGAAAAACGGTTTATTTGTTGCTTTAAAAGCCGCATCAGCTGAAGAAGAACTGAATGCTGGCAAAAAAGCGATCACGACGCTTGGAGGAGAACTTGAGAATACCCATTCCTTTAAGCTGCCTATTGAAGAAAGCGATCGTAATATTATGGTGATACGAAAGACAAAAAATACACCTAAGAAGTATCCAAGAAAACCGGGAACTCCTAATAAATCGCCAATCGAAGGGTAATTTAGACAGCCTGATGTGACAATACCATCATATTTTCATCAAAATTGATGGATGTACAGCAGGAAAAACCATGAGAAAATAGAATTATAAAAATGGCAGTTTTTAAAGGTGGTGTAGGTACATGAAGCATTCATTCTCTCGTTTCTTCGGGCTTGGTGAGAAGGAACAGGAACCGGAGATTGCTGAACAAGAGACAAACAAAGAAGAGATTCTGGAAATACCGGTAAATGCTATCGTTCCCAACCGTTTTCAGCCACGCACCATTTTCTCAGATGAAAAAATCAAAGAGTTAGCAATGACCATTCATACACACGGCATTATTCAGCCGATTGTTGTCAGGCATACAGAAGAAGAAGGCCAATACGAACTCATTGCAGGTGAAAGACGCTGGAGAGCGGTACAATCGCTCGAGTGGGAAAAGATTCCGGCTATTATTAAGGATTTTTCTGACACGGAAACCGCTTCTGTGGCGTTAATTGAAAACTTGCAGCGGGAAGAACTGTCTTCTATTGAGGAAGCGCATGCCTATGCTCGGCTTCTTGAACTGCATGACTTAACACAGGAAGCACTCGCGCAGCGTTTAGGAAAAGGGCAGTCAACAATTGCGAACAAGCTGCGGTTATTAAAGCTGCCTCATCCGGTCCAAGACGCGATTATGGAGAAGAAAATCACTGAGCGGCATGCCAGAGCGCTGATTCCGCTGAAACAGCCTGAGCTCCAAGTCACACTGCTCACAGAGATTATTGAGAAAAGTTTAAATGTAAAGCAGACGGAAGACCGCGTGGTGAAAATGCTGGAGCAAGGCCAGAGAAAACCGAAGCCGAGACGCAAAGCGTTCAGTAGAGATACAAGAATTGCAATGAACACGATTCGCCAGTCACTAACAATGGTTGAAGACAGCGGTGTAAAATTGAATACAGAAGAAGAAGAATTTGAAGAATATATTCAATTAACGATTCGCATACCAAAATAAAAGCTCTCCTGAAAAGCAGGAGAGCTTTTATTTTTATTGTAAAAGGGAATTAATTACTTTTAGTCAATATTGTTATATTAGAATTTTTTTCTTTGAGCATGAGGATAAATTCTTCAGTATCTTGCGGAGAAATCACTGCGTGCCCCCAGCCGCCCAGATAATATATCGTGATGGTATGACGAGAGCCGATTAGACGAAAACCTGACCACAGCTTCTTTTTCTCAACCACTTTGTCGATTTTTTCGTAAGGAATTTGATGTTTAATCAGTCCGGCTTTAATGATCAAATCATGCTCCTTTAATACATATTTCAGATCAATAAAGCTCCAAATGATGAGCACATTTAAAAGCGTCAGCAGAGTAAAAATGATCCAGCCTGAAACCCTCATATTTCCCAGCACAAAAGGAACAATGGCATCTGCTTGTATCAGTAATATGAGAAAAGCAATCATCAGCGTAACGGGTACATCTCTCTTTGTTTTGTAAACCATATTCTCACCGTCCTGTACATTCTGCACGGTAACTTCTTCTTTTTTTCTTTGAGAAATCCCTTTTTTAAGTCAAAAAAACATAGAAATCGCAGAATTTATAAGAGAAAGTATTAGCTGTTCTTTAAATTTTCAATTATTTCCCTTCTGAATCGAAACAAAATGATGAAAAAAATGAAACGCTTTAATCTTTTTTTGATAGAATAGAAATAAGATAGTACATGTTCATGTGAAAGTAGGTGACATCGTGGGAAAAATCATAGCAATTACGAACCAAAAAGGCGGAGTCGGCAAAACAACGACGTCTGTCAACCTTGGGGCATGCTTAGCTTACATAGGGAAAAGGGTTCTGCTGGTAGATATTGATCCGCAGGGAAATGCGACAAGCGGATTAGGGATTGAAAAAGCCGATGTAGAGCAGTGTGTGTACGATATTTTAGTAGATGATGCAGATGTAATAGATATAATTAAAGCAACGACAGTAGAGAACTTGGACGTGATTCCTGCGACGATTCAGCTTGCAGGAGCTGAAATAGAGCTGGTTCCGACGATTTCAAGAGAAGTGAGACTGAAGAGGGCGCTTGAAGCAGTAAAGCAGAATTATGATTATATTATTATTGATTGTCCGCCGTCATTGGGGCTGCTGACGATTAACGCGCTTACTGCCTCAGATTCCGTTGTGATTCCTGTACAGTGCGAATATTACGCTTTGGAGGGGCTCAGCCAGTTATTAAATACTGTACGTCTTGTGCAAAAGCATTTGAATACCGATTTAATGATTGAAGGTGTATTGCTGACAATGCTTGATGCCCGGACAAATCTCGGCATTCAAGTGATTGAAGAAGTTAAAAAGTATTTTAGAGATAAAGTATATAAGACGGTTATTCCGCGTAATGTCCGTCTGAGTGAGGCACCGAGTCACGGAAAACCCATCATTTTATACGATCCGCGGTCAAGAGGCGCAGAAGTATATTTAGATTTAGCAAAGGAAGTGGCTGCGAATGGCTAAAGGCCTTGGAAAAGGGATTAATGCGTTGTTTAATCAGGTCGATTTGTCTGATGAGACAGTTGAAGAAATTAAAGTTGCTGATTTACGCCCTAATCCTTATCAGCCAAGAAAACACTTTGATGACGAGGCATTAGCTGAACTAAAAGAATCTGTGCTGCAGCATGGCATTCTACAGCCGCTTATCGTCAGAAAATCTTTAAAAGGCTATGATATTGTTGCGGGCGAACGGCGTTTTCGAGCGGCAAAGCTGGCGGGTTTAGACACGGTTCCGGCGATTGTCCGTGAATTATCAGAGGCATTAATGAGAGAAATTGCTTTATTGGAAAACCTTCAGCGTGAAGATTTATCGCCGCTTGAAGAGGCTCAGGCCTATGACTCTTTGCTGAAACACTTAGACCTCACACAAGAACAGCTTGCCAAACGTCTTGGGAAAAGCAGACCGCATATTGCGAATCATTTAAGATTGCTGACCCTGCCAGAAAACATTCAGCAGCTTATTGCCGAAGGTACGCTTTCAATGGGACATGGACGCACGCTTCTTGGCCTGAAAAACAAAAATAAGCTTGAACCGCTTGTACAAAAAGTGATTGCGGAACACCTCAATGTTCGCCAGCTTGAACAGCTGATTCAGCAGTTAAATCAGAATGTTTCACGTGAAACAAAGAAAAAAGAACCTGTGAAAGACATGGTTCTAAAAGAACGAGAATCCTACCTCCAAAATTATTTTGGAACAACGGTTAATATTAAACGGCAAAAGAAAAAAGGCAAAATCGAAATCGAATTTTTCTCTAATGAAGATCTTGACCGGATTTTAGAGCTTTTGTCTGAACGAGATTCATAAATATTACAGAAACCATCTTTCAAACGAAGATGGTTTTTTGTTTTATATTCGCCCAGTGATCCTTTGAAGCGGGCTAAGGCGTTCCTGCCTCCACTCTGTCCGATCTGTTAAACTCAATCCTTCAGCAAGAACACTTGCCATATTCATGACCAAGTGCAGCCTTGTATTTTGTAAAACAAAGTATTCCATAAAACCACTCACATTCACAATTCCGTTAATATGAAGATCTCCCACTTCAGGAAGGTCTTTTTGCACACCAGCTCCCGGCTTTAATGGCCCGTCTCCGATTTGAAACGATCCCACACTTTTAACGCGTCCTAAGCATGCATCGACCGCTATAATAAACGGGTTTTTATGTATTTTTTGAATGTCATTGATTTTATCCTTCATATTTACAGCATGAACGGGGTCAGATAAAGTGCCATAGACATGAAATCTAGTGAGCTGCATCTGTTTGAGTTTCATTCCTACGAGCGGGCCTAATGAATCACCGGTTGAACGGTCTGTTCCGATACAAACCACGATAATCGGTCTGCCGGCAGCTTTACGTAAGGATGAAGAAAGGATGGTTTGGATTTGTTTTGCTGCAGCTGCATCCGTATGTGAAACATAATGCTTTACTCGTTCCTGAGAGGAAAAAAGCCCGCCTTTTCGATTCATAGGTTTCACTTCCTTGTTATAGTAGGTAGCAAAATAGCTGTGGTGTGTGTTTAGATATGTAAGGTTGTTTACAGTATATCCAGCAGCAGGGCCTTTTATGCTTCGTGTATGGAGCCGGATATTTTTTATCAATAGAGGGCGCAATATGAGTGGTTAGTAGGTTGATTACAAGTGTTGTGCCCCAATGCTTCGATCATGACCAAGCTAGGGTCTGCTTACAAAACAATTGAGAATAGATGTCTATACTGATTGTGTTTTAATGCCGGCGAAGTCAAAGGTTCCGGTATCAGAAGTGATTTTCATCCGTTCTTCAATCGGCGGCATAGTTAGAAAAAGTGAAGAATGAGGTCATTTCTTAAACATCTCGGACTGTCTGCACTGATAGTTTTTATGTGTATTTCGTATGATAATTTCACCTTGCGGCCAATGTCTATGAAAATATGGCATGTTTGCTCTCTGTGATTTATATAGTAACAATAGCGGGAACAAGCTGAACTCTGTGCTATGAGGTGATGATGTTGTGGAGAGCTGGGATGAAGTGGATGTTACTCATATTAAGTAGCCTGATCGGGGCCGGATATGCGAGCGGTCAGGAGATATGGCAGTTTTTTGGAGTGGAAAGCGGACTTGCTATTGTGCTGTTTACAATCATGTTCATGTTCTCGTCTTATATTGTGATGAAAATTAGTTTTAAGGTTCAATCCACTCATTTTCTGCCGGTTCTGGAGCATCTGATGGGACCATGGCTGGCGAAAATTTATGATGTCCTCATTGTTTTTTATTTATTTTCGACGACTATGGTGATGATTGCCGGAGGCGGTGTGACCCTGCAAATGTACAAGCTTCCTTTCTGGTGGGGAATTGCGCTGATTTGTATCGTGACTGTGTGTTTGTTTTTCTGGGATGTGAAAGGGATATTATCAGTAAATGGTGTTTTAATACCTGTTTTAGTTGCGGGTCTGCTGTATGCGCTGATCTCCTTTCAGAACACTCACCACCATACGTGGACGATTGATTTGACCCGGCAGTATAACTGGCCTGCGAGCATTACGTTTACCTCTTTGAACATCCTTTCAGTGGTTGCGATTTTATCTTCCGTCGGGAAAGAAATGAAAGGACTCGGAGAAGCGAAAATCGCCAGTGTGGCAAGCGGTCTTATTTTTGGTGTGATCTCATTTATTTATAATGAAACGTTAGTGGAGCTGGCGGGCTCCCTTTCTCAGTTTGAAATACCGTTGTTTGCCGTTTTGGAGGGTGCGCCTTATCTCCTTTTTTTATGTATGACGGCGGTTCTGTGTCTGGCGATTTATACGACGACGGTAGCTGGTTTGCTGGGGCTGTCCAGCCGGCTGATGGCGTTTGTTCATATGCCGAGATGGGTGATTGTGTTGATTCTGTTAGCGTTGATGGTGCCTTTTACTTCTTTCGGATTTTCTGATTTGATCGCGTTCTTGTATCCGATATACGGATTGCTGAATTTGTACTTGTTAGTTTGTCTTCTGTTATATCCTATTTTGAGTAAATGGAAATAAAAGGATGTATTTCTTTTCGGATATCTTGATTGCTCTTATGATCAATTTTTTTGTACAATAGATACAGCAGTTTATGAAAAGAGGTGAAGGGTCTTGGCGGATAAAGACTTTGGCCTGAATGATGTCGTAGAAATGAAAAAACCGCATCCATGCGGAGTGAACAGCTGGAAAATTATACGCATGGGAATGGATATTCGAATTAAGTGTGAGGGTTGCTCTCACAGTGTAATGATTCCTAGAAGAGAATTTGAAAGAAAACTAAAAAAAGTACTAGTCAAGCATGAGGAGCCTACTTCATAAAAAGGCCTGCACTCATGCTTTTTCATATAGAAGGTAAGGAGAAGACGGCGATGAGCAAAGTGCATCAGTCAGCTTGTCCGCTGAATTGCTGGGACAGCTGCGGCTTTTTGGTGACTGTTGATGAGGGAAAGGTAACAAAAGTGGACGGAGATTCGAATCATCCGATTACGGAAGGCAAAATCTGCGGCCGCGGCAGAATGCTTGAGACAAAAACAAATTCGCCTGATCGGCTTCGCTATCCGATGAAAAAACAAAATGGCGAGTTTGTACGGATTTCTTGGGAGCAGGCGCTTGATGAAATTGCCGATAAACTCTGGGAGATCAAGGAAACGTCGGAGACAACTGCTGTTTTGCACAGCCATGATTATGCGAATAACGGTTTGTTAAAAGCGCTAGATCAGCGTTTTTTTAATGGATATGGCGGCGTGACTGAAATCGTCGGCAGCATATGTTGGGGCTCAGGTATCGAGGCGCAAAGCTGGGATTTCGGCCGTTCGTATGGGCACGGCCCGCTTGATATTTACAACAGCAAACATGTTGTTGTGTGGGGGAGAAATGTATCCAGAACAAATATGCACTTATACCATCACTTGCAGCAGGTGAAGAAAAAGGGCGCCACGATTACGGTGATTGACCCGATCTTCAACCCGACTGCCAAGCTTGCAGACCGGTATATCTCTGTCAAACCGGGAATGGACGGCTGGCTTGCGGCAGGCATTTTAAAGGTTCTGATTGAGACAGGAAGAACGGACGAGACGTTTATCTCTGATCATTCTGCCGGCTTTGATGATGTGAAAGAGCTTTTGAACACCGTTTCTTTAGAAGAGTTTATTGTGAAAACAGAAACTTCTATGGAGGAGCTGAATTATCTGGCCGGTTTGTATGCTGATGGCCCGGTGTCTACCTTTATGGGGCTCGGCATGCAGCGATATAAAAACGGCGGTGAAACGATTCGCTGGATTGATGCACTCGTTGCAGCAAGCGGAAATGTCGGAATTAAAGGCGGCGGCGCGAATTTCGGGAACGTTCAGATCGGTGAGAGCTTTGCAAAAACGAAGCTGACCCTGCAGGAATTAAAAACAGCATCACGTTCGTTTTCCATGATGACGCAGGCTGAAGAGGTGTTGACTGCTGCTGATCCAGCTATTGAGATGATCATTGTGACGTGCGGAAATCCGCTGACTCAGGTGCCAAATACCAATAAAGTAAGACAAGCATTTGAAAACGTGCCGATGACGGTGGCGATTGATTCTATCATGACGGATACGGCAAAGCTGTGTGATTATGTGCTGCCGACTGCCACTGTTTTTGAAGAAGAGGATATCTACTACTCCAGCATGTATCATCATTACGTTCAGTACGGGAAGAAGCTTGTGGAACCGCAGGGAGAAGCAAAGTCGGACAGCTGGATTTGGTCAGAGCTTGCAAAACGCCTTGGATTTGGCGAGCTGTTTGACTACAGCACTCAAGAATTTTTAGAGATGGGGCTTTCTTCATTGGAAGCAGAGAATGTGACGCTTAAGCGATTGAAAGAAAAAGGCCACCTCCCTCTTCCGGTCAAGCAGGTTCCGTGGGAGGATTATCAGTTTTTGACGCCGAGCGGAAAATTTGAATTTACTTCGTCGTTAGCTGAGGAAAAAGGATTTAGCGGTTTGCTTCAATTAAACGTACCCGAAGAATCTGTTTTCCATAATGAAGCGTTAGCCGAAAAGTATCCCTACACGCTTTTGTCTATTCATCCGCAACGCTCTAATCACTCTCAGCATGTGCCGTTTATTGAAAAGCTTCAGCATATTCAAGTTGATATTTCTCAAGATATAGCGGTGGAGCAGAATCTTCAGGACGGAGACGAGGTCAGTATCTTTAATGACCGCGGGCGCTTGAAGGGCAAGGTGAAGGTGATGAAGCAGGCTCATCCGAAGACGGTTAATATAGATGAGGGCATGTGGGCGGCTTTTGGAGGCTCAGTCAATACACTGACAAACGATACAAATTCCGATAATGGAATGGGAAGTACGCTTTTTGACTGTTTAGTAGGTTTGAAAAAAGCATAATCAAAGGGATTAACAGGCTGAAAATGCTTTTTTGTCAGCTTGTCTTTTCCAGTGAACCTCCTTATAATTGCTCTAGGTTCAAAATACGTTTATACAATGACGGTTTTATATAGAGGAGATGAAAGAATGGCTTTAACAGCTGGAATTGTCGGTTTGCCGAACGTTGGGAAATCAACATTATTTAACGCAATTACACAGGCCGGTGCCGAATCAGCCAACTACCCGTTCTGTACGATTGATCCGAATGTGGGAATTGTAGAAGTACCGGATGATCGTCTGCAAAAGCTGACTGAGCTGGTCAAACCGAAGAAGACTGTGCCGACTGCTTTTGAATTCACTGATATTGCAGGGATCGTAAAAGGCGCGTCTAAAGGAGAAGGACTCGGTAACAAATTTCTTTCTCATATTCGACAGGTTGACGCGATTTGCCACGTTGTCCGTGCTTTTTCTGATGACAACATTACACACGTTTCCGGAAAAGTTGATCCGATTGATGATATTGAAACAATCAACCTTGAGCTGATCCTTGCTGATATGGAGACGGTTGAAAAGCGGATTACACGCGTCAGCAAACTTGCAAAGCAAAAAGATAAAGACGCTGTATTTGAGTTTGAGATTCTGTCTAAACTGAAAGAAGCGTTTGAGAATGAAAAACCTGCTCGTTCTGTTGAGTTTACTGAAGAGCAGCAAAAGCTTGTAAAGCAGCTTCATTTACTGACTTCGAAGCCTATCTTGTATGTGGCGAACGTAAGTGAAGAGGAAGTGGCTGACCCGTCTGGCAATGAAAATGTAGCGAAGATTCGTGAATACGCTGCCGGCGAAAACGCCGAAGTCATTGTCGTTTGTGCGAAGATTGAATCCGAAATCGCCGAGCTTGAAGGCGAAGAAAAGCAAATGTTCCTTGAAGAGTTGGGCATTGAAGAATCAGGTCTGGATCAGCTGATCAAAGCGTCTTACTCTCTGCTTGGCCTTGCAACATATTTCACAGCCGGAGAACAGGAAGTCAGAGCTTGGACATTCAAAAAAGGCATGAAAGCCCCTGAGTGTGCAGGAGTTATTCATAGTGACTTTGAGCGAGGCTTCATTCGTGCTGAAACTGTTGCTTATGAGGATCTTCTTGCGGGCGGCGGCATGGCAGGAGCCAAAGAAGCAGGAAAAGTCCGTCTCGAAGGGAAAGAATATGTGGTCCAAGACGGGGATGTTATTCATTTCCGATTTAATGTATAGGATGCAGTTGTAAAGGGACAAGAGCTTTGGTATAATATAAAATTGTGAGTAATAGAATTATTGCTCCTTGCCCATTATGGGCCGCTTAGTCCAAAAGGAGGTGCAAACAGATGAGAAAGTACGAAGTTATGTACATTATCCGCCCAAACATTGACGATGAGTCTAAAAAAGCAGTTATCGAGCGTTTCAACAACGTTCTGACTTCTAACGGTGCGGAGATCACTGGAACAAAGGATTGGGGTAAACGTCGTCTTGCTTACGAAATCAACGATTTCCGCGACGGTTTCTACCAAATCTTAAACGTTCAAGCTGATGCTGCGGCAGTTCAAGAATTTGACCGTCTAGCTAAGATCAGTGACGATATCATTCGCCACATTGTTGTTAAAGAAGAAGAATAAGCAATTTTGAAATATATAATGGTAAAAGGTGGTCTTTCTTATGCTTAACCGAGTTGTATTAGTCGGAAGACTGACAAAAGACCCAGAGCTTCGTTATACGCCAAACGGTGCGGCTGTTGCCACGTTTACTCTTGCTGTGAATCGTACGTTTACGAACCAGTCCGGAGAACGTGAAGCCGATTTCATTAATTGTGTCACTTGGAGAAGACAAGCTGAAAACGTTGCAAACTTCCTGAAAAAAGGAAGCCTTGCAGGCGTAGATGGCCGTTTACAAACAAGAAACTATGAAAACCAGCAAGGACAACGTGTCTTCGTGACCGAAGTTCAAGCTGAAAGTGTTCAGTTTCTTGAGCCTAAAAGCGGCGGCGGTTCTGGTTCAGGTGGATACAACGAAGGAAACAGCGGCGGAGGCCAGTACTTTGGCGGAGGCCAAAATGATAATCCATTCGGGGGAAATCAGAACAACAACCAGAGACGCAATCAGGGAAATAGCTTTAATGATGACCCGTTTGCCAACGACGGCAAACCGATTGACATCTCGGATGATGATCTTCCATTCTAATGAGAATATCGCTTAATCTAAAACAGAAAGGAGGGAAATGACAATGGCAGGAGGACGCAGAGGCGGTCGTGCGAAACGCCGTAAAGTGTGTTATTTCACTTCTAACGGTATCACGCACATCGACTACAAAGATGTAGATCTTCTTAGAAAGTTTGTTTCTGAGCGCGGTAAAATTTTACCACGTCGTGTAACTGGAACAAACGCTAAATACCAACGTAAATTGACTGCAGCGATCAAACGCGCTCGTCAAATGGCTTTACTTCCATACGTAACTGGTGAGTAAGCTGATACGTAAAGAGCAAGGACCTTCGGGTTCTTGCTCTTTTTTATAGGGGGATGAAACATGAAGCTGATTTCTTGGAATGTAAACGGCCTGCGGGCTGTTATGAGAAAGATGGATTTCCTCTCTTATCTGAAAGAAGAGGATGCAGATATTATATGTCTTCAGGAAACAAAGATACAGGACGGCCAGGTCGATCTTCAGCCTGAAGGCTATCATGTGTATTGGAATTACGCAGTGAAAAAAGGATATTCCGGCACGGCTGTTTTTTCAAAAAAAGAGCCGCTGCGGGTTATGTACGGTATCGGAAAGGAAGAGCATGATCAAGAAGGCAGAGTGATTACGCTGGAATTTGAAAACATGTTTGTAATGACCGTTTACACGCCCAATTCTAAAAGGGGTTTGGAGCGGATCGATTATCGAATGCAATGGGAAGAGGCTTTATTATCTTATATTCTTGAATTGGATAAGAAAAAACCGGTCATTTTATGCGGCGATTTGAATGTAGCTCATCAGGAGATCGATTTGAAAAATCCAAAAGTGAATCGGAATAACGCTGGATTTTCTGATCAAGAAAGAGGGGCATTCACTCGTTTCTTAGAAGCTGGATTTATTGACTCATTCCGTCATGTCTATCCTAATCTTGAAGGCGCTTATTCCTGGTGGTCGTATCGCGCCGGCGCCCGGGAAAGAAATATCGGATGGCGTCTCGATTATTTTGTTGTTTCCGAAAGGCTGAAGGGACAGATTGGGGATGCCTGCATATCAGCGGACGTCATGGGTTCCGACCATTGTCCTGTTGAACTTATGATCAATATATGATGAGATGGCAGTAAGGAATTTACACTTACTGCTTTTTTATATGAAAAAAGGAGAAAGAGATGGCAAACATAAAAGAGATTGCAAGACTCGCAAATGTATCTGTTTCGACTGTTTCACGTGTATTGAATCATCATCCTTATGTGTCTGAAGAAAAGAGAAAACTTGTTCATCAAGTCATAAAGGAATTAGATTACATACCAAATCGAACCGCAATCGATCTCATTCGCGGGAAAACCCATACTATTGGTGTGATTCTGCCTTATAGCGATCATCCCTGCTTTGATAAAATTGTAAACGGGATCACCAAGGCGGCCTTTCAGCATGAGTATGCAACAACCCTCCTCCCCACCGATTACAACTCCGCTTTTGAAATCAAATATCTAGAATTGTTAAGAACGAAGAAAATAGATGGTCTCATCATTACATCTCGCGCCAATGACTGGGACAGCATTATCGCTTATCAGGAGTATGGGCCGATCATTGCATGTGAGGATACCGGAGAGATTGATGTCCCATGTGCGTACAATGACAGAAAAGCTGCGTATGCAGAGAGCTTCCGCTATCTAAAGAGCCGGGGACATAAGAATATCGCTTTTACGTGCGTCAGAGATGCCGGCAGGAGCCCGAGCACGGCTGATAAAGCTGCGGCCTATAAAGCCGTCTGCGGGAGGCTGGAAGACCGTCATATGCTGTCAGGATGCAACGATATGAATGACGGTGAGCGGGCTGCACAGCACTTTTATACGAGCGGGCAGATTCCGACTGCTATTTACGCAAATAGTGATGAAGTGGCAGCTGGAATCCATGTATTTGCCCAAAAGAATAAATGGGATGTTGAAATCATTGGCGAGGGGAATTCTTCTATCAGCCGAGTTCTTGGCTTTCCGTCGCTAGATTTGAATCTTGAGCAGCTCGGCATCGCAGCATTCTCCCTATTCTTGCAGGATGAACCGGTTGATACTAAAATTCAGCATCAATTCGAGAAAAAAGCTTGAACTGAAATGCATTTCATACTTTATAACTTCATTGAAGGTGAAGATGGAGGAGGAGGAAGAAATGCGGATTGAGCATACAGCGATCTGGGTCAATGATTTAGAGCGAATGAAATCCTTTTATGAAACGTATTTTAATGGCAAAGCGAATGATTTGTATCATAATGAGAAAAAGGATTTTAAGTCTTATTTTATGACGTTTGATTCCGGAGCAAGGCTGGAAATCATGAAAAAAGGAAGTGTGACTGATCCGCCTTCACAAACAATGACAGGTTGGGCGCACATTGCTTTTTCCGTTGGAAGCCGGGAGAAGGTTGATGAACTGACCGATCAATTGAAGAAGGATGGTTTTGCCGTATTAAACGGCCCGAGGACAACAGGAGACGGCTACTATGAAAGTGTGATTGAAGATGATGAAGGAAATTTGATTGAGATTACAATCTGACATGGAGTGGCTTGAATGCTGAGGACAGAAAAAGAAAAAATGGCAGCCGGAGAACTATATAATCCGGAAGATCAACAACTACTACTTGAACGCAAACATGCGAGACAGTTGAGTAGACAATATAACGAAACACCAGAAGATGATGCAGTGCGGACGGAGCTTTTGAAGGAGCTGCTCGGCTCGCTTGGTGATCAAGTCAGGATTTTGCCGACATTTCGCTGTGATTATGGCTATCACATTCATATTGGAGATCATACATTTGTTAATTTTGACTGTGTTATTTTAGATGTGTGTGAGGTGGGTATCGGATGTCACTGTTTGATTGCGCCAGGGGTACATATCTATACGGCCGGTCATCCGCTTGATCCGATTGAAAGAAAGTCCGGCCAGGAGTTCGGTAAGCCTGTGACCATTGGAGATCATGTTTGGATCGGAGGCCGGGCGGTGATTAACCCGGGAGTGACGATTGGTGATAACGGCTGTTGTGACTAAGGATGTACCTGCTAATACTGTTGTAGGCGGAAACCCTGCGAGGATGTTGAAGGAATTGTAATGAGATCAGTGCGGCAGGTCCGCACTGACTTTTTTCAAATCTGTTTCGCATTCGTTTTAGGGCCGAAGCAGATTAACAGTAAGGAGCATGCGAGCCAGCAGCCGCCGATAAATAAAAAGACGCTGACATAGCCGAGCTGAACGGCGATAAATCCGACGAGCAATGAGCCGAAAATGTTTGAAAAGCGGCCGAGGCCATAGGCTAAACCGCTGCCAGATGAGCGGTATTCAGTCGGATAAGGTTCTGACGTATAAGCGTATAAGTTCGAGGTGAAAACCCGTTCCGTGATATTCACAATAAAACCAAACACAATAATCATGATCGGAATAAAAGTCATGCCATATAAGAGACCGGCGATGGCTGTCAGAAACGCGCTGGCGGCTAAAATCCATTTTCTCTGAAATGTTTCAGAAATCATCGAACCAAGCAATGCGCCAAGCGGAGCGCCGACGGAGTGCAGTACGTTATACCACAATGTATTTTCCATGGAGACGCCGTTGCTTTTTAAGAGGCTTGGGACCCATGAGGCAAATCCGTAAAATCCAAACGTTTCAAAAATCCATACAGCAGATAAAACGATGGTGATTTTGAGGTTTCTTCCTTTCAATAAACCTGCGTAACCGGCATGCTGCTGAACGGCACTGTTTGCTTTAGGCTGAGCTGGTTCCTGAAGCGGGCCTTTCTCTTGTTCAACCTGCGCCTCAATTCTGTTGAGGATCGCATCGGCTTTCGCATATTCACCGCGATTTTCGTGCCAGCGAGGTGACTCTTCCAGACGGCGGATAAAGAAAAAATAAATAAGGCCGACGGCACCCCATACAAATACAAGCCTCCATCCCCATGAGCCGAGCGGAATGACAAAGGCAGACACAATATTGGTGATCGGAACGCCGACCAATCCAATCATGGCGCAGAAAGAAATATATTTCCCGCGGACACTGGAAGGAAAAAATTCCGCCAAATAGCTATTGGTAATCACCATGGCGGCTGCGACACCAAATCCGGTGAGAAAACGGAATGTCATTAAAGACGGGATATCCCATGCCACGGCATTGCATAGCGATGCGATTGAGAAAACAAACACAAATAGATGTAAGGCTTTTTTGCGGCCGATTCGATCTGACAGCCTTCCTCCCAGCGATGCGCCTAAAAACATGCCTAAAAATGAAGCCGCCGTTATATTGGCAATGGTTGAAAGCGGGATGCCCCAATGTTCGATTAGTGCCGGCGCTACATTGCTAAGGGTAAATAAATCTGCAAGGTCAAAGAAATAAACAATGCCGAGAGCGGTTAATACTTGAAAGTGAACGCGAGAAATCGGAAGGCGGTCTAAACGATTCGCTGCGTTGGAGAAAGGATGTGTGTTCTTCTGTTTGAAGATCGTATTCATAAAAAACCCCCTTTTGATTAGTAAGAAAAAACTGAAAATTCCCCTCTTGGAATTATTATAAGTATCTTGATTCATTGGCGACAGAGTTCAAATCACTAGATGAAAGAACTAAATTCGCACTCTTTATTTTCATTTTGCTTAAAAGATTTCTAAAACAGTAGATTTGAAGACCAATTTATGCAAATATATAGGAATATTCTCATTGAAAGGAAGAGACATAGAAGGAATGAATTCATTTATCCGTCCATTAGAAGGAAACAATACGTTGTGGAGATATTTTTTCGCCTTTTTGGTGATGGTAGGTTTATATGTATTCGGGAATATTGCTTACCTTTTCGCTATACTGTTCACGGTTATTGTGAATCCCGATATCACGTTTGATTTGGATGAAGCTGTGCTGAGTGATCCTCTGGTCGATCTATATTTGGCTCATGTCATTTATTTATTTGCGATTCCGGGAGTATGGCTGGCTGTGCGCTTTATTCTGAAACGGCCGTTTCGATCGGTCATTACGCCAAACGCTAAGATCAATTGGCGGAGAATTTCCTTTGGCTTTATTGCTTATTTCTTGCTGATGATCGCCGTACAATTGATTGACTTTGCGATTCATCCTGACAGCTACTCAATGCAAGATGTTGATCCTTCACGGTTTATCTGGCTAGTGGCGGCGGCTCTCATTTTGGTTCCGTTTCAAACGTCAGCTGAGGAACTGTTTTTCAGAGGATTTTTGCTTCAAGCTTTCGGGAGAGTGACGAAAAATCCTCTTATCTTGACATTGATTGTCGGAGGCTTGTTTGGCGCACTGCATTTTGCGAATCCAGAAATGAACAATGGCGCTGTCTGGGTAGGAATTGAGTATTTAACATTTGGTTTTGTGTGGACCTATTACACGATTAAAACAGGCAGTATTGAAATATCACTTGGCGCCCATACCGCGAATAATATGTTTTTGTGTATGTTTATTACAGAAAAAAACAGTGTGTATGGAGGAATTCCTTCATTATTTACGGTTACGCGGGGGAACCCGATGTGGGAGGCTTTATTTACGATAGCGGTCAATCTTGTTTTTGCGGGAATCGCGTTATGGTACCATAAGAAATCACAAAGTAAGCAGCAAGGGGCTTAATCCCTGCTGCTTATTAATGTTTGGATGGTTTCTTCGATATTTGTTGTCGGCTGCTGGCAGGCGAAGTTTTCGCAAATATACACGGTTGTTTTGCCGTCTATGATGCGGTAGTCTGCTGTGAATGGTGCTATGTCTTTGCATTGATCAGGATGCTCTGCCACCAGAATGGAGTCGTTCGGCTTAAAGGCTTTTTGAAGCGCAGTTATCAATTGTTTTCTGTCTGGATCGTCTGCGCTGCCAAAAATAACGATTTCTTTTTTAGACGTCACATGCTTTAACACGCTTTGCATAAAGAAAGCATGGCCGCTCGGATACGCGTCGATATCCGGCTTGAACACAGAAAACATCGTTTCCGCTTTTTCAATCAGTGATAAGTCGCCTGTGACCTGTCCGAGTCGCAGCAGCTGAACGGCTGCCACGCTGTTTCCGGAAGGGACCGCCCCGTCGTACACTTCTTTTTCCCGGACGATTAAAGCTTCTGCATCGTGTCCGGTGAAATAGAACCCGCCATGCTCCTCATCCCAAAATAAGCGAATCATATCGTCTGTCAGTTTCTTCGCTTTTTCTAAATAAGAAAGATCAAACGAGGCTTCATAGAGATCCAGATAAGCCCATAGGAGAAAAGCGTAATCGTCTATAAAGCCTTTGTTTTTCACTTCTCCGTCTCGATACCGAACCATCACACGCCCGTCAATGATTAATTGGTTTTCAATAAATGTGATGGCGTCTTCCGCTAATCTGAGATATTTTGGTTCCTGGAATACCTTTGCAGCTTTGGCGAGACCCGCGATCATCAGCGCGTTCCAAGAGGTCAGCACCTTATCATCGACATGCGGATATGTTCTTTCTTCGCGTGTCTTCAAGAGCTGTCGTCTTGCGTCCTCAAGCTTGAGGCTGAGCTCTTCCTCAGTTAAACCGGATTCAACCTTGATTTGTTCCCGCTTTGTGTGAATGAGGTTCGGAATATTTTTGCTTTCAAAATTCCCTTTTTCAGTGATATCATACACTCGGCCATACAGCGTTCCGAGATCGTCTCCGAGCGTTTTCAGAATCTCTTCCTTTGACCACACGTAGTACTTTCCTTCTTCTCCTTCTGTGTCCGCGTCTAAAGCGGAGAAAAAGCTTCCGTCTTCATGAGTCATTTCCCGCTGAATGAAGGTGATGATTTGTTCGCAAATCTCTTGATACCGGCTGTTTTGCGTAACTTGATAAGCTTCTGTATAAGCCGTCAACAGCAGCGCATTGTCGTATAGCATTTTTTCAAAATGGGGAACGAGCCACTCATCATCGGTCGAGTAGCGGGCAAATCCATAGCCGATATGATCGTAAATGCCGCCATTCGCCATGCTGTCCAGCGTTTTCGTCACGTTGTATAAAGCATTTTCCTGCCCCGTATTGTGATGATAACGAAGCAAATACATCAGCATATGGGGCATCGGAAATTTCGGCGCCTGCCCGAAACCCCCGTAGATTGTATCAAACCCGTTGGCAAGCTGCTGGAATGTCCGGTGAATCGCTGACTCGCTAAGGGCTTCGCCTGATTTTGCAGCTGTTTTGTTCTGCAAATGTTTAGCGGCGTTCTCCGCAATATCCTCGACATGTTCGCGATCGTTTGCAAATGTCTCAGACAGATGCTCAAGCACATCAACAAAACCGGGACGATTGAATTTACTCGTCTTTGGAAAGTATGTACCCGCATAAAACGGCTTCTGGTCAGGCGTGATAAACACATTCAACGGCCAGCCGCCCTGCCCGGTCATCAGCTGACAGATTCTCATATAAACAGAATCCACATCCGGACGCTCTTCCCGGTCCACTTTAATCGCCACAAACCGTTCATTGAGGAGACGCGCAATTTCCTCGTCCTCGAAGCTTTCGTGAGCCATGACGTGACACCAGTGACAAGTCGAATAGCCGATGCTGACCAGAACCGGCTTGTTTTCGCGTTTCGCTTTTTCGAAGGCTTCTTTTCCCCACGGGTGCCAGTCAACAGGATTGTGAGCATGTTGAAGTAAATAAGGAGACTTCTCAGCGATTAATCTATTGGGTTTATTGTTAGTGGGCATGGGATCACCTTCTTTCTATAATTAGTGTATATTTAACTTAACACATTTTCTCAAAAATAATCCCTATTTCTTTATATAGCTGACTGTTCTTTAGTTTTGTACTTAGGAATACGTATTACCCCCGAATCAGTTAAAACCCCTAATATAACTAACACAGCCCCAATAACTTGAAATACCTTTATCGGTGTTCCAATTGCAAATGAAATAATCATCGTTACAACGGGAACAAGGTTGAAAAATAAAGATGTTTTACTTGCTCCAATCTCCTTAATCCCCTGATTCCACCATAGGTAACCCAAAACACTTGTAAAGAAAGCCATAAAAGCAATTGCTCCCCAAACTCCAATCGGGATGTTCGGTAAAGAAACAGGATTGGATGTAAATAAGGAAACAACTATTAAACAAACAGCACCGATAACCATCGTATAAGTGGTTGTAGATAGCGGAGTACCATCTTTTACAAACCGACGTCCAAGTACACCATAAAGTGCCCAACAAACGTTACCTGTAAAGATTATTAAATCTCCGCCTGAAATTGATAAGGTTTTAATGATTTCGATAGAACCTTGTGTAATGACTAGCAATACACCGATGAATGCAAAGAATATGCCGAGCACTTGTTTTTTTGTCATTTTGTCCTTTAAGATAATTCTAGCGAAAATTGCTGTTAATAAAGGATTCAGACCCATTATTAATGCTCCGTTAACGGGAGATGTATATTTTAAACCAACAAAAAACAAGGCATTAAATCCAAAGATTCCTATAATTCCAAGAACAATGTATGAAACGGCGTTTTTCCGTAATTGACTCTTCTTTATACCTTCAGTAAAAATCAAAATGATGAGCATCACCGCAGCAGCTAAACCGAAACGCCATCCCGCAGAAGACGATGGAGAAAAATATCCAACTGTATATTTTGCAAGATTAAAAGTAGCTCCTGTAAAAATAGAGAAGCCAAGTAACATCAGGTATATATTTAAATGTTTCATTTGTTTTCCACTTCCTCTTTCAAAATTGAATAATATGTATCCAGTTTTCCTTTTGTAGCAGAAATTACTTCTTCCAGTTCCTTTTTTTTAATTTCCATTTTCTCTAAGTGCTTGGTTAAAATCTCAATACGTTTATTTATAGATGGGGAGAGTTGTGACGATTTAACATCCGAATTGATTTTTTCCAAAATGCAGCCGTCTTTGACAAACTCATTAATATCCTCCAAAGACATACCTGTTTCCTTTAAACTTTTAAGGAATGTCATGAATTGAATATCAGTCTCTGTATAAAAACGCCTTCCACTGTTTTTTCGTTTTGGTGGTGGGAGTAACCCAATCTTTTCGTAATATCTTAATGTATAAGAGCTAATACTAGCCTGTTCAGCAGCTTTACTAATGGAATACAACAACATCATCCCTCTCATTTAATTAAAGTTAGTTTACAATTTAGAGTTAACTCTAAGTCAAGCAAATAAAAAAACTGCTACCGCATGGTTACGGATTGCAGGTTTTAGAAAATGAATGACATAAAATTTAAACTGTATTGTTTGAACAAATAGTATTATCGTTTAAAATGGCTTCTGTTATCTTTTAATGGAGTTCCTTACGATTTGATTATCCTAGGCCACCAATGCCGAGTTGAATAGCCCATAATCTCACTTTAAATACAAATCTTACAAAATGAAAAATAGAGCTCAATAGAGCTCTATCCTAAGTTCACTTGTTTTTTTAACTGGGAATATATAAGTCAAAACTAAAAAAACAATAATACAAATTATAAATTGAATAAGTCTGTCTATAAACCAATAGTTAGTAAAGTTAATTTCATTTGTCACCTGAATGACGGCAAAAACTGCAAATAAAATTAGTATGAATTTAAATGACTCTTTGTTCAAATTAATCAACACTTTCTTTAGAGAATTGCATATACAACACCTTGTGCAATATATCCACAAGAACTAGCTACTGCATGCCAAACATACTTATCAAGATAGTCTGTTACTGTATCATGTACTTCATCTAATGGACCCATAAGTACGATTCCGTTCCAAAAAGAAAGCCATTGGGCACGTGAAAATTTGCGTTTTAATGCACTAGGAAACTTTTTATAGATTGCATCAGGTAATTTTTTCTTTACATATGATTTTCCGAATACCGTTATTAATTTCCGCCCTAAAGAAATATAACCTACCTTTTCAACCTTTATATCACCTGAACTTACTTTAGCATTTGGATTCAATACAATTGAATTAGTACTTGTAGTACTCAGCTGAATAGTATTAGAAATTGGTGATGATATATCACTAAAGCCTACTGTTGAAGTATGTATATCGTTTTTTGATTTAGTATATGAATTAGAAGTATTATCAACTGGATTAAGATATTCATCATCATTTTTCAATGCATCACCAACAAATTCGTTAGCAACTTCTTGAATGATCTTATCCAGCTCTGCTTTTGACATACTTGCATCAGAAGCATCATTATTATCTTGAGAGTTTTGATCATCAGAGTTTTCCTCTAAGCCTGTACTTGTGTCATTTTTCATTTGAGAAAAAACAGTCCCTTTAACTTCAAAACTTTGATTGTTTAGCTCTAGTTTGTCTGTAGTTAAAGCACTGGCAAAAGGTGTTACAACTCCCAATGATATCGTAACAGCACAAGTTGTTGCAACGCCTAGTTTCCAATTTTTAGAACAAAATCTTTCAAACTAATCCCTCCAAAATTTAACTCCTATATATGTATAACATGCAGATCGAGGTAAATCAACGAATTTTTACCTATACAATTCTTAAATTAACTTTAAATTTTAGTTTTTATAGTATCTTTATATCGTAAATATCGGTTGAAAGTTTATCGATATTAGTAATTTGAAAATATATGATTTTGAAAGTGATGACTAATAATGTGGAGTAAACATGTGGGGTTATATTCACCATATTTTTGGTTATTCTAATAGTCTTGTCACCAATGACAAGTCGAATAGCCGATGCTGACCAGAACCGGCTTGTTTTCTCATTTCGCTTTTTCGAAGGCTTCTTCTCCCCAAGGGAACCAGTCCACAGGGTTATGAGCATGTTGAAGTAAATAAGGAGACTTCTCAGCGATTAATCTATTGGGTTTACTTTTGTTTGGCATGGGATCACCGGAAGATTCCCCTTTAGTTCAATAAGAAAAATAACTGTTGAGTGTTACCTCACAATGTATATTTTGGAGGGAAAGATTTTTTTAGCCATTCCAATGATAAACGATTTGCACAACACCAGAGGAAAATGTTCTTGTATTCACCATTTTTAAATTTATCCTCTGTTTTACATCAATAAACAACGGTTTTCCTTCTCCCAAAACAACAGGGTGAATAGATAATCTAAATTCATCAACAAGCCCCAAATTTATAAAAGTTGTAATGAGACTCGCTCCACCATATAGCCAGATGTCTTTGCCAGGCTTTTTCTTCAATTTATTTACTTCTTCAAGAATATTATCATTTATAAATATGGCTTGATTATCAATCTCATTTTGTGTTCTGGAAAAAACATATTTCTTTTTACTATGAACCAATTTCCAAATTTCCTTTTCTGTATCAGGGTCTTCATTTTTTGGAATATATTGTCCCCATAAATCGTAGCTTTTTCTACCATATAAAATAGTATCAATTTGATTTAAGAAATCAGTAAACCCCATATCAGGGTCCATAATGCACCAATCAACTTCTCCATTTTTCCCTTCAATAAAACCATCTAAAGTAACTGCTAAATCTAACACTATTTTTCTCTGTTTTAAGTTATTTGTCATAACTATTCATCCTTTCACATAAGAAGTTGGTAGAAATTCTTCTCCCACTCACACACCAGATGGACTAAGTTGCATTTGTGGACAAAGTGAAGAACAATATCCTAAAATGAAAGTGCCCACTACTCTCCGCAGCTCGATTAATTTATAGGTTTCGCCTTCTGGATCTGTCCGTTCTAAAACAACTGAAATCCAATGTTCCTTATCCTTATGATATCCGGGTAAGATATTTTCCCCATTTCTTAAGCCATCCCCTTCTTTCGATTAGATTTATATTAATTCATAATTAGTTTATACAAATTATAGAGGAAATATTAGTAATGAAATCTTAACTTCTGATGGTGAATCTACTCTGACATTTCTAATTTTAAGTTTCGGTATTCTCTTCGATTGTATTGTTTATTTTTAATTTCTTCAAGAAAGTGCAATTTCACTTGAGGTTTGCCGTTTTGATTGATATAAATCTCTTTAATACTCTCTATAATCACTCTTCAAGTAAGATCTTTACCTAGAAAAATTAGAGTTGAAAGTACTTCATCTGTATTCTCACTAGAATCGAAAAGTTCTAAAATTTTATAATGTTGAAAACACAAGAGTTCTTTGAATTCTTCAATCTTCCCGACAGACCAATCATGAAAGTGTGCATATAAATTCATAAAAGGTGGGAAAAAATCATTATCTGAAGGGTTTGAACTAATATCCTTAGGGATTTCGGATAAAACCCAATTTATAAATAAACTTATACCTTTAGATAACTCCCAAAGGGTATCCCTGAAAAACTTACCTTCGTGTTCAATAAACATAAAGAAGCCAAAGGTAAAGAAACAAAGTTAGAGGAGTAAACCCTGTGTTTACTCCTCTTTTTTCTGTTTATAAAAGAATTGCCGTGATGTTGGCGTCAAGTCACAAAGTATTGATATAACAGCTACTGAGTGGATACAATGCATCTTTTTGTAATTCATTTTTGTAAAATTGAGGATGCTTTTTTCTTTTGATCTTAAAAAGAATTATTTTTCAGAAGAGTTACCAAAAGTAATTCTTAAAACAATGCCCATAATAATAATTGCAATTAGTCCAATAATATTAACTATTGTTGAAATAGATTCATTATCTACAAAAATATTAACAATAAACGAGCCTGCAACGATCAATAGTATCAAAAAATATAAACTTTTTTTCATAAACACACTCCTATTTTTTAAAAAATATGTTATTATTTTCATCGGAAAATAATTCTACAAAAATATTGTAAAGGAGTTTTATCGTGAAGAAAAGCATTAAACAATTGGTCATTGTAATCTGTTTCTCTCTAATTTTTACCACTATAACAATACCAATAGCTAACGCAAAAGAAAGTTCTAATGATGTTTCTTCTGAGCAAGTTAATGTAGAGGCTCAAAACATGAAAAGAACTCTCGAACCTCTATTAGAGTTAATTGATCAAATGCCAGAGGATGTTGCTGAACAAGGAATAAACTCCGGTGTTGAATGGTTAAACGTACATAAAGGGAACGAATTTGAAGGTTATGAATTTGTTGCTGATGGAGAAAACCTGACTGCTGTTAAAACCGTCCAAGAAAGTATAGGACCATTTATAGTATTGAGTACATGGAGTTGCATTTCTAGTGCTGCTAAAGCTATAGCAGTAAATGCTATCCCATGGGCAAAGATCTTAAAAGTTAAAAAAGCAGCAAAATTAATGGGCGGACTAAATTCAATGACAAAAACAATTATCACAGCTTATAAACATCAAAGAAACCTAGGACTTTCTAGAACAAATGCTATAAAAAAAGCCGTAAAAGTATCTACTAAGGCACTACCAGGTGAAACTCAAAAAGCCGTACTAGAATTCTTTAGTTTAGGTGACGTTGTTGATAATTGTTTCTAATTGTTTTAAAAACGGGATACAAACAGGTTTAAATTATCAAGACCTAAATTATAAAAACCCTTAAAATAAAGGAGAAAGCATATTAGACATATATGTTTTCTCCTCTTTTTTTGTGTATATAATTTTGGAGTAATCTTTGCAACGTTAATCTATCCATTCTATATTTAATGATGGTGGTTTATTGCTACCTTTAGGATAATGCCATATTACTTTACTTATAAATGATGTTAATCCTTCATTTAGTTTCGTATCATCGAGCTGTTTCCAATTGTTAAGAAAGTGATCTAGTCGCTCAACGAGAGTTTCTTTTGCTCTTATCTCATCTTCTTGTGTTATGTTTTCTGTTTCTTGGAGTTCTAATTGAAGCTTATCTAATACTCGTGAACGTATTTTTTTTCTTTCTTTAAATTCTTCTAAACTAATTAAGTCTTCCTCTAATTGTATTTGAAGCATTTTCAGCGCTTTTTGTACTTTCCTTATTCGTTCTTCAATCATTTGTATTTTGGTAGTTTTAGAATCAAAAGGGTGGGATTCTTCTTTTAAATTTTGAAGTTCAGCAATTATTTCTTCCCGCCTAATTTTTATTCTGTTTATTATAAGATCCATCATAGAATTATAATTTAAACCTCTGTTATAGCATCTGTTGCCTAAAGAGTCTTTCCTATTGCAAGGTTTAAGTTCCTTTTTCTGTTTTCGATCCTTTCTTATGGTCACTGAATGAGTTCTTCCGCATAAGGCACATTTAATCAAATTCGATAAACCGTGTCTCCGTTCTTGCTCTTGGGGCAAGGCTTTGTCTAAGGGTCAATCTTTCATTGGCTATGTCCCACGTTTCTTCATCAATAATGCAAGGTTTTATTGCATCTTTAACAATAATCCATTGTTCTTTAGGTCTTATTTTTCCTTGGTGAGTATTCCTTCCTTTTAGTCGGTTGGAAACTATCCATCCTTTGTAAATTTCAGAACGGATCATTCTTTCAATGCTTTTTCCACTAAATAAATTCCCTCTTTTAGTTCGATAACCTAACTGGTTTAGATTTATAGTGATATTATCGACACCCATTCCATCTAAAACCAACTGAAAAGCCAACTTGACACCCTTTGCCCGTTCTTTATCAATTTCCACTCTTTTTTCTAAAGGGTTATAAATATAACCAAATGGCGGGGTTCCGTTTGACCACCTGCCTAACTTTGCACTATCCTTTTTTCCTTTCCTTAGCTGCGCTTTTATATTTTCGTACTCCCAGTTATTTACGAACCCGGTGAATTTTAAAGCTTGCCAATCTTCTTGGATTTCTAAGTCATAGATACGTTCACTATCGGTAACAAAGAGGACATCTTCTTGTCTTAATAAACTCATAAATTTAGGTGTTTCAGCATCGTCTCTAGTAACACGTGCAAGGTTAACAGATAAAACAGCATCAAAAAGGTTTTCTTTAATTTCGCAGATCATTTTTTGATACTCCGGTCGATTTTCATCCATTGAACTGCCAACTTCTTGAAACAATTTGATCTCCCAGTTGTTTTTTTCTGCAATATCTAATAAGCGTTTTCTGTGTTTTGCTAGAGTTTCTTCAGTCTCTTCGCCTTCGTTATTGCGGGATTTTCTAAGATATAGGGCGACTCGTTTGATCCTTTCCTTTTGTTCCATGCTATATCACCTTCAAATGTAATATAATTATATTATAGGTTAAGATTTCTTTTTCATTAAGGGATTGTAAAATAAAAGGAGCAGAGGTTATGGAGCAGACACCGATAGATTCAAGTAAGTTTATAGTAGATGTAGTTCAAAAAAACTTAGAGACTATCGTCAAAAGAGTTTTTGACTTCAGTAAAGATAAAGTTGCAGATTATAAAATTAAAACACAGAATGCTTACCAAGAATATTTGAACAGAGCGACTGAGAGATATGGAAAAGTTAAGACACTTATTCACAAGAGTGTTCCTATTAATTTATATGATTTTTATGTTCATACAGATTTAAAGTGTGAAGACACAATTATTTCGGCCAAAGATATAAATAATATTTTACACGTTAGTAAGTATAATATGATCTTAGGAAGTGGTGGAAGCGGGAAATCAACACTTTTTAAACATTTGTTTATCAACGCTTTACATACTACTAATAAAATTCCTATTTTGATTCCACTTAGAAATGTAAATGATTCAGAGCAATCTTTAACTGATTGTATGTATGAAACAATTAGCAGTTTAGGTTTCACATTAGAAAAAAAATATTTTTTAGAATCTCTTGATACGGGTATATATATATTCTTATTCGATGGATTTGATGAAGTAGAAGACAACAAGCAACTGAAAATAATTAAAGAAATTGAAATATTAATGAATAAGTATTATCAAAATAGCTTTCTGGTGTCATCAAGAAGATCAGATAGTTTATCAATCGGAGGGGATCGTTGTGTTGTGTTTGATATGCTATCTCTTAGTAAAGAAAAAGCTATTCAATTAATTGAAAGACTTCCATATTATGATGGTGAGGTTAAGTCAAGGTTTTTAAGAACATTAGATGAATCACTATACCGTAAACATGATGATTTCTGTTCAAACCCTTTATTATTAACTTTAATGTTAATAACATTTGATGAATTTGCAGAGATTCCTGATAAAATGCATGTTTTTTATGGTCAAGCATACGATGTCTTAGATCGAAGACATGACGCCACAAAACCTGGTTTTAAAAGGAATAGAAAAACGGATGCTTTTAACTTAGGATCTGATGGCTTTTCTAAGATACTTGAGGCCATCTCTGCTTTTAGCTATTTTGAAGATAAATTATCATTTTCAAGTCAAGAACTCACTGATTATATAAATAATGCAAAAAAAATTGAAAGATTAGAATTTAATTCACAATATTATACGGATGATTTAATTGAAGCTGTATGTATATTATACCTTGAAGGTTTGAAATACACATATCAGCATCGCTCATTTCAAGAATACTTTACAGCCAGATATATAAATAGACAACCTGAGGAAAGACAAAAAAAGCTATTATATAGACTGGTTAATAATAAGGGTCATTCAATAAGCAGTGACCAAGTTCTAAATATTTTGTGTGACTTAAATAGAACAATGGTTGAAAGACAGCTATTTATTCCACGTCTAAGTGAGATACGTGAGCAAGTTATAACTGATGGAATGATTGATTATATTGTTGAAAACACTAGATTCTTAATGCTCAGGATTAACAAAAGACGTGATGGTTCATTTCAATTAACATCAACTATGACTGCCGGAATATTTTCCAAATTATTTCCTTTATTATCATTCATGAGAAGAGAATATTACAAATTTCCAGAATATAACCAAATGTTTACAGAACTTGAAAACCGGTATGGAGTTAGGCATTGGAGAAAAGAGGTTCAAAGTTTAGATGAACTTTACTCTTTCGTTAATTTTTTCAATTTCGATGAAAGATTTAATAATAAATTAAAAAATTCAATTGAGTTTTTCGACCAGTATAAAAACGAAGAAAAATTAACTCGACAAATTGGAATAAATGTAAACTTATCAATGCAATATGGTTGTTCCGAAGTAAAACAAGAAGTTTTAGGTATGTTAAAACCCATTGAATTCAGGATAAAAACAGGTTTAGAAATTTTGGGAAAATTAGAACAAGAACATCAAGAAATGAATCTGCTACTAGATGACTTTTTTTAGGATAAGTATCCTCTGATTTAGCTCAGGGGATATAATTTTTTAGTTTGCTTTGATATGTAAGATTAAAATGAAATGATTTAACATGAATTGTTTATTGGTTATTTTAAGAGTCATGGCACCAAAACCAGGTTGTATAGCCTCGAGTATTTATACAGATGAATCTATTGGTTCAAAAGAAAGCTTAACCAAACCCTATACGCTTATTTAAAGACCTTAAACTGAAGAAGAGCAGGAGGTCACTAACCGAGATGACATTCAAAAGCATTACTTAATTGAAATGTGCTTAGCTTATCCATTAGAAAAAACTATAAACAAGCTTGGCTCAAAAATTTACATTCTGAGCCAAACTTGTTTATAACTAATTTTATAAATCAATTTTTTAACTTAATCTTCTTTTGCCAATTCAGTAAAAATAGCTTGTACACTTTCCATCAATTCGGGTACTTGTGCAAAAGACCAATGATTATGAACTATTCTCCACTCACCTTGAATAAGTTGATAAACTTGTGTGCAATGCCAAAGCGGTAATGGTAATACCCTTCCATTTTTCCCTTGTACATAGTTATGAAGATTATAAGTTAAAACTGCCATATCCTCTCCATCACTTACTACAACTTTTTCATTAGAATATTCAGATTTTACAACCGGAAATTCTTTATATGGAAAATTAGGCTCCAAATGTTCTCTAACCTCTTCACGACTCTGAAACATGCTAGGAATACTCGGATCAACAAAAGTTACATCATCAATATAAGAATCTAAAAAGCCAAAATAATCTCCTTTATTCCAACGTTCATTAATTGCTTTTTCATTTTTAAGTATTTTGTCTATAATAGCTTGCTTATTATTCATCGTTTTACCTCTTTCTTTTTTAAAATCATATACAAGACTAAAGAAAAATCGTCAAATAGTTTTTTGATGCTTGGTACAAATTCTCTTATCTTGATCCCATCACTTATTATTAGCACGTTCTATATTCAATACAGTTTCAACTATTTCTTTTACACCCATTTTCTTTAGAATCTATGAAGTGATATAGTCATTTTAGTCCAACGAATACAATAGATAAAGGTTAAATCAAGACTTTTAATGATACTTTTCGGACATTGGTGTAATTTTAGAATAAAGGAGGGTTTACGCAATGGCTCGAATGGCAAAACAAAAAGTAAACATAGAACGTATTAAATATCAACCTGCTATACCTTATCCATACGATTTGGAAATCTTTCCTTTCTCTGATCTTAAACAGCGAACACCGAAAGAAAAGATGCATATAACTTATAGGTATGAATTCTATATGCTTATATGTGTTATTCAAGGGGAGTGTGTACAATGGATCGATTTTGAGCCGATTTCCTGTAGAACAGGAACCTTACTTGCCATATCTCCAGGTCAAGTTCATAATTTTGGACATGATGAGAATTGGGACGGGTGGATTATTTTGTTTCGTTCGGAGTTTCTTTTACCAAACACAACAACCTTAAATGAGCATAAGCTAGCTCTTGACTTTGATAGGCTACCAAACATATTAAATTTAAATAATGAGGAGTTACGTCGTGGAATCATTTCAATCGAACGAATGATTGAAGACTCGTTAGTTGAAGGGGAAGAAGAGGATGTTCATATGTTATTACGTTACCAACTTTATGCATTTGTGGCTTGGCTCAATATTCTTCATAAACAAAAACAGATGCATGACAACATTCACTCTCACACATCGCCGCGTTTTACAAAATTCCAAAAACTCGTTGATGAATGCTTTGCTGAGTTAAATCATGTCAGTGATTATGCTATTCGGCTAAACTGCTCAGAAAAAACTCTGAATCGAGCAACTATGGCAGCAGTCGGCATAAGTGCCAAAGCTTTTATTTCTGCCCGAATTAACCTTGAAGCGAAACGGTTGCTAATGCATACTGACTATTCTATAAGCGACATTGCGGAAAAACTCAATTTTAAGGAACCTACCCACTTTAACAAATTTTTCAAACGTGAAACAGGTTGTACACCTACAGAGTTTCGACAGCAGCATTTGTGAAATTATTGACATCAACATTAATTTTTATGTTGAAAATGCTTTATTAATTGTGGATATATATTTGGTTTCGTACTATATTTTGTGACAACGTTGCTTTACAAAAAAAATTCAGGTTCAAATTATATTGAATAAAAAACGAGACTCAAAAACTTACGTTCTTCAAATGCTATACTTGAGAAATCAGCACTCATAATATATATGATGGAGTGTTCACTAATCTAGCTTGATTAGCAGGAACACTCTTTATCTTTACTTGGTTAAATTAAAGCTCTGCTCGATTAAGTAATAAATTTCTCCTTCTGGATCTGTACGTTCCAAAACAAGTGAAATCCAATGTTCCTTATCCATATGATATCCGGTCAGGATATTTTTTCCGTTTCTTAAACTATCACTTATTTCAGGTGGACATTTTAGATTCAGAATATCTATTTCGTCACTTCCATTTAATCCTAATTTTTCAGGGAGAACATTCATTATAAGACCGTACCATTTATTGTTTGATTCATGTCTCAAAGAAGCATATTGTGGGTATTTCTTCCACGGGTAATCAGGCGATGTACCGTATTTTTCTTTGACGTGTTTAAAGATATCTTCTCTTGTTAACATACTTCAATCATCCCTCCAACTACTTACGGATAATTTCTTCTCTCTCATTCCATCTTTGAAAAAATCACAGGGATTTGTACTCAATGATCCTTGGTTGTCTATTTTGGTTACTTTAATAGACATGGCACCAATGGCAAGTCGAATAACCGATACTGACCAGAACCGGCTTGTTTTCGCGTCTTGCTTTTTCGAAGGCTTCTTCTCCCCAAGGGAACCAGTCGACGGGGTTGTGAGCGTGTTGAAGTAAATAAGGAGACTTCTCAGCGATTAAACGATTGGGTTTATTGTTAGTGGGCATGGGATCACCTTCTTTCTTCATTTTTGGATTTTGATAAATGTATTCTCAATACTAACTTATCACAATCAGATAAAAAAATTCTCATACAGGTTACTTTAAAATAATCATTATTGATTTTAGGTTCAGAAGAACTTATCGATATGATATAGGTGATATATGTTTAACAGAAATGGAGATAAAACATTTTTGTTCGGTTATTGTATGTTTAAATTATCAATACTAAGGAATATGTAAGGGAGGTCTTTATACAGGAGGTGTTCGCCTTACTTGGTAAGGCAAGCGATTGACAACCCTTAATCTTATTATTTTTGCCATTTTAATTGTGTTAACTGCATTTTTTGTTGCAACTGAATTTGCGATTGTAAAAATTAGAACTTCGAAAATAGACCAACTCATATTAGAGGGCAAAAAAGGTGCTGTATCAGCAAAAAAAGTTGTGACTCATTTGGACGAATATTTGTCAGCTTGTCAGCTGGGAATCACTGTGACAGCGTTAGGAATTGGCTGGGTTGGAGAGTCGACTTTTGAAGTGATTCTACACCCCTTATTTGTTTATTTTCATGTAAGTGAACCCGTCTCACATGTATTGATTTTAGTTATTGCTTTTGTCATGGCGACTTTTTTGCATGTGGTCGTTGGAGAACTTGCCCCCAAAACACTTGCGATTCAAAAAGCTGAAGCGATCACTCTTTTAACAGCAAAGTCTATTATCTGGTTTTATCGCATTTTGTATCCTTTTATCTGGTTTTTAAATGGTTCAGCCCGGTTTATCGTCGGACTCTTCGGATTAAAACCTGCGTCAGAACATGAGCTTGCCCACTCTGAAGAGGAACTGCGCATTTTACTGTCTGAAAGCTATAAGAGCGGTGAAATCAATAAGAACGAGTTAAAGTATGTCAATAACATTTTCAAATTTGATGAAAGAATCGCTAAAGAAATCATGATTCCAAGAAGAGAAATACTAGCAATTTCTATCGATGATTCTTATGAATCTGTTGTTAAGACTATTAAGACAGAGAGCTATACAAGATATCCGGTTTTAAATGGAGATAAAGATACGATTATTGGTTTTATCAATGCCAAGGCGTTCTTGTCAGTTTATATTGATACAGATCAGAAAACAAAGGATCATTTCAAGTTAGAAAATCATATCAACCCTGTTATCCATGTGATTGAATCGGTTCCGATTCATGACTTATTAGTGAAAATGCAAAGAGAGCGAACTCATATCGCTATTCTAGTGGATGAATATGGCGGTACTTCAGGCTTGGTCACTGTTGAAGATATTATTGAAGAAATAGTAGGCGACATCAGAGATGAATTTGATGAACATGAAGTGCCTGACATTCGAAAAATAAATGATGATCATTACATTTTAGATTCAAAAGTGCTTATTGAGGATGTAAATAAACTATTGGAAACCGCGTTAGCGAGTGCAGATGTCGATACAATAGGCGGCTGGTTTATGACTCAAAATATTGATGCCAAACTTGGCTCTGAACTAGAAGCCGAAGGATATGTGTTTAAAGTGCACAAAATAGACGGCCGGCATATTCATTATGTAGAGGTAAAACCGAAATGATGATTACGTTTATCTGAATTTTTTGTAAGTGAGGCACTTAGAGCCTGTGATGAATTAGCAATTCATCCAGGCTTTTTATATGTCATCAATGACGGGTAGACTAACCGATGCGGGCAAGTATGGATTCAATAGTGTCTATATTGCAGCTGGATAATAGCTGTTTATACTTTAAAGCAACATAGAAGAAACGGAGTGACCTACCAACTTGTGGATGTCGTTTGTTTATAATTAAAGTAATAAGGGGACAAAACGTGCTAGATTATGGTCTAGTTCTACAGTGAAAAAGTGCATGAAAAGTTTGGATTTAAATCAATGTCAGGTATGGAGAAACAGTTAGATTAATCAGGTGAACAATCGCTTTGTGAAATTTTAATCATTTAGGAGAGATAAGTGTGTTATACCTTATTGGCGGTTCTTCAAGGAGTGGGAAGACAACTACAGCAAAGAGAATGTTAGCAGAAACAAAAATCCCTTATTTCTCGTTAGACTATTTAATGATGGGAATTGCGAATGGGGTACCAGAAATGGAGGTTCATCCAACTGATGGTGATTTTAAAAATGGGCAACGACTCTGGAAAATCATTAATCCTTTGATGATAGCTATGGTTGAGAACAAAATAGATTACATAATAGAAGGTGTACAATTCATTCCTAGCCACGTAGCAAAGTTTGAGCAACGTTATTCTGGGAATGTTAAGGCCTGTTTTATAGGAATATCAGAAATAGACATAGAAAATAACATAGATAAAATGAAATTTCACTCCAGCATGACAGAGAATGACGGATTGAGAAATCTAGATAATGTTCAGATCAAATCAGAATTAGAGCGGATTAAAACAGATAGTATCCTGATAAAAGAGGAATGCCAAAAGTACAATCTTCAATACTTTGAAAGCTCCTTACATTTTAATAAAACAATAGAAACAATAATAGATTATCTTGTTTACAAATAAATATAGCTAAGACAAATTGACTGTAAGTATATGTAGATATACAACTTACCACCAAATGCAAGCCGAATAACCGATGCTAACCAGAACCGGCTGGTTTTCGCATTTCGCTTTTAAGTAGGCAGTTCGCACGATTGTGGGCGTGGTGAAACAGGTACAAGGACTTCTCATCGATTAACATGCAGAGGGTATTCCTCTCGGTGAGATTACTGAATGTGTTAAAATGCTACGTAGGTTATTTTATGAAGGTGAGATACAAGGAGGTGTCCCTATGAAGTTAGATGAATTTTCTATTGGACAGGTTTTTCAAACTAAACCATTTGAATTAACAAAAGAGAATGTAATGAATTTTGCAGAAGAATATGATCCGCAATACATGCATGTAAATGAAGAGAAAGCAAAAATGGGCAGATTTAACGGAATCATTGCATCTGGAATACAAACGTTAGCCATCACTTTTAAGCTCTGGATAGAAGAAGGGTGTCATGAGGACGATATTATTGCTGGAACAGGAATGAATCATATAAAATTCCTAGCACCCGTATACCCGAATGATAAGCTGAACACTATAGTTAAGGTTATTGATAAAAAACCAAATAAAAGTCAAACGGGAATACTTACTGTATTGTTATCTACCTATAATCAAAAAGAGGAAAAAGTGTTTGAAGGTGAGTTATCCGTATTAATGAAACGGTAAAAGATTTTGATAAGATACAAACAGGAACTTATTATAGGTTCCTGCTGATCATCATGGTGAATAAACATTAAGACTTCTTTGGCTTTGTCAATTCGAAACTATGTTGCACCATATCATCAAGAGCCTCTTGTGAGAGGTTGCCATCTAAGATCACTGTATTCCAATGGTCTTTATTCATATGATACCCGGGCTTTACCTCTTTAAAAATACTACGCAGGAAATTGGCTCGCTCAGGTTCGCACTTAAGGTTAACGCATAAATGGCCATCAAGATGAAAGATAAGCGCAAACCATTTTTTATTCCCGTTGTGACGCATCACCGTTCGTCCTTCGCCAAAAGGATAGTCTTTATAGGTATCTGGATATGACAGGAAGTAATTGATCATTTCCTCGTGATTCATAACTCGCCACCTCGATTTTTAGAAATAACCAATGATTCATCGTCATGATATCACAATGTAATGAATGGTTAGGTGATATTGTGAGTATAAAGAAAGCTTAAAGGAGATCAAAGCCATCTAATCTCCTTTACCATCAACCATTTTTTGTGCAATTAGCTTAAAATCCTTTTCACTGATCTCAAAATGCCCAAACCGAAATGAGTAGCCCCAACGCTTCTCGTCTTTTATGAAAGAAAGGTATGGGATTAATGGGCGAATGGGTATTTCTGTGCAATGAATGAAATGTATATGTCTTCGAAAAGGCTGAAAATCATTTGCCATATCAAATTGAAAAATATGACGATCTACTACTTTGCCTAAAGCCGTAAATTTTTGATATGGCGTACTATCCTTAATATTGACCTTTGGAGAATAATAAATGATCCAATCACCTTTATTCATCTTTTTTAAGGGTGCCTCTTTGCCATGACAAAGTTGTGCAAACCCGCCTTGAATTGCTTTTATTACGTGATCTCGGGAAGCCACCCCCACCCAGTATCTTTTATGTTGCACAGGCACAGAGTCAGCATCCACAATCATCAGATATGTGATTGTCTTGATTTGTATTTGTGACAGGGAAGTTCATTTCTTTCCATGCTGCAATCCCTCCGGTCAGCTCTTTCACTTTATATCCATGTTCTAATAAAAATGTTGCAACTTTTGCAGCGGTATTGCACCAGACATCCCAGCAATAAACAATGATTTCTCTTTCTTTTGGTATTTCGTTTAAACGAGCTTGCAGTTCTTGTTCAGGAATAATGTGAGCATCTTTAATTGTTACATTCCTTACATGAATTGGACCGTTTCGAACATCGATTAAGACGTATTTCTCGGGATTCATTTGCTTAGCTTTCAAAAAATCCATAGGGCTTATCGTTGCTTCGAGACGTGCATTAAAATAATCGAGAGCTTGCATATTGTAAAACCTCCTGTTTTTTAAAGGGATCTCCAAATTTTAATAAGGAAATCTTTAAGTAATTGTCTTTCTTGTTGATTTAACGGAGCTAATACCTCTAATTCCGTATTAACTAAAAACTCCCAACGTGAATCCAATACATCGTTGCCTTTTTCAGTAATCTTAAGGCTATAGGATCTTCTGTCATTAGGATTTTTTGTTCTCTCAACAAATCCTAAAGTCTCAAGATGATCGATATGACTCACCATCGTAGTCCGATCGATTTGCAGATTTTCAGAAATATCTTTTTGTGATGAATAAGGGTTTCCTTTGATAAATAAAAGAACTCCGTATTGTCTTGCGTTAATCTCATACGGTCTAAGCCCTTCAGCAAATGTATTTTCCATTCGCTGGAGAACTTTTCCGAGTAGAAAACCATAGGATTGATTCCATTTTTCCAACGAAGTGTCCACCTCCTGATAATCACCTTAACATATAATCAGTTTAACTGATTAATTTTCGAGAAACAAGGTTTAAGTTCGTCAAGTGTGCCTGACGGGATTGGTGCTATTCAAACAGTATGTATTTTTAAAAGGGCTACTCCATTTCCCGCCGATAATATGCAGCGTCATTTCAACTGGACAAGCCTTTTCGACATCTGCACTGCAAGCGCCAAATCCATTTAACCGGTTTCCCATATCTGTAACCTCACAATGTAAGTTACAAAAATGTGCGTCATTACATAACTAACTAAGATGTATTACAGTAAATATATAAAAAAATTTCCAAAGGGAGTGGTTGGCATGAATTTGAGACAATTGTCAGAACATGTCTTTCAATGTGAATTTGAGCTTGATGTGCCTATTCGGATTCCGGTTCATATTTGGTTTATTAAAGATGGTGATGATATTTATATCATTGATACGGGAATAGAACGTTTTGCGGATGCTCAGATCAGGGCAGCGTTAGCGATCGGCTTTCCAAAAGCCATTTTGCTTACCCATGGCCACAGCGATCATATTCAAGGTGCATCAAAATGGTTAGAGAGATTTGATATTCCAATTTATGCCCATCAGAAAGAACTAATCTATATCAATGGGGAAGCGCCTTATCCGAACAAAAATGAGGTGGAGAACACAGGGGTAGCCCATATTGTCCAGCCGCTGACGGAACAAACGCTTGCCCACTTGCCGCTGCAATCCTATCTAACACCCGGACATTCCCCGGGGCATGTTGTGTATCATCATGAAGTCGATCATGTTCTATTATCAGGTGATCTTTTTATCACAAGTAAGAAAAATTTACACCCGCCTATCAGAAGATTCAGTGTTGATATGAATGAGAACATCGATAGCGGCGCAATCATAGACGATATTAAACCAACGCTCATTTGCTCTTCACATGGGGAAGAAATTGTTTATAACGAAGAGTTGTATAAAAGCTACGTGTTAAGGTATAGGGGCTAAAGGAAGTATGATAGAGTAAAAGGTAAAATGAGGAATATGACATGACAGTTGTGATACTAAAGCTGTTTTACACGAAAATCTTTTTTATTTTTTGTACTTCGACATATCATAGCAGTTTTTGAGATGGGATGTGGAAAGTTGAGAATCTTAAACAGTTTGATAGAACAAGCTAAAAACCCGAATGGCTGGGTAGGTTCATTTATGTTACGGATGATGAATACGGTCCATACTGGAATGAATAAATGGGCTTTTAAGAAGTTACCCTTAGAAAAGGATTCGATCATGTTGGACATAGGCTGCGGTGGGGGAAAAACCATACAGGCTCTATCAAAAATCATTCCTGAAGGTAAGATATATGGAATAGACTATTCAGAACAAGCTGTAAAGGATTCTATCCAAGCGAATTTTAAGGATGTAGAAACAGGGAAAGTAACTATTTTTAAAGCAGACGTTACAAACGCTCCTTTTCAAGAGAAGTTTTTTGATACGATAACTGGTTTTCAAACCCATTACTTTTGGGACGATATAGAAAGTGGTGTGAAAGAGATTTTTAGAATTTTAAAACATGGAGGGTGCGTATTGTTGGTTGCCGAGGTATACAAAATGAACTACCACATGGAATCTTATAAAACGAAGGATGAGATGGAGCAATTATTAATAAACACTGGGTTTCATAACGTAATATCTTATGAGAATAAAAATAAAGGATGGCTGATGGTAAAAGGGAGTAAATAAGTATAAAAACTCTGCTCTTTCTTGAAGTGATCTTACTAACGTTAAACTTTATTATTTTCTATTCTCCGTTCACTGGTATTAACCGAATAAAAGGAGGGCTCGTAAAAGTTAATAATAGACTTAAGCTGTAATAGAATGAAATCAATAATCCAGAATACAAGTGAGGCGGGCAAGCTGAAAATCCTTCATCATGCTGAAACCTTTGATCCGCTTTACTCTCATATGTTAATCAAAAAGAAAAAATGGCAGCTGCCTGCCGCGGAGGCTTTTGCGGAGCTTGTTTTACATTCGGTTCGTGAGGCGGTATGCTGAAAATCATTGGGAAAAGGAGTGGGTGTAACGCCCGCTCCTATTTTATTTAAACAGCAGCTGTGAGCTTTGGTTTTACAAATTTCATAAAAATCCCTCTGACTAATGGACCCATAATCAGTGATTGCAATGGATAAGCTAAGATGAAATTTTTCAATACAATCATTAGGTAAGCGCTGAAAAGGCTGTTCCCGTTCAGTCCATTCGATAAAGCAGCTGTCACTACACCGAACACAGACATACAAAGGACCATGCCGATCACCATACACGTCGACACGGCAAGAACGACATATGATGTCTTAGACTTGTCGAACGGCATGCTGAATGCAATCTTTTTGGCAAGGGGGCCCACTAACAGTAAATCTAACAGAAGCGCGACAATAAAACCGATGACCATTTTAAAAGCTGTCACCAATGAAAAATCATGTATTGCTCCGTTGATGATGGCATTGTAAATCGACATGACGCAGACCATCCCAAAACACATCATCACGCCAAAGATAAGACCTTCTTTTTTATTTGCTGGCATACTACAAACATTCCTTCTCTTAATAATAGGTGATTAGTATACCAATGAACCGCTCATGCTCATAAGTGATAAATTTGTGAACAATTTATTCGCCAGAATCTTCTTCTTTTGTCATCAGCACATGCGGAATGCCGTCCAGCATTAATTCTTCTGATGCTGTCTGATAGCTGAGTTTTTCATAAAAGCCTGCCGCCTGTGTCTGGCCGTACAGTTTGAATGAAGAAATGCCTTGTTCCATTACAATTCGTTCCAACGCATCAACGATCACTTTGCCCAGTCCGCATTTGCGATAAGACTTCAGAATGCAGATTCTTTCCAGTTTGCCCGCGTGATCCACGATACGCACACGTGCAGTGCCAACAGGTTCATTCTCATGATAAATGAGGAGATGCCGGCAATCTTCACGGAGTGTATCGAACTCATCGAATTCATCGGAAACGGGGCAGCCTTGTTCCTCTACAAATACTGTCTTTCTGATTTCGAACGCTGTATGTAAATCATGTTCTGACGTTATTCTCTCAACTTTCATGATGTAATCCTCCCTTACTCAGAAAAATGGCTGATGACATATTGTTTAAAGGTCTCAGCGACCGGCGATAAAAACCGGCCTTTAATCCAGGCGATTCCTATGACACGCTGACATTCCGGCCAGCTGACACGGACTTTTGTGATTTTGCTTTGGTCTAAGCCTTTCAGGTCTGGCAGAATGGATATGCCAAGCCTGGCAGCGACAAAACCTGCGGCAGTGGCTGCTTCTTCCCCTTCAAATATAATGTTCGGCTGTATGTTGGCTTTCTCAAACAGCTCATCTACTGTCATTCGAAGTGCGTAGCCTTTTTTCAATAAAATAAAACGCTCCCCGGCAATCTCACTCAGGGTAATGCTTTCACGATTGGCTAAGGGGTGATCATTTGGCACAAATACAAATAGTTCTTCACTCCACAGCTTGATCCATTGGATCGGCTTTTCAGGGTTGATCGAAGCGAGGAGACAGAGGTCCAGGTCTCCGGATTTTAATCGTTCAAGCAGCCAATAAGAATGGTTTTGCTTCAGCTGGAAGGCAATGTTGGGATATTCCTGCTGGAAGGAGCCGATGAGATCAGGCACGAGCGTTGTCCCTAACGTATGCAAAAAACCGAGAGACACCTCACCTTGGTCTGGCTTTAATAAAGCTTGGATTTCCTCTTTTCCTTCGGTGTACTCCTTCATCATTGTCTGAACCCGCCGTGAAAAGATGTGACCATATTGATTTAAGGTAATGGATCGTCCTTGCCTGTCGAATAGCGGTACGCCTAAATGGTTTTCCAGTCTGGCGATTGAGCGTGAAAGCGCAGGCTGTGTGATAGAGAGGCTTTTTGCCGCTTTCGTCACGTGCTGCATCCGGGCCAGTGTTTGGAAATATTCAAGTTGTTCCCATTCCAATCATCATCCCTCCTATATTACATATAAGCATGAAAACCATATTTTATATGCATTATACAACATATATTAACGGTGCTAAGATAAATGTATAAACAGACTCGAGGATGTTTGAATTCGTAAGACATAAAGGATGGTTGTTTATGAATTGCTGTGCTCAACAACATGATGAGAGACCGAAAAAGTCCCGATGACATTCATTCAAAAAGGCACACCGGTTTTTCGAAAAATTACGTTTGCTTTCTTTGCTGCAGGTTTCAATACATTTGCAATTCTTTATTGCGTACAGCCGCTTATGAAGGAATTCACACGGGAATTTCATGTAACGCCTACGATGGCAAGTCTTTCTTTATCTGTTACCACAATGCTGTTAGCTGTGAGTATGCTTGTCTTTGGTTCGTTGTCAGAGGTGTGGGGGCGCAAGCCGATTATGGCTGTATCCATGCTGGCCGCATCCGTGCTCTGTCTGGCGTCGGCCTTCAGCCCGAATTTTCATACGCTGCTCGTATTGAGAACCATTCAAGGGATTGCGCTTGCCGGGCTTCCGTCGATTGCGATGGCTTATCTGGGAGAAGAGATTGAACCCGGAAGCCTTGGGTCGGCGATGGGGCTGTATATCAGCGGAAACGCGATAGGCGCCGTTTTTGGAAGGATCGTTTCAGGGCTCCTGAGCGAGTTTTTTAATTGGCATATGGCGATGGGGGCAATTGGTGTAATTAGTTTGATCGCAAGTATTATATTTTTTATAAATTTGCCTCCATCCAGGCACTTCACGCCGAGAAAATTGGAGCTCGGGCAATTGGGAATGTCTTTAATCAGCCACTTGAAGGATCGGAAACTATTAAGCTTGTTTCTCATTGGTTTTTTACTGCTCGGGAGCAATGTTGCATTGTTCAACTACATTGCGTATGTGCTGTTGGAACCGCCGTATTCGTTTAATAAAGCATTTGTCAGCTGGATTTTTATTGTGATGATTGTAGGGATTTTCAGCTCGTCTTTCATTGGAAGAATGGTTGATCAATATGGTTATCCGAAAATACTGATGATGAATATCTTCATTGTCATCGCAGGTGCTTTATTAACGATAAACAGTATGTTAGCAGTGAAAATTCTGGGGATTGCGCTCTTTACATTCGGCTTCTTCGGCGGGCATTCAGTCGCCAGCAGCTGGGTGGGCAGGAGAGCACTGCACAACAAAGCGCAGGCGTCATCGCTGTATTTGTTCTTTTATTATGCCGGTTCAAGTATTTGCGGAACAGTCGGCGGGCTATTCTGGTCTGCTTTTCACTGGCTGGGTGTCGTCGGCATGATCATCTTCATGCTGTTGGTTGCGTTATGGCTGTCGAGATACTTGGCTAGAAGTGTGAAAATGCCTGATAAAGCGTTATAACTGATGTAAATGGTCCTGATACGTCAAAATATGCTGTTGAAGGGCTGAGCAAATCAGCGGCGCTTGACTATGCAAACCAAGGCATTCCTATCAATACCGTAGCTCCGGGACCGACACGAACAGAGAAAATGGAAAATGATGAGGCTCTGCTTAATAGTTACTCAGAGATGATCCCAAGCAAGCGGGTCGGTACACCTGAGGAGATTGCCAAAGGCATCGCCTGGCTACTCTCTGACGAAGCCTCTTTTGTAACGGGGACTACATTGACAATCGATGGAGGAACGTCTGCTGGTTAATGTTAAAGCAATTTAATGTATATATAACTTCTCAATTCCCTTCCAGATAGCTTGATGTGCGCCCTTTAAGATAGACATAGATAAAATTTCCAAGTAATCTATGTATGTATCTTGGGGTGCATTTTTATATGGAAAAAGGACAAAAGGATCCCTTTGGAAAAAAACACTTAATATATTTTTTAGAAAGAGGTTGAGTTTAAATGAAATCGTTGAGCAATATTTTTCGTACTTCAGTATTCAGAAAGATGATACCTGTACTATTTCTTTCATGTGCAACACTTGTAGGCTGTTCAAACAATAACGTTGATGCTGAATCAACTAAACACCAAAAAAAAGAAACTTCCAGCGACCATGATTTTGCCAAGCTTGAAGAAGAATATGATGTTAAACTTGGTGTCTTTGCATTGGATACTGGTACAAATCAAACAGTAACCTATCATCCAGACGAGCGTTTTGCTTATGCATCTACCCATAAGGCTCTAGCTGTAGGAGCACTTTTACAACAGAAGTCAATAGAAGACCTGAATCAAAGAATTACCTATACACGTGGGGATCTTGTCAATTATAATCCGATTACTGAAAAGCATGTTGATACGGGGATGACCCTGAAGGAGCTTGCCGATGCTTCTCTTCGATACAGTGACAATACTGCTGGAAACCTTATCCTCAAACAACTAGGGGGACCGACTGGATTTAAAAAGGCGCTTGAGGAAATGGGTGATAATGTTACCAACCCTGAGCGATTTGAGCCAGATTTAAATGAAGTTAATCCAGGTGAAACTCATGATACGAGTACACCAAAAGCACTTGCTACTAGTCTTCAAGCTTTTACACTGGGAGATGCACTCCCAACTGAGAAACGTGAACTTTTGATAGATTGGATGAAGAGAAATACTACTGGAGATGCATTAATTCGTGCTGGAGTGCCTAAAGGTTGGGAAGTGGCTGATAAGACTGGATCAGGATCATATGGTACGCGAAATGATATTGCGATTATTTGGCCACCAAAAGGAGATCCTATTGTTCTTGCTGTACTTTCAAGTCGTGATAAAAAAGATGCTGATTATAATGACAAGCTTATTGCTGAGGCAACAAAAGAAGTAATTAAGGCCCTTAAAGTCAAAAATAAATAGAAAATGATAGTACTACAAAGGGTTACGTTCATAGCCTTTTTTAGTAGATTAATTCCTATAGGTGACCGTCGGGCTGTGAAACGGAACGGAGAAATATAACGCAGTCCGATGTTAGTTGGAATCCATAAATAACCCCAAATAAACCAAAACCCCATGGAAATGACTCCATGCAATAGGGGAAAAGGTTTGAAATGCTGGCAGCAAAAAAGGACCGCAGGCGGGTCCTTTTTTATTTCCAATGAGCAGGGATTTGTAGAGATGGAGGAAGCTTTGTATTTGCATCGCCGTTGGCGGCATTCACCTGTGCCTGTGTCAGAAAAATGCTCCCGGTCAGGTCGGCGCCGCTCAGATCAGCATCTCTTACATCTGCACCGATAAAGTCTGACATTCTCAAGTCTGCAGTTCTCAGATCCGCAGCAATGAGCAGCGCTCCTCTTAGGTTTGCTCCGCGTAAATCCAGCCCTTTCAGTTTCGCGCCGATCAGGACGCTTCCCTGGCTGATTTTTTTCGGGCGTTTTGGATTGCGTGCTTGGGCGCGCACCAGCTCACTCGTTTTTAACAGCCATTCATTGATCTCAGCCCGGTGCTCGTGTACCTGCAGTGTCAGCAAATTTTCCTTGCTGAGTCTGGTGAGCTTGTCTATCTTTTCGAAACAGGCCCGCAGCTCGCGATGAAGCGGTTTGGCCGTCTCTATAGAAAGCGCTTCATGTAAATACCAGAGCATTTCGTGCAGCTGCTGCATGATAGGGAAAACGTCAAACATTTTGTTGGCTGTTTCCGGGTGGTTTCGCCAATCCTTTCCCTCATAAGTGATTTGGGATACTTTCTGGCCGGCGCCAAAGCATTCATAAGCAGAACAGCCTCGAAACCCCTTTTCTCGGAGGTCTTTATGGATAGAACATTGATAGTTTGATTGTAAATTGCGGCAAGGCGTGCCCCCGTCTTTATCAAAAGCAAAATCCGCTGATTTCGCATAAGGCAAAGCGACACAGCACAGGCCAAAACAGTGCTGGCAATCCGCACTTAAATCATCATGTATATTATCATGTAACGTTACTTCCGCAGACAATATCGTTCACCCTCCACTTGGGAACTTTGTTAAATATATCTATTTGATTATATAGGGAATAGGGGTACTTGTCATTTTATTTTTAGGGTTTCAGATGGCTAAACAATGTATAATATATCCAATCATGATGATTGGGAGGGAATCCTTTGGAACAGCAAATAAAAGACATCATCTCTGCGTGTGATTTGGCAATTCAAAATGAAGATATTGATACACTGATGAATTACTACACGGAAGATGCCATTTTAGTTGTGAAGCCCGGCATGATCGCGCGAGGCAAAGAAGAAATCAAAAAAGCGTTTATGGCGATCGCGGACTATTTCAATCATCATATTGTCCCGACACAAGGAGAAATGATCATGTTGGAAGCAGGTGACACTGTACTCGTCCTATCTCAGACACTGCTTTATTCGGATAAGACAGATTCCGAGTATGCGATGGAAAGAAGGGCGACCTATGTGTTTAAGAAGAATGCGCAAGGCGAGTGGCTTTGTGCCATCGATAATTCATATGGTACGGATTTAATTGGTGTTTAGCGTCCAGATATGTCTTTGATGTGCTATTTGCGCATATAATGATTCATCCAGCTGATGAGGGAAGGTGACTTCATTGAATCTGTATGACATCAGAATGAATCCTTATTGGTTTTATGCAGGCAGGCACAGAGGGTTTGTTCAATATCCATACGTATTTCGGCAACCCATTGCATCCTCCAGCGCAATCATTACATCAGCCCGCGGAGATGTAACGGGAGACGGCGTTATTGATGAGGTCTTTCTCACTGGCATCCAAATGCCTGGCAGCCCTTTATGGAGAAATATCACATTGGTGATCCGTGACGGCAGAACCCATCAGGAACAGCGAATTCAGCTCCAAAACAATATGGGATATAATCCGTCTCTTTTTCTCGGGGATATGACAGGCGACAAGATGGATGATGTGGCAGTGGTAATAGACACTGGGGGAAGCGGCGGCACGATATATGCGTATGTTTTTGCCTATCTAAATCGGCAATTCCGACAGATTTTTAATTCGGATGTGTTCAATGCTGAATTGAAGTACAGTGTGAGCTATCAAAATCAATATAAAGCGAGCGTTATCAGTCATCAGCAAAACGAAATATATATCCTCGACCTTACTTACAAGGGCAGGGAATATTTGAATGAGATTTATACCCAGCAGGGAGTATTGAAAATGCCGATAGAAGGCTGGGTCAATCCTTTGTCCGGCCTGTATCCAATTGATTTCAACAGAGACGGCGTATACGAACTGCTGGCGTATCAGCGGATAGCGGGAAGGTATAACGCCGACTCATTAGGATATGTTCAAACTGTATTGAAATGGAACGGGCGGAGTTTTGCCGTTGACCGGCAGAATGTATCAATTGTTGGCGGTGCTGTCTCATCTTCATGAAGGCTGTCTCCCTATATAGAGTGACAAAGACTCACGCTACAGGTGTTCTGCAACGACGGTCAAATAATAAGATAAACCGGTTTGCTGCTCTTCCAACATTCCTCTATGGAAATCATCTTGCATAAAAAATCGCGTTTGTTTTACGTAATCTTCTTTACTTATCGGATGCCCGTTCTGATTTAGGAACTTAAGATGATTCATGACATGCTCTTGTACGGCAGGGGCTTGATACGTCACGCCGCTTCTTAAAAAATCAGCCATTCCATCAAGAAAATGTTTTGCCTCTATCGCCATTTTGTTCATTTCATTTACATTGATTGCAGTGGTATCTAATTCAAAATTGTAATGATCTTTTAAATAGCCATTTTGTTCTGCTAAAGATTGCTTCCATTCTTCAGCGCTTTCAAATCCTTTAAACATGACCTGATGATCCATATTCTCACCTTTTCTTGTGTATTCTAAAGACGTGTTGACTGTTTGAATGAGGCGCTGATACTTTTCAATTTTCTTTTCAAACAGCTTTTTTTGTTTTTCTAATGTACTAGTTCTTTCAGCATCTTCATCTAATAATGTTTTTATTTCTGACAAAGGAATATCTAATTCTTTGTAAAAAAGGATTTCCTGCAGTCTTTTTAGTTCGTCAGCACCATAGTACCGATATCCGGCTTCGCTTATTTCTTTTGGAGCCAGCAGACCGATTTTATGGTAATGATAAAGCGTTTTGATTGTCACGTTCGCAATGTGAGATAGTTCTTTTACTGTTAATTTCACAATCCAATTCCTCCTTTCTTCTTTCACTATGAGGCCTTACCTTTGGTTGGAGTCAAGAATAAAATGAAGGTATTTTCATTCGGAGAGAATAGAATATGGCCGGTGAATGAGATAGAAGTCCAAACAAGTGATGGGTCCTTAAAGCCGTTCGACAAACTGATGGCTCCTTTTTATGATCAAAGAAAAAGAGCGCTCTCAACGAGCACTCTTTATTCCAGATTAATTCGTTTTACATCTCCTAATACAAACACATAAAAAATCAGCCCGAGCAGCAGCACAAAACCGGCTACCAGAAAGCTGAGCGTAAAAGATCCTGTTACATCAACCAAATATCCCGTCAGTGAAGCAGCAATAATGCCTCCAAACAGGTTATTTGCCAGATTTACCATGGAGCTCAGCATGGACACGGAGCCGATCGGGGCCAATTCTGCGGAGATGGACCAGCCGACTGGTGCGGTTGCAGAAATACCGGCAAGCCCGATTGAAATACAGATAATCGCGATGGTGATATTGTTCGTCAGAATAGATCCTAAAAAGAAAAAACCAAAGCTCATGCCGACAATGATTACCGTTCGGTACACCTTGGTGTTAGGATAACCTTTCTTAATGAAGTAATCGACGAGCCAGCCGCCGACGACAATTCCGGAAATGGTTGAGATCAGCCAGGGCACGGCTGTAAATAAACCGGACGACATGATATCCATTCCGTATGTATGTTTAAAGAAAGTCGGAAGCCAGGTGAGCAGCAGGTTGAATGTATAGCCGTACCCAGTAAATCCAATCATCAAGCCCCATACTTTACGGTTGGAGAAAAGCTTTTTTAAAAGCGGACCCGTTTTGTAAGGGGTTTGCTCTGTGTTCATTGAATTGTGTTTTTGAATATAGTTTAGCTCGCTTTTGGAAATGCGTTTGTGCCGTTCAGGCTGCTCATAATAATGCCAGAAAAAGATCGTAAACAGCACATTGATGCACCCAATCGTTAAAAAAGCGACACGCCAGTCAAACGCGGTGACAAGAAAGGCGACCAATGGCGCGCCGATTACGTTTGAAAACTTGGCGGCCGAGTCGAACAGTGAGTTGGCCAAGCCCCGCTCGCTTGGAGGAAACCATAGAGCGGTTGCCTTGGAAGCGGCAGGGAACGCAGAGGCGCTCGTCAGCCCAATGAGAAAACGGAACAAATATAACAGCAATTTTCCTTGCAAAAAAGCAAGAAGGATCGTTAAAAAGCTCCATATTGTCATTCCGATCCTTGTTACCCATGCCACGCCAAACCGGTCCAGCAAACTCCCGACAGGCAGCTGCATCAGTGTATAGGAATAGGTGTAAATTGAAAACACGATGCCGAGTTCTGTTGCTGTAAGGTGAAACGAATCTTGTATGGCAGGGGCCGCTACAGAGATGGCCACTCGGTCAAAATAATTAAGAATAATAATGCCGCTGAGTAACGAAGAAATGTACCATCTGGTATGCCCAGGCCGTTTCACGCGCTCTTGACTCATCATGAAAACCTCCTCTGTCATAGCATGATCTCCTGATGAAAATACCATTCAAATTTTAAATACCACAGCGTGCTTTTGCGTAAACGGACAGCAGGAGTTTGACTGAAAATGCCCGGTGCTTTAGAATGAAAGTAATAAAAATGAACACTCCAAAGGGGAGTAGCTTTTACAGTAAAGTCGTCATTACGGGACAAGATGTCCTCGGCTTTGCTGGCAATCTCATTGTTAGCGAGACCTTTGCCAAATCTGATTTGGTGAAGGTCTTTTTGTTTCGGAACTTCACCAAATCGGTGGAGTTTTTTCATTTTTATCAAAAATGGAGAGGAGCGTCGGTATGTCTAAGCTGAAAAAGTGGCTGAAGCGTGAAATGGTGAGGAAAGGGCTGCCGTTAGCAAAAGAGAAATTGATCCCGATCTTAAAGGAAAAAATGAAGAAGAAGCGATGAGGAGGCTAACGATGAAAATCATTTTGACTGTTCTTGCCGGTGTGGTGCTTTTGAGTGCAGGCGGATGTGGCATGTTGGACCAGGTGAATGACGGATTGAATTATACAAGTGAAGCCGCAGGCTATGTGGAAAAGGTAAAGACATTTGCAGAGGAGGCGCCTGAACTTGCAGAGCAAGCCGTAAACGATACAGGGGCGAAAGAAAAACTTGAAGCAAAGCTTGAGTCGATTCAGCAAGCTGCCGCTGATTTTAATGAATTAACACCGCCTGATGCCGCAGCGAAGATTCATCAAACCATTCAGGAGCATAACGAAACCTTGCAGAAAAGCGCTGAAGATGTATTAAAACAAGTGGAAGAAGGCAAGGTATCGCTGGAAACATTGGAGCAGTCGGACATTGTCCAAAACGCAAATCAAATCACTGATGTGATGTGGCAGATTGAAAAGCTGGGCGAATAAGAAAAAAGCATCCCTGCGCGGGATGCTTTTTCATTATTCAGCCATTGCGTCTGTTAAGACAGGGACGACTTGTTTTTTACGGGAAACAACGCCTTTTAAGAGGGCTGTGTTGTTTTCTAATGTAACGTTGAACGCTTTTTCCACGTTCGCTGCTTCGTTACCGATCGCAAGGGCAAGTGAATCATTTTCTAAGATGTCTGTGATGACAAGAAGGAATAGGTCAAGCTTCTTCTCAGCCACAACCTTAGAAATCGAAGCTTCTAATTCAGCTTGGCGTTTTTTCACATCTTCAATGTCTACTGTGTTCACTTGTGCGATTTCGACTTTTTTACTGCCGAGTGTAAATTCTTTCGCATCAAGAGAAATCAGCTCTTCCACTGTTTTTTTGCTTAAATCAGCGCCAGCTTTCAGCATGTTCAAGCCGTATTCTTCAGCATCTACGCCAGCGATTTCCGCAAGTTCTTTTGCTGCCGCTACGTCTTGGTCTGTGCAAGTTGGAGATTTGAATAACAGTGAGTCAGAAATGATCGCAGACAGCATAAGGCCGGCAATTTCTTTCTCGATCTTCACGTTATTTTCTTTGTACATTTTGTTTAAGATTGTAGCCGTACAGCCTACAGGCTCAGCGCGATAGTAAAGCGGCTCAGCTGTTTCGAAATTTGCGATACGGTGGTGGTCGATGACTTCGAGAACCTGAACGTTTTCAATGTCCTTGATGCTTTGCTGGCGTTCGTTGTGGTCAACAAGGATAACGCCGTTCACTTCGTTTGCAGCTGTTTCTACAAGACGAGGGCTTTCTTGTTTGAAGTAGTCAAGCGCGTATTGTGTTTCGCCGTTGACCTGTCCAAGACGGACTGGCTCAGCATTGAAGCCGAGTTTGTTTTTCAAATCAGCATAAGCAATCGCAGAACAAATCGTATCTGTGTCTGGGTTTTGGTGTCCGAAAATAAGTATCTTTTCCATGATAGCTCCTTATCCTTTTTAAGTAGTGTAATCTTTATATAGTTTAACACGTCTTGTTGCGAGTGTAATCATACAAACCCTTAAAAATTGATGTGAATAAGAAGCATTTTCTTTGAGCTGAAGAGAAAAGGCGTGTAAAATACTGGGTAGCTAAGTTGCGAAATGTGATGTAGTATCAAAAAAGGTACTATGGGAGGTCAAGTATGAGTGAAAAAAAGAATAAATACCCGAACAAAGAAGGCTGTCCAGTTGAATTTACGCTAGATGTCATTGGCGGAAAGTGGAAAGGAATTCTTTTTTATCACATGATAGATGGCAAGAAACGGTTTAATGAGTTTCGCCGAATCTGCCCGAGTATCACCCAAAGAATGCTCACCCTCCAGCTGCGGGAGCTGGAAGCGGATGGTATCGTGCATCGTGAGGTTTACCATCAGGTGCCGCCCAAGGTTGAATATTCTCTGACGGAATTTGGGCGAACGCTTGAACCGATTGTTTTGCAAATGAAGGAATGGGGAGAATCCAACAGAGATGTGCTGGAATCTTATCGTTCGAACGGCTTGCTGAAGGATCAGCAGAAATAGCAGCAAAGGGAACTCCTTTGCTGCTTGTTTTATTTCATTGAAAGGGCTTTGTTGGCGTTTCTGACATCATTTTTCAAAAGTTCGGAAAGGTTATAAGCTGGATAGTATCCACGCTGATACATGTATTGGAATATTTGCGCATGCCATTTAATGGCTGCATTCAGCTGTTTAACAAGCACGTTTCTTAATTGAGGTGTCGCTGTTTCAGTGATGGCAATGGCGTAGTTGCGGACAGATGTTTTGGCAAGAACAAGCAAGTCGCCGCTGTAGAATGGGTTATCCGCACGTTCCTCTTCGTCTTCACGAGGCATCGGTGCCTGAGGGAAGAACTGGAGAAGCTCTCTTAAATTTTGCTCAATGGCTTGTATGGATACGGCATAAAGCTGTTTAAGCTGAGGGTCTTTTACTTCTTTTATCATTTTCTTCAGTTTAATGAGTCCGATTGCCTGAAAAGCGACCAGCTCATGCAACTCTAATGTCTCATGCCAAGCCAATGTTCTGCGTTCATCCATGTAACAATTCTCCTTTATCAATCAGATTCCATATCAGCATATGCCTAACGCTCAATATTGTTCATGATGTTTTGAAGTTTTTAAAACGGGAAATTCATCTTATATACGATACGGGTTGAGAAATGCAAAAAGAGGTGAAACACATGTGGGACATGATAAAGAACTTTTTCTTGTTTAGCAGCGGCGTTCTGCAGGCAACAACCCTTTTACTGGTGATCATAATCTTTATGTATGTCAGAAAAACGAAAAAGAAAAACAAGGAATCTTCTGGCTTTATGGATGATAAACATTAATCGTGATGGCATTCTTTTCAAAGAATGTCTTTTCATTTGCAATGTTTCACATGAAACATCAGCGTCATTTTACTTGCGATTTGGACTTATGTTAAAATATAAAAGTAAAATGTAGAGAAGATATTAAAACATTCGATGCAAAGCATGTTGCAACGATGAAAAAAGAGCAGTCGTTTATGCTGCTCTTTTCTATTCGTGTTTTAAGGATGATACGAGGTGACTAAGTGAAACAAACGAGAGCTTTAATGGAAGGCGCTGTTTTAATCAGTCTGTTTGCGATCATCACGCTTTTGGTCGTATATGTACCTGTGATCGGAACAATTTTGTTTTTTGCACTGCCGCTGCCCATGATTCTGTATACGATTAGACATGGATTCAAATTGGGAATATGGATGGGCGCTGTCAGTCTTCCGGTTGTTTTTATTGTCGGGTCCTTTAACGGCCTTATTTTAGCTTTTATGTCAGCTTGCGCCGGCATTGCCATGGGGCATTTTTTCAAAAAGAAAGAACCCGGGAACGCTGTCATTTCGGGCGCTCTTATTTATATGCTCTGTATTGTCTTCTATTTTGTGATAAGCATTCAATTTTTGGGTATCAATATCATTGATGAAGCAATGACACAATACCGACAGTCCCTTGATATGGTAGGAACGGTAGTGAAGCAGTCGGGCAATGCTGAACAGCTTGAGAAGCAATTGAAACTGATGGAAGAACAATTGGGTATCGTTCAATATCTTTTTCCAACAGCTATTGTGATGGTAGGAGCTGTTTTTTCTTTCCTCAGTTACCTTATCGCTAAGCCGCTCTTAAGGCGATTCTCCCCCGATATTCCTAATCTAAAGCCTTTTAGAGAGTTGAAGTTTCCGCAAAGTGTTGTAGTGCTGTATTTAATGATTGTGTTGCTTTCATTTTTGCCTTTAGAAAAGGGCCAAATGCTGTACTCTATCGCTTTAAATGGGGAGTTTATACTCGGGTTTCTGATTTTCATCCAAGGTTTATCATTTATCTTTTTCTATTGCCATAAAAAACAATATCCCAAGGCTGTGGCTGTGATTGCAGTGGTTCTTGGGCTCGTGCATCCGATTTTTACGGCAGCGATTCGCATTTTAGGCGTTATAGATATAGGCTTTAATATAAGGAATAAGGTGAAATGAACATGAGTTTTACTCACATGGTGGGGAGTGATAGAAATGCCAAGCTTTTATGAAAAACCGCTGTTTCGGTATCCCATCTATGCCATGATTGCTCTGTCAATCATGGCAATCCTCATCAGCTTTTATTTTAACTGGATATTAGGAACCGTCGAAGTGCTGCTGCTTGCAGTTATTTTGTTTTTTATTAAACGCGCTGATTCTCTTATTCGACAAGAGATTGATGATTATATTTCTACGTTATCCTACAGGTTGAAAAAAGTCGGTGAAGAGGCATTGATGGAAATGCCGATCGGCATCATGCTTTTTAATGATCAATATTATATAGAATGGGCAAATCCGTTTCTTTCTTCTTGCTTTAATGAAAGCACATTAGTGGGGAGATCACTTTACGATACCTGTGAATCGGTTGTGCCGCTCATCAAACAAGAGGTGGAATCGGAAACGGTTACATTGAATGACCGTAAGTTTAAGGTTGTCATCAAACGGGATGAGCGCCTGTTGTATTTCTTTGATGTAACGGAACAAATCCAGATTGAAAAGCTTTATGAAAACGAAAGAACCGTGCTGGCGTATATTTTCCTTGATAACTATGATGATGTGACACAAGGGTTGGATGACCAGACGAGAAGCACAATGAACAGCCAGGTGACATCTTTGCTGAACGCTTGGGCGCAGGAGTACGGGATCTTCCTGAAAAGGACGTCTTCAGAACGCTTTATTGCTGTACTTAATGAACACATCTTAACTGAACTCGAAAATTCGAAGTTTTCAATTCTTGATGAGGTACGGGAAAAAACCTCATTCGACGGCGTTGCGCTGACGTTAAGTGTTGGTGTCGGGGCTTCAGTCTCCTCGCTGAAAGAACTTGGCGATTTGGCGCAATCCAGCTTGGATTTAGCGCTGGGACGCGGCGGAGACCAAGTAGCCATTAAGCTGCCGAACGGCAAGGTGAAGTTTTACGGAGGTAAAACAAACCCGATGGAGAAACGAACAAGGGTGCGGGCCCGTGTCATTTCCCATGCCTTAAAGGAAATCGTCTCTGAAAGCAGCAATGTGATTATCATGGGGCATAAATTCCCTGACATGGATTCTATCGGCGCAGCGATCGGAATTTTAAAGGTGGCTCAGGCAAATAACAAAGATGGTTTTATCGTCATTGATCCAAACCAAATCGGATCAAGTGTCCAGCGTTTGATTGAAGAAATCAAAAAATACGAAGAGCTGTGGTCAAGGTTTATTACCCCTGAAGAAGCGATGGAGATTTCCAATGATGACACGTTGCTTGTGATCGTTGATACACATAAGCCGTCACTGGTCATGGAGGAACGGCTGGTCAATAAAATTGAACATGTCGTGGTCATCGACCATCACCGCAGGGGTGAGGAGTTTATCAGAGATCCGCTGCTCGTTTATATGGAGCCGTACGCTTCTTCGACAGCTGAATTGGTGACAGAGCTGCTTGAATATCAGCCGAAGCGCTTAAAAATCAATATGATTGAAGCAACAGCCCTATTAGCTGGTATAATAGTGGATACAAAGAGCTTTTCTCTCCGCACAGGATCGCGGACTTTTGATGCTGCTTCTTATTTAAGGGCAAAAGGCGCCGATACGGTGCTTGTGCAGAAGTTCCTGAAAGAAACCGTTGATTCCTATATTAAACGGGCGAAGCTGATCCAGCATACGGTCCTTTATAAAGAGAACATTGCGATTGCTTCTCTTCCTGAAAATGAGGAGGAATACTTCGATCAAGTGCTGGTGGCGCAGGCGGCTGACTCGCTGCTCTCTATGAGTGAGGTTGAGGCTTCATTTGCGGTGGCGAGACGGGATGAACAAACCGTTTGTATCAGTGCGCGGTCACTTGGCGAGGTCAATGTTCAGATCATCATGGAGGCGCTGGAAGGCGGAGGACATTTAACAAATGCGGCGACTCAGTTGTCCGGCATTTCAGTAACGGAAGCGCTGGAACGGCTGAAGCACGCCATAGATGAGTATTTTGAGGGAGGCGTACAGAGATGAAGGTTATTTTCTTACAAGATGTAAAAGGAAAAGGAAAAAAAGGCGAAGTCAAAAACGTAGCAGACGGATATGCGCAAAACTTTCTGATTAAAAAAGGCCTCGCAGTGGAAGCGAACGCGTCAAATATCAGCGTGCTAAACGGACAAAAGCAGAAAGAGAAAAAAGAAGCCATCGCCGAGCTTGAGCAGGCAAAGAACTTAAAAGAGACTTTAGAAAAACTGACTGTTGAGCTCAGCGCGAAATCAGGTGAAGGCGGCCGTTTATTCGGTTCTGTAACAAGTAAACAAATTACTGCACAGCTCCAAAAAGATCATAAGATTAAAGTAGATAAGCGGAAGCTTGACTTGCCGGACGGCATTCGTGCGTTGGGATATACAAACGTGCCTGTGAAGCTTCATCCTGAGGTGCAGGCTGTGTTGAAGGTACATGTGAAAGAAGAAGCTTAATAGAAATAGAAAAGAAGGCTTGGAGCAATCCAAGCCTCTTTTTTTATTCTACAAGATAAAGAGTTTGCTGGCTTTCACCGCCAGGTCCTCCTCTCATGCCTTGCTGACTGCTGTTTGTGTTGCTGGAGGAACTGCTGTACTCGTCAGATGATATTTCTTTTCCGTTTTTCTTAATCCAGGAAACAAGATCGCTGTTGCCTGAGTTATTTCCTGGCAGAAGGAAGTATTTCACTTTGCCTTCTTTGACCAGTTTTTTCAGTTCGGAAACAGTCAGAATAGGATCTGTGCCGTTAAATCCGCCCATTGCCATAACAGATTCATTTTCATTAATGATATATGGCGCAGCTGTTACGGTTGTCAAAGTAGCGAATAAATACTCTTCACCGGTATTATGCTTTCTCAGATAGGACAGGAGTGCGGTGTCGACCTCTGAGGAGAACATGCTCCCGCCGTTTGCTGAACTTTTGAGCTGCGGACCCGATTCCGGGAGGACGCTGTTGCCTCCGTATAGAAGGGGTGTTGCTGACCAGTAGACCGGTGTGAGCAGCAGAACGCATAGGCTGATGATGGTCAGCTGCTTGCTGAACGGATGGCTGCGTTTAAGCATCAGAAGCGCAAGAGTGACGCCAAGTCCTAATAGCCCCAGTACATACATCCATACACTGCCGATTTGGCTTGTATAACCGCTCAGAATATAAACCTGAAACGCGGCTGTGATCAGAACGGCTGCGGGCAGCAGCCAGCTGGCCCAGTCTTTATTGTTTTTGTATAAACGGTACATCGTATACCAGCCAATACCGGAAAGTGCGGCAATCGGCGGTGCCAGCATGATCAAATAATACTGGTGGAAGAATCCTGCGACGCTGAAGAAACCAGCCACAGGAACGAGCCAAGCCGTCCAGAAGATCGTTTCTTTCATTTCAGCTGCTTGTCCGCGGCGATCACGGTACCAGCTAACGATTCCGCCCAGCAATCCGATCAATGCAAATGGAAGCATCCAGCTGATTTGGCCGGAAAGCGCCGATTGGAAGAGACGAAGCGGTCCTGCATCGCCGGTGCCGAACATATTCATACTTTTTCCGTCACCACCGCCGGGCCCGCCGTTTCCAGGTCCATTACCGCCTGTTGGAGGTGTGCCGGCGCCTCCATTGGAAGCGCCGGTCTGTCCGCTGGGCGGCTGAGGTGCCTGTGAATTGTTTCCGAATGATTGATTGCCGTTTTGATTGGAGGTACTTCCGTCAGGCTTGCTGGTTCCGTCCTGAGAGGAAGATGATCCGTTGCCGTTTGGCGGTTGCATGGTGTTATGATTCTGCGTGTTACCGCCGGCGGCATTTGTATCACCCTTTGCAAGACCAGTGGTTTGTCCTAACAGACGCTCTGTGCCGTTGTAACCGAAGGCCAGTTCTAACACTGAGTTGGTCTGGCTGCTTCCGACATACGGGCGGCTGGAGGATGAGGCTGAATCGACCACAACTGCCCATGAGAGCGAAAGGCTTGTCAGAAGGATGAGAGACAGAATCAGAGAGCCGATTTTTTTCTTCAGAGAAACCCGAGATGCAATCAGGTAGAATAACACAAATGCAGGTAATACCATAAACGCTTGCATCATTTTCATATTAAAGGCGAGTCCAATCAGGGCAAATGCCGTCAACAGCCAAAGCAGTTTGCCTTGCTTTACTGCCCGGAGCAGGCAAGCTGAACCGAGCAATAAGGTAAAGACAAGCATGCTGTCAATGTTGTTTGTTCGGCTGACGGCTGCTGCGATAGGCGTCAGTGCCATGACAAGTGCGGCAATGCGGGCCGCTCCAATTCCAAAGGCCGGTTTGATCATTCTGTAGATAAGGTATACAGATCCAACTCCGGCGAGAGCCTGAGGCATGATTACACTCCACGTGTGAACGCCGAAAATCAGTGCGAAAATCGTTTGAATCCATAAAACAACAGGCGGCTTATCCACTGTTACAAATCCGGAAGGGTCAAATGACGCATAGAAGAAATTGTGGAAGTTTAGCGTCATGCTTTTCACAGCCGCCAAATAGTATTGGTTCACCGTGTCATCCTGCCAAATGTTATACGTATTCAGAAAAGCCGCTGCAAGCAAAATGAGAATAAGGATAAAGTCGAATCGTTTGTTTTTCATCGTTTTTCACCTCTTTATGGTGTCTAATTGTAAAAAACAAATATGAAAAACTTATGAATAAACCATAAATGTTCAAAGAATTTCATGGGAAAAAGCGGAGAGATCTTCCCCGCTTTTTAGGCTGAATTTCTTTGTTTCTCTGGCTGAAGAATGTATTGATCCCGACCGGCTCCCAGCCCGGCTGCTCCCATTGCGATAAGGGCGGCAATGAGAAGGACAAGCGGCATTGTCCATGAATGCGTCTGGTCAAAGAGATAGCCGACAAAGATTGGCCCGACGGCTGCAAGCAGGTAGCCGAACGACTGAGACATGCCTGACAGCGCTGCGGCCTGCTGGGCATTTTCACTGCGGAGACCAATCAAAGTGAGCGCCAGACTAATGCTGGAGCCTTGTCCGATACCGATGATGATCATCCAGACGGCAAGCAGGATATGGCTACCGCCCGCCAGCAATCCGCATAGCCCGATGAGATAAACGGCAGTCAGCCCCGCAACAATGCCGCGCTGGTGTTTCAAGCGATCTGCGAAAACAGGTGTCAGAAACGTGGAAGGCAGACTCGCAAATTGCATGAGTGACACCATCCATCCGGCTGTTGACGTATCAATCCCGTGTGAACGGAGAATTTCGGGAAACCATGCGATGCTGCTGTAAAATAAAAAGGATTGCAGTCCCATAAAAATGGTGACATGCCATGCCATTTTGGAAGCCCAAATGGAGCTGGTTTGTAGCTTTACCGCCTTGTTTGCCGTATCCCGGTGGCGCAGCTGAGGAATCCAGATGAGCAATGCAAGGAAAGCCAAACCGCCCCATAAGAGAAAGGCCTGTTTCCATCCGCCCTCCATTTGTGCTGCCAGAGGTACACTGACACCTGACGCTAAAGCGGCGAATATACACATTGAGGTGGTATATAAGCTGATCATGATTCCTGATTTTTCAGGGTATTTATGCTTAATTAAGCTTGGGAGCAGAACGTTTCCGATGGCAATGCCGATGCCGATTAATGCCGTTCCGGCAAACAAGGTCCAGGTCAAGCCGGCAGAACGAAGCAAAATCCCGATCAATAACATCAAAAGGCCGAGCCATAAGGTCCGTTCATTTCCAAGCCGCTGTCCAAACTTAGGCGCAAGCGGAGAAAGAACCGCAAACGAAAGCAGCGGCAGCGCTGTTAAAAATCCGGCTGTCCCATTCGACATATGTAGATCTGCCCGAATCGAGCTGATAACCGGACCAACTGAAGTGATCGCAGGTCTCAAGTTAAAGGCGATAAATATAATGCCGATGATCAGCCAAAAAGATTGGATATTTTTATGTTTTGGCAAAGCAGTTACTCCTTCTTTCTAACATATACTAAATATAATTCCGTAAGATGTAAGCAAGTATGCGAATGAATGCTACGATTGTTCTTCTTTCTGCAATTCGGCCATTTTGGCGAGCAGGATATGCTGAGGCATATGCATGATCTGTTCAAGCGGCAGATTCAAGGACTCTGCAAGCTTTTGGGCAGTTTCAGCAGAAATTTGCAAAGGTCTCACAAAAGATCCCTCCTCTCTTCTGTCCATTGTACAAGAATCAGATGGGAAACGTAAGAAGATGTCACAAAGGAGTGGAGCAATTCGAAAATGCCCGTTATAAAAGAGGTAAGGAGGGTTCCTTTATGCATGCGCAGTTGCCAATATTAAAACAAATGCTGAAAGAACATCAAAAAGACACTGAGAAAGCTGTTACCGTTGAAGAATATTTAGCAGTGAGGCTAAAGCTTCAGAAGCTGATGAGAAAATGTGCTTCGTTCGAGGAGTGGGATCTGTATCAAAAAGCGGCGGATTTGATGATGCACACAGGGTTCCAATGGATGAAATAAGAGATATCCGTAAAAAAACCCCCGCTGCAGCGAAGGGTTTCATTCATTAATATGAGTATTCCTCTTCTACATTTTTAAACTTGTCATAAATCACAAGCTTTGCCGGACTGTTTTCTTTTGCCACCTGTTTGGCTTTTTCAATTGCGGCGTCTTTAGATGTATACAAAGCTGTCGGCGCCACATTCTCCACCTTAATAAACCAGCCATCCGCATCGACATTGGGTGTAACGGCATATTCTTTCATCATCTTTCATTCCTCCCTCACGTTTTATTTCGTCTTTCCCGACCTGTTACTGTCCGAAACGATCCAATCGGCTACCTGAAAAAAACAGGAAACAGACAATTTTTCTATTTTTTTTCTGTAGAAATGGTAGAATGGAGTTTGGAGATTTTTTAATGAGAGGACGGTGCTTAGCATGACAGACCTTCTAAATGATCGGCTTCCTCCGCAAAATATAGAAGCCGAACAAGCCGTGTTAGGCGCTATTTTTTTACAGCCGTCTGCTTTAACACTGGCTTCAGAAGTATTGATTCCAGATGATTTCTATAGAATGTCCCACCAAAAAATCTATAATGCAATGCTGGTGCTCGGTGACCGAGGTGAACCGGTTGATCTAGTGACGGTTACGTCAGAGCTTGCGAACACAGAACTGCTGGAAGAAGTGGGTGGCATTTCGTATCTGACAGATATCGCAAACTCAGTGCCGACAGCGGCTAACATAGAATATTATGCGAAAATCGTTGAGGAAAAATCGATTCTTCGCCGATTAATCAGAACGGCGACAACCATCGCTCAAGACGGATATACCCGTGAGGATGAGGTTGAGGATTTACTCAGTGAAGCGGAAAAAACGATTATGGAAGTGGCGCAGCGCAAAAACACGAGTGCCTTCCAAAACATTAAGGACGTCCTTGTCCAGACCTATGACAATATCGAACAGCTTCACAATCGTAAAGGCGATATAACCGGAATTCCGACAGGATTTACGGAGCTTGACCGGATGACTGCCGGGTTCCAGCGCAACGATTTGATCATTGTCGCCGCCCGTCCGTCAGTGGGGAAAACGGCTTTTGCCCTGAACATCGCACAAAACGTGGCGACCAAAACCGACGAGAGCGTAGCGATTTTCAGTCTTGAGATGGGTGCAGAGCAGCTCGTTATGCGTATGCTTTGTGCCGAAGGAAACATCAATGCCCAAAATCTTCGTACCGGCAACCTGACGGAAGAGGATTGGGGCAAACTGACAATGGCGATGGGAAGCCTGTCGAACAGCGGGATTTACATTGACGATACACCGGGTATCCGCGTGAGTGAAATCCGCGCCAAATGCCGCCGCTTGAAGCAGGAAAGCGGACTAGGCATGATTTTGATCGACTATCTGCAATTGATTCAGGGAAGCGGACGTTCAAAGGATAACCGTCAGCAGGAAGTATCAGAAATTTCCCGTGAACTGAAGTCGATCGCCAGGGAGCTGCAAGTCCCTGTTATCGCACTTTCTCAGCTTTCCCGGGGCGTTGAGCAGCGTCAGGATAAACGTCCGATGATGTCTGATATCCGGGAATCTGGAAGTATCGAGCAGGACGCGGATATTGTCGCGTTCCTTTATCGTGACGACTACTATGACAAAGAATCTGAGAATAAAAATATTATCGAAATCATTATTGCCAAACAGCGTAACGGCCCGGTAGGAACCGTGTCTCTTGCGTTCGTAAAAGAATACAATAAATTCGTCAACCTGGAACGGCGTTTTGATGACGCAGGTGTTCCGCCCGGCGCATAAACCCCAAGAGCTGATCTTGGGGTTTTTTCATTCGAAAGATGGAAGAAAAACCGGACGCACAGCGGATGTGAATTTGAAAGCGGTTTAATAAAATAGGGCGTAAAGGAGATGGTAACATGGGATACTGTTTTTCATCTTTTCACGCAGCGCAAATCCGGATTGCGCGGCCTACAGGCCAGCTTGATGAGATCATTCGTTTTTACGAAGAGGGACTGGATTTGAAACGAATCGGCGAATTTTCACAGCATAACGGGTATGGAGGTGTCATGTTCGGCCTTCCTCATGCCGATTATCATTTGGAATTCACCCAGTATGAGGATGGGGAAAGCACTGCTCCCGTTCCGCATCCCGACAGCCTCCTCGTTTTTTATGTGCCGAATACGGATGAACTGGCATCGATCACTTCAAGGCTAAAACACATGGGCTATCAAGAGGTCGAATCAGAGAACCCGTACTGGAGTCATGGAGGCGTGACGATAGAGGATCCGGACGGCTGGCGAGTCGTTTTTATGAATACCAAAGGGATTTCAGGCAAATGATACTTTTTCATGCTAAAGGACAAAAGTTTCACAAGCTTTTTATGATGAAGCCGTTAGAAAACGCTTCTAAAAAGAAAGGAAGCGAACGAATATAGTTTTATATTAATTTAATGTTCGGATTTAAGATTGACTTTCTGTTTCTTCACTGATAAACTTGATTTGTTTGAATAGAATCGTTTTAAAGGTTAACGGAGGTGCACGGACATGTCTTCAGTAGTTGTAGTAGGTACGCAATGGGGCGATGAAGGAAAAGGTAAAATTACAGATTTCCTCTCAGAAAATGCAGAAGTGATCGCCCGTTATCAAGGCGGAAATAACGCAGGGCACACAATCAAGTTTGACGGAGTCACATACAAGCTTCACTTAATCCCGTCTGGAATTTTCTATAAGGATAAAACGTGTGTGATCGGAAACGGAATGGTTGTAGATCCGAAAGCATTAGTCACAGAGCTTGCGTATCTTCATGAGCGCAACGTCAGTACAGACAACCTGAGAATCAGCAACAGAGCTCACGTCATTCTGCCGTATCATTTGAAATTGGATGAAGTGGAAGAAGAGCGAAAAGGGGCTAACAAGATCGGCACAACGAAAAAAGGAATCGGCCCTGCTTATATGGATAAAGCAGCCCGCATCGGAATTCGCATCGCGGATCTGTTAGACCGTGACGCGTTTGCGGAGAAGCTTGAACGCAATCTTGAAGAAAAAAACCGCCTGCTCGAGAAAATGTACGAGACAGAAGGGTTTAAAATTGAGGATATCTTAGACGAATATTATGAGTACGGCCAGCAGATTAAAAAATATGTCTGCGATACATCTGTTGTTTTAAATGATGCTCTTGATGATGGGCGCCGCGTGTTATTTGAAGGCGCGCAAGGGGTAATGCTCGATATCGACCAAGGAACATACCCGTTTGTTACGTCATCTAACCCGGTTGCCGGCGGTGTCACGATCGGATCTGGCGTCGGCCCGACCAAAATTCAGCACGTTGTCGGTGTATCAAAAGCATATACGACTCGTGTCGGCGACGGTCCTTTCCCGACTGAGCTGAAAGATGAAATCGGCGATCAAATCCGTGAAGTCGGGCGGGAGTATGGAACAACAACAGGCCGTCCGCGCCGTGTCGGCTGGTTTGACAGCGTCGTTGTCCGCCACGCCCGCCGTGTGAGCGGAATTACAGATCTTTCTCTGAACTCAATCGACGTTTTAACAGGAATTGAAACGCTGAAAATCTGTGTGGCGTACCGCTACAAAGGCGAAATCATTGAAGAATTCCCGGCAAGCCTTAAAGCACTTGCTGAATGTGAGCCGGTATATGAAGAAATGCCGGGATGGACTGAGGATATCACAGGTGCGAAAAGCTTGAGCGAGCTTCCGGAAAACGCGCGCCACTATCTTGAGCGTGTGTCTCAGCTGACAGGCATTCCGCTTTCTATTTTCTCTGTCGGCCCAGACCGTTCACAGACAAATGTCCTTCGCAGCGTGTACCGTGCGAACTAAATAGATTATGCTTCAGGCCCCTGAATTCAGGGGCTTGTTTTTTGTTTGAAAGCCGCATCTAAGTTGGTCTGAGAAAAAAATATGAAAAAAAACCAAAAAAGTTATTGCTACTTCTATTTGTTCGTGATATTATAAATCTCGTTGTTACGGAAACTGCTTCAATAGAGTACTAGATAAGAACTTGGTCAAAGTTGTTTGCTCTATGGAAACTCCGACATCTTAAGAGCCATTAGCTCAGTTGGTAGAGCATCTGACTTTTAATCAGAGGGTCGAAGGTTCGAGTCCTTCATGGCTCACCATTTCGTGAAGGCCCGTTGGTCAAGCGGTTAAGACACCGCCCTTTCACGGCGGTAACACGGGTTCGAATCCCGTACGGGTCATTGATTTACTTTAGCGTTATTGCTAAATTCCTTATTTGTCTGCGAGGGCTGACACGACAGCTCTCCAGGCAATTACTGTAAGGTCCGGTAGTTCAGTTGGTTAGAATGCCTGCCTGTCACGCAGGAGGTCGCGGGTTCGAGTCCCGTCCGGACCGCCATTTTACTTTACTTAGTAGAGAAAAATAAACATTTGGCTCGGTAGCTCAGTTGGTAGAGCAACGGACTGAAAATCCGTGTGTCGGCGGTTCGATTCCGTCCCGAGCCACTTACCAAACGCATCTGCAATTGTAGGTGCGTTTTTTCTTTTAGGAAAAGGCGAACATGAGAAGTGTTATAATAGAAGAAAAAGGGAGAACCGGCTCTGCGGCCGGCTCAAAGAAGAAGACGTCATCTATAAAGACGCACTCCGATGTCGGGAGGTTTCAGTTAAGTTATCTTTTTTAAAAAAAGTTGACCAGGATGACAAAAGAGAAACAATTGGCGGATAAAGGTGAAACATGTGTTTTTTTCTAAACCTTTATTTTTTTTATCTTTTGACCTTTAACCGTTATAATAGACAAGGACCCAATGTTTACACGGGCCATTTGATGAAACGAATGTTATTTAGATGAAAAGAAGTTATTCGGCAGGAGGAAATCAAAATGATGGATAAGAAGATCCTTGTAGTAGATGATGAAAAACCGATTGCAGATATATTGGAATTTAACTTAAGAAAAGAAGGCTATGAAGTGCACTGTGCCCACGACGGAAATGAAGCGGTTGAAATGGTAGAAGAGCTTCAGCCTGATTTAATTCTTTTAGATATTATGCTTCCTAATAAAGACGGCGTTGAAGTGTGCCGTGAAGTCAGAAAGAAATACGATATGCCGATTATTATGCTGACAGCTAAGGATTCAGAAATTGACAAGGTCATCGGGCTTGAAATCGGTGCTGATGACTATGTCACAAAACCATTCAGCACACGTGAGCTTCTGGCTCGTGTGAAAGCGAACTTGCGCCGCCAGCTGACAACAGCGCCTGCGGAGGAAGAGTCGTCCTCTAACGAAATTCATATCGGCTCTCTCGTCATCTTCCCTGACGCGTACGTCGTATCAAAACGAGATGAAACAATCGAATTGACTCATCGTGAGTTCGAATTGCTTCATTATTTAGCAAAACATATCGGACAAGTGATGACCCGTGAACATTTGCTTCAAACCGTTTGGGGCTATGATTACTTTGGTGACGTCAGAACGGTTGACGTAACAGTCCGCCGGCTTCGTGAAAAAATTGAGGATAACCCAAGCCATCCAAATTGGATTGTCACACGCCGCGGCGTAGGTTATTACTTGAGAAATCCAGAACAGGACTAATGCCCTTATGAATAAGGTTGGTTTTTTTCGGTCGATCCAATTTAAGATTACCTTGATATATGTGCTTTTGATCATCATTGCCATGCAAATCATTGGGGTGTATTTTGTCAATCAGGTCGAGAAATCGCTGATGAGCTCTTATGAACAATCGCTGAATCAGCGAATCGACAACCTTTCTTACTATATCGAACAAGAATATAAAAGCGATAACGACAGCACCGTCATTAAGGATGATGTCAGCCGTATATTGAATGATTTCACGAAAAGTGATGAGGTCCGGGAAATTAGTTTTGTAGATAAAAGCTATGAAGTGGTCGGTTCTTCAAAGCCGTATGGTGAGGAAGTGGCAGGGAAACAAACGACCGATCTGATATTTAAAAGGATTTTTTCTACTAAACAATCGTATTTAAGAAAGTACTATGACCCGAAAAGCAAAATCAGAGTTCTCATTTCCGCAAAGCCTGTCATGACTGAAAACCAAGAGGTTGTCGGCGCGATCTATGTTGTCGCGAGTATGGAAGAAGTCTTTAATCAAATGAAGACTATCAACACCATACTGGCGTCCGGCACTGGTTTGGCGCTCGTTTTGACGGCCCTTCTCGGTATTTTTCTGGCACGAACCATCACCCACCCGCTTTCAGATATGAGAAAGCAGGCCATGGAGCTCGCGAAAGGGAATTTCTCGAGGAAGGTTAAAAAGTATGGGCATGATGAAATCGGGCAGCTGGCCACCACGTTTAATCACTTAACGAAAGAGCTTGAAGATGCCCAGGCGATGACAGAAGGAGAACGTAGAAAGCTAGCTTCTGTTATTGCTTATATGACAGACGGCGTGATCGCCACAAACCGTAACGGAGCGATTATTCTCTTAAACAGCCCGGCCCTGGAGCTGTTGAACGTTTCACGTGAAACAGCTTTAGAAATGCCGATTACGAGTTTGCTTGGGATTCAAGAGAATTATACGTTTGAAGATTTAGTGGAGCAGCAGGATTCTTTGCTGCTTGAAATTGAGCGAGATGATCAATTAACAGTGCTTCGCGTGAATTTTTCTGTGATTCAAAGGGAACATGGCAAAATTGATGGCTTAATTGCTGTTATTTACGATGTAACCGAGCAAGAGAAAATGGATCAGGAACGCAGAGAATTCGTGGCGAATGTATCACACGAGCTGCGGACGCCGCTTACGACAATGCGCAGTTATTTAGAAGCGTTAGCTGAAGGTGCATGGGAAAATAAAGACATTGCCCCGCGTTTCTTAATGGTGACGCAAAATGAAACAGAGCGCATGATCCGGCTTGTCAATGATTTGCTTCAGCTTTCGAAATTCGACAGCAAGGATTATCAATTTAACCGGGAATGGATTCAAATTGTCCGGTTTATGTCTCTGATTATTGACCGTTTTGAAATGACAAAAGAACAGCATGTGGAATTTATTCGTAATCTGCCGGACAGAAATCTGTACGTTGAGATTGACCAGGATAAAATTACACAGGTGCTTGATAATATTATTTCCAACGCTTTAAAATACTCACCGGAAGGCGGACATGTGACGTTCTCAATTGACGTAAACGAAGAGGAAGAGCTTCTCTATATCAGCGTCAAGGATGAAGGGATCGGTATTCCGAAAAAAGATGTCGAAAAAGTCTTTGACCGCTTCTACAGGGTGGATAAAGCAAGAACGAGAAAGCTCGGCGGCACCGGTCTGGGACTGGCGATTGCCAGAGAAATGGTTCAGGCGCATGGCGGAGATATTTGGGCGGACAGCATAGAAGGAAAAGGCACGACGATTACATTTACTCTTCCATATAAAGAGGAACAAGAGGATGATTGGGATGAAGCGTGAAAATATAAAAACGATATTACTTACGATACTCGTCGTCATCAGCCTTGTGTTTACGTGGGGGATATGGACGTTCCAGCCAAACTTTTCCGGAGGCTCATCATCAACAGCGTCTCCTGTGCGTGAGAAGCATAAAATTGAAAAAAACACCCAAAAGCTGTCTGAAACGGTAAGGCCGAGAGACATGTTTATCCATGATGGCGGTGCTCATTATAAAGTGAATGATGATTCACTTTATAACGAAGTCTGGTCTGACTTGCCGCATTGGGATGTAAAAGGGATCAAAGATATTTCTGATCAGTATGATAAGACTTCATTTAAGAGCTGGTTTTACGGGATAAGCGGTTATGATGCGAAGCTTGACTTGCAATTCAACGACACGATTCCTATTGATATCTACCAAACGCTGTTTAAATGGTCTAACCAGTCATTTGAGTACAGTTCATTTGATCACATTTTGATTCCGATTAATGAAACAAAAGCGAACAAGAAAATCTATTTGGTATCTTTCAGTAAGCAGCTGATTCTGGAAGTGACCGTTGAATCGGCTAACTACCGGAACATGATGAATGACTTGAAAAACAGTCAATCAAACATGCCGGCATTCAGTCTGTTCTCAATCGGTTCAAAGAAAGAGTTTCTGCTGCCGAACAAAACGCTTACGATGGACAAAAAAGAATTTGTCACAGAATCGATTAAAACAAACACCTTTAAGCAGGCCTTGTTCAGCGATCCAAGTATTGTAAGGGAAGATTCGAATTACAACAACAGAAATGTGCTGACAGATGGAATCAGCCGTTTAGATGTGAATCTAAGCCAGCGCCAGGTACAATTCCAACAGCGCAATTTGGTGCAGAGCACTTCCTATCAAACAGGTGAATTAATTAAAAAAAGCCAAAAATACCTTGAGGATACGGGCAGCTGGACAGATCACTATCAATTTTTCAATATCAATGACAGCCAGCAGTTAAGCTTCTATATCTTTATGGACCAGATGCCGGTCATTAACAGTACCGCCAAACCATTCGGAGCGACATCCGCGATTACGGTGCAATGGGCCAACGATGAAATTCTCAGCTATAAGCGGCCGAATTACAGTCTCGGAACGAATCCGATTAAAACGACAGAGACTGAGCTGATGAGCGGGAGCGAAGTAAAGATGCTGCTTTCTAAACAAACCGCATATAATACGGATAAAATTGATCAGATCTTCCTTTCGTATCAATTGGTATCAACATCATCCAATAATGACCCTCTTGTTGAACTGGAACCGGTTTGGGGGATGAAAATAAACGGGAAAATTGTGCCGATCACGAAGGACCTATTAACGAAGGAGGGGGCAAACAGTGGAGTGGAATAAGACAAAATCAATCTTCATCGTTGCCTTCCTCATTTTAGATATTTTTTTAGGCTATCAGTTTTTTCAAAAATGGCAGTCTACCAGCAAAGATTATGAAGTCATTAAAAATGATGTCGAGCATGACATGAAGGCCGATCATATTACGTATGAAGGGCTGAATAAGGAAGCAACAGAAGGCTATAGAATCACAGCGAATCAAAAGGCCTTCACCAAGGACGAAATTGAGGCGCTCAAGGATCAAAAGCCGTTGATGGACATGCCTAGTGATGATCGTAAAGTAACGACCCTGAAAATGAAATTTACGAATCCGATCGCCCTGTCAAAGAAGAAGATTGAGGACGATGCTCAGGCGCTTGTTTCTTCGAAAATCCAAGACGGTGAAAAATATGAGCTTTGGAAGGTTGATAAATCGCAAAAAGAAATTATTTTCTTCCAAACATATGAGGGCCATTATATTTATCAGCAGACCGACACTTCTTCTAATATGATCGGGCAAGTGATTTTGCGTTTAAACGATAAAAACGAGGTTGTGTCATACGACCAGACGACGCTTGAGACCTTTAAGCAAATTCAGAAGGAAAGCCTAATCACTGAAATGGATGCGGTTGAGTTATTGTACTATCAAAATCAATTAAAAGAGAACAGTACGATAAAAAGTGTCAAATTTGGCTACGTCGCGCAATATCCGCTGACAAGTACACAGGTGCTGGCGCCGGTATGGAGAATTACAGTCGAGTACGATAAAAAAGTGAACGGTGAGAAAAAGACAGTACAAGAGTATTTTACAGTGAATGCTTTGGAGAGTACGATTTTAGATACAGATCAATGAAAATAATGGAGTGAGACACATGAGCTTGCAATTTAGCGTACTTGCGAGCGGGAGTACGGGAAATGCGTTTTACCTTGAAACCGAGGATCACGCATTTTTGGTAGACGCCGGTTTGAGCGGGAAAGCCATGGATGGATTGATGGCGCAAATCGGGCGTAAGCTGGATGATGTAGACGGCATTTTTGTGACGCATGAGCATAGTGACCATATTAAGGGCCTTGGCGTGGTCGCCAGAAAGTACAAGCTTCCGATCTATGCGAATGAGAAGACATGGAAAGCGATGGAGAACCAAATTGGCAAAATTGATACCGATCAAAAATTTGTGTTTCCGATGGAGACGGTGAAGTCGTTCGGCGGACTTGATGTGGAATCGTTTGGCGTCTCACACGATGCGGCGGAGCCCATGTTTTATGTGTTCCATTATAACGGCCGAAAGCTTGCTTTAATGACAGATACGGGGTACGTCAGCGACCGGATGAAAGGGATCATCCGCTCAGCGAATATGTTTGTGTTTGAAAGCAATCACGATGTCGGCATGCTGCAAATGGGAAGATATCCATGGAGCATTAAGCGGCGGATTTTAAGTGACGTCGGGCACGTTTCAAATGAAGATGCTGCCTTAGCGATGACCGATGTCATTGGCGACGAGACGTCTCGTATTTATTTGGCGCATTTGAGCCAGGACAACAACATGAAGGATTTGGCGAGAATGTCTGTACAGCAGACATTGGCTTCTAAAGGGTTTGTGACGGGGGAAACATTTGATTTGTTTGACACCGATCCGAAGAAGGCCACACCGCTCTGTGCTGTATAATTTTTCTATGTAAATCATGACTATTATAGGAGTTTCTAACCCACAATATAACCATATTAACGTTCTTGGAAAGGATGGAATATGGTGGATTACGATCGTGAGGAAGAACATACTGCTCCTGAACAGCCAAAGAGAAGCAAAAAAGGATATTTCCTTTCTAGTCTGATTGGCGTGATTGTCGGTGCCGTATTAATGGCGTTTATCATGCCGTACCTTTCAAATGAAGGGATAGATACGGGCGTCTTAGAAGAGCAGCAGAACAACAATAACCGGGAATCAATCAGGACGGTCAATGTCAGTGTCAACAACGCAGTCACCAAGATTGTCAGCAATGTGTCGCCCGCCGTTGTCGGTGTTGTGAACATTCAAAAATCAGATATTTGGGGAGAGAGCGGTGAGGCTGGGAGCGGCTCTGGCGTCATCTATAAGAAAAATGACAACTCCGCTTATGTCGTGACCAACCATCATGTCATCGAGGGCGCTTCCCAAATTGAAATCAGCCTGAAAGACGGCTCGCGTGTATCGGCTGAACTTATCGGCAGCGACCAGCTGATGGATCTTGCTGTTTTACGAGTGAAAAGCGATAAAATTAAAGCAGTCGCTGATTTTGGTAATTCAGATAAAGTGAAATCAGGGGAGCCGGTTATTGCGATCGGGAACCCGTTAGGCCTTGAATTTGCAGGCTCTGTCACACAGGGCGTCATCTCGGGTACGGAGAGAGCCATCCCAGTGGATTCGAATGGTGATGGACAGCCTGACTGGAATGCAGAAGTCCTGCAAACAGATGCGGCCATTAACCCTGGGAACAGCGGCGGCGCTTTGTTAAATATGGACGGAAAAGTCATTGGCATCAATTCAATGAAAATTGCCGAGTCGGCGGTTGAAGGAATTGGCCTGTCGATTCCTTCTAAGCTTGTGATCCCGGTGATAGAGGATTTGGAGAAATACGGCGAGGTTAAACGTCCGTTCCTTGGCATTGAGATGAAATCGCTAAGCGACATCGCCAGCTATCATTGGGACGAAACATTGAAGCTTCCTAAGGATGTCACCAATGGAGCGGTTGTGATGGGGGTAGATGCCTTCTCACCTGCCGGAAAAGCAGGGCTTAAGGAACTGGATGTCATCACAGAATTTGACGGTCACAAAGTAAATGACATTGTTGATCTGCGGAAACGGCTTTATCAGAAAAAAGTCGGTGACCGGGTGAGAGTGAAGTTTTACCGTGGCGGAAAAGAAAAAGCCGTTGACATTCAGCTCTCCTCCGCAGACCAATTAGGAAGTTAACAGAAACAGTCTGGCACCGTGCCAGACTGTTTTTTTATGCAAAAAAAAAACTGAACGAGGGTCACGCTCGTTCAGTTGAAAAAGGATCTATCGAATATGAAGAAAAATACTAGATGGGGTTACACGTGAAACAATAGGCAGTGCCTGACCAGCATTGACTTAATGGTTTGTTCCGTATGGTTGCTGGTGATGAATTTTATGATGTATACATAGATTTCATTTTCTTCCCTCGATACAGAAGTTTTATTGTGCCTTTTGCATGTGTTCAGCGCGATGTTTTTTGTGATTGCGGTTTGCTGTCAACATGATGTTTGAAGGCTTTTCCGCTGTTGCAGTTGGGTGTGAGCTTTGCCGTTTAACGACATACACGTCAGGCTTCCTGCGCCGGAATAGGGCTGTTACTCGGCAGGCGGGTGGGAAAATTTCTTCAGCCGGTATTGAAGGCTTTGTCTGCTGATGCCAAGCTCCTGAGCAGCTTGTGAGATGTTATGGCCGTGCTTTCTTAACACATTCTCAATCACATATTTTTCGAAGCTCTCCATTTTTTCTTTTAAGTCCGCGGCCGGCTGGTGTCTTGCTGTTTCCGGTTCTGAGATGTTGGCTGGCTTGATTTTCATGCGGTATTGATAGGGTAGATGGGAAGCCGTAATCGTTTGCTCATCCGTCATGAAATTCATTGCGCCTTCGATCATATGCTCAAGCTCACGAATATTTCCCGGCCAGTCATAAGATAGAAAAAATTGCTTCACGTCTTCGCTGATGTGTTCGACATTCATTTGAAACAGGTGGTTGTTTTTTTGGATGAATTCTGACGCGAGAAGCAAAATGTCTTCTTTCCGTTCCCGAAGCGGCGGGATGATCAGTGTCACGACGCTCAGCCTGTAATACAAGTCCTTCCGCATTCGTTCGCCCGCAATCGCGTCAATCGGGTCTTCGTTCATTGTGGCAATTATACGCACGTCAATCGCCGTATCCTTTGTCGAACCGATGCGCCTGATTTTCCGTTCCTGAAGAGCGCGTAGCAGCTTCGCCTGAAGACTCAGATTCAGCGAGTTGATTTCATCTAACAGCAGCGTGCCGCCATGTGCTTGTTCAAACAGTCCGGGCTGGTCGACAGCGCCTGTAAACGCGCCTTTTTTCGTTCCAAACAAAATGCTTTCTACAAGGCTGTCTGGCAGCGCCGCGCAGTTTTGCGAAATAAACGGGCCGCCTGAGCGGTCGCTGCCGTTGTGAATACTTTGCGCGAACAGCTCTTTTCCCGTGCCGGTTTCGCCTGCGAGAAGGACCGATGATGACGTGCGGGTTGCCCGCTTCGCGTTTTCGATGACATCTTGAATGGCAGGGCTGGTGCCGAGAATGCTGTCAAATGTATAAGTTGTGCTGCCTTTTTTATTCATATTCTCCCTGATCAGCCGTTCAAGCTTTGTCACATCTTTGGCAATTTCGACTGCGCCCCTGATTTTGCCGTCTTGGACGATGGGATATGTATGATTGATCGTCGTGATTTCCTGGCCTTTATTATTGAAGTAGCTCTGCTTCACATTTTTAATCGTTGTGCCTTCCTGAAGGGCCTGTACCAGAGTGCTGTCCTGCTGTTTAGAAAACATAAACACATCCATCAGGTTTTTATTGAGGACGTCATGCTTCTCCATATCTTCAATCTGCATCATTTTGTTGTTATAAACGATTGTGTTTCCATGCTCGTCTACCACGTGCAGGCCAACATCAATCTCATCCAAAATGCTTTGAAAAACCAATGTGAGGAATTCGCTGTCCTTGACCACTGTATGAACCTCCCTCAATTATTTTCTTAATATTGCTTCTATTTTATAAAAGAATGGAGAGGATATGCAAAAGAATTTTGCACTTGCTGAAATTTTTGCTCGAAATATCTGAATGTTTTTGCACCTTGTCCACGAAATTTGTAGAAAACACACGAAATCTTGATTTGGCACAGAACTTGCATTTATAAAAAGGGAAAGCAGGATAACATGTTGAAACAGAAAACAAGGGGGAATTCAAATATGCCAGCTTTATCTAAATCCAAAGAAATTATTGATCAGACGTCTCATTATGGAGCCAACAATTACCATCCGCTCCCGATTGTCATTTCTGAAGCGCTGGGTGCTTGGGTAAAGGACCCGGAAGGCAATGAATATATGGATATGCTGAGTGCTTATTCTGCGGTAAACCAAGGTCACAGACATCCGAAAATCATTCAGGCATTGAAGGATCAGGCTGATAAAATTACCCTCACGTCACGCGCGTTTCACAACGATCAGCTGGGACCGTTTTACGAAAAAACAGCTAAGCTGACGGGCAAAGAGATGATTTTGCCGATGAATACAGGAGCTGAAGCGGTTGAATCTGCGGTGAAAGCGGCGAGACGCTGGGCTTATGAAGTAAAAGGCGTGGCAGACAATCAAGCTGAAATTATCGCATGTGTCGGGAACTTCCACGGCCGGACGATGCTGGCGGTATCTCTGTCTTCTGAAGAGGAATATAAAAGAGGATTCGGCCCGATGCTTCCGGGAATCAAGTTAATCCCTTACGGCGATGCGGAAGCGCTTCGTCAGGCCATTACGCCGAATACAGCGGCATTTTTATTTGAACCGATTCAAGGCGAAGCGGGGATTGTCATTCCGCCTGAAGGATTTTTACAGGAAGCGGCGGCGATTTGTAAGAAAGAGAATGTCCTGTTTATTGCCGATGAGATTCAGACGGGTCTTGGACGTACAGGCAAGACGTTTGCGTGTGACTGGGACGGCATTGTTCCCGATATGTATATCTTGGGTAAAGCGCTTGGCGGCGGTGTGTTCCCGATCTCATGCATTGCGGCGGACCGCGAGATCTTAGGTGTGTTTAACCCGGGCTCACACGGCTCGACATTTGGCGGAAACCCGCTTGCATGTGCGGTGTCTATCGCTTCGTTGGAAGTGATGGAGGATGAAAAGCTGGCGGAACGTTCTCTTGAGCTTGGCGAATACTTTAAAAGAGAACTTGAGAGCATTGATAACCCTGTCATTAAAGAAGTCCGCGGCAGAGGGCTGTTTATCGGTGTGGAATTGACGGAAGCCGCGCGCCCGTATTGTGAGCGCTTGAAGAAAGAAGGGCTTTTATGCAAGGAAACGCATGATACAGTTATTCGTTTTGCACCGCCATTAATCATTTCGAAAAAAGATTTGGATTGGGCAATAGAGAAAATTAAGCACGTGCTGCAAAACGCATAAATCCGCACCACGGTGGGATATTCACTTCGTTTGTATAAATTTACAACAGAAAAATCAGCACTCCCTATTTGCCCAGCTACAATATTTTAGTATAATGTATCTTTATGAGAAGAAGTGAATTTTATATTAAATAGATAAAGGCTCTTTGGACAGCAAACTGGGATATGCACCGTGTAGTCGTTCCAGCTTAGATCCAATACAAGTTGCTGAAGGGGTGCAGAATGTGAATACAAACCAAGATAACGGAAATCAGCTCCAGCGGACAATGAAATCACGCCACTTGTTCATGATTTCATTGGGCGGAGTGATCGGAACCGGTTTCTTCCTTGGAACCGGGTTTACCATTAACCAAGCGGGACCGCTCGGCGCGGTTCTGTCCTATTTAGTAGGCGGCTTTATCATGTTTTTGACGATGCTCTGCTTAGGGGAGCTGGCAGTCGCCTTTCCTGTGTCGGGGTCCTTCCAGACCTATGCGACAAAATTTATCAGCCCGGCCTTTGGATTTGCGTTCGGCTGGCTGTACTGGCTCGGCTGGGCGGTTACATGCGCCATTGAATTCTTATCAGCGGGGCAGCTGATGCTCCGCTGGTTTCCGCACGTAGACGTGTGGATCTGGTGTCTGGTATTTGCGGCACTGATGTTTATACTAAATGCAATAACAGCCAAAGCCTTTGCAGAATCGGAATTCTGGTTCTCAGGCATTAAAATTTTGATTATCCTTTTATTTATTATTCTCGGTGGAGCTGCCATGTTTGGCCTGATTGATTTGAAAGGCGGAGAGCAGGCACCGTTTTTGACACATTTTTATGAAGACGGGTTATTCCCGAACGGGATAAAGGCAATATTGATAACGATGATTGCTGTAAACTTCGCATTCCAGGGGACTGAGCTGATCGGGGTTGCAGCCGGAGAAAGTGAAGATCCTGAAAAAACGATTCCGCGGTCAATCAAACAGACAGTATGGAGAACGCTTGTCTTCTTTGTTCTATCCATCATTGTCATTGCCGGCATGATTCCGTGGAAGCAGGCGGGAGTTGTGGAAAGTCCGTTTGTTGCCGTATTTGAGCAAATCGGAATCCCGTATGCCGCTGATATCATGAACTTTGTTATTTTAATCGCGCTATTATCTGTTGCGAATTCAGGTTTATACGCATCGACACGTATCCTGTACGCGATGGCGAATGAAGGACAGGCCTTCCAAGCGCTGGGCAAAACAAACAAACGAGGTGTGCCGCTGAATGCGTTAATCGTAACGATGGCTGTGGCCTGCCTATCGCTTCTATCGAAAGTGGCGGCGGCTGAAACCGTGTATATGGTGCTTCTATCTTTGGCGGGCATGAGCGCTCAGGTCGGCTGGATCACGATTACGCTTTCTCAAATCATGTTCAGACGCAAATATATTCGTGAAGGCGGCAAGAAGGAAGATTTGAAATTCAAAACACCGCTGTATCCGGTGCTTCCGCTGATCGGCCTGACGTTAAATACGGTGGTTCTCATCAGCCTTGCGTTTGATCCGGAGCAGCGTATCGCGCTGTATTGCGGCATACCGTTTATGATCATTTGCTACATCATTTATCATGTCGTCATTAAAAAACGCCAGCAGGCAAATCGTCAGCTAGAGCTTTAAAAACATTGTCCGCAAGTCATCTTTGTTATAACCCGCATAGGACATTATCTTATATGTTGAGGTGGAATCACAGATGGATAAAACGATTTCGGTTATTGGAATGCCAATGGATTTAGGACAAGCACGACGCGGAGTGGACATGGGCCCGAGTGCCATCCGGTACGCCCATTTGATTGAGAGACTGTCAGACATGGGTTATAAGGTTGAAGACCTCGGTGACATTCCGATCAACCGCGAAAAGATCAACAATGACGAAGACCTGAAGAACCTGAATTCGGTTTTGGCGGGAAATGAAAAACTCGCTCAAAAGGTCAACAAAGTCATCGAAGAGAAAAAATTTCCGCTTGTTCTGGGAGGCGATCACAGTATTGCGATCGGTACGCTGGCAGGCACAGCGAAGCATTACGATCATCTCGGCGTCATCTGGTATGACGCGCACGGCGACCTGAATACGCTTGAAACATCACCATCGGGAAATATTCACGGCATGCCGCTTGCCGTCAGCCTCGGAATCGGCCATGAGTCACTGGTGAATCTTGAAGGCTATGCGCCTAAAATCAAACCGGAAAACGTCGTCATCATTGGCGCCCGGTCACTTGATGAAGGGGAGCGCAAGTATATCAGGGAAAGCGGCATGAAGGTGTACACGATGCACGAAATCGACCGTCTTGGCATGACAAAAGTTATGGAAGAAACCCTAGATTATTTATCATCATGTGACGGCGTCCATCTCAGCCTTGATCTGGACGGACTTGATCCAAACGACGCACCGGGTGTCGGAACCCCTGTCATCGGCGGCATCAGCTACCGGGAGAGCCATTTGGCAATGGAAATGCTGTATGACGCAGGCATCATCACCTCAGCTGAATTCGTTGAGGTCAATCCGATTCTTGACCATGAAAACAAGACTGGACGAACAGCAGTAGAGCTCGCAGAATCCCTGCTAGGGAAGAAGTTGCTGTAATAAGAAAACCCCCGCATCCCGCGGGGGTTTCAGCGTGTCGACAAACCCTCGCATTCGTTGTCAGTCCTGCGCGTTGGTGCTCACGAATTACGGAAGGAACGGCGGCTAAATGCTTAGGCGTCCTGCCTAAACACCGCCGTCATCACATCCTGTGAAAGTCTGCTCCAATGCTCGTCCTTCCTCGACTTCAAGGGTTTTCAATCACGCTGATAGATGATAAAGTCCTAAAACAAAAACCGTTTTAGGACTTTGTCTACAATCTGAAACCCCCGCATTCTGCGGGGGTTTTGATTTATCCAATCATTTTCTCAGCGACTTTCATCTCCTGTGAATGGGTTTGATGATCCGCAATAAACCATCCTGATAAAATCACCGCTGCGACGCCTATACCAATCAGACATTTTTTCATTTATATAACCTCCGTTCTTTTGATGAATTCATCAATTTGTAATGCCTCATAAAAAAAGTGGGCAGCTTCTTTGTAAAGCTCATATTCCCTATACCGTTCGCCAGCCAAAATGGAAAGTTCTCTTACACTGTCATACTCTTTCTCGGACAACAAATCATCCATATGTTGTTTGCATAAGTGAAACGTTTCCGCATGACCTCCTTCTGCGTAAATGGCATATAAAATATCTATTTTTGCCTCACATATTCTATTCGGCTCAGCCGTCAATTTTTCCTTCACTTCTTGGTAATAAGATAAGGCCTGTTCTTTCTTTTGAGTCTTAAACAGCTCTCGAATCAGCAAATAGTTAGAATGATAGTAATAGGCGGAGCGTGCATATTCTTTGTGTTGTAAGGCCTCTTCTAATTTGGAGACCGCTTCTTCTGATTTGCCGCTTTGCGCATGAAGAAGTCCGAAGTTATGCAGAAGCTGGGCTTCGAAAAAATGATCCTCTAATTCTTTCGTCATCCGAATCGCCTCGTCCAAATACGTTTCAGCTTCTTCAAACTGGCTCATCTCGGTGAAATTGCCTGACATGGTGATCAGCGCTGAGGCCAGTTTCTTTTTATAATCAGTCTCTTCCCTGAACGTTTTGACTGCTTGCCGTGTATGATTGAGAGACACAATATTTTGTCCCAGTTTATAATAGAGCTTTCCAACCTTCAAATGAAATTCGGCTTTTTCAATCGGGTCGGGAATGTTGCCAAGATACTGCTCCGCCTCTTTATACAACCCAATGGCGATGTCGTAATTATTTTTATAGGCTTCATACATGCCTTCAAACAGAAAAAAGTAATATTTCAGCATGTCTGACGTAGCATTCATATGAGAAGGCTCCTCATGCTGAAAACCCTGTCCTCTCGCCTCGTGAAGCAAAACCTTGTGGCGCAGTTCCAATAAGGAGAAGTAGGCAAGCACCTCCTGATCCTCTTCCATGTCATCCAATAAAGGCTTCACTTCTTCAAAAATACGGGAGGACTCTTCAACTTCATGTTTCTTGATCGCAAGATACCAGTCATTGAGCATGTTAGCGATTTCTGCGGGTGCAATCTTATTCATTTGAAGCTCCTTTCTCTAGTGACTTATCAACCTCAGTTGTTTATTCTGATAGTAACACCACTTTCTATTTTATGTAAAACCCTATAGTCAATAAATGAAGGAGCGATGATATGACAATGATGTTGAGACCCATGCAGACAGAAGAATTTAAGTCTTATCTTACGTACACAGCGAAGCATTACGCGGAAGAGAAAGTAAAGGCGGGGACATGGCTGCCTGAAGACGCACAGCTATTGTCTAAGCAGACCTTTTCTAATTTGCTTCCGAAAGGCCTGGAAACTCCCCATCATCACTTATGGAGTCTCACGCTGAATGAAAAGGAAATCGTTGGCTGGCTCTGGATACACGCTGAACCGGAGCATGCGCAACAGGAAGCGTTTATTTACGATTTCGGGTTATATGAACCATACAGAGGCAAGGGCTACGCAAAGCAAGCGTTGGCGGTATTAGACCAGCAAGCACGCAGTATGGGAATTCGGAAGCTGTCCCTCCACGTCTTTGCCCACAATCAGGCGGCGCGGAAGTTATATGAGCGAACCGGATTTCAAGAAACGGACGTGGTGATGAGTAAGAAGCTTTAATGTTATATAAGGCCTGATAAAGGCCTTTTTTTGCGGACACCTTCTGTAAATGATTTCTAAAAATTCTGTAAATGACCTAGTTACTTTCCTTATTTTCCTAATATAATGTGGGTGAAGGAAGTCACCTTCCCTACATTCAAAAGAAAAGAGGAGATGTAATGAAGTTCAAGAAACGGGTGGTATTGTTTATGGTAGCGCTTACAATGTGTGGCGGACTGTTTGTTTCTCCCGCCAAAGCCGTCAAGACCACAAACTATGCAGAAGAAATCGCCGCACTTCAGCCAGGCACGACACCGGAAGAAATCATGAAGTCCGCCAGTCAGATTGCCAAACAGCAGCACGTCAAGCAAGACGTCATTCTGAAACAATTCTATGAAGAAATCACTGCGGATAAAGCAGAAGGCGACAGGCTCGCCAAGGAAAGCGGCATGTCCATCATGGGCGGCTCGTCCGGTACGAAAAAACTTCCGACAAGCGCGAAAGGGAATATCTATTACACCAACTCCTACACAGCCTTCTACAACCACGGCCACGTCGGCATGTACTCCGCCGCTGACAAAATTGTTGAATCTGTCCCGAGCGACGGGGTCAGGCAGATCGCTTACAATGCCAGAGACGTGGAAGACAACTCCATCGTGCAAACAGTCAGCGTAACCTCTTCTCAAAAAACATCCGCTGCCGACTGGGCGGTCTCAAGAGTCGGCGACGCATACTCATTTAACTTCGTCAATAACAGAAATACCGGCCATGATGGCGCCAAAAACTGTTCAAAGCTCCTATGGTCCGCCTTTTTGCTGAAAGCAGGCATTGATATAGATGGCAACGGAGGCTTAGGCGTATATCCGCGCGACATTACAAGCTCTTCCTATACGTCAACCATCATGACCATTTACTAAGGAGAAAGATATGAAGAAGTGGATGATTACCATCTCCATGCTGATTCTTGCAGGGATCGCACTATTTGTCTTCGTTTCTCCTCTCAAAAGCCATAAAGCCGTGAATCAGCAGGATCTCAGGGACACCGATTTTCTGGACGACAAGGACATCCTACTGTATCTCTCAACCTCTGCGGATCAAGATGCATTTGGCGGCGGGAAAAGCTACGCCCTGTTTATCAGCGGAGACGGGTCGCTGTCTTCTTTTAAGATGAAGGGTCTTGAGCTGGGCTCAGCCAAGGTTCACGACGATAGTGTGATGCTGGAGGACAAAAACACGATTTTCACAATCAAAAACGGCCTGCGCTCCCATAAAAGAGCCTATCAACACACCGGTGACAGCGCGGGCTTTTTACAACAGACGGACGGTTTTTACACCCTTTACAACTCCGGCTACGATAAAAAGGGAGACGGGTACCGCTCAGAGCTGTACCGCCAGATGGACGGAGAGTGGAAAAAAGACGTTATCCCCTATTACATCCGCGCATCCGGTTTTCATGACGGCGCCATTTACGCACTGATCCCGACAGCTGACGAACAAGGCTATCAGTTCCTCCAGATTCAAGTGGATCAACAGAAGCTCACCTATCACACGATAACAGAATGGCAGTACCGGGAAGGAGCCTCAATCGAATCCCAGCTTGCTGTAGACGATCAAGCTGTCTATGTCATGATGCGCGGCCAAAAGGCGAGCAATCTATATCAAATGGTCAAAATCAACAAGAAAAGCGGCAAAGTAGAGCTGTACGATATTGCCGAATACAAAAACGACGAACAAACGATTTACAACTCCATGCCCTTCAGCTTTAAAAACAGCTTTTTCTCTCATGATGGATACCTGTACTTCATTGACGGCTTCGGAAAGGTATACAAAATCAATGGCAAGACAGGAAAATCAACCATTGCCTTCACCCTTTCACCAGAAAAAATGAAAGCCGATTTCAAAGAAATTACCCGAAAAGGCAGCAATCTTTATTTCTTCACATACGCCTACAACCAGCCTGCATACATTGAACAATACAGCCTAAAAACCGGAAAGAAAGTGAAGGAAAAAGAGAATGGGAAGGTAAAAGATGTCGTGACGCCGAAGAGTCATTTGAAGCTGTATGATTTTGAGGTGATGAAGGATTTTTAAGGTGAAGGGGGTTCCGATTTGGGAGCCGTTATACTGCTCGTCGTTTTTGTTTTTCCGATGATGTCAGGCGTAATCGGTGCAGCGGGTTATCTCCTATGGAAGAAAGTTTGGATTGGTCCGCTCATCGTGCTTATTGCGAGTTTGATATTGTTGTTTACGTTAGCCTCTGGCAACAGTTCATTCATGTTTTGGGTTGTGCTTTATACTGCAATTGCATTAGCAGCCAGTGTTGTCACATTATTTCTCAGGAAATTATTATTCAACTGACCGCTGTTTATGAAGAGACTTGTGAAGTCTCTTTTTTTGTTGAATCCAATATTGCAGTGATTTTAGGTATGGTATAGAAAAGAATGTAAAGGAGGGATCAAATGGGCACCAAACGTGTCATGCTGCAAGCAGCGATTATTGGTCTGACTTCGGCGGTTACTGTGTTCCTGCTGAACGGGGGAAAAGCGGGCTGGCTGGACATCGTCGGAACCATTGTCGGGTGCTGGCTTGGTATTTTTATTGTCGTTAAGATGCAGAAAAAACAGTCGTGAAAAAGGGAAAGGGTCATGCCGAACCGAAGTCATGTTCAAGGACGCAGAGTCCAAAAACATGAATGGGAGGAATGACGTTGACTGGAAACAAAGCGGTTGTGTACAAAGGCGAAGGAACTGTAGCGGTGGAGGATATCGGTTATCCGGAGTTAATCTTGAAGGACGGGCCCGGCGTTCCGAAAGCGAATGTGAACCGAAAATGTGAGCACGGGGTGATTTTGAAGGTGCTTACCACAAACATCTGCGGGAGCGACCAGCACATGGTGCGAGGCCGCACGACCGCGCCGGAAGGCTTGGTGCTCGGGCATGAAATCACGGGAGAAGTCATTGAAACGGGTCGGGATGTCGAATTTATCAAAAAAGGCGACATTGTATCCGTACCTTTCAATATTGCCTGCGGGCGCTGTGTGATGTGCAGAACGCAGAAAACGCACGTGTGCCTGAATGTCAATCCGGAACGGCCAGGATCGGCTTACGGCTACGTCGATATGGGCGGCTGGGTCGGCGGCCAGTCTGAATACGTCATGGTGCCGTACGCCGACTTTCAGCTTTTGGTGTTCCCTGATAAAGAACAGGCGCTAGAAAAGATTCTCGATTTGACCATGCTGTCCGACATTTTCCCGACTGGCTTCCATGGAGCTTATACAGCGGGCGTGCAAACAGGTTCAACCGTCTATATCGCGGGAGCGGGGCCTGTTGGCTTGGCAGCTGCACACTCCGCCCAGCTCCTCGGTGCTTCGACGGTGATTGTCGGCGATCTGAACGAAGACAGACTGGCACAGGCGAGAAGCTTCGGCTGTGAAACGGTCAACGTGCAAAAACACGACCGTCTCGGCGAGCAAATTGAACAAATACTAGGTGAACCGACCGTTGATGCCGCAGTGGACTGTGTCGGCTTTGAAGCAACTGGACACGGCAGCCAGGGGGAAGCGCCAGCCGCCGTACTGAACTCGATCATGGACGTCACCCAGGTTGGCGGAAGTCTCGGTATTCCAGGCTTATACGTGACCGAAGATCCCGGTGCAAAGGATGCGGACGCCAAAACAGGCTCTTTAAAAATCCGCTTCGGACTCGGCTGGGCTAAAGCCCACACCTTCGTCACCGGACAAACACCCGCTATGACATACAATCGCAATTTGATGAAAGCGATCCTGAGCGGCAGAGCGCAAATCGCAAAAGCCGTCAACGCCACCGTCATTTCTCTGGACGACGCGCCAAACGGTTACAGCGACTTCGACAAAGGTGCCGCGAAGAAATTTGTGATTGATCCGCATGGAACGTTGAACTAAATCAAGAGGGAAAGCCGGACGTTCTGGGAACGCCGGCTTTTTTGTGAGAAAACGAATTCATCAACAGCTTTGCTTGTCGAATTGTGGATAAAACTCAGCCCGAAGCACTACTAACATGTGAATAAATAGGTTATATTGGGAAGAGAACATTTGCAGAATGCAAGAAAACATCGGAGGACTTAAAAATGAAAAATGCTTATTATTCCTGTGAAGAACACATCGAAACGGTGCTGGATATGTACATAGACGACCACGAGCTGCCGCCCGAAATCAGAAAAATCGAACATACTAACAGTTTATCCACAGCCTGTGAATTATGTGGAGACCCCGCAGTATATATAGTGGGGAACGAATGATCTTACACAAAATACAGAAAAGATATCCACAATTGTGGACAACATATATGAATAACTTGTTTCTAAAGTGGGGATGACCTGTGAATATCAATATTGTGACAATCGGAAAACTAAAAGAAAAATACCTCAAGCAAGGCATTGAAGAATACACCAAACGACTTTCTGCCTATGCAAAAATCGACATCATCGAACTCCCGGACGAAAAAGCGCCGGAAAACCTAAGCGACCAGGACATGAAAATCATAAAAGACAAAGAAGGCGACCGCATCCTATCAAAAATCAGCCCCGACGCCCACGTCATCGCCCTCGCCATCGAAGGAAAAATGAAAACATCCGAAGAACTAGCCGATACAATAGATAAGCTGGCTACTTATGGAAAAAGCAAAGTCACCTTCGTCATCGGCGGATCACTCGGATTGAGTGACGCAGTGATGAAGCGAGCGGATGAGAAGCTGTCGTTCTCAAAAATGACGTTTCCTCATCAGTTGATGCGTCTCATACTAGTCGAGCAGATTTATCGGGCTTTTCGGATTAATCGTGGGGAGCCTTATCATAAGTGAATGAGTTTTTTAGAAAAATTGCATTTTAAGGGAGAGGTTTAATGTATTTAGAAGTTGCAGTAATTGATTATTTAAATATAGACGGTAAACTAACCAACTTTAATATTACACCAAAGGATTTAAACTCTTAGAAATGGAGGGAAACTAATGCATTTAATGTATTCATCTCCTGCTTCTAAAATGATTAGTTTTATTAATTTAGACGACTTCTTGAGAGAAAAGGAATCAAGAGATTATATTTTGATTATGGATTCTAATGTAAGTATATATTTAGAAAACTACTTTGATGACCCCGTTGGTACAATCAGTAATTGGAATAATAATAATAATCATGAATTATTAACAGACTTTTTTGAAATGATTAAGTGTATAAGAGGAAGAAAATTAGAATTTAGTATTAGTAACGCATTAAATGAAAATTGCAGAGATATTCTGGGGGATTATTCTTTAAATACAGATAAATTTATTCGTAGAATAGACAAAGCTCAGTATTTAATTGAGGATTTATCTATAAAAGATGTTCTTTATCCTTCTGGGCCATTTGTTTCAAGTAATGATATCAATTATATGAGGATGGTTTTTCAACCCATAATTAATGCCTTTGATTCTCCAGAAACATCAACGAATTTAATATTATCATATGTTTTTACACTTAAGATAAAGCAACTAATTAGTGACACCAGTAAGAATAATTTTCAAAAATTAAGAGACTTTTATGACTTTATGACTAATAAGGTTGATGTTATTAGTTTAGTTCATTGGGGCACAGCTATACTTTGCTTCGGGGGACTAAAATTAAAAAGCGGAAAGAACATAACAAAGCTAATACATATTACTAAAAAGAAAAACATGTCAAAAAGGGAGTCATATATAAGGGGAATCTGGAATGCAGCTCTTGATTTAGCTTGGGTTGTAGATGTATGTCAAGAAATAAAACACAATAATAAAATACCAATATTTGTAACTAATGATGAAGCGATCAATGAGATAATGAAAAGGTATACAATACGTATGTTTTTTAAAGGTGTAGATAACATGCCTGTATTGGCGGAATTTGATTTATCAGGAACTAATTTCAATAAATCATTCGTTAAGGAGCTTAATGTACTGGAAAAAGACCTTATGACACGCCAAAGGAACGATGGGCCAATTAGGTATTTTAAAAATAAAAAATACTTAGGTGATGAATTTCGTAAGCGTTTGATAGAAATTAAGGAAGAATTAGAAGAGCATATTGCAGAGTAATAATAGAAAAATTAAGATTGATAAATCCAGAAATATAAGATCCTTCTATAGATGATTTTGAAATGCATATAGCTTTTACAAAGGGCACAACGAGCTCTATTTAAAGTATGAACCATAAGGTGATATAAATTGTCTAGTTATTAAATTTATGTTGGGTCATTTTTAATTTTTTTTTAAAATATTCATGAGTAAAAACTTTATATAAGCTATGAGGAGGACTTTTTTTGAAATGTACTGTTACTGAATTAGAAATAGAAACAATATATGGACGAATTAAAGGTGGCGATTTAAATTTAAGTCCAGACTTCCAGAGAGGGGAAGTCTGGAGTGTTGCAAAAAAGAAAAAGTTAATAGATTCAATACTTAGGGGATGGAGAATACCACCTATACATCTCATTGAAACTCCAGAGTATACAGATGAGGTGTTAGATGGACAACAAAGGTTAGCAGCTATAAGAGACTTTATAGAAAATAGATTTAAAATTGATGGTAATTTAAAACCAATAGATAAAAACATCTCAACTTTAGACAACTTAAAGTTTACTGATTTAGAAATAAACTATCGACGGAAATTTAAAAAGTATAGTTTAACTGTTATTAGATTAACTGAATTTTCTCCGGAGGAACCAGCCGAGTTATTTTTCAGACTGAATCAGCCTGCAACTTTAACTTCTGCAGAGCAAAGAAATTCTTATATTGGAGACACAAGAAATCAAATTAAACAACTTGTAAACTATTTTGAAGAACTAGGTGCTAATAAAGAAACAATTGGATTTTCCAATTCGAGAATGGCTTATGATGATATTATCTCGAAATTTTGTTATACCCTTGAGCTTAAAAGTCTCAAAAAGAAAATTACATCTTCTAATATATCAGAAAAGTATAGAAATAACGATCCATTTAGTAATGAGGTATTAGAGGAAGTTAAAGATACTATTGAATTTTTTACAAAGAGTTCAAAGAAAGGTCAAGATAAGTTTCTAATAGCAAATTTGAATATTAACAAGGCTACTTTGTTTAGTTGGTTAGTATTTTCATATAGGAATAAAAATAACATTATGATGGAAGAGATGGCAGAGCTAATTTACACATTTGAATATGCGCGCGAAGTTATCAAAGGCAAAATTAAAATAATACCATTGGGGTTCCAAAAAATAGCAGATCTTCTGGATAGTAACGTTCTTTTAAATCAAATGCTGTTAATTTTTAATCAAAGAGCTAGCATGGGAAGCACTGATGTAAATTCAATAATATATAGAGATATTATTTTAGAACTATACCTAAAAATATATTTCCCTAATATAAGAAATAACGTTGATCTAGATGTATATAACATAAATGGAAATGATAGAAGTGTAGGTTCTTTACTTGAGTTGATAGCACATAAATTTAATTGGGGAGGCACTATTAATCAATGATACGTTCAGCTAAAGTCCCTGATATATGGAGGAAAATAGATAGAAATAATTATAGATATTATATTGAGAGTATAAATTTAAATGGAATTTTAGGAATAAATGAACCAATTAGTTTTAGAAAAGGTATCTTCTCGATTTGCGGTTTAAATGGAGTTGGGAAATCAACAGTTTTTACAGCAGTAAAAGATATTTTAGGCTTAAGTATAAGTGATAGAGATAGGGTTAAGATAAAAGACATTGAGGTTACGGGCAAACTAAAAGATGGTAATAAAGATATTACACTCAAGAATATTGATGGAAAAAGATTAATAGATGTTGTTGAAGGTGAACTCACCTTAGAAGATATCAACTTTCAAAAGCTTATCCGAATTTATGATTATATTGACCAACCTAACTTTAATGAATTAGTTGAACAACATGATGATAACATATTTGATTATGATGATTTACAATCCCTTAATTATTTAATTGGAAAAACATATGATTCTGTAGTTTTAAGGGAAATTGAAGTAGAGGATGAAAAAGTTATCCCTTATTTTCAAGTGAAATGTAATGGTCTTGAGTATGACAGTTTAAAAATGGGTACAGGAGAACACTTCTTATTTTACATTTATTGGTTATTCAAAAGGATTTTTACATACGGAATATTATTGATTGAAGAGCCAGAAGTATTTATTAGTGTAAAGTCACAAGTTAAATTAATGAACTTTATTGCTAAGAAGATCAATGATCACAAATTCTCTGTAATTCTAGTTACACATTCTCCTTTTATTCTGAAGAATCTAAGTACTGAAAGGATGTTGATTTTAAATAATTATTTAGATGTTATTGACGTAAATAGTCCAAAATCTAAAGAAGAAACATTAGAGAATTTAGGGCTTTATACTAACAAAAAAGGCATTTTTATTTTTGAAGATATATTAGCTATTGAGTTTTTCAAAAGCATGTGTAAAAAACATGCAAACTATTTATTGAAATATTTTGATTTAGAAAAGGTTAATGGCTTTTCTGAAATAACTAAAATTTTAAGCATTCCTCGACTAGATAATATGAAATATAATATTGTAGGCTTTTATGATGGAGATATGAAGAATAGTGGTAAGATTTCGATTGAATCTCTAAATATGCCATATAAGTTTTTACCAGGTGAAAAAAGCCTGGAGGAAGAATTTATGGAATTAACTCGCTCTCATTTTGTTGAACTAAGTACTAAATTAGGTATTGATGAGAGAGATTTTAGAATGATATTAGGTAATCTTCAAGGCAGTGAATCACATGATTGGTTGATGGAAATATCAAATAAAACGCATATCGATTTTAATTTAGTTGTTGATATATTTTACAATTTGTGGGAAATGAAAAATGAGGAAGAGGTGAAAGATTTTCTATATGACATAGAAAAATTAGCTGCAGATTAAAATTATGTAATTAATTGCAATTTGGATAAATAGTATTGAAGAGTGTATAGAGTTTGAAAATGGAAGTGAGTGGGAGACCTTATGAAACATAAATGGATTTATTGTAAAAGGATTGTTCGAAGCAAAATTCTAATGCAAGTCTGTTTTCCCCACAGTGTTTGAAGTAAACTATTTTTATTTTTCTTTCACCATCTTCGTAAAGAGAAAGAAGATAATGAATACTTAAAAGTAATTCATTGGATTATTAACGATGTTCATCTCTAGTGAAATATGTAATAGTATCCAGAGAACGACAATGCTAGTATTGCTGGAATGATGATTTTGTACATTTCCGACAACCTTCCATAGTAAGTAACAATAGAGGGGAGCGATCCCGATCCCCTTCTTCATCTGTTCAACACGGAGATATGGAAATTTGATATGTTATCGTGATATATCTCTGAGAGTTGATGATGGATAAGAGGTCCTTCACAGCAATGTGCCTCAGTTCCATTGAGTAGAACTTATGATATTTTAATGTACCGCACTCTCAACTTGACTATGACGTGCAGAAGTTCTCCATTCTCGAATAGGTGTGAATGCTGTATTTTTTTGAATCTCTTTCACCGAAGCATTTATCACATTCAGAGTTTTCCTCCTTTTTATTACGTTTTTCCAATCCTGAAAAAACTCCCTGAAGAAACAGATTTTATAATTCATCTATCTACCTTCCGGGAGAGTATACCATGATCTCTGAACCCCATACCCTCACTTCATATACCGATACTCCCGCAAACTCTCCAAAATCGCAACTTCCTGCAACAACTCTTCACCAACATTCGTTTCCTTCACTTTCTTCCGCTCAAGCTCTTTGTCCACTAATCGCTTCACGGTTAAGACGTCGGTTCCGGTGCTTAGGACTTCTGCCTTGGAGTTGAAGTGTTTATGGGCAACGAGCTGCATGCCGTAGGAGTTGTATAGCAGCGTGTAGCCGGCGATGCCTGTTGTGGATTGGTAGGCTTTGGAGAAGCCGCCGTCGATGACGATCATTTTTCCGTTTGCTTTGATTGGGTCTTCTCCTTCGATTTCTTTTACTGGTGTGTGGCCGTTGATGATATGGCCATGATCTGGATTGAGTCCGAATTCTGCCAGGATGTTTCGGCAGGTTTCCTCGTCTTCACGTAAATAATAATACGGGTTTTTCTTCTCTTTATGCGTTTCCTTCTCTTTAATGAAGTACCGCTCAAATGTCGTCATGGCGCGTTTTCCGAAGAGGGAAGAGTACTCGCCTGTCCATAAATACCAGACCATATCTGTCGCCAGATCATCGGTTTCTTCTGGGTGAGCAAAAGATTCTCGTAAAAACCGTTCAAATACATCGAGCAGCTCACGGCCCGCATAGGCTTTATCCTCAATCATCATTGTTTCCATATTGCCATTATCATCGACAGGAATACAGCCGTGAATTAACAGGTTGCCGTTATATTTTAAATAAAGGCTGCCTTTTTTCATCATGAATTTCATATGGCGGCCCAGCTTTTCGGAATGCTGGACAGAGAATAACAGCTTGTCCAGCACTTCTGCTTCTTCATCTAACAGCTCATCTGGCTGTTCCGGGTTAATCGTTGCAAAGCAGGTGTTTTCCAGTTGATATGTTTTCCCGTGCAGCGTGATTTCATTTTTATCATAATCAATTTTCTCTAGTAACAAGCGTTCTTCCATATTAAAGTTCGGCCGTCTCTTAATAATCGGACTCTCAAGCTTGAATTGGATCATCGCAATCGCTTGATGAATTTTTGTGATTTGCTTAATCTCAGCTTCAGGCCTGTTTTCATCAGCTTTTGGACGGAAAGCTGGATTATCATCGTAATATTTTTCGGCAAGGTTCAGCAGCGGTCTGAGATTGATGCCGTACACGTCTTCAATAATATCCAGGTTGTCATAGCGGGCACAGATACGGATAATATTGGCCAGGCATACTTTGGAACCGGCATAAGCGCCGAGCCAAAGGACATCGTGATTGCCCCACTGAATATCGACAGAATGATAGTTGATCAGTTCTTCCATAATCCGATCCGGCTGCGGACCGCGATCGTAAATATCGCCGACAACATGCAGATGGTCGACCACCAGTCGCTGTACGCTGTAAGCAAGGCCGGTGATCAGCTTATCAGCCTGGCCAAGTTCAATAATCTGATCTATGATTTCAGAGTAATATTGCTCCTTGTTGGCGGCTTCTTCTGTTTTGTACAGCAGCTCCTCCGTAATATAAGCAAACTGGGCAGGCAGTGCTTTGCGCAGTTTGGAGCGGGTATACTTCGAGGAGCAATAAGAAACGAGCTTAATCATTCTGTTAATCGTTTCTTTATACCAGTCATTTAATGCTTCTTTCTTATCAAAGTCGTGTTTGATTAACTTCAGTTTGTCTTCTGGATAATAGACCAACGCTGCTAATTCATCAATTTCTCTATCGTAAATGACACCGCTGAAAATATCGCGAATTTTTTCTTTTACTCGTCCTGAACCATTACGCAGCACGTGCTGGAATGCCTGATATTCCCCATGCAGATCACTGACAAAATGCTCGGTGCCTTTTGGCAGGTTCAGAATCGCTTTCAAATTAATGATTTCCGTTACCACTTTTTCTTCACAATCGTATTTTTGCGCGAGTAAATCTAAGTATTTGCTTTCCAAAATCGTCCATCCCCTTTTTAGAATAAACCCCTATTTATGAGCATGTGCATGATCAGGTGAATTTAAAAGTATGACATTATTTTTCATCATTAGACCTTTATATGATAGTAACGCATAACTCCTTTTAGAGACAATGAAAATGAGGGAAAGAGGGCCGAGATGAGCGGGGATAAAGAAAAAGCAGAAAAAAGAGAGAAAGATTAAGGCAGCTAGAGCTAAAAAACCTTTCAGCAGTATCTACGGAGGAGGTTATTTAGTCAAGGGCTTAGACTGAAAGGTTCAGTATCCCCCTTATTCTTGTTATCAATATGTATTGATATGGTATTGACGATCCGTTTATTTGGCTTGTCAATTATCATGTAAGGAATTACCTTGAGGAAACTGCCGTTGTTGTACATTGAGTGTTATATATTGTAAACTGGAGTAAAAGATATCCAAATTAATCATCAAACAACATTTCTTACAGTTCCGAACCGGAAACGAAAGAGGCACCTTGAAAATTCAAATATTTCCTAGGAGTATGTATATGAATATAGCGAATTATACTTTAAAAGTTAAGGGGAAAACGTTACTTCAGGACACTGACTTGCATTTTTCGAGTGGGAGAATCAATCATGTTGTCGGAAAAAATGGAGTCGGTAAATCACAGCTTGCTAAAGACTTTTTATTAAATAATAGCAAACGAATCGGCAGAGATATTCGTCAAAATGTATCTTTAATATCTAGCTCGTCGAATATACCTCATGATGTTTCTAAGGACTTTTTATTACACTTTTTGAGCGAAAGGTTTGATTCCGAAAAGATAAATAAGATTGCACATTTACTTAATCTTGATAATATCGACGGTAAAGTTCTTATTAAGAATTTGAGTGATGGCCAAAAGCAAAAATTAAAACTGCTTAGCTTCTTACTAGAGGATAAAAATATTATTGTTCTAGATGAAATAACGAATTCATTAGACAAAAAAACGGTTATAGAGATTCATGGCTTCATAAACAAGTATATTCAGGAGAACCCAGAGAAGATTATCATTAATATTACACATGATTTGTCTGATTTAAAGGCGATAGAAGGGGATTATTTTATATTTAATCACCAAGAAATCCAACAGTATCATTCAGTGGATCAATTAATTGAAGTGTATATAAATGAGTAATAAAACAGTGGGGGCTTAAGATGAAATTAGAGTTTAAAAAGAGTATAAGCAACAAAGTTTTCATTATTTTAGGATCTATGTTCGTGTTTTTATTTTTACTGGGATATTTTTTACTGGTTGGAATCGATAAAGTCAGCCATGTTACACCTGAGATGTTTTTCTTTAGCTCCTATACCGTTGCGACCCAGTTTGGTTTAATGTTATTTTCATTTGTTATAGCTTTCTTTATTAATAGAGAGTACTCAAACAAAAATATTCTCTTTTACAAATTAATTGGGGACAACATCTATACCTTCTTTTATAAAAAGATAGCTGTTTTGTTTTTGGAATGTTTTGCGTTTATCGCATTAGGCCTGCTAATTATATCGTTGATGTACGGTGATTTTTCGCATTTTACATTATTACTGTTTTTATTTTCCGCAGTTATATTACAGTATATTTTCATCATTGGAACGATAAGCATGCTATGTCCAAATATATTAATTAGCATAGGTGTAAGTATCGTTTATTGGATGACTTCTGTTATTTTAGTAGCTGTAAGCAATAAAGTGTTTGGTTTTATTGCTCCATTTGAGGCAGGTAACACGATGTATCCCCGAATAGAAAGAGTATTACAATCTGATAACATGACACTTGGGAATAATGACATTTTATATATTATTTTATATTTAGTTTCAATCATGATCATAAATGCGATTATACTTCGCTTTTCTAAAACAAGATGGATCAAAATGGGCATATGATAAAGGAAGCTACTTCTCTCAGTGAAGTAGCTTTTTGTGTGCATCTATATTGTCGTTAAACTCTGAGATAAATCCATGTGGCCTGTTGATTTTGTTAAGGGGGGTCTTCCTGCTTGTATCACCCAATCTATTGTTGTTTTTCTTTCATCACCTTCATAAAGAGGAAAAAGATAATGAATAAGATAAAGTAATTCATTGGATTCTTAAAGATGCTCATCTCTAGTGAAATCTGTAATAGTATCCAAAGTACGAAGATGGCTAGTATGGCAGGAATGATGATTTTGTACATGTCGACACCTTCTGTAGCGAAGCAGCCCTACAACAAAAAACTATTCGCCTGCACTACAAACTGCGACTGCTCATAATTATAAGAAATCTTCGAGAAATCAAACGGAACGCCATTCGTCAGGTGAAAAATACTTTCTATATACAGCTTCGGCAGTCCAGCCTTCAGCTCCAAATACTTCGCTTCCTCTTCATTAAGCTGTCCCACGTGAAGAAACAAGTCAGAAAAACCGATTTTTAATCCCAGTCCTTCGCGGATGTAATGGAAAATTGAATGAGAAACGATTTCGTTGTTTAAATATGTCACAATGGATTTGCTGTAATAGGACTCTTCGAAGCATAAGGTTTGGTTGTTGATGTAACGGACCCTTTTAACAAAGTAGACGTCCTCATCAAGTCCGATGTTCAGATTTTCTGCCGCTTCCGGTGTCGGCTTTCTCACGTCCAGTTCAATGACTTTTGAGGTGATATTGAAATCCTCGAGGTCTTTTTTAAATCCCTGATTCGACAGGAGGCTGATGTAGCCTTTTCGTTTATGTTTTCTGACGAAGATGCCGCTTCCTCTGAGCTGAAAGATCGCGCCTTTTTGTTCTAATAGATCTAAGGATTTTGTGATTGTGCTTTTGCTGACTTCAAATGTGGTCATAAGGGTTTCTAGCACTGGCAGTTTGTCTCCTTGTTTCAGCTCGTGTTCTTCTATATACTTTTCAATTTCTGCTGCGATTTGCTGGTACTTTAACATACGCATTCCTCATTTTTTCGTTTAGTTTCACTTGTCAAAATTATAGCATAAACCGCTTACAATTATAGTTAATGAATAAATATTTTGTTTGGGTATTGATAAATTATACCGGTACAATTATAATGAAAGCGTAACCAAAACGAAGGGGTGGGTGAAAATGTCGGGGAAAGTGAGAGATTATAGCAGACTAGCAAAAGACATTTTGGAGGCCGTAGGCGGGGAAGAGAACGTCATTGGAGCTTCTCGCTGCGCGACGAGGCTTCGGTTGGTGCTGAAGCGGTCTAACCCTAAAGCGAAGGATATCGTGAAATCGATGCCCGGCGTCATTACGGTGGTAGAGAACAGCGGCCAATTTCAGATTGTCATTGGACAGCACGTGGGAGAAGTCTTCGAAGAATTTTCAGAGCTGGTCAATATTGATCTGTCTGAGGAACAGAGCGAGAATAAAGGGACGGTTCTGAACCGGATCATTGCGACGATGTCAGCGGTGTTTGCGCCGTTTGTATACATTCTGGCCGCAGCTGGTATTTTGCAAGGGGCATTAATTATCATTAATTTATTGTTTGATGGCTTTGAGAAAACAGGAGCTTATCAGGTCTTTAGTTTCATATCTTGGGCGCCGTTTACGTTTTTGCCTATTTTTATCGCAATTACGGCATCAAAGCATTTTAAGACCAACATGTATATCGCTGTGGCGTGCTGTGCCGCGTTAGTCAGTCCGACATGGGCGGAGATAGCCGTTCAAATCGCAGACGGAAAGAGTATTTCTTTCTTAGGGATTGCTTTATCGGAAACAACATACACGTCCTCCGTTCTGCCGCCATTATTTTTAGTGTGGATTTTGTCTTACCTTGAACGATTTTTGAATAAGAGAATGAACGAAGTGGTCAGGCCGTTATTTGTTCCGTTTCTGTGCATGGTGGTTATGGTGCCGTTAACGATTGTCCTCATTGGCCCTGTGACAACATTAGGCGCAAATGGAATTGCAAACGGTTACAACTTCTTGGCGGAAAACGTGCCAGCTTTGGCTGGAGCGATCATCGGCGCCTTCTGGCAGGTCATCGTCATCTTTGGGGTACATTGGGGCATCACGCCGATGGTATTGGCGAACTATGATTTATACGGACGGGATTCATTCCAGGCGTATCAAACGATTGCGGTCATTGCGCAGGTTGGGGCGGTGCTTGGCGTCATCCTTAAAGCGAGAAACAAGGAAACGAGAAAAGTCAGCGTTTCAGCTGGGGTTACAGGCTTGTTTGGCATTACAGAGCCGGCGATTTACGGTGTGACCTTGAGATTTAAGAAACCATTTATCTTTGGCTGTATATCCGGCGCGGTTGGGGCCGTTGTGGCAAGCTTTTTCAATCCGTATTACTTTGCGTATGCGGGGCTTCCGGGACCGCTGACGATCGTGAATGGCATCAATGAACAATTCCCTACGTCCATTTGGGGCATTTTGATCGGTGCGGCGATTGCGATTATTCTCCCTGTTGTGCTGATTCAAATCTTTGGCTACGGTGAAGATACAGCTGCACTGCCGGATAAGGAAAATCTTAAAACGGCACAGGCAAATGAAGAAACAGTATATGCACCGTTTAGCGGCAAGGTGATCCCGCTTTCTACGGTGCCTGATGAGGTATTCAGTTCAGGCGCAATGGGACAAGGGTTGGCGATTGAGCCATCTGAAAATAAGCTTTATGCTCCGTTTGACGGAACCGTCGTCATGGTCGCGCCTACAAAGCATGCGATCGGCCTTCGTTCGGCGTCTGGCGTCGAGTTGCTTGTGCATATCGGGCTGGATACAGTGACATTGGACGGCACTCCTTTTTCCTTGAAAGTGAAAGAGGGCGATACAGTCAAAAAAGGCGAAGTGCTTGTAGAATTTGATAAAGCTTTCATTGAAGAGAAAGGGTTAACAACGATTACCCCAGTCATCATCACGAATTCACATGCGTATCAGGAAATTCTCATCGAAGATATTGAAGAAAGTGCGTTAGACCAAAAATTATTTACAGTCGTAAGCTGAGGAGGAATAAAACATGGGACACATGCCGAAGAATTTTTTATGGGGCGGCGCATTGGCTGCACACCAATTTGAAGGCGGTTGGAATCAAGGCGGGAAAGGGCCGAGTGTCGTTGATGTGATGACGGCGGGTGCGCACGGCGTGCCAAGAAAAATCACGGATACGATTGAAGAGAACGAGTTTTATCCGAACCATGAAGCTATTGATTTCTATCACAGATACAAGGAAGATATCGCTTTGTTTGCGGAAATGGGCTTAAAATGCTTGCGAACGTCCATTGGGTGGAGCCGGATTTTTCCGAAAGGCGATGAGGCTGAGCCGAACGAAGCGGGCTTGCAGTTCTATGATGATGTGTTTGATGAGTTGCTGAAGCATGGGATCGAGCCGGTCATTACCTTGTCCCATTTTGAAATGCCGCTGCATCTGGCAAGAGAATATGGCGGCTTCAGAAATCGGAAAGTCGTGGACTTCTTCGTCAATTTCGCAGAGGCCTGCTTCAGTCGTTACAAAGATAAAGTGAAGTACTGGATGACCTTTAACGAGATCAACAACCAAATGGATGTGAATAACCAGCTGTTCCTATGGACGAATTCAGGTGTTACGGTCGGAGAAAACGAAAATGCCAAGGAAGTCATGTATCAAACGGCGCACCATGAATTAGTGGCGAGCGCATTAGCGGTGGCAAAAGGAAAAGACATCAATCAAGACTTCCAGATTGGGGCCATGGTGTCACACGTGCCGATTTATCCTTTCTCCTCCAATCCTGAAGATGTGATGCTGGCTGAGGAAGAAATGAGGCAGCGGTATTTCTTCCCGGATGTGCAGGTTCGCGGCTATTATCCGAGCTACGCGCTGAAGGAATTTGAACGAGAAGGCTATCACATCACTTTCGAAGATGGCGATGATGAGATTTTAAGAAACGGCACCGTCGACTACTTAGGCTTTAGCTATTACATGTCAACAACTGTGAAAAGCGATGTGGAAAATGATAATACGGGTGATATCGTCAACGGCGGATTGCCGAATAGTGTCGAAAATCCGTACATCACATCGAGTGACTGGGGTTGGGCGATTGATCCAACCGGGTTGAGATATACGTTAAACCGTTTTTATGATCGGTACCAAATCCCGTTATTCATCGTGGAAAACGGCTTTGGCGCGGTGGATAGGGTGGAGGAAGGCGGCAAGATCCATGATCCGGAACGCATCCAATATTTGAAATCACATATTGAAGCATTGGAAAAAGCGGTCACTTATGACGGTGTAGATTTGATAGGCTACACGCCATGGGGCATTATTGATATTGTCTCCTTTACAACAGGCGAAATGAAAAAACGCTACGGCATGATCTATGTTGATCGTGATAATGAAGGAAACGGATCCATGAAACGATATAAGAAGGATTCATTTGAGTGGTACAAAAACGTCATTCAAACGAACGGCGAGGACTTATAATCAGCTGGCCCGGAGTTTGAAAAAAATCCGCTATCCTGCCAATCTGGCAATATAGCGGATTTCTTGTATTAATTGCGGATAAGGTAATCAAACGCGCCGAGAGCGGCAGTTGCACCTGATCCCATCGAAATAATGATTTGATTAAACGCGCTGTCTGTGCAGTCGCCGGCAGCGAATAAGCCTGGAACGCTTGTCGCGCCGTGCTTGTCGACGATGATTTCGCCGATGCGGTTGCGTTCAACCGTTTCATCTAACCAATCTGTGTTTGGCACGAGACCGATTTGCACGAATACACCTTGGAGTTCAACGTGTTTTTCTTCGCCTGTTTCACGGTCAACGTATGTGATGCCGTTTACGCTTTGATCGCCTGTGATTTCTTTCGTTTGTGCGTTTTTCACGACAGTGACGTTAGGCAGGCTGTAGAGGCGTTTTTGCAGGACTTCGTCAGCTTTCAGTTCAGGTGCAAACTCAAGCACAGTGACGTGTTTGACGATGCCTGCGAGATCGATAGCAGCCTCGATTCCAGAGTTTCCTCCGCCGATGACCGCTACGTCTTTGCCTTCAAACAATGGCCCATCACAGTGCGGGCAGTACGCGACACCTTTGTTTTTGAACTCTTGTTCACCAGGTACGTTGATATTGCGCCAGCGGGCACCTGTTGATAGGATCACTGTTTTGCTTTTCAGGACAGCGCCGTTTTCGAGTTCAAGTTCGAACAGGTCTTTCTTTTCAAGGCGTTTTGCGCGCTGAAGGTTCATGACATCAATATCATATTCCTTCACGTGTTCTTCAAGGCTTGCAGCAAGCTTCGGTCCTTCCGTCGCTTTGACGCTGATGAAGTTTTCGATGCTCATTGTGTCGAGAACCTGTCCGCCGAAGCGCTCAGCGACAACACCGGTGCGGATGCCTTTACGCGCAGTGTAGATGGCTGCACTTGCCCCAGCTGGTCCGCCTCCGACAACAAGAACGTCAAACGGCTCTTTGCCAGCAAACTCGGATGCGTCTGCGCCGCTGCCCATTTTCGCAAGAATTTCTTCAAGCGTCATACGGCCGCTTCCGAAGGATTCGCCATTCAGGTAAACGGTCGGCACTGCCATGATGTTTTTGCTTTCTACTTCTGCTTTGTATGCTGCACCGTCGATCATCGTGTGCGTAATGTTCGGGTTGAGCACGCTCATCATGTTTAAGGCTTGTACAACGTCAGGACAGTTGTGGCATGTCAGGCTGATATAAGATTCAAAGTGGTATTCACCGCTGATCTTCTTCACCTGATCAATGACTTTTTGGTCTACCTTAGGCGGTCTGCCGCTTACTTGGAGCAGCGCCAAAACCAATGATGTAAATTCGTGGCCCAGAGGGATACCGGCGAATGTAACGCCAGTATCTTCTCCGACACGATTGACACTGAAGCTTGGCGTTCTGTTTAATTCAGCTTTTTCAACTGTGATTTTAGATGACATGGAAGCCAGCTCATCAACGAGAGCCAGCATGTCCTTAGAAATGTCATCTTCACCTGCGCTCACTTTGAGAACAATGTCATTCTCAATAAGCTGCATGTATTGATTTAATTGTGCTTTGATATTTGCATCAAGTACCAATGGAATGCACTCCTTAGATTTTACCTACTAGGTCAAGGCTAGGTGTAAGAGTTTCGCCGCCTTCTTCCCATTTAGCCGGGCAAACTTCACCTGGGTTTTGACGAACGTATTGTGCTGCTTTTACTTTGCTGATCAGGTTGCTTGCATCACGGCCGATACCGCCTGCATTGATTTCAACAGTTTGGATAACGCCGTCTGGATCGATGATGAATGTTCCGCGGTCAGCTAGACCAGATTCTTCATCTAATACGTCAAAATTGCGAGAGATCGTTTGAGAAGGATCACCGATCATTGCGTAAGTGATTTTGCCGATTTTTTCAGAGCTGTCATGCCAGCCTTTGTGTACGAAGTGAGTATCTGTAGAGATAGAGTATACTTCAACACCTAATTCTTTAAGTGCAGCGTATTGGTTTTGAAGATCTTCAAGTTCAGTTGGACATACGAAAGAGAAATCTGCTGGGTAGAAGCAGAATACGCTCCATTGGCCTTTCAGAGATTCGTTTGTTACATCGATGAATTCACCGTTTTTAAATGCTTTCGCTTCGAATGGTTGTACTTCTTTTCCAATTAAAGACATAATATCTTCCTCCTAATAGTGATAAATGGACATTATAGATGATGTGAAGCCATGCTCCCGCTATCTATAATAATTATAATTCTGTATAAATTATTATATAATACCTTTTCTCTTGTCAAGTGAAAAGGAGAGATTCGGATAAAAAACATGAAGCTGCTCGGGAGAGGTTTCAACTTTCTATTATATAGTATGGTTTCCTACAGCTCAAAATATCACAATTAAAGTCACATACGGGTGTTTCTCTTTTTTGAAGCAGATGCTAAAACTACTTGCCCGATTGCTGACTTGATTCTCATTATCAATGTGAATGCTGCGTTTTCTCAATAAATAGGTCAGCTAAAAGGTTTAGACAAAAAAGATAAGGGGTATGGTGAAAAGAAGAAAATGCCAATTACTGAAATGGATCGTGCGGTGAAACATGGAGGTCGGAAAACCGGATGATATTTCGGCATGTTGATTATTTCGATAATATAATAATACAGTAATTCTGTAAAAGATGGGTTTTTGCTGATCTTTATCATTTCGTTGGCGATTTTTAGGAAAATGGCCGGGATAAAAAGCCGATAGCGAACGTACGATCCTGTTTTCTAGATGATTTGGCACGATAACGGAGCATTTTTATAGATATAGCAGGATAATGACTTTCAGACCGGTTCAACTGAGATAATGATGAAATATCAGAGGATATTCAATTTTACTGAACATTTTGTTTTGTAGTAAGATGTTCACATACCATTTCCCATGTGGTAAAACGTTATACCCCATCATTTATTTATGGGTGAATGGACCTAATCCTTCGCCCGGCGTATAAAGTATTCTCCATTCAATCAAAATGAGTCCCCGTTTTAAAAATTCACTTGATCTTATGAAAGTGCCAGTCAATACGTATTCCAGATTTAGATGTAAGATCAACTTATTCAAAGGAGTGGTTTGTTGGAAACCGATAAGATAAAAAGGCCTTCGTTTATGTATGCACTATCGATGCTGATTGCAGCGGTTAGTGTGATATCAATTGGAATTCTTGTATTTGATGCACCGATTCAAATTCTGATGTTTATCAGCATGCTTGTATTGATCCCCTTTATGATGGGATTGGGTTTTACCTATAAACAAGTAGAAAAATCGATGATGAAATCGATGAGCAGGGCACTGCAGCCTGGGCTGATACTGCTAACCGTCGGGATTTTAATCGGCGCATGGATCGCATCTGGGACAGTACCTACATTAATTTATTACGGTATACACGCGATTTCACCACAATTCTTTTTAGTCACTACTTTAGTCTTTTGTTCATTAGTATCTGTCGCAACAGGTACGTCATGGGGAACAGTCGGAACTGCCGGGGTTGCAATGATGGGTGTTGGAGCCACGATGGGGATACCGGCAGGGCTGACTGCCGGCGCTATTGTCAGCGGAGCGTATTTCGGAGATAAAATGTCTCCGCTATCGGATACGACGAACTTAGCCCCTACTGTTTCCGGCGGAGAAATCTTCAGCCATATTAAACACATGCTTTGGACGACAATTCCTGCATATATCATTGCAGCGATCATTTATACGATTGTTGGTTTGCGATACAATTCCGCATCTGTAAATTCAGAAAGTGTCAATCAACTGACGTCTTATTTGAACGAAACGTTCCATCTAGGACTTGTACCAATGATTCCGATTGTTGTTCTCATTGCGCTGTTAATGTTAAAGAAACCAGCGATTCCTTCCATTTTCATTGGGGCAGCTGTTGGCGGCGTTATCGCGATGTTCTATCAAGGCTTGGGTTTTCAAGATGTCATGAATACGTTCTATGGCGGGTATACAGTTGAATCAGGCATTGACATGGTTGATAGCTTGCTTCAACGAGGCGGACTTTCCAGTATGTTGAGCTTAATTGCCTTGTTCTTATTTGCGCTTGGTTTAGGCGGGATGCTTGCGGAGTCACAAGTATTAGAAGCGTTGATTGCTTCTTTTGCCCATAAAATTAAGCATACAGGGACGGCTGTTTTTGTGACCATCATTGTGAGTTATCTGACACTTGCAATCGGTGGATCTGTGTACTTCTCAACAGTTATGGGCGGTACATTGATGAGACCGATTTATGAACGCTTAAACTTAAAACCTGAAAACTTGTCGCGCGTGTTAGAGGATTCAGGAACACAAGCTGCACCGCTTATTCCATGGACTGGCGGCGGTCTATATACAGCTGGAGCCTTAGGGATTGCAACAGTCGCTTATCTTCCGTTTTGTTTCTTGGCATTCATCACGCCATTGGTTTCTCTTTTCTATGGAATCACTGGATTGACGATGACAAAAAAAGAAAAGCGGGACAAAAAGAAAGCAAAAAAACTTGTAGAATTAGAGGCATAATCAAAAACCTCGCTCAAAATGAGCGAGGTTTTTTTGATTACTGCCAATTGGTATGAAAAACGCCGTCCATATCTGTCCGTTCGTACGTATGGGCGCCGAAATAATCGCGCTGCGCCTGCAGGAGGTTCGCATTGGAACGCCCTGTGCGGTAGCCGTCGTAATAAGAGAGCGCGGTTGTTAAGCATGGGAACGAGACGCCAGTGCTGATGCCCTCGCAAACAACTTTTCGCAGACCTGTTTGATAGCCTTGGAGCTTATCTGAGAAATAAGGCGCGATCAGCAGGTTTGATAGGTTAGGCCGCTCGCTGAATGCGTCGCTTATCACGTTTAGGAAATCTGCGCGGATGATGCAACCGCCACGGAATATCAAAGCGATGTCTTTGAGCGGCAGGTTCCAGCCGTAAAGCTCAGATGACATTTTGTATTGGGCAAAGCCTTGTGCGTAGGCGCATACTTTCCCCATGTAAAGAGCCTGTCTGACGTATTCAACCCAAGTGTCTTTATCGAAGTGTTTTTCTTCAGCTTCCGGACCTGCTAACACGTCTTGAGCTGCCACCCGTTCTTCTTTCAAGGAAGACAAGTAGCGGGCGAACAAGGACTCTGTGATGATGGTGGACGGGATGCCGTTATCAATCGCCTGCATGCTCGTCCATTTTCCGGTGCCTTTTTGGCCGGTTTTATCAAGGATAATATCAATCAAAGGCTGGCCTGTTTTTTCGTCTTTTTTGCGTAAAATCTCAGCAGTAATCTCTATTAAATAGCTTTTCAGCTCACCTTGGTTCCAGGTTTCAAAAATAGATGCAATCTCATCGAGCGGCAGGCGCAGTGTTTCTCTCAGAAACGTGTACGCTTCTGCAATCAGCTGCATGTCAGCATATTCAATGCCGTTGTGCACCATTTTTGTAAAGTGCCCTGCCCCTTTTGGACCGATGTAGACACAGCACGGATCTTCTCCAACTTGAGCTGCGATTTTCGTCAGGATAGGAGCGGCTTTGTCATAGACGTCGCGATCTCCGCCCGGCATGATGGAAGGCCCTGTCAGCGCGCCGACTTCGCCGCCGGAAATGCCGACTCCCAGATAGCCGATGCCTTTTTCCTTCAGCTCGTCATATCTTCTTTCTGTATCTTCATAGTGGGAGTTGCCCCCGTCCATGATGACGTCGCCTTCTTCAAGCAAAGGCATTAATGATTGGATGACGGAATCTACGGGTTTTCCCGCTGTGACCATCAGAAAGATTTTTCTTGGTTTCTCTAACGATTGAACAAAATCCTTGAGCTCGTAGTACGGGCTGAGAGATTGTCCATCCAGCTTTTGGACAAGCTGGTCCGTTAAGTCTCTGGTGTAATTATAGACGGCGACGTTTTCACCTTTATTTGCCATGTTTAAGGCAATATTGCTTCCCATTACGCCTAAGCCTATGACACCAATCGTATTGAACATGTGTTACAGCTCCTTCTTAATTTCATACAACTAAACTTAACAATAATATGAATCCAAGTCCAGCAACGGAAATAATCGTTTCCAGCAACGTCCATGTGGCAAATGTTTCTTTCATGCTTAATCCGAAGTACTCCTTGAACATCCAGAAGCCGGCGTCATTGACGTGGGAAGCGATGACACTTCCGGCGCCTGTTGCAAGCACGACTAATGCCAGGTTGACATCAGAATGTCCCAATAACGGAATGACGAGCCCTGTTGTGCTTAGCGCGGCAACAGTGGCTGATCCTAGAGAAATGCGCAGGATCGCTGCGATGAGCCATGCCAAGACGATTGGCGATAATGCTGTACCTTTGAATAAGTCCGCCACGTAATCGCCGACACCGCCGTTGATCAGCACTTGTTTAAAGGCGCCGCCTCCCCCGATGATCAATAGCATCATGCCGATTTGTGAAATGGCTGCTGAACAAGAGTCCATCACGGTTTTGACTGGAATGTTGCGTGCGATGCCCATTGTATAGACTGCGACCAATAACGAAATAATCATAGCAGTCGATGCGTTTCCAATCAATCGAATAAAAGCTAAAACGCCATTATCCGCAAATCCGATTGTTTCTTGAAGCAGGTCGATAATGGTCGCGACCGACATGATGATAATCGGAAGCATTGCCGTAAAGACGCTGATTCCGAAGCCGGGTGTCTCCTCAAGCTTGAACGTTTTTTGCGTGCCGAGTGATGCGATATTGCCGCTTTTCGCAAATGATGCAGGCACGATTTTTTTCGCGATCTTTGTAAACAAAGGCCCTGCGATGAGCACTGTCGGAACAGCAACCATAAAGCCGTACAGCAGCACTTCCCCGATGTTTGCGCCGTACTCACCGGCAATCGCCGTAGGCCCCGGGTGCGGCGGCAGGAAACCGTGCGTGACGGACAGCGCGGCGACCATCGGAATTCCGAGATATAAAATAGAAATCTTCAATTCTCTTGAAATCGCAAATACAATCGGAATTAATAGAACCAATCCTACTTCAAAAAATAAAGCAATACCAATAATGAATGAGGCAATGACAACGGCCCATTGAATGTTTTTCTCGCCGAATTTGTTGACGAGCGTCATCGCGATGCGCTGTGCGCCTCCAGAATCCGCGATCAGCTTGCCCAGCATCGCACCGAGCCCGAAGATGAGTGCGATGTGGCCAAGAGTTCCCCCTATTCCTTGTTCAATAGAGCTGACAACTTTATCGAACGGCATCCCGAGTGCCAATGCCACGCCGAACGATACGATCAGCAAGGAAATAAATGTGTTTAATTTTAAGCCCATAATCAAAAGCAGTAAAGCTAAGATCCCAATTGCAACGATGATTAATGGCATGGTAGTGCCCCTCCCCTTCGTGTCATGTACTAGTTGTGTGTGATTAAGCCTCTCTGATAATCTGCAATTTGTGTATATTGATTCTCTAATGATCTTGAGAGATTAATGAAAATCGGCATTAATTTTCTATATTCTTTGGCTGAGTCTTCGATCGGTGTGTGTCTGTGCGTGCTGCCGACCATGTCGGACACGGCGTCGAATGAATCAATCTTTCCTGTTGCATACAGGCCTAAAATGCAGGCGCCGAGACATGAGCTTTCGTAGCTTTCCGGAACGACAACCTGTGATTCGAAGATATCCGCCATCATTTGGCGCCAAACCTCCGACCTTGCAAATCCCCCAGTCGCCTGGATGCGGGTTACCGGGCTATCCATGCATTCGGTTAACGCCAGGAACACCGTGTACAGGTTGTAAATGACACCCTCTAATGCAGCCCGTATCATATGCTCTTTCCTATGCGACATGGTCAGGCCGAAAAATGAGCCGCGTACATCTGGATTCCACAGCGGAGCGCGTTCTCCGGCGAGATACGGGTGGAACAGCAAACCGTCGGAACCGGGTCTGACGCGTTGGGCGATCTTCGTCAGCACGTCATATGGATCAATCCCCAGCCGTGTCGCTGTCTCGATTTCAGAAGAGGCAAATTCGTCTCTGATCCAGCGAAGCACGATGCCCCCATTGTTTACCGGTCCGCCGATCACCCAGTGCTTGTCCGTCAAGGCGTAGCAGAAAATCCGGCCCTTTTCATCAGTTTGCGGCTGGTCAATAATTGTTCGGATAGCACCGCTTGTCCCGATGGTGACGGCAATTTCGCCCTTTTTAACGGCGTTGACGCCGAGATTGGACAGCACGCCGTCGCTGGCGCCGATGACAAAAGGTGTTTCCGGATCGATTCCCATCTGTATCGCTAATTCCGGGCTGCAATGCTGAAAGATTTCAGTCGTTGGCGCAAGTTTTGATAAGTGATCCGGCGTGATGCCTGCGATGCGCAGTGCTTCTTCATCCCAATCCAAGCTTTTCAGGTTCATCATGCCTGTCGCTGATGCCATGGAGTAATCGATTACATACTCATTGAACAGCTGTCTAAAAATGTACTCTTTGATGCCGATATATTTTTTCGCCTTGGAAGCGATTTCTTTTCGTTCATTCGTGATCCAGGCTATTTTGCTTAACGGCGACATCGGATGGATCGGTGTTCCTGTCCGCTTGTACACCTCATGCCCGTTCAATTCATCTTTGATCTTATGCGCCCAGCCTTCGCTCCGGTTGTCGGCCCACGTGATGCATGGCGTCAGCGGCTGGTCATTTTCATCAATTGCGATGACACTGTGCATGGCGCTGCTGAATGAAATGAATGAGATCTGTTTTTCTGGATGCTGTTTTGTGATTCTCGCGGTAGTTTGGATGACGGCCTGAAAAATCGCTTCAGGGTCTTGTTCAGCCGTTGAGATGTCCGGTGTATAGAGCGGGTAGCCGATGCTTTCTTTCTGTACCACGTCTCCGTTTTCACTGAACAACACAGCTTTTGTGCTTGTCGTGCCGATATCGATTCCTAACATATAACTAGTCATTATTGTGTTCAGCTCCTTTTGCCAGCATTTGTTGTGAGAGCCACAGGTCTTCTACCTTTTCTTGCACATCATCAAAATTTTGGTGAAGAGACTGAATCATCAGTGCCCTGTCTTTTGCTTTAATGGCCTGAATATAAAGCTCATGGTTATCTAAAATCCTTGTGAAATCCTCGTGTTTTTCTTTTAATCGTGCCCGCATTGATAAAAGAATAAAGCTTTCCATAACGGGTTTTAGATTGTTCCAGATCATCTGAATGTATGAATGGTCGATCGCACGGATAATCGTTTCATGAAACAGCACGTCTTGAAATGAAAATTCATCTACGTCCTCGTATTTGATGGAGACTTTCATCATTTCAAGGATTTTGCTGAGGTCCTTGACTAAGGGCTCAATGTCGATTTTGACAAGCCGTTCAAAGACAAATGTTTCTAATAGTAAACGCACATCATAAATTTCCGTGATTTCCTTCTCAGTTAACCCAATTGCGACCGCTCCCATTCGTTCTAAGCGGATGATTTTTTCAGATGCGAGTATTTTTAACGCTTCGCGAACCGGCGAACGGCTTACTGAAAACTCGGCGGCGATCGTATTTTCTGACAAAATGGTACCGCTTTCAACCATGCCTGAAATGATCCGCATCCTCAGCTCGTATGCGACACGAACACCAGTTGATGCTTTTGAGAGCCATTTTGCGGGATACAACAGGTCTTTGGAGTCTAGCATACACTCACCTTCCTCACTCAAGGAGTATACTTGTATACAAGTATGATAACGTGAATGTTTCATTTATGCAAACACTTTCATTTCTAATTTTTATTAAAATTTTACCATAACTTATGGTATGTATTTCCAAACCCGATATGATACATTGGAGATAGATCGTGTAAGTGAATCATGTTTTGAAAGAGGCGATTTGGATGAAAATCATCATTGCACCTGATTCTTTTAAGGAAAGCTTATCAGCTTTGGAGGCCACTGACGCGATAGAAAGAGGTTTCAAATCGGTTTTTCCGAATGCTGATTACAGAAAACTGCCGATGGCGGATGGCGGTGAGGGCACCGTTCAGTCTCTGGTTGATGCCACAAACGGATGGATCAAAGAACAGGTTGTCACGGGGCCGCTGGGAGAACCGGTGGAAGCGTTTTTTGGCATGATGGGAGATGGGAAAACAGCAGTGATTGAAATGGCTGCCGCTTCAGGTCTTCATCTCGTGCCTGTTGAAAGGCGCAATCCGCTCGTCACGACAACAAGGGGGACGGGAGAATTAATGGCAGCGGCTCTTGACACGGGCGCAGAGCATTTGATTATCGGGATCGGCGGAAGCGCAACGAATGACGGAGGAGCCGGGATGATTCAAGCATTGGGCGGAAGGCTTCTTGATGAATCAGGCCGTGAGATCGGGTTCGGAGGAGGCTCGTTATCTCAGCTTGCATCAATAGATATCAGCGAGCTTGATTCCAGATTGGAGAATGTCAAACTGGAGGTCGCCTGCGACGTGGACAATCCGTTAATCGGGCCAAAAGGAGCTTCGGCTGTCTTCGGGCCGCAAAAAGGCGCGACAGACGACATGGTGGAAGTGCTGGACCAGAACCTAACCCATTTCGCGGATGTGGCAGAAAAAGCGCTCGGAACAGCCTGCAGGGAAATAAAGGGCGCCGGCGCAGCGGGCGGTCTCGGGTGGAGTCTGCTGGCTTTTCTTCATGCTGATTTGAAAAGAGGCATTGATATTGTGCTTGAAGCGGTTGATTTTGAAGATGAAGTTCAGGATGCGGATCTTGTGATCACCGGGGAGGGGCGGATTGACAGCCAAACGATTTATGGGAAAACACCGATCGGCGTGGCCAAAGCGGCTAAATCATACGATGTGCCCGTCATTGGCATAGCGGGATCAGTATCACGAGACAGTGATGCCGTCTATCAACATGGAATTGATGCGCTTTTTAGCATCGTTCCCGGCGCCGTGCCTCTTGAAGACGCGTTTGAACATGCCGCAGAATACATGGAAAGAACGGCTCGGGATATTGCCGCATCCATCAAATTGGCGAAAACGATCTTTCTCATATAGCCGGCGCACATGCCGATGCATAGCCATCCTCCTTTTTGGGTAGAGACAGTTAACCACACAATAAGGCATTCATCCTAGAAGGAGGACGACGACATGACACTACAAGAAATCAAAGGCAAAAAACTCGTAAAAGGCATTGCGCCAAATGTCGAGCCAGATGCCCTGTTAAATGATAAACGAAAAGTATTTTTGTTTGGTTCCCCGAGTTACACAAACATTGGAGACCAAGCGATTGCGTATGCGGAAGAGAAATTTATAAAAAATCATTTTCCGTATTATGAATATATTGAAATTATGGATTATGCGACGGATGAGGGCATTGAACTGGTGAAGGAAATTATTCGTGAAGACGATATTGTCTGTTTTACCGGCGGAGGAAATTTAGGAAACCTATATCTCGATATTGAGGAAGACAGAAGGAAGGTTTTCTTGGCGTTTAAGGACTATAAATCGATTTCTCTGCCGCAATCCGTTTATTTTGAAGACACAGAGGATGGAAATAAAGAAAAGAAAAAAACACAGGACGCGTACCATCAAAATTCTAACTTAACGATTGCCGCTCGTGAGACACAGACGCTGGATGTTGTGAAAGAGACCTTCAATTCCAATGTGATTTTTACACCGGATATGGTGCTCTCCTTGGATATTGTGCCGAAAGAGCTTGAGCGGGACGGCGTTCTCTTTATTTTAAGAGCGGATAAGGAGAAAGTGACCGACGAAGATTTTATTTCACAGATGAGAAAGTGGGCAGAAAAAACAACCTATACGGAACGTACCGATACGGTGCTGGACACGGTAGACACCATTGATTACGCCGATCGTGAAAAACATTTTATGGAGATGCTTGACCGCATCGGTTCCAGTAAATTGGTGATCACCGACCGGCTTCACGCGATGATTTTCTCGATTATCACCAAAACACCTTGCCTTGTCTTTGGAAACAGTTACGGCAAAGCTAAACATTCGTACCGGGATTGGCTCGAAAGCTTAAACTTCATTGAATACACAGATCAACATGATAGAAAAGAGCTGGAGCGCATGATTGACCGCCTGCTTCAAGCAGAACCGAATGAAGTTGATTTATCCAAGGATTTTCAGCCGCTGGTTGATTTTTTTAAATCATAAAAGAAAAAGCAGACTGATGACAGTCTGCTTTTTTGTGTTAATGATCGTTTTCCAAAGAAACGATTTCATCAATGATCCGCGCTTGTTCTTTCTCAGCCACTTCGTTTGAGATGATATCTTCCTTTGATAAGTTCTCGATCGCTTGGTACTGGGCGTATAACGAATGTTTTTTCAAGATGGTTTGCTGTTTGTTTTTGAGTTCCGGGTATGTTTCGAACAATTGGTTTGTTTGTTGATGCAGCTGGCTGACTTCTTCTTTGTACTGATCTGTCAGTTCGCTGGAGACAGCTTCGTGAATCAGCAAATTGTGTTTGACTTGCTGGACTTCTTGAATAGCGGTTTCTAGCCGGTGTCCTTTTGCAAGCAATTCCTCATATTCCTGGTTGCCCTCTTCCTTTTGATTCACGCCTAACCGTTCCAGAAGCGGCTTAATGGTGAGCCCCTGAACAACAAGGGAGAACAAAACGACACTGAAGGCGAAAATCAGAATGTCTTCACGCCCCGGGAAGTCTCTCGGCAGGCTCAGCACGAGTGCAATGGACAGAGAGCCCTTCAGCCCGCCCCAATTGATGGTATGTTTCCATGTAACCGGAAATTTCTTAATAAAGGCCAGACTGATATAGACGGCGGCACTTCGGGCGATAAGCACAATGACAATCGCCATAATCGCCAAACCCCATTTGTCAGTCAGGTCAATTCTCGTGATCTCAAGTCCCACCATCAAAAAGACAAGGGAGTTCGCGAGCAAGGCGGCGACGTCCCAAAAGTTATTGATATTCAGCTTGGTCGTCGGGCTCATGCCGATTTTTGCGCCGTAATTGCCGAATATAAGCGCGGCGACTACGACAGCGATTACACCGGAGGCACCTGCCATTTCCGCCAAAAGAAATGAACTGTAAAACAGAATGATACTAAAAATAATTTCTAAAGGGTAATCATCAAAATACTTGGTGAGCTGGGAAAAGACAAATCCTAGAGCGCCTCCGATAATGAGGCCGAGGGAAATGACTTTGACAAACTCCCACAAGCCTAAACCGGCGCCTTGGATGCCGAGATCTAAATAAGTCATTAAGTAAAAGGCGGAAATGTTGAACAGCACTACCGCCAGCCCGTCATTGAACAGGCTTTCTCCTTCAACGACAATCGAAAGCTTTTTCGGCGCACCGACGCTTTTGAAAATGGACAGCACACTGACTGGGTCTGTCGCACTCATCAGCGCGGCAAACACAAACGCCGCCGGAATGGCTAAATGCATCAGCCACATGGAAGAAAAGCCGACGATCAGAAACGAGATGAGCGTGCCGCCGAAGGCCAGCGCCAGAACGGGACGCTTATTTTCTCGCAAATGGGAAAAGGGCAGCTTCAGCGCCGCTTCTCCTAATAAAGCCGGCAAGAACAGCGTAATGATGACGAAGTTAAAGACTTCGCCCTCAGTGATAAAATCTTTCAGCGGTTCGAAGAGCGGAATATGTACAAGTCCAATGATCGTGCCGACAATCACGAGTGCGATCGGATAAGGCTGTCTGCACTTCTTGGCAATCGCTGTAATACCGGCTGCAATCATGACCAACAAAAAACCTAGTTCGAAAATATGATGCAAATCTAAGTGTTCCATTAGAACCTCCTTTTATGAATTGTGTAACTAAAAAATTACCCTCATTTTATCATTGGTAATCATATCATATGTAAAACAGTCCTTTGCCAGTCTGCGGAAAAGCAAAAAAGCAGGCAATTTGCCGGCTTTTGGTTCTTTACTCTATAAGCCAATGGAATTCACTACACTCGATACATGAGAACGAACTTTATCAAAAGATAGATGATCCTTCATTTTATCCGTGACACTGTCAATCGCTTTTCCTGACATATGATGGCCGAGAATGTCCCGCTTTGTCTTAACTGCCTGCTCGTTATCTGTGATGTGATCAAGGATTGAAGACAGGTTTTTGCGGTCTTCCTGAAAAGCATAGCTTAGTTGTTTTTTGATTGAATTCATCAGTGCCAATTTTTGTTCTTGTCTTTTCTTCGCTTTGTACGCCGCCAATTGTTCTGGTGTCATTTCAGAAGTATCAAGATGGGCATTTGAAAAAAGTGAAGTGGTTGAATGCTGGCTTGTCACTCTTTGCATAAAACGGTCTGCATCTGTAGGTTTTTTATTCATAAAATCCATGTCTCTTTCTCTCCCTTATGAAATCCCCATCCGGCTTGCTGCGGCCAGATCTGCATCATGGTAAGCGTGCCCCATATGTCCAAGGTCATCTGCAACCATCTGAAGCAAGTGCCGTAAATGAAGCGCGGCATCTACTGCCTGATCATATTTTTCTTTTGAGTAAAAAAGGTGATGCGGTTTGTTCTTTTTGATCTTGTTGATTAAATCATCGACATCAGAGATTGATAATTCATCGTATGTGCCAAAACCAACCATTCGTGTATGCATGTTCCTGACATCTTCAATAGATTCCTTTACTTTGTCATCAATTCTTTCAATTTGACGTATAATTCTAGACCATTCCGATTCAGCGATATGTCTTAACTGCGTGCTTGTATTCATCAATACATGCGACTTAATGAGGATTGAAACACCTGTATTGGCTTTCACATTGGTTGATTTCATTTGCTTAAGCATCGTTAATGCAAAGTCAGGATTGTTTTTTAACACATCATCAACAGTTTGGACAGAGCCATCTGAATTGAAGTTATATCGGTCCAGATTGTGACTTCCCATCAAGGCTTCGACAAATAGTGATACATCAAGAGATTGATTGTTGTAACGTTTAAATGCAAGGCCCAACATCTTTACTGCATCAGGAAGGCGATTATTTTGTACACCGTTCGGCAAAGCCTCGTCATACATCACTTTCACATTACCTATTTCAGCAGCATCCCGATTCAGCAAAGATAATCCATCATTTAAATTAATATATTCTGTTAAACGGCTGCGGAAATCCCCTTTTAATGCTCGGGCTTTGACATCCTCAGGCAGGTTTTCATATATGTTAGGATTTTCGAAAGTAACGCCGCGTTTGATAAAGTCATTCATCACGACTGCATAGCTTGCATTAGAACCGCCTAAAGAGTGACCGGTGACTTGAATGTCAGCATTTTTAAAGTCTTTATGTATTTTTTTTGCATATTGATCTGCCTGAATGGCTTGGTTCTCCGTCCCGTCATCAAATGGTTTTTTGCCAACCAAATAACTGGTATCCATATGGAGCCAATCCTGTAAAATCTCATTTGAATATTCAGGAACCCCTTGTGCGTAGTCATAGAAAGAACCATCTTCATCTTTAGGAATGTTGATTCCCTTTTTCTCTAATTCTTTAATAAGCTGTTCCCGCTCTTCCCGATATGGCTTTATTGTGTCTTGTAATTGGCCCGGGCTGATGGGTTCTGATCCGCGGTAGGCGATGATGACGTTTTGGATTTTTTCAGGGTGTTTGCCTTCATGGGAATTACGATAATCCTCTCTAGTAACCAGGGTAAGGGCGTTAAGGCCCTTGTCTGTTTTTTTATAATCGATAACGTATAATCTTTCTCCATTACTAACTTCAATAGTCTCTCCAACATGGTATTTTTCTATTTTATAAGCATTATTTGAAATAAGGTTGAAATCTTCAGCGGTTAATTTTTTTGAACTGTCTTTAGTCAATCACAACACTCCTAATCTTTACATATCTAGTATAATAAAATAAAAAAGGGGGAAAAACCATGTCATTTTCCAAAAAAACACTTTTTTTTGGAGTAATTATAGTATTTTTAATAGGAATTGTTTACTTTAATCATAATCAATCATCAGATAAATCTGGAGGGGATCATAGCGTGAACACAAATGAAAAAAATGAACAACAAAAGGCAGAAGAATACGCTGAAAAAATGAAACCGAAAATAAAGGAAAAATTGAAAAAAGATGATATCCATCATTTTGTTAATGATATAACATTCGATAAGGATGTCTCAATCAGTCCAATGGGAATGATCGAACTATCAGGGTATGTAAACAACAACCCGGAAAAGTTCTCATTCGATGTCTCTTTGAGATATGGAACTGATAAAGTAGATTCCATAGGTTATGATAAAGACTTAGCGGACCGATTTGAAAACTGGGATGATTTTGATAAAGAGGTCAAAGAAGACTTTTTAAATAGTTTATCGAAAGAAGAACGAGAACAATATTTAAAAGACATAGGGGAAATAAAATAATCTATGAAAAACAAGCGCCATTTAAACTATTAGCTTTTGTAGCGTTTTGTTAATCGTAATGGTTGGCTTTATTTATGAAATCAAAAAAACGTCAGACACTTCTAAGATAAAAAATACATAGGTAGTAAAGAAAAAACTGAAGCATACGTCGACGAAATGAAGCCAAAGATAGAAGAAGAGTTAAGAAAAGAGGATATTCATCATTTTATAAAATCCGTAACTTTCGAAGATAAAGTGACTATAAATCCGATGGGAAGAATTGTAGTGAATGGCTATATCAATGACAATCCGGATAAATTCGACTTTTCCGCAGATTTGATATACGAGTCCAATAAAGTGGACGGAATGAGTTACTCTGAGGATGTAGGTAATCGTTTTACAGATTGGAACGAATACAGCAAAGAAGTAAAAGATAAATACATCAAAACCGCTTACCCCGATAAAAAAGAGCGTGAACAGTATTTAAGAGATATAGGAGAATGAAAATAAACAGGCAAAACGCCTGTTTATTTTAGTGATCGGTTTACTTTCTCCTCTTCGCCATTCCCCAAGCCACCAGTCCGGCAACAACAGCCGCAGATACAATCGGGCGCTTCGTAGCTTTCGTGTAATAGCTTCTGGACCGCAGCCATCCTTTATTTGTCCCCCTGTCATGCATGCCGTAGTCGGCATGATAAAGCGCGCTTTCTTCACGTGGTTTAGACGGTCTTTCGGCATGCTGGCTGTGGTACATGATTTTTTCCATCAGTTTGTCGGTCACCGGGGGAAAAGAGCGCCCAGCATGGCGATGGCTTTTGCCTGTGAGCCGATGTACATGTCGCGCTTCGGGTGTTCGGCAGCAAACAGGATGGCTTCAGCGACCGCTTCCGGCGGGTAGATCATGGAGCGGGAATGAGCCGGCTGTTTGTCGAGGTAGCTGTGAGCATGCTGATTGTAAGGCGTGCCAATTCTGCCCGGATGGATGAGCGTAACCGAGACGGGAGATTGTTCTTTCACGAGCTCCATCCGAATGCTTTCCGTCCAGCCGTGAGTGGCAAATTTGGCTGAGGCGTGGCGTTATGCCCTTTTTCCTTTCATTCATCAACAAGCTCCCTCAACGCGTCTTCGTTTCGCACTGCTGCCACAACCTTTGCGTCTTTTTCAGCTGCCATTCGAACAGTGACAAGTCCGATTCCGCTTGAAGCGCCGGTAATCACGCTCACTTGATCCTTGAGTTGTTTCAGCTTGAGCTTCGTTTTCATGCCCGCGTTCTGTTGTTCAAGCTTTTCCGTATTCGTGAGTGAATCATCGTTTGTCATTGAGATCCCTCCTAGACGCTGTTTTTCTGCATTTACCCCATCCGGGAGGTCCTTACCCCTTTTTGACAATCACAGGGTTCTTTTTTATATTATATAAGTCGCTCTACCATACCTAGGAGGGAATGTTTTAATGACTAGCAGAGGAGATTCACGCGAAAAAATTCTTCACACAGCGTCACGTCTGTTCCAGCTTCAAGGATATCACGCGACGGGTTTGAACCAGATTGTGAAAGAAAGCGGTGCTCCTAAGGGATCGCTTTATCACTTTTTCCCAAACGGCAAAGAAGAATTAGCAATTGAAGCGGTTACATATACAGGAAAACTGATTGAACATCTGATACAGCAAAGCATGGATGAATTCTCTGATCCAATAGAAGCGATTCAGCGATTTATCAAAAAAACAGCCAGCCAGTTTGACAATACAGAAAGCATTCAAGGCCTTCCAGTTGGTTTGCTGGCGAGTGAGACAGCGTTAATCAGTGAACCGTTGCGGACGGTTTGCATGAAGGTGTTTAAAAGCTGGGAAGCGGTTTTTGCCAGAAAACTAATGGAAAACGGATTTGCAGAAGAAGAAGCGAATCAGCTTGGAATGCTGATCAATTCGATGATCGAGGGCGGCATCATGCTTTCGTTAACGAATAAAGTCAAAACGCCTCTTCTTCTCATTGCCGAACAAATTCCAGTGCTCGTGAGAAAAAAAGGGTAGCATTTTGTTATCCTTTCTCCTACAATTATATAGAACGGTCTAGTAATGCATATTTTAATATATAGACTGGTCTAAATCGGAGGGAACGATATATGAAAACATTATGTAAACATTCATTGCCTAAAGAAAAAATGCCTTATTTGCTCCGCAGCGGAGAAGGTGAGCGCTATTTATTCGGCAGACAAGTTGCCACGGTGATGGCGAATGGGAAGAGTACAGGTGATCTGTTTGAGATTGTGCTGCTATCAGGGGGAAAAGGAGATGCCTTTCCGCTTCACGTCCACAAGGACACACATGAAGGGATTCTCGTGTTGGATGGGAAGCTTGAGCTGACACTTGACGAAGAACGCTATTTATTAGTATCAGGTGATTATGCGAACATTCCGGCCGGAACACCGCACAGCTACCGGATGCAGAGCCACAGAACAAGACTGGTGTCTTACACGATGAAGGGAGATGTAGCGCACTTGTATTCCGTTATTGGGAATCCATATGATTACGCTGAACATCCTCCGTACGCAAGCGAAGAGGTGTCAAACGAGCGATTTGCAGAAGCGGAGACTGTGGCGGACATTGCATTTCTTGATGAAGAAAAGCCTTCCGGTGCGGCAAAGTTAGCGGAACTTACAGAGCTGCCGGATGGAGCCGTTCCATACGTGCTTGAATCTGGAGAAGGAGACCGCCTATTGACGGGAGATCAGCTTCACCGCATTGTGGCTGCACAAAAAAATACAGACGGCCAGTTTATCGTCGTCGTATCGGACGGCCCTAAAGGCGACCGGATCGTTGATCACTACCATGAACACCATACAGAAACATTTTATTGCCTTGAAGGACAGATGACGATGTGGGCGGATGGCCAAGAAATTCGGCTGAACCCTGGAGATTTTCTGCATGTCCCTGCGAATACCGTTCACTCCTATCGTCTGGATTCCCATTATACAAAGATGGTGGGCGTATTGGTTCCAGGCTTATTTGAACCGTTTTTCCGGACGCTAGGTGAGCCATATGAAGGCCACATCTTTCCAAGTGAGCCTCAGGCGCTGCGCTTTGACCGCGTTTTGCAAAATATCGAAGCATTAGATTTAAAGGTCATGAAACCATAAAAATGACAAGATTGTAAGGTTTCCATGCCTGTGTGACATCTAAATCGATGTTTCTGCGTTCCTTTTTTTCATACCCTTAAGGTACAGAAAAAAGGAGCGTGATAGATATGGCTTCATTACAGCCGACTTTGACAAATGAACGGATCGGCGTGCTTGATGTGCTAAGGGGAATGGCGATTTTCGGCATCTTATTTGTCAATCTGGCCCATTTCAGTTATCCGGATATGTATTTGTCTATGCTTGGAAAAGAGAATTTTTTTACAGAAAAATGGTCTGAAGCTGATTTTGTAGTAACAGAAATACTGAAATTTTTCATTCAAACAAAATGTATTTTATTGTTTTCCTTTTTATTTGGATTCGGCATGGTTGTTATGATGGAGAGGGCAGTAAGCAAAGGGAAACGGTTTGTTCCGCTCTATGCGAGAAGGTTAACGGTGCTTCTCTTGGTTGGAACGGTTCATGCCTTTTTGATTTGGGACGGGGACATTTTAACGGAATACGCTCTGCTCGGTTTTGTTCTGCTCTTATTTCGAAAAGCAAAGCCGAAAACACTGCTGATATGGGTGGTCTCTTTGTATCTTTTGTTTACCATACCGTTCATTTTGACAAGCTTTTATCAAGCAAACGGACAGGAATGGACTCAAGCGGTAACTCAGCAGGCAAAACAAGCGCTCCATGTTTACGGAAGCGGCAGTTTGAAGGAGATTGCGGAACAGCGGATCCACGATCGTCTTGTTTACATGTCTTCGAACGGCATGCTTACGTATAACCCGATCAGCTTCTTTTTTGCATCCATTCCTTATTTCAGCATGTTTTTGCTGGGGGCTGCGGCGGCGAAGTCACGATATTTGCATGAACCCGGAAAGCATCGCAAAGGGTTGAAAAGAGTGTGGATGGCTGGGCTAGTCATCGGCATCAGTGCCCAAGTGCTGTACAGTGTAACGGATAGGGAAGTATTTTTGCTGATTGGCGCGCCCTTCCTCATGTTTTTCTATGTCACAACGGTTGTTTATCTTTATCATAAAACAAGAGTAAAAACAGTGCTGCAATCATTCTCCGCTGTTGGACGGATGGCATTTACCAATTATCTGATGCAGTCTATCGTGTGTACGTGGATATTCTATCATTACGGCTTGGGCCTGTACGGGAAAGTGTATCCTGCTGCCGGCGTGCTCATCACGATTGCCGTTTGTGCCATTCAAATGGCCTTCAGCCACCTTTGGCTTCGGGTATTCCGGATGGGGCCGTTTGAGTGGCTGTGGAGAAGCGCTACGTATCTGGCGTGGCAGCCTAATTTAAAGAAAACAAAAGTCTAGACGCCTATTGGCGTCTAGACTTTTTTCTATTATTTATACACGACACGTGTTTTGCAAATGATATCATGCAGGCCTTTTTTCTCTCCAAAGCCGATCATGATAAAGCCAATATAAAAGATAATTCCAGATAAGATGTATGCAAAGTAACGGCCGATTGCCTGTCCGACAGAAACCCGTTCGCCTTGTTCATTGACCACTTTCAGGCCAAGAATTTTTTTGCCGAGTGTGCCCTGCATTTTAGAAGCTGTGAGCAGACCGTAATATAACACACAGATGACGAGCATGATCAGCATGGTAGGCAAAAATGCCAGCGTCATGTATTTCACGAAATACTCCTCTTCTGTCATGTAAGGGTCTGTTGCCACAGATCCAGCTATAAACACGCTATTGATAATAAATAGAATAATATAACTAGGAACAGATACAATAATGCCATCAATAAAATAAGCTAAAAAACGAATCCAAAATCCTGCTGGTTTTTCCATGTCTTTTTCTCTCTCCTTTGAATGAATCTGGAATAGTATACTTTGAAAAAATAATATGTGCAATATGATATGGTGATAAAATCCTGATATGCCTGAAAAATGAGTCTTTTATCCCTGTGTCTTTACTATATAAATCTACTACATTTAAGCGAATCTCATTTTCTGCATTCTGCCATTTTCTTTAAAATATAATGAATTTCTCATTTAGATTACATTATAATGATATATGTTAATATTTTCATTTGAGGGAGGGGTTTGATGTCTAGAAAAAACAGGGTGGCGATCGCAACAATCATTTCTGCGTTTCTTTTTTGTGCCGTGATTGCCGCTGCTTCACTTTCGCCGCTGGCCGGAACGGGAGCGGCGGCCAATCAATTTAACTCAGTCGGCATGTGGTCAGCTATCGGTATGATCCTTGTGATGTATTTCATTCCTTTTGTCATTTACATGCTTGGAGTTGATGCGATGAGGTATGTAATGGCGGTGTTTTGCGGCTTTGGGCTGCTGATTCATTTCTCTTCGGCCGGTTTTATCTTGATGTTTGGTTTGTTCAGTGGCCAGCTGCTTTCTGAGGTGGTCTTTGTGATTGTGGTTTGTCTCGCCGCGGCTGCTGTCAACATCATTTGGTTTGTGGCTGCTTTTCGTTCTGTTGCTGAAAAAACGTCCGCGAACAGCCTTACATAGTTTTCTAGTTTGTGATGGTTTTGTGAAGTAGAATTATAAAATGGATGAATATGTTATGATGATCACAAATTAGAAATTACATATAATGGGGGTCTCAATGATGGTCAGTTCATTTCGCATGAAAGCTTTGATTGCGGGAGCTGCGGTGGCGGCTGCTGTGTCAGTCGGCGCTGTTTCTGATGTGCCCGCTGCCAAAGTGCTTCAGCCAACAGCTGCTTATGCGGCGGAAACGGTGTTTTCTCAAAATAATGGAGCATCCGGCTTTTTGACAGGAAGGTATGATGTACAAGCTATGGCGCCTGCCATGTTTAACTGGTCACGCGAAAGCCGGTTCGCCGGAAATACAGACGGGACACTGAAATGGCAAAACGACATCAGAACGACTCCGCAAAATGGTGCGGGGGCTGTGATTGATGAAGACGGCACAGTATATCTTCATTCCAGAGATGGGGAAATGAAAGCTTTTAATCCGGATGGCTCAGTCAAATGGGTGACAGGCAATCTGGGAAAAACATTCACGCAATCTCCCGTACTCGGAACCAACGGCGTTATCTATCTGGCATCCTATGACAAAAAGATTTATTTTATCGACAAGGAAACAGGCGAGATTCTAACAACGGTCCCATTAAGCGGCGGGCCAAGCTCTGAAACGGTGATCGGTTCAGACGGCACGTTGTACTTCTCAACACTTGATAATTATGTTCACGCGATCAAACCGACGTCAAAATCAACTTGGACAGAACGCTGGAAGTTGAAAACAAATGGTGTCGTCAGCTCTGTGCCGGTGCTTGCCAAAAACGGCACTGTATATGTAGGCACATATAATTACGTGTTTTATGCGATCAACTCCGGAACCGGACAGGTGAAATGGTCCAGAACGACGTCAAAAGCGTTTAAAGGATATCCAGTGATTGATAAGGACGGCAACATTTATGCCGGTAACCAAGACGGACAGCTGTATGCGTATACGTCAACAGGCAGCTTAAAATGGACATTTCCGCTTAACGGGTTCTCCAGTTCATCGCCTGCGATCGACCATAATGGCAATATCTACATCGGTTCAGGAAGCGGCGAGCTGTTTTCCATCAGCAAAAACGGAGATATGAACTGGTCATTCTACACAGGAGGCCCTGTCAGAACGGCGCCGCTAATTGATGCGAAAGGAACGGTTTATTTCGGGTCAGATGATATGAAGGTTTATGCGGCGGACTCAAACGGCAATGAATTATGGAGCTATCAAACCGACAACAACGTCGTGTCATCTCCTCAGCTTGCTGAAGATGGAACGCTTTATATTGGAAGCTATACGAAGCTGATGGCTTTTGGGAAATAACTGAATAGAATAGCAGAAGACCTTCTTTTAATAAGAAGGTCTTCTTACTGTGATACAAAACATTTACACTTGCTGGGATTTTTCAATCTGAACTTTCATATCATTGTCTTTAATCTTAGGCACTATCGTATAAAGGATAATAGGGATTAATAGAAATACAGCTACAACAACAAACATGGCAGAGAGCCCAAAGGCTGCGGAAATGATGCCGAAAATGACACCGGAAAGAATTTCTCCAATTGCTCCTACCCCTGAGTTTAACGAGAAAAGTGTGTTCTTGTATGAATCGGGGAAAAACTTATTTAAGTAACTTGTTACGATCGGATGATGAATATCTTCAATTGCAAGCAAAAACGCAGTACATGGAATGCCCAGCGGCCTGAAGGCTCTAGACAATAGAAAGGTCATGACCATGCCCATTGAATCCAATGAGGTTAAAGCGAGATACGGATTTTTTTCGATCTTCTTTTCGAACCTGATGGTTAATGTCAAAAGAACAAGAGCGGTAAACCCTCCTAGGGCAAAAATATATCCCAGCGACTTTTCTGAAAAGCCTAAATCACTCAAAAAGGGCTGCCAGTAACGAGAAATTGTGTCATAGGCTGTCGCCGTAAAGAAACCGGCTATGACGATTAAAAGAACCCTTTTTTTGTTAAGGATAATTTTTAAACTTTCTTTGATAATCTTTATCGAATCATGTTGGTTCTGATCCCCATGATTTGTTTCGGAAACAGAAGGGACTTTAATAAATACAGACATCCAAATAAATAGTAGTAAATAGATCACCATAACGAGCAGGAAAGGAAAATAGATATTTAATGAATACAAATACCCGCTGGCAATACTTCCAATAATTAAGAAAGTGATTAGCAATTGTGTGTTTTTCATCATTTCTTTGCCGAATCGATCTTCCCCTGCGACACGGCTCATCCAAGTTTCAAAAGAACCGGAAATTAAGGAATCTGATAAAGCCCATATGATCATAGCCAGTATGCAAATAGCAGCTGAATCGATAAAAGGGAAGAAGGCCCATGTAAGGATGGAGAAAAAGAATGAACTGGCAATTGAAATTTTAATTCCATAACGATCAGCAAAAACGCCGGAAGGAACTTCAAATATAAGCTTAGCAATTTCAAGTACCGCTCCCATTAATCCAATCTGAAGGAAATCATAATCTATAGATATCAGATAAAGAATCCAAATAGGCGAAAAAATCCCCATTGCTAATCCCCTAAGTGCGGAAAACGAATAAAAGATGCTCATCTATATGCTCCTTCTGGCAGATTCTTTTGTTTGATCAAAATGATATTGTGTTCGATGGCTTCTTGAATATATTTGGCCACTTCTTCAAGGCTGACACCATGTCTTTCTAAAATCGTATGAAGTGTGTCTTTTCCATTAATATCACAGAGAATATGCAGCCAAGCTCCGACGTCTTCCTCAGAAACGATAAACTGAATAAATCCTTCTTCCGCAATGTAGATGCAATGCTCACTATCGCTTTTAGGCCTTAACAGAGTGACGCCAGGGTTTAGCGCCAAAATATCTTGTTCATCACACTTATTGGCTGAGATATTTAAACGGCTGGCAATATCACCTTCCTGTGAGTGCCAGTCTTTTATTGTTATCGATTCTAAATGGCTGGTTATGTCTGATTGAACAGAAGGGGTTTCTTTAGTCATTTTTGATAAAAGTCCCATGTTCACCAGTCTTAATAAAAATTCAAAATTTGTAAACTCAGGATCATCCTCCATGTCTGTCATGATGGCATGAATGTGTTCAACCTGTATTATGCTGGAGGCATCGCTGTGAGAGAAGGCCTCCTCTATAAGCTGATAATTTTTTTTCTTCAGGAGATGAAACATCATTTTATGTGTATATCTCACGTCCTTACCATAGAAAAAAGGAACCTTTGGCCGGTGGGTATAACTTGTATGCAGCCCATTTGTTAATGATTTTCGCAATATCGACTTATCCCATAACAGGTCTTTACGGAGTTCATCAGGTATTCCGCAAACCCATTCAACAAGCCGATGGTCTAAGAACGGTACACGGTTTTCGATATGATTAGCCGCGGCGATCCGATCTTCATGCCAGCAATTATACATTTGCAGGTCACGGTATTTTGTCAGGACATATGATTGCCAAGGATCTGCTTGGCTGGAATCATTGCTCTTTAAATAAGAAAGGTTTATAGGAGAAAGTCCAAAATGTTCCTCCCACACTCTAAAGATATTTCCCTGCTGCCGGTGCAGCCGGTTCATCTCCATCGTATTGACTGATTCAATAAATCCTGCCCAGCTTGGGTTCTCGGCAGGTGAAAGTGTCGTGCTGTAACCGCCGTTAAATTCGTCGCTGCCCTGGCCGGTCAGCATGACTTTCAGGTTTGGCCTTATCGCTTTGGCATACTTATGTAAATGAAACTTATATAATTGTTCCGGCCCGCAAAACGGTGTTTCACAGATCCATAACAAATGGTTATATGACTCTGGTTGTAATAGCTCATCGTTCCCTAATTGATAGAGAACCTGATGATTTGGAAGATGTAAATCTTTAGCCAGCCAATGGGCATATTTTGCATCTTCATTTGTAAATGTACTTTGGCTTAATACTGTAAACGTATGAAGATCTTGCTTTTCTGCCGCAAAATGTGCGACTGCAGCTGAATCAATGCCACCGCTAAGAAACAAGCCGACTTCAACGTCGCTTTGTAGACATCTATGGACTGAATCTGCCAGCAGTTCTCTATATCTATCAATCAAGTCATCCAGATGAAGATTCTCATGATAGCCTTGCCTGAGCAAAATATCCTGTAAAGACCAATAGCTTGCTGTTTTTCGTTCATTTGTTGTCAGATTAATTTCGAGATAATGGCCAGCATCGAGATTTTGGATGTTTACAAAAAAGGAAGTGGTTTCTTTATGATTACTGGCTGCTTCCCCGCATAGCCAAATGTCTGATAGTGCTTCTTTCCAATTAAATTGGCGGGGACAGTGAGGATGAGAAAATAGGGATTTTATTTCAGAGGCAAATATAAGCTCGTGTTTTAGCTCTGTGTAAAAAAGCGGTTTAATCCCAAAGCGGTCACGAACTAAAAATACTTTGTTTTTATTTTTGTCCCAAATGGCTATTGAAAACATTCCGACGATGTCGTCTACAAATCCAATCCCTTTTTCTTCATATAAATGAACAATTACTTCACAATCAGATGTCGTTTTAAACATATGATTGTGTAAAGAAGCCTTCAGTTCTTTATAGTTATAAATTTCTCCATTTACCATAACGACGATTGATCCATCCTCATTTAAAAAGGGCTGCTGTCCATTTACAAGGTCAAGAATGGACAATCGCCGAAATGCAAAGCCGACTTTGGAATCGATATGATATTGTTCATCATCCGGTCCCCTATAGCTGATGGCATCTGCCATGCCTTTCAGTATATGAAAGGTACGTTCCTGAGAACGGGGAGCAGCCAGATTAATAATACCCGCGAGCCCGCACATATGTCTCCCTCCCAATAGAGTTATTGATGTTTATAGATATAAGCTGTCTCTACATCTGTTTCTTTTAAAATATCGATTTTAATTCCGAGACGTTTTGCGTTTTCGATTGCGAGAATGGAAGCGTACGCAGAAAATTCTTCGGGATCAATTTCAAAATAAAAAAAGGCCTCACTAGGTTCTTTTTCATACCAAGTGTGGGTATTTACGATATATTTATCTTCTGTTTCAAACAATTCAATTTTGTCATAAAGTAAACGTCTTCCTTTTATAAAGAGTTCCACAAATGATTCAACTGGTTGTTGGCTGTTAATGTGTCTCCACTCATCATAATATCCTCTTTCCTCATATTGCTCGTGAATCCAGCTTACAATGTCTTGATGAGTCAATCCTTGTTTTTTGGCAAAGGCAAGCAGAGTGATGATGTAATTTACGATTGATTTAGAACGGTGTGTACTCAGCTCATGTATATCGTCTGGTAAAGCAAGCACTTTTTGTTTTTCCAATTCTCATGCCCCCTGCTTAACTTTGATTGCTTCATGTTCAATAAGCAACTCAAACAGCTCCATACAATCTTCCAAGCAGGTTTGATAATCAACATCATATTCATTTACGATTTTTGAGCAAATATCATGTATGCTGACCTTGCCGTCGATATGGTTATAAATATCTGATGCCATTTCATTTAAAGTGATGCCCGGCTCTATAATAATGCTTTTCAAATATTTTCTTGATGGCATTTCTGGATTTTTGGATAAAACAGTTGATTCATTGATCATTACAATGCACCTTCCTTTTCTTTTTCTATCGTTAACATCCATGTGACAGACTCAATTTCATGATCAGCGCTTTGATCATTTTGTTCCCACAGTGGAGCATCCTCCAGCTCATCTAAGCTTTCTATAAAATCCTCCGGTAAAAAGTGAAAGGTTTCTAATGAATAATTGGGAATGCCGGCATCCTGAACAAACTGGTGAATGTCTTCAAAGGAATAACTTTCTTCAAATGCCTCTCTTACAAACCTGAAGTATTCCGGTTCTTTGATTTGCTTTCGCATAATCTCTAAATGGCTTCCTTCGGGATTAAATGTATCCAAAATGACAATTTTTCCGCCCGGAGCCAGAACTCTATAGCACTCTTTAAGTCCTTTAACAACGTCTTCCCAATGATGCAGGCAAGAGTAGGAGACGATGAAGTCAGCATATTGGTCAGCATAAGATAAATGGTGGACATCTTCCAAATCAAATGAAATCAGGCTGCTTACTCCGCTTTTTTTAGCTTCTTCTTGAGCGATTTCATGCATGGCCGGGTTAATATCGACAGCATGCACGTTCGCATTTGTTTTTTTAGCCAACTGAATGCTTAAATAACCTGGACCTGTGCCCATATCGATAATGACTTTGTTTTTGGGGTAATACATCCGGGACAGTCTGGCGCCAAGCAAGGGGTAAAGATAGGATTGGTAAAGATCAACAAATTCTTTGTACGTTCTGCATTCTTCAGCCGTAATCATCTTCAGCATCCTCCTTATCAAGTTGGCGTGATAGCCTCAAACGTTAATCGTTTTGGATAAGATTAATGACCGCCAGCTGCTACAGCGCGGCGCAATTCAAAAAGGCGAGGTTTCTTATAAGCTTTTTTCATTGAACATCCCTCCTAAAATAGAGTACTAGATGTCAAATGCTAGATGAGTTTAATGACCGCCAGCTGCTACAGCGCGGCGCAGTTCAAAAAGGCGAGGTTTCTTATAAGCTTTTTTCATTGAGCATCCCTCCTAAAATAGAGTACTAGATGTCAAATGCTAGATGAGATTAATGGCCGCCAGCTGCTACAGCACGGCGTAGTTCAAAAAGACGAGGTTTCTTATAAGCTTTTTTCATCCTTTTCCCTCCTTCCTTATAAAAAAATAGGCTATCACGCACAACTAAATATTATAATCATCTGATAATTCTGTCAATATTTACTTTTAGAAAAAAATGTTATATCTTTGTGGTGAAGTTATTTTTTTTGGGAGGGATAATATGAGTGCTGTAACCGAATCGGTTTTGGAGTCTATCATCAGTCCTGTAACGATGAGTGAGTTTTTAGAAGAATATTGGCCTGTAAAACCTTTGGTAGCCAGAGGAGAAGTGGAGAGATTTACAAGCATACCGGGGTTTGAAAAGGTTAGAACGCTAGAAAACGTATTGGCTATCTACAATAATCCAGTCATGGTCGTTGGTGATGCTGTGATCGAAGAATCTGAAGGGATCACAGACAGATTTCTTGTGTCACCTGCAGAGGCTTTAGAGTGGTATGAAAAAGGGGCTGCATTAGAGTTTGATTTCACCGACCTATTTATTCCCCAAGTCAGAAGGTGGATAGAAAAACTCAAAGCGGAATTAAGACTGCCTGCGGGTACCTCTTCCAAAGCCATTGTTTACGCGGCGAAAAATGGCGGGGGATTCAAAGCCCATTTTGACGCCTATACCAACTTGATTTTTCAAATTCAAGGTGAGAAAACATGGAAGCTTGCCAAGAATGAAAATGTGAGCAATCCAATGCAGCACTATGATTTATCAGAGGCTCCTTACTATCCTGATGATTTACAGTCATATTGGAAAGGAGATCCGCCAAAAGAGGATCTGCCAGATGCAGAAATCGTTAATTTAACACCGGGAACCATGCTGTATTTGCCAAGGGGGTTATGGCACTCCACCAAATCTGATCAAGCAACGTTAGCTTTAAATATTACATTTGGCCAGCCTGCATGGCTTGACTTGATGCTAGCAGCTCTTCGAAAAAAATTAATCAGCGATAACAGATTTAGAGAACTCGCTGTAAATCATCAATCCCTGCATGAATCGTCCAAATCAGAGTTAAATGGATATTTGGAAAGTCTGATTCAAACGTTATCAGAGAACGCAGAGATATTGACCCCAGAGCAAATCTTCCAATCTCAGGATTCAGATTTTGATCCTTATCAATCCACGCAATTGGTATTCAGACAGCTTTTGACAAGTTATAAGTTCTAGTAAATACTAGATAAGGGGATTAATAACATAAAATGGGTTGTTAATTCTCTTATCTTTGTTCAGCTAAAAGGAGGAAAATATGAATATTATTCCGACATGCCAGATACCAAAAGATCTTGTTTCCGCGTTTTTTCAAAAACACTGGGGCAGTCCGCAAATGGTTATTTCTAGCGGTATTTATAACTGCGATGAATTAGATGGCTATGGAATGCTCAACGATGATAACCAGATTGTTGGCCTTATTACATACATATTTGAAGAAAATGCCTGTGAAATCATTTCGCTGGATAGTGTCATTGAGAATAAAGGGATCGGAACAGCTCTGCTAGAGAAAGCCGAGGAAGCATGCAGAGAGAGAAATGTCAAACAAATAAAACTGATCACAACCAATGATAATATTCATGCATTAGCGTTTTATCAGAAGAGAGGGTACCGGTTGGATCGACTATTTGTGAATGCAGTCGAGACGGCCAGAAAGATGAAGCCCGAAATTCCTTTACTGGCAGATAATAAAATACCTATCCGTGATGAATTGCTTTTGGTCAAGGAGTTACAATAAAAGGCGCTCCTCTAAGGAAGCGCCTTTTGATCATGCGATTATTTAGCGGATTGAATAAATACACCCTTCTCATGAGAAAACTCTTTGAATCCATATACTCCATGATAGGAGCCGATTCCGCTTGTATTGACGCCGCCGAAGGGCAGGTTGACGTCACTGAAATGAACGACAACATCGTTAATGGCTGCGTTGCCTGATGTTGTATGCTGAAGGACGTTGTCGATCAGGCCTTGGTTGTGGCTGAATACATAAAGCGCAAGCGGTTTATCGCGGTCATTTACGTAATCGATGACCTCGTCGATGTCTTCATAATTCATCATTGGCAGGATCGGTGCGAAGATTTCCTCCTGCATGATTTTCATGTCGGGCGTGACGTTTTTCAAAACGGTTGGCGAGATCGTGCGGTCGCTGGCATCGAATACGCCGCCGAACACGACTTCCGCACCTTTTTCGATAGCGTCGTCGAACAGGTCTTTGACGCGGTTGAAGTTGCGGTCGTTGACAATCTGCGTAAATTTGCTGCGGTCCGGATTGCGATCATCCTCCATAAATCCTGCGTTGACGATTGTTTGTAAAATGCCCGCGAATTTGTCCTGCACATCTTTTTTAATAAACAGATAATCAGGTGCGATGCAGGTTTGGCCGGCGTTTACGAATTTCCCAACGGCGATCTTTTTCGCTGCGTCCGTGAGATCGTATTCACTGTCAATGATCGTTGGGCTCTTGCCGCCAAGCTCAAGTGTGACAGATGCCAAGTGTTTGGCCGCTGCTGTCATGACGATTTTTCCGACATTTGTGCTTCCAGTGAAGAAAATGTGGTCAAACGGCTGATCTAGAAGCTCGGTTGCCACCTCAACCTCTCCTTCAAAAATCGCGACTTCTTTTTCGTTAAAAGCGTCTCGAATCACTTTTGCGGCAATGTTGCTTGTGTTCATCGTAAAATCAGACAGCTTCACAATCGCGCTGTTTCCGCCTGCGAGAGAAGCGGCAAGCGGCGCCATCGTCAGCATAAACGGATAGTTCCACGGACCGAGGATGAGCGTTACGCCTTTAGGCTCGTACATAAGAATTCCGTTTGCGTCAGGGCTTAAAGATGAACCGACTTCTTTAGGCGCCATCCATTGTTCCAGGTTGTTCATATTATCTCTGATCGCTTTTTTCGTTCCTTCGATTTCCGCTCTTTTGACCTCGTGATATGGTTTGCGGACGTCTTTGCGAATCGCTTCGATGATTTCTTCTTCATGGGCAATGACGGAATCTAAAAAGCGCTGAAGCTTCTCTATGCGCTGTTCCGCTGTTGAAGCGCGCAGTGCTTTTTGCTGTTTTTTCTGAAGCTGAAAGACACGCTGAATGTCGTCTTTTACTTGCTGTTCCATTGTAAAATCCCCCTCATTTGCTTTCTTCTTTTCTCAGACCTATTATAAAGTGGTACCTTTTCTGTAAGAAAGACAACGGTGAACCATCTATACGTTACCGTACATATATCGAACATCTGTCTAATGATTGGGGGTGTCTTTTGTGCCGGAATCTGCTGAAGCTCAAGTGAAACAGGCGCTGCTGGCCTTATTGGAAGAAAGGGATATTCAACATATCACAATGAAAGAAATTGCTGAGAATGCCAAAGTGAGCCGCGGGACGCTCTATCTTTATTATGAAGACAAGTTCTCCATTATTGAGGATGTAATCGAAGACATGAAGGAAGGGCTGGGCGAAGCGCTCTATGACGCCTTTAAGCATATGGACACACTCCATTTAAATAAAAAACGGCACACCGTGCATCCGACTCTGTCCTTTGTTCACGAGCATCGATCCTTTTTTGGCACGATGATGAACAGAGAACATTTTGATCGTTTTTTTAAGGATGTGTTTCAGCAGGATGTCCTGCTGGCTCCGGTCAATGTGAATCTGACGCCGATTGAACAGGAGATTTACGGACATTACCGGGCTTTATACACGTACGCAATTATCCTCTATTGGCTGAATGAGGATGCGGACGCGTCTCCGGAAGCCATCAGCCAAAAGGTATGGGAGCTTGTTTCTCAAAAGAGGTTTTATTGGCTGTTTGGACAGGCTGCGTCAGGGGAGCGGCAGGAGGACAAGCAAATCGACAGGCGTGTGGTTCGAACGAGAGAGGCGCTGCAGAAGGCTTTGTTGGACGTATTGGCGGAGAAACAAGACTACGCGGCCATTACGATTTCGGATATTACCCGTAAAAGCAATATCCGCCGCGCAACCTTTTATGATCACTATGCCAGTAAAGAAGAATTGCTGCAAACCATGATTCAGCAATCGTGTGCGGAGATCATAGATCACCTGTCGATTGCCTCAAGTCCGAATGAGCTTTCTTTAAAGGATGCGGAGGAGGCGTTAGCCAGTCTGCTTTCTGCTTTATCAAACATGCCCATTGTCCCTTTTCTCAATCGGGAATGGGGTGTTCCTCATGTGATACCTGATATGTTCAAAGCGCTGGAATCGTTTTACCTGCATCAGCAGACTGACATTCATGCGGAGAAAAAGCTTTATGCCTATTATGTATCCGCGATGATTATCGGGCTGATTTTGTATCGGCTGGATGAAGGGAAGACGCATGCGCCGGAAGTGCTGGCGAGGGAGTTTTTGCAGTTTTTGGATGTGAAGAAGTATAAGGTTGTATTGCTATAAACGAAAAAATCAGCCTGCGGAGTTACTTCAATATGTTTTGAAAAGGAAGTCTTAGAGAGGTAGCGTTTCTAACGGATATCCATTTGCCCGGATACTCAGTCCGGGCTTTTGTGTCGTTTTGTCACTTGTTCTTTCGCGTTTCTTTCTTTTCTTTCAAGGTGAGATTTAAAAATAGAAGGGCCAAAAGAATCAGAGCAATGTTCACCGACCAAGATTTCCAGCTTGAAGCAGGGTCTAAAATCGTGTTGAAAAGCAAGTGAATGATAGAAGAAAATGAAAAGAGTAAAAATAATAGTTTGTTTTGCGACATAAATTACTTGACCTTTCTGTTGAAAATTTAGTTGTAATGATAACATAATTACATAAAACAAGAAATGAATCCACAAAAATGAAATTGTATAATAGTTTATTTTGAGTTGTTCACTTATTCTAAGTAACTTTATTTATTTCAGGCTGGTGAGTCCAATTGTCACTGTTTTATTTACATTTTATTATTGTAAATGTAGTATTTCTAATAGATAATCAATGTACCTTTTAGAATCCACTAAAATTGAAACATCAGTCTGCATTCCATTTTTTAAGTGTAAAGTTGATCCATTATCGTTCATAACTTTATTTTTCTCTATGGTGCTTTCAGCAATGTAAAATTTTTGCCCGTTTTGATCACTTATACTGTCTGGACTTATTTTTGTAATGACACCTTTAATGGTTTGATTTGTATTTTCAATATGGAATCTAACCTTATCTTTTTCATTAATATTTGTGATCTCATGACTCGGAATATAAATGTTACCTTTAAGCTTCTCTTTATCAGGGACAATAGTCAAAATAGCAGTGCCTGCTTGTAAATTGTCACCTGGAGATATATTTGTTAGTACATTAACATAGCCGTCACTAGTTGCTTTTATTTTATATTTTTCTAATTGTAAATCTATCATCTTTAGATCATCTTCTTTTGATTTAAGAGTGGTCTGAAGATCTGTTTGCTTTTGAGATGTTTGATTTAGCAAGTTTGTTTTAAGCTGTTCAATTGAAAGCTTATAATTTGTTTCCTCTGAGTTATCGGAAGCACTATCAGAATCGCCACTTTTCATTGAACTGTTAATCTCATCAAGTGATTGATTTAATTCGTCTTTTTCTTCACTTAGTTTTACTACCATATCTTGTTTTAAAATTTCAAGCTGTCCGTTTAGATTCTCTTTCTGCTGTGAGAAACTGTTTTTATCGAGCTCATCTTTCATCTTCCGTAGATCATCAAGCTGCTGCTCTACATTTTGTTTGTTAGTTTGATAACTATTATAGTAAGAACTATACTTATCATCCTGTTTGGCAAAGGATTTATTGTTTTTAATGGAGTCTTGCAGATCAGAAATTCTTTGAAGCTTTAGTTCCACTTTTTTTTTTGTCTTATCGAGACTATTTTTTATGCTTTTTTTCTGCTTCTTAAGTTTTTTCTGCTGAGTTTTTGCATTTTCTTTTGATGACTCTAACAAATTACTTTGTTTTTCGTACGAGAGATATTGATCTTGATAACCCCAATGATCGTCCTCACTGAATAAATTTTTGTCATTTTCAATACTTTTTTTTAGAGTTTTGTTTAACGCAGCTTGTTCTTTTAAATCTTTGATATCTGCTTTAACAGCTTTTTTCTGCGCTTGGATTTCAGTATTGTCTAGAGTTAATAGAGTATCTCCCTTTTTCACCTTATCAACCTGTTTAATATCAATAGTTTTTACTTTTCCGGCTACTTCGCTTGTTACGTTGCTGTTAGGCTTGGTATATTGGATGTCAGCTGTCGTTTTTAGAATCACTTCTTTCTTTCCATAGAAACTAAAAACAATACATGCAATAAGTAAAGCTATCAGTATATATGTAAATAAAACACCAATTGGTTTGGGTTTTGATTCATAGAATTCTCTGCTATCCTTCAAATCATGTAAATTGAAAAAGTTACGTTTCATCTAAATAGTCACCATCCCTTTGGATGGCATTTGGTTCTCCCACAATTCATAGTACTTGCCTTTTTTCTTCAATAAATCATTGTGGTTCCCATACTCTATGATTTCTCCATTTTCCATGACAAATATTTTGTCACAATTCATAATTGTACTCAAACGGTGAGCGATTATAATCGTAGTTATACCAACAGTCTGATCGTATATCATCTTTGATATTCCTTGTTCGGTAGTCGTATCGAGATTGCTAGTTGATTCATCCATTATGAGAATGTTAGGTTTTCTTAATAATGCTCTGGCAATTACGAGTCTTTGTTTCTGGCCTCCAGATAAATTAGACCCGTTTTCTTCTACAAGTGTATCGTATCTCATTGGTAAATCATTGATAAAATCATGTGCTTTAGTTTGTTTACATACTTTTATAATCTCTTCAAATGTAAAACTGCCTGAGTTACCTAGCAGAAGGTTTTCAAAAATGGACCCCTGTATAAAGTGGGATTCTTGAGGGATATAACCGATACTTTCTCTTAATGCATGAGCATGAATATCATTGATATGATAACCATTAATTAAAATTTCACCAGACTCAGCTGTATAAAATTTCATTAAGAGTTTAGCTACAGTAGATTTGCCGGAACCGCTCTCTCCAATTAAAGCGACTTTCTCCCCTTTATCTATATGTAATGTAATATCTTTTAAGATTAGTCGCCGAGTACCATATCGGAAGTTAATTTTATTAAATTCTATTGGGCCATTAATAGACGCTGGCGTTGTTATCTGAGCATCCTTATCTTTTATTTCGTGTTCTACTTCTAGTATTTCTCCCAGTCGTTTAGAAGCAACAGAAGCTGACTGAAGTTTCGATTGAAGGCCTATTATATTCTGTAAAGGGTTCAAAAAATACGTTAACAATGCATTGTATGTAATGAGCTGCCCCACTGTGAGATTTCCTTTCATGACTTGAGTTGAACCGATCCACAATATGAATGCTCCACTTACTAAATCCAGAAACATTTTAATAGAATTCTGAAGGTTATCAATAACGCCGTGCTTAAAAGCAGAGCGCAAATATTTCACAAATTTCTTTTCTGTCTCATATGACATCATATATTCAGCATTATATGCTTTAACTGTTTCAATACCATTAAGTGTTTCAACTATTTTTGATGTCAGCTGAGCATTGTTTTCCATTTCAGTAATGTTGATAGATTCATATGGCTTCATAAAGAGCCAAACTGTAAGAACATAAAATGGAATAAAAGCCAAAGTAATCAAAAACAAAGTTGTATTTTGCAGATATAAAAAGATGCCTACCATTACAAGCATTACTGTATCAAGTACTACTGAAAGAGAGGCGCTAATAATCGCATCAATTACTTTGTTAGCATCATTAAATCTTGATATAATCTCCCCGATCTTTCGAGTGCTAAAAAACTTCATCGGTAAGCTAAGTACATGTTTGAAATAACCAAACATTATTGAAATACTTAATTTTTGGCCCAATAATATCATTAAATATTGCCTAAAGGCTGTTAAAAGGACTTTAAATAAGTACATAATGATGAGGCCGAATGAAAGTATATGTAACGTGCTATTCAATCCATTTGGTAAAATCTCATCAATGACCGTTTGAAAATAAAAAGTCCCCATAATACCGAAAACTGTAATAATAAAGGATGCTAAAATTGTGTGTATGATCAATGATTTTTGATGAAGTATCAATTTGAATATATCACTTTGTATAGTACTGGTCTCAGCATGGATCTTATATGTTTCAGAAGGAGTCAGTAAAATTAATATTCCTGTCCAAATTTCTAAAAATTCTTTTTTTGTATACTTAATGATTCCGCGGCCAGGATCTGCAATAATAACCTGATCTTTTGTAATTTTATGAATAACAACATAATGTAATAATTGTCCATCAAGAATGATATGTGCGATAGCCGGCAGTGTAATGGGTTCTTCTAAAGCTGTTTTGTCAGCTTTTACTCCTTTTGCTGAAAAGCCTAATTGTTCAGCGGCTCTGACTAGTCCAAGTGCGCTGGTGCCTTGTTTATCTGTTCCCGCAATATCTCGAATTTTATTTATTGATAATTTGGAGCCGTAATGCTTCAATATAGTGGCAAGACAAGCTGCTCCACAGTCTTTTTCATCGATTTGTTTTACATATTGGTATTTTTTAAAGAACATCTAAATACTCCATGATTCTAATTATTTTAAAAAAGAAAGACAATCTGTTAATCAAACAGATCGTCTTAAATTAGGGATTTTTAAGCCCCTTTATATCCTAAGTAACCACCGATGGCTCCTCCAACTACAACACCAGCGGCAACTCCCCATGCTCCACCTAGTCTTCCATATTTTGCGCCATTTTGGGCTCCTTTTACTACACCACCCAGTATAGCTCCTCCTGTGAGTCCTCCAGCTACACCATCACCATAGCCAGAACCCCCTTCTACTAACTCAAGCTGACTATCAGATAAGACTTCAAAATTTTTATTCTCTAAATTATTCATATGTATATTCCCCTAACATAGTTTTATTTTCTGTGATCCAAAGCGTAACCAATAGCATATGCAGCAGCCCCATAATGAGCCCCAACAAAAGCGCCCGCTGGGCCACCAAACATTCCTCCGATTGCAGCTCCATCAGCAGCGGCAAATAGAGCATTCTTCGTAACATTTTGCCAGTTACCGCCTTCCACTTTTTCTAATTCTAAATTAGATAATTCTCTCATAAACAACACTCCTTTTGTACTAGTTTCTTAGTTATTCTAGTATAAATTATCGGTAAAATCAATATCATTTACTATATTTTTCTTTGGGATCAACTTACTATTAGATGGTGGAGATTATTTAATTTCTTTTGGATAAAGATATCATATTAAATGAATCTTCAAGATGATAAATTAGATAATTATAATAATGTGATTAGTTCTAATAATCTAATTTATAGGTTTCTAGAAAAGCTAATCCTAAATTCAATAAAAGAGGGCAGATTTCTATCCACCCTCTCTTAATGAATCATCTGAATTTTATTTCCACTTCTCATCAATCAGCATCTTCCCAGGCCATGTATATGCCATGATGCCGCCGTCTGCGGTGATGTCTTCTCCTGTAACGTATGAGCTGTCGTCTGAAGCGAGGAACAGCGCCACCGTCGCCATTTCCTTCGGCTGGCCGAGGCGTCCGAGCGGCGTGACCCATTTGTTGGCTTTGCGAAATTTTTCGCCCAGTTCCTGTTCTTTGGTACCTGCTAATTTGTCAATCAGCGGCGTTTCGATCGTGCCCGGTGAGATGGAATTGACGCGGATGCCGTCTCTTGCGTAATCTATCGCCATCGCTCTTGTCAGATTGGTGATTCCGCCTTTTGCGGCGTTGTAGCCGGAGCGGTCGAGGTCCGCGGCCCGGCCTGACATGGAGGAGGTGTTGATGATGGAGCCTCCGTTTTCGAGCATGAGCGGAATCAAGTATTTGCTGCAAAGAAACGTGCCGCGCAGGTCGACGGCGATAATTCGGTCAAACAGGTCAACCGGATATTCGTGCACCTTTCCGCCCTCCTGATCAACGCCGGCGTTATTAAACAGAATATCTATCGTTCCGCACGTCTCCTTCATTTGATCAGCAAATGCTTTCACACTATTTTCATTCGACACATCAAGGTGTATGGCATCCGCCTGTCCTCCGTTTTGTCTGATTGCTTCAACTGTTTCTTTTATTTGATCTGTATTGATGTCTCCAATTATCACACGCGCGCCTTCATTGGCAAAAACCTCTGCCGTCGCTTGTCCAATGCCTGTCGCGGCACCTGTGATCACTGCGGTTTTGTTTTCAAGTCTTCCCATGACGAGACCTCCTTTTTCTATTTGTCTTCCCGCTCTATGCAGTGATAAACATGCCGGAAAAGAACTGCCAACATATGTTAAGATGGATTGGGAAATTGTTGGGAGGTTTGTGTGTTTGAAGATACAGCACAAGAAGGAACTCAAGTTTTATTGCTTTATCACGATTCCATCGGCGTTTGTTGTGCTGACTGTCGTCTCTTTTATCTTGAAGGAGATTACGTTTCCGGTGACAGCAAGCGCGTTTCTGAATGCTTCATGGCATAATCTATTGTTTCTGATACCGTTCGGTTTGTTTTTCTATCCGGTGCATATATGGATGAAGCGGGAGTTTGGCCGCTGGAACGAGGCTGAAAAAAAGAGAGGGTGATGGCCTCTCTTTTTTTCAGAATAAATAGTGAAAACGCATCTAAATCATGTTAAATTTACATATATATGCATCTATCAATCTAGTTGACAATTGTCACCGTATGTAATAAATAGATGCTGAAAAGGGTTTACATAACATAACAACAAATCAAAAAGGAGCGATCTAGAATGGCTAAAAAAGAATTTAAAGCAGAGTCCAAACGCCTGCTGGATATGATGATTAACTCCATTTATACCCAAAAAGAAATTTTCCTGCGTGAGTTAATCTCCAATTCGAGTGATGCGATTGACAAAATTTACTACAAAGCGCTGACAGACGATGCGCTTACGTTTGATAAAGACAGTTACTACATAAAGGTCACAGCTGACAAAAGCACGAGAACGTTAACGATCTCTGATACGGGAATCGGGATGACAAAGGATGAGCTTGAGCAGCATCTCGGAACAATTGCAAAAAGCGGTTCCCTTGCGTTTAAAAAGGAAAACGAGCAGAAAGACGGCCATGACATCATTGGACAATTCGGTGTCGGTTTTTACGCGGCGTTTATGGTTGCCGATGTCGTGACGGTCATCAGTAAGGCGCTCGGCGGCGAAGAGGCGTATAAATGGGAGTCTGCGGGCGCAGACGGCTATACGATTGAGCCGTGTGAAAAGGATGCTGTCGGTACAGACATTATCCTGACAATCAAAGAGAACACAGAAGATGACAGCTATGACGAGTTTTTAGAGGAATATCGTTTAAAAGCGATCATCAAAAAGTACTCCGACTTCATTCGCTACCCGATCAAAATGGATACTACCATTAATAAGCCGAAGGAAGACGGCGAAAATGAATTTGAAGAGGTGCAGGAAGAACAGACAGTCAATAGCATGGTGCCGATCTGGAGAAAAAACAAAAGCGAGCTGACAGATGAGGACTATGAAAAGTTCTATGCTGAAAAGCATTATGGATTTGATAAACCGCTCTCACACGTTCATATCAGTGTGGATGGCGCCGTACGCTATAACGCAATTCTATTTATTCCTGAAAACATGCCGTTTGACTATTATTCCAAGGAATATGAGAAAGGCTTGGAGCTGTATTCCAATGGCGTTCTGATCATGAACAAATGCGCGGACCTGCTTCCGGACCACTTCAGCTTCGTGAAGGGGATGGTCGATTCTGAGGATCTGTCACTGAACATTTCCAGGGAAATGCTGCAGCATGACCGTCAGCTGAAGCTGATTGCGAAAAACATCAGCAAAAAAATCAAAAGCGAGCTGCAAAGCCTGCTCAAAAAAGACCGTGAGAAGTACGAGACGTTCTACAAGTCGTTCGGCAGACAGCTGAAATTCGGCGTTTATAATGATTTTGGCGCGAATAAGGAACAATTGAAGGACCTCTTATTATTCTACTCTTCGAAAGAGAAAAAATTGGTCAGCCTAGATGAGTACGTATCCAGAATGCCTGAGGAGCAGAAATATATTTATTACGCGACAGGTGATTCATACGATCGCATTGAGAAACTGCCGCAAACGGAAATGGTAGCGGACAAAGGCTATGAAATTCTCTACTTCACAGAGGACATCGATGAGTTTGCGATTAAAATGCTGACATCTTATCAGGAAAAAGAATTTAAATCCGTATCAAGCGGGGATCTTGGCATAGACACGGATGAGGATCAAAAGCAGTCAGAGGAAGAGGAAAGCAAGTACAAGGATCTGTTTGAGGAAATGAAAAACATTTTGTCAGATAAAGTAAAAAACGTCAAAATCTCAAAACGACTCAAATCACATCCGGTCTGCCTTGCTGCTGACGGCGAAGTCACGATTGAGATGGAAAAAATCTTAAACGCGATGCCGGACAGCCAAAATGTACAGGCGGAAAAAGTGCTGGAAATCAACCCGAATCATGAGGTATTCCAAACACTGCAGGACGCATTTGAACAAGATAAAGAGAAGCTGAGCCTGTACACAAATCTCCTGTACAATCAGGCGCTTCTCATCGAAGGCCTGCCGATTCAGGACCCTGTGGAATTTACGAACAATATGTGCAAGGTTATGGTGTAACAGAGAAAGGAATCGTCCTGTGAGACGATTCCTTTTTTATAATGTACGCTCATTCAGCACTTGGCTCTGGCTGCTGTTCTTCTTTTTAAACCGTTGTTTCAGGCTTGCTTCAATGTCTTCCAAGCTTTTCCCTTTGGTTTCAGGAACCACGTAGAGGGCGAAGAAAAATGAAAGCAGACAGATCCCTGAAAAAATGGTAAAGACCCATGCGATGCCCATCGCGCTGAGCATCAGCGGAAAGACGAGCGACACGATCAGGTTGGTCGCTGATAATACCAAAGTAGTAAAGCCTGTTGCGGCTCCGCGTACTTTGGATGGGAAGAGCTCAGGCATCAGAACCCATACAACCGGCCCCCATGTTGCTTGGTAAAACACGATATAGACGCCGAGAAAAACGACGGTCAGCCATGCTGTTGATGTAGAGAGCCCCAGTGTCAGGAGCACAGCTGCTAATGCGGCCAAGCTCAGTGTAATGCCGACGCTTCCCCAGATCAGGAGCTTTTTGCGGCCGACACGGTCAATTAAGATCATGGCGGTGATGCACATGATGACGTTGAGGACGCCGATCCCCATTGTGCCGAGTACTGATGCCGATGTGCCGAGACCGGCCTTCGTGAAAATGGTTGGCGCGTAGTAGATCACCGTGTTAATGCCGACAGCCTGCTGAAAAACGGCAAGGCCGACGCCAATGAGAAGCATAGGGCGAATCCATTTGGCTTTTAGCAAGCCGAGTGTTGTTTCTTTTTTCCCTGCTTCCGCTACTTTCATATCTGCAAGTTCCTGTTCAATATCTTCTTGGTCATGAGTGATTTTCATAATGTTTTTCGCTTCTTCTACACGCCCGCGTTTCACGAGCCATCTTGGTGATTCAGGCATAAACGCGATCCCGATTAATAAAAGCACAGCAGGCACCGCAGCCAGCCCCACCATCCAGCGCCACGCTTCAAATGGCGTGAACAGATAGTTGACGATATAGGCTAATAAAATACCGGTAACCACCATTAAGTTGTTCATCGTGCCCAGTGTTCCGCGGATTTTTGTCGGCGCCATTTCTGAAAGATATACAGGCACCAGTGCCGTTGAACCGCCGACGGCCAACCCGAGAATCACCCGAGACGCAATCAGCATGCCGACCGTTTGAGAAAATGCGCAAGCGAGCGCACCAATAATGAAAATGATGGAGAGGACAAATACAACTTTTCTCCTGCCCCAGCGATCTGAGCATGTGCCGCTTAAGGCTGATCCGAAAATCGCGCCAAGAAGCAGCATACTGACGACCAATCCCTCTGTTAATGTTGTTAGAGGAATATCGTTGTTGATAAACAGTAACGCTCCAGAGATGACGCCCGTATCGTAACCGTAAAGCAGCCCCCCTAAAGCGCCGAAAAAGTAGATCATATATTTCCTTATGTCTTTTTTCACAAATGTTCCCCCTCAGTTGTTGAACCAATGAGCACCTCATATATGTTTAACAAAGTTAATAAAGGAGTACCCTTTCCCTATCAAATTTGAAACATTTGTTTTGAAAAAAGGAAATATTAAAGCCAAAATGCGGGATATTGGCGATTTTTGCGCAAGTTATTGATAACGAGAGCGATGATCACGATGATGACAGATCCAATAAGTACGGGAAATACTAAATAGCTCCAAGCATACGCCCCTTGAATGACGACAATCGGATCTGCGCCGGCAGGAGGATGAGTGGTTTTAGTCAGCATCATCAAGCAAATGGCAAGTCCTGTGCCTAATGCAAAGGTCCATGGATGGGCCCCGAACACCTCAAAGACAACAATCCCTGTAAGTGCAGAAATGAAATGGCCGCCAATCACATTTCTCGGCTGTGATAATGGAGCATTCCAAGCGCTGAATACGAGCACACAGCTTGCTCCAAAAGGTGCCATTAACCATAAGCTTGAAGTATAAGCGGTCAATGAAGCAAGTGCCAATATGGTGATAAATCCTCCTATAAGCCCTGTAACAGCATCTTTGCTATTTACCTGTAAAGGTGTTTTCCCTTTTCCTTTCATTTTCAAAAAGAAGTTGTTTTCCAAATGAATCCCTCCAGTAGGTATAGAATAATAGTTATAAACTAACCTGTCAATTTAATTTTTAATGGTTAGTATATGATGGCAATAAAAAACCGTTCACTGGGGAACGGTTTTTTACTCATTGTTGATTTTGTTCTGATGGCGCGAGACCTTTTGTCTGTTGCCGCATATCTTCATGGAGCACCATTTTCGCCTTCCTGTTTTATCAAGAAAGAGCAAAATGCACTTTTCGTTTGCGCACCTTTTCAGCTGTTGGATTTCTTTTGTATGAATCAGCCATAACGCGTCGTAAGCGATAAGCGATAAAATGGATTGATCGAGTGTTCCATTCGGTATGCGGGCCAGTGTGTCAACTATGATTTGATAAGAAAAGGGAGCGGCGGCAATTTGATCTTGCAGGAAAGAGATGAAAGCTTGAGAGGGTTCACTGCCCTCGGCGATACGCTCAAAGTGTTTTCTCAGCTCAGCGCGAAATTGATGAATTCGTTGTAGCACGAGAGAATCATGTTCTTGGACTTGCTGTAATGTAAAAGAATGGAGAAAAGGAGCGGTTTCTCCCATTATTTCTAACCATGCCATCAGATCTTTTTCTGACTGGATAAGATCGTGCCGTTTATCATAGCTTATGATTTCAGTATTCACGAGATCGAGAGAAAGGTTTTGTGTGATAAGAGGGAATTGAGTATTTGCCAATGTAATCATTCCTTTCAACATCATTGTAAGCGCCAAAACCTTTTTCACGCAAGGATATGAATAAAAGGAGGTTTTACCGTGTTGAAAAAACAAAAGCTTGAGAAAGTGTGCAGCAGCCAATTGGCTTTTTTACCACATATCAGTATTCAGGAATTTCGCCAGCCTGAATCAGAATCATTCGTTTTTTACTTAACAGCTGAACGACCAGAGGAGAGATCAGTTGAAGAGGTCTTTAGTTTATTGATGGAGAGGGAAGAGTATGCGGAAGAAGGCTGGGAATGGAAAAGAGCAGCGGTAGAGAAAAACAGAGAGGCTGTAATCACCAAAATACTGGAACCGGTAATAGAGTATGGGGTCTTTTCAGAATTTGACAGAGCATCTGTTTTACAGCGAATTCTTGCCTATGAAAATAACGGGATTCAAATTGATGAACGGCTATTTACAAATGAAAGCAGACATGTCGTCATCTTTGATGAATGGAATTTGTTTCTGGTATTTGGATATGAAGGGACAACAGCTTATCTATTTACGTGGTTTACAACAGCATAATGAAATGATCATGTGATTTTCAAATGTGAAAAGTTAAAAAAGTTATTTTACAAATTGGGAAAAGAAAAAATGTGTAAGTATAGCCTACAAATGCTTCTCTTGTCCCTTGGGGTCTATCCCTGATGCGAGCCTGTTTGGATTTCTCTCCGATAAAATCAAAAGCAAAAAGCTGCTGATCATAGGGGCGGTGCTCTTCATATTTATCGGAAAACAGGCCGTTTCTGCACCTGCATTTCATGTGCCGAAGGGGAAATGTCATGAAAAAACCTTACACCTAATGGGGTAAGGTTTTCATTCTTATGCTGCAGGTGTAACGATTTGGTTTCTTTCTAAAATCGCTTGGGATTCTTCGTTTGCTGGACGGTATCCCTTTTCGATCAGTTCTTTTATGTAAAGCTTATTATAAATAAATGAGAAAACAATGCCGCTGACCCAGCCGCCAATTCCTAACGTAAATGAGCCAAGAACGACAGAAATAATAAACATGATCGCAGCCCATTTTAAATCACCGCGGAATAACGCAGGGAAAAACCCGAAGAAGAAAGTCGTCCAGCTAAATCCGACTTTTACTTCCTTTGTCAGTCCGCCTTCGTTTTTCAGCAAAACCTTCATCGTATTCAACCTCTTCTCTAAGATGATATCGTAAGCAGAATCAAAGAAAAATAAGACAAAAGAAAGATTGCAAAGTTCATTTTCTGCTCAACAATTCCTATCATACTACTACTTTAGGGAAAAAGTAACTTCAAATTTTAAAAAATGAAAAAAAGGATGAGATAAATCCAATTAAGTATAAAGATGGGAAATGCGATCAAGATTAATATACAAAACCCGCCTTCCTAAGTGAGAAGGCGGGTTTCCTTTTATTATGAGAACAGCTTATCAATAAACGAAATATCGTCTTGAGAAAGCGTTACGTCGGCTGTTTTGATGTTATCAATCAGCTGATCGGCACGTTTTGCTCCAGGGATTAAAATATCAATTTCCGGTCTTGCCAAATACCAAGCCAATACGATGTGAGGGATGTCCACGTTGTGTTTTTCGGCAATCGGCGCAAGCTTGTTGACCTTTCTGATATTTTCTTTAAAACGCTCGCCCTTGAAGTGTTCTTGTTCGTTTCGCAGGTCTCCTTCAGGGAACGTTGTATCTTCTGTATACTTTCCTGCCAATAATCCTGATACGAGCGGGAAGTAAGGGATAAATGAAATGTTATGCTCCTTTGTATACGGGAAAAATGTCTTTTCCGCTTCACGGTTTAACAGGTTGTATTCGCCTTGCAATACATCTACCAAGCCGTCTTTGTTTGCTTCCTTCAGCTGCTCTAAAGAGAAGTTGGATACACCGATGGAACGGATTTTTCCGGCTTGTTTCATCTCATTCAGCGCATTAACCGCTTCATCCTTCGGCGTATGTTCGTCCGGGAAGTGAATGTAGAACAGATCGATATAATCCGTGTTCAAACGCTTCAGGCTTTCATCAACTGATTTCTTAAGAAATTCTGGTGAGTTATCAAAAACAAAGTCATTTCCTTCTTTTCTGTGCGCCGCTTTCGTCGCGATGACGACATCTTCGCGATTGAACTCGCTCAGCACTTCACCAATTAGCTCTTCGGAACGGCCGATCCCGTAAATATAAGCGGTGTCTAACATGGTCACACCATTACGGATCGCCTCGCGTACCAATTCTTTCCCGGTTTCTTCATTCAGGTTCGGGTAGAGGTTATGTCCTCCGACAGCATTTGTTCCTAATCCGATAGGGAAGACCTGCAAGTCTGATTTTCCAAGCGTAGCTTTTTTCATGATCTGCCTCCTAGAATAAAATGGATGAAAGACTCTCAACACTATTGTAACCGTTAGGCCAGATGAATGCTGATTTGGTGCTCATTACAGTACTGTGTGTACTCGTCATCTAATGGCTGAGATGTCACAATGCAATGCAGCCTGTCAAACGGCGCATACGTCAAAAGCGTTGATTTTCCGAATTTAGAATGGTCAGCCAATAAATACACTTCTCTTGCTTTTTCCGAAATCCTTTTTTTAATGTCGTACTCCAGCAGATCGGAATTGGTCAATCCGTGTGTCAGCGTCGTTCCGGTAGCGGACATAAAGGCTTTGTTGATGTTGTACTTATCAAGCATAGCCGGGTCGTCCATGCCGACAAAGGAGCGGGTTTTTCTCTTATAGTTGTTTCCGATAATGATTAAGTTGATATTCTTCAAAGCAGACGCCGCATTGATAATGTCCAAACTGTTGGTTAGAATGGTGACATTTTTGGCCGGATCAAGCGTATCGAGAATAGACTTAGTTGTCGTTCCTGAATCAATGAAGATCAAATCATGATCTTCAATAAAACGGGAAGCATAATGGGCAATTTTTGTTTTTTCATCTTGGTGCTGAATGGTGCGATTCTCAAAAGGAACTAATGCGGTTTTTTCAATAGATGTTACGCCGCCGTATACTTTTTCAATCGCACCTTTTTCTGTTAGCTTGTTGATATCTCGTCTGACTGTGTTTTTAGAGACATTGAACACCTGGCACAGCTCATCTAAGGAAACAGTGCCATGCGATAAAATGTACTCCTCCATTTCCTGAATCCGCATCAGTTTCATATTAAAAACTCCTTCTTGAATCTTTACGTAACATAAATATATAATGAAAACCAAGAGTTGATCAATAGTTGCTAAAAAATGATAACACCGGTGTATATCTTTTGCAAGAATCGACGGGCTTCTTGTTTATCTCTTAATTAGTTAAAAGATTAATATAATAAAAATAATGAAAAAATGTAGTGTTTATGATTGACTTATGGGTATTGTGCGATTAGAATATAACCAAGAAATGACCAAAAAGTAACCTGATGTGCATGAAATGGTTGCTTATCTCAAATTGCATCGCCATTTATTTTTTTGGTTTTTTTGAAAGCGTTTAATTCTTGGCTTGCTGAAAAGTGGATATTGATATGAATCTATCTTGAACCATCCATACAAGTGTATGTGTTTACTAATGAAGGAGGCAATAAGAATGGCAGAAATCAGAAAATTAAAAAACTATATCAACGGTGAATGGGTTGAAAGTAAAACAGATCAATACGAAGACGTTGTTAATCCGGCGACGAAAGAAGTGCTGTGCCAAGTGCCGATCTCTACAAAAGAGGATATTGAGTACGCTGCGCAAAAAGCGGCTGAGGCATTTCAAACCTGGTCAAAAGTGGCGGTTCCGCGCCGTGCCAGAATTCTATTTAACTTCCAGCAGCTGCTTTCTCAGCATATAGAGGAACTTGCTCATCTGATTACCATTGAAAATGGAAAAAACACAAAAGAAGCTCTTGGAGAAGTGGGACGCGGAATTGAAAACGTGGAATTCGCAGCTGGAGCACCTTCCCTGATGATGGGTGACTCACTTGCTTCCATCGCAACGGACGTTGAAGCGGCCAACTACCGCTACCCAATCGGAGTTGTCGGCGGAATCGCGCCATTCAACTTCCCGATGATGGTTCCTTGCTGGATGTTCCCGATGGCAATCGCACTCGGAAACACATTTATTTTAAAGCCATCTGAGCGGACTCCGCTGTTAACAGAGAAATTGGTTGAGCTTTTTGAAAAAGCGGGTCTTCCGAAAGGGGTATTCAACGTCGTATATGGTGCGCATGATGTTGTAAACGGCATCCTCGAGCATCCTGAAATTAAAGCGATTTCATTCGTAGGCTCTAAGCCGGTCGGCGAATACGTCTACAAAAAAGGTAGCGAAAACTTAAAACGCGTTCAATCTTTGACAGGAGCGAAGAACCATACGATTGTCCTGAACGATGCGAATCTCGAAGACACAATCACCAACATCATCGGAGCAGCCTTCGGTTCTGCCGGTGAACGCTGCATGGCTTGTGCGGTTGTGACGGTTGAAGAAGGAATCGCTGATGAGTTTATGGCGAAGCTGCAGGAAAAAGTGGCTGACATTAAAATCGGTAACGGCCTTGATGACGGCGTGTTCTTAGGACCGGTTATTCGCGAAGACAACAAGAAACGCACACTCAGCTATATCGAAAAAGGTTTGGAAGAAGGCGCGAGACTCGTATGTGACGGACGTGAAAATGGGTCTGACGAAGGCTACTTTGTCGGCCCGACGATCTTTGACAATGTCACGACAGAGATGACGATCTGGAAAGATGAAATTTTCGCACCGGTCTTATCTGTTATCCGCGTGAAAAACCTGAAAGAAGCGATTGAAATTGCCAATAAGTCTGAGTTTGCGAACGGTGCCTGCCTGTTCACATCCAACTCAAATGCAATCCGCTACTTCCGTGAAAACATCGATGCGGGAATGCTCGGCATCAACCTAGGTGTGCCGGCTCCAATGGCGTTCTTCCCATTCTCAGGCTGGAAGTCTTCATTCTTTGGAACGCTGCATGCGAACGGAAAAGACAGCGTCGACTTCTATACGCGTAAAAAAGTGGTTACAGCAAGATATCCGGCACCTGATTTCAACTAAACGACGAACAGCCGAACGGCGTCCATGTGCGCTGTTCGGACTCATTCTTACAATAGAAAGAGGAGGGCTTCACTATGAGTTATTTGTTGCGTAAGCCGCAGTCGAATGAAGGATCGAATGGGGTCAAACTGGTGCACGAAGTAACGAAATCCAACTCTGATCTCACCTATGTAGAGTTTAAAGTGTTAGATCTCGCTTCCGGTTCCAGCTATGCAGAAGAGTTGAAAAAACAAGAAATTTGTATTGTGGCAGTAACGGGAAAAATCACAGTGACCGATCATGAGTCGACTTTTGAGAATATCGGCACACGTGAAAGCGTATTCGAACGAAAACCGACAGACAGCGTCTATATTTCAAATGACCGTGCATTTGAGATTACAGCGGTCAGCGACGCAAGAGTGGCGCTTTGCTATTCTCCATCAGAAAAACAGCTTCCGACAAAGCTAATCAAAGCGGAAGACACCGGAATTGAGCATCGCGGGAAGTTTTCAAACAAACGTACTGTTCACAACATTCTTCCGGATTCAGACCCTTCAGCTAACAGCCTGTTAGTAGTTGAAGTCTATACAGACAGCGGCAACTGGTCCAGCTACCCGCCTCATAAACACGATCAAGACAACTTGCCGGAAGAATCTTTCTTAGAAGAAACGTACTACCATGAATTAGACCCGGGACAGGGCTTTGTGTTTCAGCGTGTATACACAGATGACCGCTCTATTGACGAGACAATGACTGTAGAAAATGAAAACGTTGTCATTGTTCCTGCTGGATACCACCCGGTAGGCGTTCCGGACGGATACACATCCTACTATTTAAATGTCATGGCAGGGCCGACGCGGAAATGGAAGTTTCATAATGACCCGGCGCATGAGTGGATTTTAGAACGCTAACAAGTGAGGAGTGGCTGTTTACGATGAAGTATACATTTAATGAAGAGAAGGCTTTTGATATTGTTGCCATCGGCCGGGCATGTATTGATCTCAACGCAGTCGAATACAACCGCCCAATGGAAGAAACAATGACATTTTCGAAATACGTCGGCGGTTCACCTGCGAATATCGCGATCGGCAGTGCGAAGCTAGGCTTAAAAGCGGGCTTCATCGGCAAAATTCCAGATGACCAGCATGGAAGATTCATAGAGTCCTATATGAGAAATACCGGCGTTGACACAACCCAGATGATTGTTGATCAAGATGGCCATAAAGCGGGCCTGGCATTTACAGAAATCCTCAGCCCTGAGGAGTGCAGCATCTTAATGTATCGCGATGATGTGGCAGACCTCTATCTGGAGCCTTCAGAGGTAAGCGAGGCGTATATCGCAAAGGCGAAAATGCTGCTTGTTTCTGGGACAGCGCTCGCCAAAAGCCCCTCACGGGAAGCGGTGTTGAAAGCCGTTCAATATGCGAAAAAGCATCAGGTCAAAGTGGTGTTCGAACTGGATTACCGCCCATATACGTGGCAGTCAGCGGATGAAACAGCCGTTTACTATTCTTTGGTCGCCGAGCAGTCTGATATCGTCATTGGCACACGCGATGAGTTTGACGCGATGGAAAATCGCACAGGCGGAAGCAATGAGGAATCCGTCAATCATTTATTTGGCCATTCAGCCGACCTCGTTGTCATCAAACACGGCGTCGAAGGCTCTTACGCATACAGCAAATCTGGTGAGGTATACCGAGCGCAAGCGTACAAGACAAAAGTGCTGAAAACCTTTGGAGCCGGTGACTCCTATGCGTCAGCCTTTATCTATGGCCTTGTCAGCGGAAAAGATATCGAAACGGCATTGAAATACGGCAGCGCGTCAGCCTCCATTGTGGTGAGCAAGCACAGTTCGTCAGAAGCGATGCCGACTGCGGAAGAAATCGTACAGCTTATTGAAGCACAGTCATAATTGAAAAAGATCGAGGAAAGGTGGGATCGTTTGTGGGTAAGAAAATTCGCTTAACAACAGCACAAGCGCTGATTAAATTCTTAAACCAGCAGTACATCCATGTAGATGGAAAGGAAGAGCCTTTCGTTGAAGGGGTTTTCACGATTTTCGGTCATGGTAACGTATTAGGGATTGGCCAGGCGCTTGAGCAGGATGCAGGCCATTTGAAAGTCTATCAAGGGAAAAATGAACAAGGAATGGCGCATGCCGCAATGGCGTACAGCAAACAAATGCTGAGAAGAAAAATATATGCGGTCTCTACATCCGTCGGACCGGGAGCGGCCAACTTAGTGGCGGCAGCCGGCACTGCATTGGCAAACAATATCCCGGTTCTCTTGATTCCGGCAGATACTTTTGCGACAAGACAGCCAGATCCTGTACTGCAGCAGATGGAGCAAGAATACAGTGCGGCGATTACAACAAACGATGCATTGAAACCTGTATCGAGATACTGGGACCGCATTACGCGTCCTGAGCAGCTTATGAGCAGTTTGCTGCGCGCGTTTGAAGTCATGACTGATCCGGCAAAAGCAGGTCCGGCAACGATTTGTATTTCTCAGGATGTGGAAGGAGAAGCATACGACTTTGATGAAAGTTTCTTCGTCAAACGGATTCACTATATTGATCGCATGCAGCCGAGCGAGCGCGAGCTGCAAGGTGCGGCGGAGCTGATGAAAGCCAGCAAAAATCCTGTGATCCTTGTCGGCGGAGGCGCAAAATACTCCGGTGCGCGCGATGAATTGGTTGCCATTTCTGAAGCGTATCACATTCCGTTAGTTGAAACGCAGGCAGGAAAGTCGACAGTTGAAGCTGATTTTGCGAACAACCTCGGCGGAATGGGCATCACAGGTACACTTGCGGCAAATAAAGCGGCCCGCCAAGCTGATTTGATTATCGGCATCGGCACAAGATATACGGATTTTGCGACATCCTCTAAGACCGCTTTTGATTTTGATAAAGCGAAGTTCCTGAACATTAATGTCAGCCGAATGCAGGCGTATAAACTCGACGCGTTCCAAGTGGTGGCGGATGCGAAAATAACGCTTGGCAAACTGAACGGCTTGCTTGAAGGCTATAAGAGTGAATTCGGCTCAACGATTAAGGAGCTAAAGGAAGAATGGCTCGCTGAACGCGAACGCCTTAGCAAAGTGACGTTTAAACGGGAGGCATTTGATCCGGAAATCAAAAATCATTTCTCCCAGGAGGTTCTAAACGAATACGCTGACGCGTTAAATACTGAGCTTCCGCAAACAACAGCATTGCTGACAATCAACGAAACGATTGCTGAAGACAGCGTAATCATCTGTTCAGCAGGCTCTCTTCCAGGAGATTTGCAGCGTTTGTGGCATTCAAATGTGCCAAATACGTATCACCTGGAGTACGGGTATTCCTGCATGGGCTATGAGGTGTCCGGGACACTGGGTCTTAAACTGGCCCATCCTGACAGAGAAGTGTATTCCATTGTCGGAGACGGCAGCTTCCTGATGCTTCACTCTGAGCTGATTACAGCGATTCAGTACAACAAGAAAATCAATGTGCTGCTCTTTGATAACTCTGGTTTTGGATGTATCAACAACTTGCAAATGGATCACGGCAGTGGCAGCTACTATTGCGAGTTCCGCACAGATGACAACCAGATTTTAAATGTCGATTATGCGAAAGTTGCTGAGGGTTACGGCGCGAAAACCTATCGTGCGAACACAGTAGAAGAGTTAAAAGCGGCGTTAGAGGATGCGAAGAAACAGGACGTATCAACGTTAATTGAAATGAAGGTTCTGCCAAAAACAATGACGGACGGCTATGACAGCTGGTGGCATGTCGGCGTAGCAGAGGTGTCTGAACAAGAAAGTGTTCAGAAAGCATACGAAGCAAAAGAGAAAATGCTGGAATCTGCTAAGCAGTATTAGAGGGGAGGCATCATAGATGGGCAAAAATGAAATCCTGTGGGGGATCGCTCCCATTGGGTGGCGGAATGATGATATGCCTGAAATCGGAGCGGGAAATACTCTTCAGCATTTGTTAAGTGATATTGTCGTCGCGCGTTTTCAAGGCACGGAAGTCGGGGGCTTTTTCCCCGAACCTGCCATTCTGAATAAAGAGCTGAAGCTTCGGAATTTGCGGATCGCAGGAAAATGGTTCAGCAGCTTCATCCTCCGAGACGGACTCGGAGAAACAGCAAAGGCGTTTAAAGCGTATTGTGAGTACTTACAGCAAGTAAAAGCGGATGTCGCTGTTGTCTCTGAACAAACCTACAGTGTGCAAAGCTTGGAAAAAAACGTGTTCACAGATAAACCGTACTTTAATGATGAAGAATGGGAACGGCTTTGTGAAGGGCTCGATCACCTTGGCAAAATTGCCGATCAGCATGGCTTAAAGCTCGTCTATCATCATCATCTCGGCACCGGCGTTCAAACGGCGGAAGAAGTGGACCATCTGATGGCGGGTACAGACCCTGCGCATGTACACCTCCTCTATGATACAGGCCATGCTTATATTTCTGACGGAGACTACATGGGAATGCTTGAGAAGCATTTCGCCCGCATTAAGCATGTGCATTTTAAAGATGCCAGACTGAATGTCATGGAACAGTGCAGGCTTGAAGGGAAGTCGTTTCGGCAATCGTTTTTAAAAGGCATGTTTACGGTTCCCGGTGATGGATGCATTGATTTTAGAGAAGTATATCAGCTGCTGTTAAAGAACAATTATTCCGGATGGATTGTCGTTGAAGCTGAACAGGACCCTGATGTGGCAAACCCGCTTGAGTATGCATTGATCGCCAGAAACTATATTGATAAGCAGTTGTTGAATCTGGCTTAATGGGGACTGAATATATGGAAAATACCAAAGCCGATTCGGCCTTCAATAAACGGACAATCGCGGCGGCATTGGCCAACTATATTGATGCCGGTTCCATTGTAGCTGGATCTGCCGGTTTATCGTTATGGGTCAGTTACCTAAAGCTATCTGATACGCAGATCGGGCTGCTCGGCGCGCTAAGCGCAAATGCAATTTCAGCCGCTGTCGGCGCTTTGCTCGGCGGGTTTCTGGCTGATAAAATCGGGCGGAAGGCTGTTTATACCAATAGCATGCTGGTTTATGCGCTAGGGATTTGTTTGGTTCTGTTCGGGGCTAATTTCCCCATGTTGTTAAGCGGTTACATGATTATCGGTTTATCAGTAGGAGCCGACATTACCGCATCATGGACGATTATTGCAGAAAATGCGCCAAAGAAAAATCGGGCCCGGCATTGCGGCGTAGCACAAGTCGCTTGGGCCGCGGGCGCTGTGGTTGTGCTGCTTCTCTCCGTACTGGTCGGTGATTTAGGCCTCCTGGGTAATAAAATCGTCTTTGCCCATCTGCTTGTCATTGCGCTGATTACGTACATCCTGAGAATCAGGCTTCCGGAGTCAGACGCCTGGCAGCCAAAAAAACAGGCGGGAGATTCGCAGACAGGGAAGCCAGCCGTATTGAACAAAACATCGTATTTTGATTTGCTTAAACCTATGTATCTAAAAAATATACTGTTTTTAATGGGTGTGTTCCTGGTTTGGAATTTAGCAGCCGGTGTAATGGGCTTCTTTATGCCATACATTTATCAGCAGGTCGGCGGTGTATCGGCCACAACGGCAAACCTTTTGCAAATGGGTTTGTTTATCTTCACAGGATTGGGGGTCGCTTTGATCTTCATGCCCTATGCCGACAAATATAGAAAAACCGTGTTTGGAATCGCTGCCTTTATGGCAGTGATCGGATGGACGCTGTTTCTGCTGCCGGTTGAAGGCTTGCCGGTTCTGCTCCTGTTTATTGTTGTCATCGGCATCAATAACGGAGCCGGGCAGCAAGCAAACTATCAGTTATGGGCCAGTGAAATCTTTCCTACGCAATATCGTGCTTCTGCACAAGGACTGATGTTTTTCCTTGTCCGTATTTCAATCGGGATTTGGAGTCTGTTTGTCCCAATGGTTATGACCAATTTCGGCATTGGAACAATGGCTGCAATTCTTCTCGGATGTGTGACGGCCAGTATGATCATCGGGCTTCTCTTCGCGCCTAATACGTCTGGCAAGTCGCTTGAACAAATTCAGGAGGAACTCTACGGATCTCCTCGGACCCAAGTAAAGCAACGAACAGAAAGCAAAATCATGTAACCAACAGAAGGAGTGGCTGTCAATGAGTTTACGTATTGGTGTAATTGGAACTGGAGCAATCGGAAAAGAACATATTAACCGCATCACGAACAAGCTGTCCGGTGCAGAAATCGTGGCTGTAACGGATGTGAATCAAGAAGCTGCGCAAAAGGTCGTTGAGCAATACCAATTAAACGCGGCGGTGTATCCGAATGATGACAGTCTTCTTGCCGACGAAAATGTAGACGCTGTCTTAGTGACAAGCTGGGGGCCTGCTCATGAATCGAGCGTACTGAAAGCGATTAAAGCCCAGAAATATGTGTTCTGTGAAAAACCGCTCGCGACAACGGCTGAAGGATGCATGCGCATCGTCGAAGAGGAAATCAAAGTGGGCAAACGCCTTGTTCAAGTCGGCTTTATGCGCCGTTATGACAGCGGTTACGTACAGCTGAAGGAAGCGCTTGATAACCATGTCATTGGTGAGCCGCTTATGATTCACTGCGCGCACCGCAACCCAAGTGTTGCCGAAAACTACACAACGGATATGGCCGTTGTTGATACGCTTGTTCATGAAATTGATGTGCTGCACTGGCTTGTCAATGATGACTACGAGTCCGTTCAAGTCTTCTATCCGAAAAAATCGAAAAACGCGCTTCCGCATTTAAAAGATCCGCAAATTGTAGTCATTGAAACAAAAGGCGGCATCGTCATCAATGCTGAAATCTATGTGAACTGTAAATACGGCTATGACATTCAATGTGAAATCGTCGGAGAAGACGGTATCATCAAGCTTCCTGAACCATCAAGCATCAGCATGAGAAAAGAAGGCAAATTCAGCACAGATATTCTGATGGATTGGCAGAGGCGCTTTGTGGCCGCGTACGATGTAGAAATCCAAGACTTCATTGATTCGATTCAAAAGAAAGGCGAGGTCAGCGGACCGACGGCGTGGGACGGCTATATTGCTGCTGTTACGACTGACGCATGTGTAAAAGCCCAGGAATCCGGACAAAAAGAAAAAGTTGATTTGAAGGAAAAACCTGAATTCTATCAATCTTATACAACAGTTGAAAACTAAAAAATAGAGGAGTGAAAATATGAAATTAGCATTGGATCCATCGATGTATCGTGATGATTTAACGTTGGAGGAAATGGTTTATAAAACTGCGGAGCTTGGCTATGAATATATTGAGCTATCGCCGCGCGAGGATTTTTGTCCATTCTATAAATATCCGAAGGTCGATTCAGCAAAGATTAAACAATTAAAGCGGCTTTTAAAGGATACAGGTGTCAAGCTTTCATCGCTCCTCCCTCTTTACCACTGGGCGGGTCCTGATGAAGATCGCCGTCAGGCTGCGGTGCGCAATTGGAAAAGGGCGATTGAAATTGCGGTTGAACTTGAAGTGGATTTGATGAACAGTGAATTCAGCGGTTCAAAATATGATCCTTTAACAAGTGAAGAAAAATTTATCAAATCCATGGATGAGCTTCTGCCAGTCTTTGAAAAAGAAGGCGTTAAACTCAATCTTCAAGCCCATCCATACGATTTTATCGAAACGCACAAAGGTGCGATGGATATGATTCGCGCGCTTGACAAGGACTGGATCAATCTTGTCTACTCGACTGCGCATACGTTCTTCTATGATGACGGCATAGGCGACATTGAGACAATGTTTGACGAAGCCGGCGACCGCCTCACACACGTTTTATTTGCGGATACCTTTAATCATAAAGCGGCCCACGGGCTTCGCTATATCGTCAATCCGCCAGATGCGAAAGTAACGGTTCACCAGCATTTGGACATTGGCCAAGGCGAGGTTGATTTTGAAACGATTTTCAGAAAGCTGAGAGAGATGAAGTTCGACGGAATTGCGACGAATGCCGTTTTTGCTTGGGTCGACGAAAGAGCGGATGAATCAAGCCGATTTATGCTTCGGAAAATGAAAGAAGAATTAGGTCTGGCATAAGCTGAGCATGGAGTTCGGCGGGATATGGCGAATAGCCATCCTGCCGAACTCCCTTCATATCTAAAACGCAGATGGGGGAGTCTGACATGAAACTTTGCTTTAATGAAGCAACAACATTGGAAAACTCAAATCTTAAACAGGAACTAGAACTATGCGAAAAGCACGGCTATGATTATATTGAAATCCGCACAATGGATAAGCTGCCGGAGTACTTAAAAGACCATTCATTGGACGATCTTGCGGAGTATTTTCAAACCCATCACATTAAACCGCTTGCCTTAAACGCACTCGTTTTTTTTAACAACCGTGATGAAAAGGGCCACAATGAGATCATCGCTGAATTTAAAGGCATGATGGAAACGTGCAAAACCCTCGGCGTAAAATATGTCGTGGCCGTCCCGCTTGTGACTGAGCAGAAGATTGTAAAAGAAGAGATCAAAAAGAGCAGTGTAGAGGTGCTGACTGAGCTTTCAGATATCGCGGAGCCGTACGGCGTAAAAATCGCACTTGAATTTGTCGGCCACCCGCAATGTACGGTCAATACGTTTGAACAAGCGTACGACATCGTAAACACAGTCGACCGGGACAATGTCGGGCTTGTCCTTGACAGTTTCCACTTCCATGCAATGGGTTCAAATATTGAAAGCTTAAAGCAGGCGGACGGAAAGAAAATTTTCATCTACCACATCGACGATACCGAAGATTTCCCAATCGGCTTTTTAACGGATGAGGATCGTGTGTGGCCTGGCCAAGGAGCGATTGACTTAAATGCCCATTTATCAGCCCTCAAAGAAATCGGTTTCTCTGATGTTGTATCGGTTGAGCTTTTCCGGCCTGAATACTATAAGCTGAGTGCCGAGGAAGCCATTCAAACAGCGAAAAAAACAACGGTTGATGTTGTATCAAAATACTTCAACATGTAATGGATAAAGGAGGGGTGAACATGGCTTTTGTATCGATGAAAGAGCTTCTTGAAGATGCAAAACGGGAGCATTACGCAATCGGCCAGTTTAATATTAATGGCTTGCAGTGGACAAAAGCGATTTTACGGGCTGCGGAGGAAGAACAGTCTCCTGTCATCGCGGCGGCATCAGATCGGCTGATCGACTACTTGGGCGGATTCAAAACCGTAGCCGCGATGGTCAATGCATTAATGGAAGAATTGTCAATCACCGTTCCCGTTGTCCTTCACCTTGATCACGGCAGCAGCGTGGAGCGCTGTAAACAAGCCATTGACGCAGGGTTTAGCTCGGTCATGATTGACGGATCACATTCACCGATTGATCAGAATATCGCCATGACGAAAGAGGTAGCAGACTATGCCAAGCTTCACGGTGTGTCAGTAGAGGCTGAAGTCGGTACGGTAGGCGGCATGGAGGACGGTCTTGTGGGCGGTGTAAAATACGCTGATCTTCATGAGTGCCAGCGTCTCGCGGAAGAAACCAATATTGATGCCCTGGCCGCTGCGCTCGGATCAGTTCATGGAAAGTATCAAGGTGAGCCTAAGCTCGGATTCAAAGAGATGGAGGAAATCGCTAAGACTACGAACATTCCCCTAGTTCTTCACGGTGCATCGGGAATTCCGGCTGATCAAATCGTAAGAACCATCCAGCTTGGCCACGCGAAGATCAACATCAATACAGAATGTATGGTGGCATGGGCAGAAAAAACGCGCGTCATGTTTGAAGAAAATCGAGACTTATACGAACCCCGCGCCTATATGACGCCGGGAATTGACGCGGTAAAGGAAACAGTGAAAAGCAAAATGAAAGAATTCGGCTCAGCGGGAAAAGCCGCTAGACAGCAAGTCAGCTGAAGAAAAAGCACTCACGTCATCGTGAGTGCTTTTGTCATGCCATTTATTTTTGGTTTTCTTTCTCACGCTTCACCAGCATATCAGCAATCAAATCAACCTGTTTGCTGACGGAAATCGGATCGTACGGGTAGAATGTGTCAAAGTCATTGATAAACACGCGGTTATGTTTGACAGCGTCTAGGTTTTTCCAGATAGCGGATTCCTTCAGCTTGTCGAGTGTTTTGCTTTCGCCTTTCGGATTGTAGTCCGTAATGAACATATAATCTGCGGCATACTCAGGAATGACCTCTTGAGAGAGCTGTTTCATCTCTCCTTTTTTGATGACATCTTGTTCAATTTTTTCAGGCGCTTTTAACCCAAGCGCGTTGTATACAGCTTGGCCACCGCGTCCGCCATTGTCATTGAACACCCAGAATTCGCCCTTGTCCGTGTTTTCATAAATACCGAAAGTCGCATCTTTGTCGAGGATGCCGGCCATTTTCTTTTTGGCTGCTTCCGCTTTTTTGTTAAAGTCAGCCATAAAGGATGTTGCTTCGTCTTTCGTTCCGGCGATATCCCCGAACATGCTGACTGTGTCTTCTATGTTTTTCGCTGTGTTATAAGGAACGACAACAGTTGGCGCGATTTTTTTTAATTGATCTACATTTTCTTCATTCATGACAACAATTAAGTCAGGCTGAAGCTCCATCACTTTTTCGACGCTGATCGGATCCCCGACATCCTCCACATCTTTCAGCTTTGATTTTAAAAACGGATTATCAAATGACCATGAACCCGAGCCAACCACATTCGCCCCGACAGACAGCAATTCTCCAGCATAAAAATCAGTGACGATGCGTTTCGGATGTGCAGGGATTTTGACGTCTCCTTTTGTGGATTTGTATGTTCTCATTTCTGTTTTATCGGAAGCTGAATCACCTGAGCTTCCTTTCGAAGCCGTGCTGCTGCATGCGCTGATAAATATAAGAAGCAGCACCAGCATGCCCACGAGCAATGTGTTCTTTTTCATCAAGAATCCCCCAATATGTATTTAATTAATCAGTAATGATTATCATTATCAATTAATAATATAGCAGGAAACCTGTGCTCCGTCTATCACTATTTTTAAGGGAAAAAATTTCTCGTTAACAGGTGACGCGGTATGCTTAATCTATTATTATAGGTAAATAGGAGGATAAAAATATGGAAATTACAAAAAGAGGTGCCGCTTGGGAATGGCGGCATAGCTGGTGGATGCTGTTTATTTTCATGCCTTTTGCTATCACCAGTTTTTTTGCCTTTTTATTGATTGGCATCAAGGTTAGAAATAAAAAGTGGATCATGTATGGAATTATTTATTTTTTCGTATTTGCGTTTGGTTTTGTGCTGCCCGATTTACCAGGAATTTTTATTGTGCTCCCGTTATGGGCTGTGACGATTATTCATGGTTTTAAAGTGCGTCCGCTGTATCTGATTCAGCTGGATGTCTACAAAGACAATGTGGAGGCACGGACCTTTGCTGAGGCAAGAAGTGAAGCCGAAAGCAGATTTCATGCACCGAAACAATCGATTCAAGATATACATATTCGCAAAGAACGGTAAGAAGCGGGTCTTTTATGAAGGCCCGCTTTCTCTTGTTGCGCAGAACCGATGAAAGCATTATGATGGGGGCATCAAAAAATGATGGCTCTGAAACGGCCTTATCCTTTTGGAGGATGGATTGCATGAATAAAATCATGATTGTGGAAGATAGCGAAGACATTCGGTCATTATTACAAAATTATTTAGAGAAGTACGGATATAATACCGTGGTTATCAATGATTTCACAGCTGTATTGGATAAGTTCTTGCGGGAAAAGCCCGATGTGGTGCTGCTTGATATCAACTTACCGGCATATGACGGATATTATTGGTGCCGGCAAATCCGCCAGCATTCGACCAGCCCGATCATCTTTATTTCTGCCAGAAGCGGCGAAATGGATCAGGTGATGGCGATTGAAAACGGCGGCGATGATTATATTGAAAAGCCCTTTTCTTATGATATTGTGCTCGCGAAAATCAAAAGCCAAATTCGCAGGGCGTATGGAGAGTATGCGGTAAAGCAGGGAGAAAGAATCGTGGAATTCGAGAGTGTGCAGCTGTATGTAGAGCGATTTGAACTGCGTTATCAAGAACAAAAGTGCGAGCTCTCAAAGAAAGAAAGCAAGCTTCTTGAGGTGTTGCTGGAACGCGGAGAAAAGGTAACGGGAAGAGACCGGTTAATGGAAAAAACGTGGGATACTGATCTGTTTGTTGATGACAATACGCTGAATGTATATATCACCCGTTTGCGCAAAAAGCTTCGTGACTTAGAGGTGCCTTTTTCGATCGAATCTGTCCGCGGTGAAGGATATCAGTTGAGGCCGCTGTCATGAAACTGTTTTTACGGGCTCATGTACTCTTAATATTGCTTTTTTTGATTCAAGGCATTTTTGTTTTTACGTACTATTGGTTTGCAGGTCAGCGTTCCCTTGCCCATTTATTCTATATACTCGGCGTGCAGCTGCTGTTGTTAGCGGTGTATTTGATCTATCGCTGGTATCAAGACCGCGGTGTTTATCAGTGGATCAGCTCTCATCAGGAGGATGCGGAAGTGCCTGGTTTAGGTTCTTCTTTGTTTTGTTCTGAGCTTTATGAAAAACAGATGGAACTGAACCGCCTCCACAATCAAAAGCTTCAAGAAAAAGAAGCCAAACTGGAAGATAGGGTAACCTATATGAACCAGTGGGTGCACCAAGTGAAGACACCGCTTTCTGTTATTAATTTAATCATTCAGGAAGAGGACGAACCCATTTTTGGGCAAATCAAAAAAGAAGTCCGGCAGATTGAATATGGATTGGAAACATTGCTATATTCCTCGAGGCTCGACCTGTTTGAGAGAGATTTCAAAATAGAAGCAGTCTCTTTATCCGAGATTCTCCAAACCGTTATTCAAAGCTATAAACGGTATTTTATTGAGCATCGTGTATATCCGAAAACAAATATTCTCACTGACGATACGATTTATACAGACCCAAAATGGCTGAAATTTGCGATTGGGCAGGTTGTGACAAACGCGGTGAAGTATTCCGCGGGAATGAGTGACCGGATTGAGCTGACGATATTTCAGCATGAGGTTAAAACGGTGTTAGAAATAAGAGATTATGGTGTGGGGATTCCCTCACAGGATATAAAGCGTGTGTTTGATCCCTATTACACAGGTGAAAACGGCCGGCGTTTCCAAGAATCAACCGGGATAGGCCTTCATCTGGTGAAAGAAATTACGAAAAAACTGAATCATGAAGTAGAGATCAGCTCTTCTTCGGGAAAAGGTACAGCGGTACAATTTTTATTTCTTACAAAAGTGTAAGGAGGCATTAAGAAAACCGCATAGCACACTGCCATCCCTCTTGATAAGATTTGTTTATCAGCTTATCAGGGGGGATTTTTTATGAGGTTCTTCGCACACATGATAAGCCGGTTTCTGATGAAGAATAACGATAAGGAGGATTCTCATGGCGAATATGCTCGAGGTCAAACATTTAAATAAAACTTACAAAGGACAAGTGTCTCACCGGGCGTTAAAACAAATCTCTTTTTCAGTAGAAGAAGGGGAATTCACGGCTGTAATGGGCCCGTCGGGTTCCGGTAAAACAACGCTTTTGAATATCATCTCTACCATAGATCGTCCTGATTCCGGAGATGTCTTGATCAAAGGAGACAACCCTCACAATCTGAAAAAAACAAGGCTGGCACAATTCAGGCGCAAACAGCTTGGTTTCGTGTTTCAGGACTTTAATCTGCTTGATACACTGACGATTGGCGAAAATATCATGCTGCCGTTAACACTCGAAAAAGAATCTCCTTCTGTCATGGAAAAAAAGCTGTATGCCATCGCAGAAAAGCTTGGAATAGAGAATCTTTTACAAAAGCGTCCGTTTGAGGTCTCAGGCGGACAGCGCCAGCGGGCGGCCATTGCGAGAGCAATGATTCATAAACCTTCACTGATTCTGGCTGATGAACCGACGGGAAACCTCGACTCTAAAGCTTCCAAGGATGTTATGGAAACCATGCAAAGCCTGAACCAGAACGATCAGATTACAGCATTGATGGTCACCCATGATCCTGTGGCGGCAAGCTATTGCCAGCGTGTGATTTTTATTAAAGACGGAACACTGTTTAACGAAATTTACCGCGGGGATAACCGCCAGGTGTTTTATGATCAAATCCTGGATGTACTTTCTATGCTGGGGGGAAACGCAAATGACCTTTCTTCAGTTCGCTTATAAAAATGTTACACGAAACAAACGGTCGTATTTGGCGTTTTTTTTGAGCAGTGCTTTTTCTGTATTGATTTTCTTTACTTTCGCTATGTTTATTTTTCATCCTGCTCTTAAGGAAGGATACTTGAATAACATTGCGAGGCAAGGATTAACAGCAGCGGAGTGGATGATTTTTATTTTTTCAATTTTATTTGTTCTATATTCCGTTAATGCTTTTTTGAAATCCAGAAACAAAGAGTTTGGCATTCTGCTGATTCAGGGGATTACTCCCGCCCAGCTGCGGGTGCTGGTGACAGCTGAAAACATGATGATCGGCGCCTTTTCAATTGTTGCCGGGATCATCGGCGGACTGATTTTTTCAAAAACATTTTTTACAATCGGAGCTTATATTTTAGAAATGGACGCTTTACCCCTGTATATGCCTTGGAAGGCGTTGGGGATTACGATTTGCGGATTTATGCTCTTATTTTTCCTATTATCGCAGTTTACGCTCTTTTTTATTAAATCCAAAACCGTTATTTTGCTGATCAAAGGCGCGGAAAACATGAAACCTGAGCCGAAGCCGTCTATCCTTCTGTCGATTTTCGGCGTGGCATGCCTTGTGATGAGCTACGGAATGGTCTTAAAAGAGAATGTTCACTCCTATATGCCTTTTCTGATTTTGATCTTAACCATAGTTGGAACGTATTTTTTCTTCAGCCAGAGCAGCATTTGGATATTGAGGGCCGTGAAGAAGTGGAAGGGCTTTTACTTGCGCGGGAAAAATGTCATTTGGATTTCTGATTTAGTCTATCGCCTAAAAGATAATGCCCGCCTGTTTTTTATCGTCAGTATTATTTCAGCAGTGGCTTTTACTGCTACAGGAGTGCTGGCCGTTTACAAATCAACTGTCGGGGCAATGGATTCAGCCTATGAAATGGAGTACTTATCATTTGAAGGCAATCTGAAAGAAAAACAACACCTGCATGATATTGAACATGAGCTGAAACAGAATCATTTCGCATTTACACGTTACGATATGTCAGTTTCATATGTGCGCTATAAGCGGGGAGATGAAGTGCCGCCTGTTATCTTAATGGATCAGGAAACATTTCAAAAGCACTTCAGCATGAGCATGAATGATCTGAAAAACGGGGAAAGCATCTATTTCCCAAGCACCTATGAAGTCAAGGATAAAACTGAATTTCCGAAACAATTAGATCTGCTGAACAAGAAAAATGAGCTGGCAAATCAGAAGCTCGAAGTGAAAGAAACAAAAAAACCGCTGATTTCTGTAAACAGCGTTCTTGTCGTAAATGAAACAACCTACAAAAAGCTTCATAAGCTTGGAGAAAGCACGAAGCTCATTGGTTACAAATTTAAGAATTGGAAAGACAGTTTAGGCAACAGCCAATCACTTACAAATAAATTGTATGGTGATTATTCTGACGTTCACTTTCAATTTGATGCGAAGGCCAGTACGCACTATATGACAGTGCAACTGCCAAGCTTAAGCTTATTTATTGGGCTTTTCATTGCCATTGTCTTCTTTACCGCGGCCGGAAGCTTTTTGTATTTCCGTTTGTTTACGGATTTAGAGGAAGATCAGAAGCGCTACCGTTCATTAGCGAAGATTGGATTTAGTGAAGAAGAAATGTCACAGAGCGTAACCATTCAATTAGCGATCTTGTTCTTCTTTCCCTTTGCGATGGCTGTTCTTCATACGGTTTTTGCCATTAGAGCTGGCGACTTTGTCAACGTAACCAAACCAGTGTTGCTGACAATCGGAGGATTTTTAGCTTTTCAGCTGCTGTTCTTCCTGATGGTGCGGTTTAGCTACTTGAAAAAAATAAAAAGCTTCTTAACGATGAAATAAGGGATGGTGAGTATGAAAAAATTTTTATCAATTATAGTGGGTGCAGGGGCCATCGCGGCCATTTGCGGCATTCTCTTCATTCATAACGAGATAACAGATAGAATCAATCCGCTAGTTCCCAGACAGGATCTGTATGTCCAGATGAATCGAGATGGCCAGCACCTTAAACCAGGCGGCACTAAATATACACTAGACGGCTGCAATAAGTCCGGTGAAAAGAGCGAAGTAACGTTCCTGGTAAGCGGTGATTTGCGGAAGAATGCCTATTTAAAAGTCAACACAAAAGGCAAATATGTAGAGACCTGGGAAGAAGTGCAATATAAAGATTTGCCCAAAAACGTCCAATCACAATTAAAACAATAGAGAAGCAAGCGGCATAGGGGGAGCTATGCCGCTTGCTTTTATATATTACTGCTGGTAGGAATGCTGCTGGAATGGCGTGTTTTGTCCGAATGGAAGTGCTGAAACATTCGAATTCATGCCGCTGGATTGCCCAGTGAGTTCCTGCTGCATTTGGTTGCACATGTTGACAACCTGCTGGCATTTTTGAATCGCCATGTCATGTCCGTGCAGTGCTTGCTGAATGGTATGTGCAGCTTGTTGTTCGTGGTTTAGTATCTGCTGCAGCATTTGGATGTTCTGCTGCTCCTGATGAAGCATTTGGCGATATTGCTGGCTGCTTTGCTGTGTTTGCTGAATGAGCTGCTGAGCAGTCTGGCGGGCTTGGTTCAGCTGCTGCAAGCCGTGTTGTGTATTATGCATGAGTTATCCCTCCATGTGATCGATTGACGTGAGTCGGTATTATCATGCAACCTGAATGAAAAGAAATTCCGCAAACGAAAAACTACAATTATTTTCCTCAACTTCTCTTTCTTTGAATGCAACCGGTAAAGATTGTATACTTGCACAAACCCTTTTTATGTAAATGCTCCGCTTTTCATACCATAAGGAGTGCGAAACACGGAACCCTGAAATGGGGAATCGTATTCCGCTTTTTTCTTTGCCCGCTTCAAAAACCGCCTTCACCTGCGGTAAATGGGATATTCAGCCTGTTTTCTACTGTGCGGAGGCGCTGATTGAGCCGATTTAAGCGGCGGGTATGGCGTTCAACAGCTTGGCTTAACTGATTAACCTGTTCGGCCATCCGTGCAATTTCCCGATTTTGGCGGCGGTCTTCATTTGTCAGGCGTGTTAACTCTCTTGTTTGTTGTTCATTTTGCCGTTCAAGTGCTGCAATTCTTCTTTCTAATGCTGGCGGCTGTCTGTCCATCTGGCGGGGCTCATAATAATCCTGCTGCGGATAAGGATTGTATTCATATTGGCTATAGTAAGGCGGCTGCGGACTGTAATATTGATAAGGGTCCATGTGATCAATCTCCTTAAAAAATGTAAAATATGGGTGAATTCTTTATAACTTATGTAGTCATTGGCACAGTGTCACGGCATTCGCCCAAAAAGGAGAGAAAGGACGGAGATCGCCATGAAAAAAACTGTGCCATGTTACTCTTAACGGCTGTATGTTCATGATAGCGGGCTGCCAACAGCAACGCCGTTTTATGATGGAACGTGGGATGAGGGGATGACCCCGGGACCCATGGACGCCGTGAGATCAGCAGCAGTTACATTTACCAAAGACGAGGTAGTAGAGACGGAAGTGATTAAAGGGAGAGGTGCAGCTGTTTTAAGGCATACAAGATCATGTCCCAGAGCACTGACGGGTCCATTGAGATTCAGTATCTCGGCTCCTATTATCCGCTCAAAAGCACGCTGAAAAGAGGTGAAAACGGGACGTTGAAATATGGGAGCAAAATGGCCAGACAAAAACGATGACAAGAATCGAATCAAAGACCGGCAAGGAGGAGACATATGAGAAATAAAAAAGCTGAAAGCCTTGTGCTAACAGGACTTATTTTACATATTATTCAGTGGATATTGATATTATGGGCTTTTCTCAAGATTAAACATTTATTTAGTGACTATACGATTTATAATCCTAATGTCATCAGCGGATCTATGCAGTCCTTATCATTTATCCAAATGATGCGCGCTATGATCTACTCGGGGGCATTCGTGAATTATATTTTGTTTTTTGCGCTTGTATTGCTTATTTATTGTGTAGTGCTTCACGCCATCCTGATTGTTATGGAAATGGCCGCTTACGTTATGATCAGACGGAACCCTGCATCATCATGGGCAGTCTTTTTGACGGCGGCAGGTGTGAAGCTAGCCATCTTGAATATAACCGGCATTCCTTATATAGCTGCCGGCTTCCTGCTGATGAAACAGGAAAAAGCAGAAAATGGCGGCATGGAGACAGAAAGAACGCGGAAACCGCGCACGCGTATGCGAAGACAAGGCCGGCGTCAAAATAGAATCAGGAGAAAATCATCTCTTCCAGTTGAATATCAAAAAGAAAAAACGATATGATGGGACTATAGACTGAAAACGACATGAAGGAGATGCAGGATGTACAAACTAATTGCAATTGATATGGACGGAACACTTTTAAATGATCACCATGAAGTAACAGAGGAGGTCCGCAACGCGCTTCACGCTGCAAAAGCGGAAGGCGTCAAAATTGTGCTTTGCACCGGCCGGCCTATCGGGGGAGTGCGGAGATATTTAGATGAACTGAATTTAATTGAAGAAGGCGACTATGTCATCGCGTACAACGGAGCGCTTGTTCAAAATACGCATACAAATGAAGTGGTCACGGAGCTGTCTCTCGGATATGATGATTTAACTTCATTATATGACCTGAGCTTAGAGCTGAAGACGCCGATGCATTACTTTGACTCATCTAATCTGTATACGCCTAACCGGGATATCAGTGAATTTACCGTATACGAATCCTATGTGACACAAGTGCCGCTTCATTACCGCAAAGTTGACGAAATGCCAAAAGACATCCTCATCCCGAAAGTGATGTTTATTGATAAACCGGAGAACTTAAGCCGCGTCATTACATCGATTCCAGAAGACGTGAGAGAAAAATATACGATGGTCAGAAGCGCGCCTTTCTTTTATGAAATTCTGCATCCGGAAGCCAGCAAAGGAAATGCCGTACGCCAGCTGGCGCAGCTGCTTGAAATTGAACAGGCGGAAGTCATGAGCATAGGTGACAACGGGAACGACCTGACAATGATTGAATGGGCGGGATGCGGCGTTGCCATGGCAAACGCCATTCCAGAAGTATTGGAGGCCGCAAACTTTCAAACACGCTCCAATAATGAACATGGGGTTGCACATGCGATTCACGAGCTTGTTTTGGCGAAATAATGAAGTCCAGCCTTTTAGGAGGCTGGATTTTTTGTTATGGCGGCTTTATTGTCCTGTCCGGTCTGTAATTGCGGAATGGACGCTAACATTTCTTTTCCTGCTGCCCCGTCGATATTTAGAACGTCAGCGATTGATCATGAACCTTTATAATTTCTGATTGGCTCTGCTGCTGAAGAGGACTGTAGAAATAAAAAGGAATCAATCGCCATAAACATCAGCATCGTACATTTTTTTTGAGGAACGAATCTTCTTGTTCATTGTTTTGATGTCATGCTAATCTTTTGACGAATCTATTTGACTTTCGTTATGCTGATAAAACAAGTTGTTCACAAAATGTATGATTTTAGCCTGAATTGAAAGGGGACTGAATCAGATGTGCACAAGTCTTACATTGGAAACTGCTGACCGGAATCATTTATTAGCGAGAACAATGGATTTTGCATTTCAGCTGGGGACGGAGGTCATTCTCTATCCGCGCCGTTACAGCTGGACGAGTGAAGCTGACGGAAAGGTGCATCAAACGCAGTACGCGTTTATCGGTATGGGGAGAAAACTTGGAAATATATTATTTGCCGACGGTGTAAATGAAAGCGGTTTATCTTGTGCGGCGCTTTATTTTATGGGATATGCGGAGTACGAAAAAACGATACGGGGAGACGGCGTTCATATTGCCCCGCATGAGTTTGTAACATGGGTGCTGTCAGTCTGTAAGTCTTTGGAAGACGTAAAAGAAAAGATCCAATCTTTAACGATTGTAGAGAAGAAATTAGAGCTATTGGATACAGTTTTACCTTTACACTGGATATTGTCAGACCGGACGGGACGCAGCCTGACGATAGAACCGAGAACAGAAGGCATCAAAATCTATGACAATCAACCAGGTGTCATGACGAACAGCCCCGACTTTTTATGGCATGTGACCAATCTTCGGCAATATATAGGAATAAGGCCGAAACAATTCGAGAGCAAGGAGATGGCTGGCTTGATGCTGTCCGCTTTTGGCGAAGGCTCGGGCACTGTAGGTCTGCCGGGAGATTATACACCGCCTTCACGGTTTGTCAGAGCTGTTTTTCTGAAAGAACATCTAGAGCCGGCGGCAGATGAAACGAGAGGTGTATCCGCAGCTTTTCAGCTTTTGTCAAACATGGCGATACCCAAGGGTGCTGTGATAACGGAAGATGACGAAATTGATTATACGCAATATACTTCTGTGATGTGCAGCGACACGGGAAACTACTACTTTCACCACTACGATAATCGGCAAATCCAAAAAGTAAGTTTATTTCATGAAGACCTTGACTGTCTGGAGCCTAAAGTGTTTTCTGCTAAAGCAGAAGAAAATATTCTAGAGCTTAATTAAGATTCAATCAGCTGATGCCGTTATGAATCCGGGGTCAGCTGATTTTTTTGTACAATGTCACAGCTTCTGAATGATTGGCAAAACAAAATGGACATTAGCGGTTCTGCATAAGCGCGGCATATCATAACAGCCGTTGAGAAAGCCGAGATCAATGAATTTTTAGCGCATATTGATTAAGATTGGGCTCTATTAGGTGATTTCAGATGATATGATTAAACCAATCATACGTTTAAAAAAGGAGAAAACCCTGTTGGTGAATGACGCGGTTGTATTCATTTTGGCTGCCTTTTTACTATTGGGAGCAGCGGATTATTGTTTGGGAAACAGATGGGGGCTTGGCGAGCGGTTTGCCGACGGCTTCAAGGCTATGGGTCCGCTGGCGCTGTCGATGATCGGAATTGTGTCGCTGGCACCCGTGCTGGCAGCAATCCTGATTCCCATTGTCTCTCCGGTTTACACAGCGATTGGCGCCGATCCCTCATCCTTTGCGAACACCATCTTGGCCATTGATATGGGTGGATATGCGCTCGCTGGAGAAATGGCCAAAGATCCAGATGCCGGACTGTTTTCATGGGTGTTTTTAGGAACGATGATGGGGCCGGCAATCGTTTTCACGATTCCCGTCGCTCTTGGCATCATCGAAAAAGAGGATCACCCGTATTTTGCGAAAGGCATATTAATCGGGCTGTGTACAGTACCGATCGGGTGCTTAACCGGCGGGTTATGCGCAGGTTTTGACACCATTATGATAGGAAAAAACCTTCTGATTCCGAGTCTTTTTGCTGCTGTGATCGCTCTTGGATTATGGCGGTATACCGACAACATCATTCGATTATTTTATCTCTTCGGAAAGGCTGTCAGTATGGTTGCGATTATCGGGCTCGCAGCTGTTTCCGTTGAAACGATGACCGGCATTATGCTGATTCCGGGAATGGAAAGCGTTGAAACAGGAATACAAACGACTGGCACCATCGCCATTGCCTTGGCAGGGGCTTTTCCGATGACGGCCTTTATCACAAAAGTCTTTAAAAAGCCGCTTCAGGCAGTGGGGAGATGTTTTCATTTAGATGAGAAAGCAACAGCAGGCTTGGTGACCTCTTTGGCTCATCATATTCCGATGCTGGCCTCATTAAAAAATATGACGCCGAGAGGGAAGGTCATCAATGTCGCATTTGCCGTTAGCGCAGCCTTTGTGCTTGGCAGCCATCTCGGTTTTGTGGCGGGAATGCAAAAAGAAATGGCGGCGGCCATGATCATTGGAAAATTAGCTGGGGGAATCACAGCTGCGGCAGCGGCTGCCTGGATGACGCCTGCACAATCAGCTGATCAGCAGAAACACCTCAGCCGGCTATAACTGAGGCAGAAGCTGTTTCAACTTTATCCAATCGGGAATGTAACAGTAAGGATTCTGTGAAAGAGGGTTGGACACATGGCCGTGAGAGACCAGTGCATGTCAAAAATCAAACAGGAAACCAAGCCTTGGGTCAAGCGATTTGGGAGGCTTGGTTATTTTGCATTCGGCGGCGTTTTTATCCTGCTCGGGATTTTAGCATGTATGACGGCAGCCGGGGCGGGCGGCCCGAAAGATTCGAGCGGAGCGTTTCAAACGCTATCACGCATGCCGTATGGATCAATCTTGCTTTTGCTCATTGGCGTCGGTCTCATCGGCTATGTGATATGGATGGTGCTGAGCGCGCTCAAGGACACAGAGGGCTACGGAACAAGCAAGCGCGGCCTGTCACGGAGAACGGGAAACTTTTTCAGCGCCGCCGTTTACGCATCCATTGCTTGGAAAGCCTTGCGATTTGTGTTTGACCAAGGGGACGGCAGCACGTCGGAAAAGACGTGGTCCGCTTATGTATTGGCACAGCCGTTCGGTCAATGGCTTACAGGGTTTACGGGTGGAGGTTTTATTCTATTTGCGATTGTACAATTTGTGAAGGGTGTACGGGCTGCTTTTATGAAAGAGTTCGACACGTCAAAAATGGACAAACACATGATATGTATTGCGAAAAACACCGGACGCGCAGGCCATATCGCCCGGGCCATTATTTTCTCAGCTATCGGTTATTTCCTCATTAAGACAGCCATGACCGCGGATCCTGACGACACAAGAGGCTTTGACGGCGCGCTCGCCGAACTCGCGCAGCAGCCGCATGGCAAAATGCTTCTATCTATTTTGGCGTTCGGGCTGATCTTATACGGAATGTACGCCATTATGAAAGGCATTTATCAGCATATGACATGGAAGAAGTGAGCTCTGGGCAGATTCGCGTTCCAGGGCGTTTTTCAGTTTCTTAGAAATCAGGTGGATGAAAGCTGGTGTCAGCCTGTATAATAAAAGCAAATCGAAAGCAGTTTCATCATGAACTGATCCACAGGGAGGTGCGGAATGGATCGGGAAAAACAGCAATTAAGCATAGAAGCGGCAAGGCTATACTATCAGTCTGACTACAGTCAGCAGCAAATTGCTGAGCAGCTCAGCATTTCAAGGCCGACCGTTTCCCGGCTGCTGCAATATGCAAAAGCAAAAGGGTTTGTCCAGATTCGCGTCATGGACCCTTTTGAGGATTTGGATGCGCTCGGTTCCATGCTTGAAGAAAAATACGGGCTTCTCGAGGCGCATGTTGTGTTTTCTCCGACCCCCGATTATGCAGGAATTACACATGACCTAAGCCGCTATGGTGCAGAATATATGCATGAAACGGTGAAAGACGGCGACATTGTCGGGGTCAGCTGGGGAACCACCATGTATCAAATCGCGCAGAACATGCAGCCGAAGCAGGTTAAAGGCGTCGAGGTCGTCCAGTTGAAAGGCGGCATCAGCCATTCTCGGGTGAACACGTATTCTGCTGAAACGATTCAGCTGTTTGCAGAGGCTTTTCAAACGATGCCGCGCTATCTCCCGCTTCCCGTCGTATTTGACCATGCGGATGTAAAGCAAATGGTGGAGAAAGACCGTCATATCGAGCGGATCATCGAGATGGGCAAGCAGGCGAATATCGCTCTCTTCACGGTGGGAACTGTCCGTGACGAAGCGCTGTTGTTCCGGCTCGGATACTTTAGCGAAGAAGAGAAAGCCCTGCTGAAAAAACAGGCCGTCGGGGATATCTGTTCACGCTTTTTTGATGCGAAAGGAAATATTTGCAGCAGAGCCATCAATGGCCGGACCATCGGCGTTGAGCTTGAAGACCTTAGGCTGAAGGAACGCTCGATTTTAGTGGCCGGCGGGAGCAGAAAAGTGTCCTCCATACACGGTGCATTAACCGGAAAATATGCCAACGTTTTGATCATTGACCAGCATACTGCAAGGGCGCTTGTTAATGATTTGTGACACGTGCAAACCGTTCGTTGAACAAAATTTCAATTACCAATTTACATATGTTCAAAAGTCGGTTATGCTAAAAAATATCTTAACAAAAAAGGAAGTGTGCGAAGGATGTCATTAGCTAACATAATTGATCATACAGCTTTGAAACCGCATACACAAAAAGCGGAGATTCTAACATTAATTCAAGAAGCAAAAACATACAAATTTGCTTCAGTATGTGTCAATCCGACATGGGTGGAGCTTGCTGCAAAAGAGCTTGAGGGAACTGGAGTTGACGTCTGTACGGTCATCGGCTTCCCGCTCGGTGCCAACACAACTGAAACAAAAGCGTTCGAAACAAAAGACGCGATTTCAAAAGGCGCCACTGAAGTGGACATGGTTATTAACATTGCGGCGTTGAAAGACAAAGAAGACGATATAGTTGAAGCGGATATCCGCGGTGTGGTGGAAGCTGCAGCCGGAAAAGCGCTTGTCAAAGTCATTATCGAAACATGCCTTCTGACTGATGAAGAAAAAGAACGCGCGTGCCGTTTAGCGGTTTCTGCGGGAGCGGATTTCGTGAAAACATCAACGGGATTCTCTACAGGCGGCGCAACGAAGGAAGATATCGCCTTAATGCGCAAAACTGTAGGCCCTGATATCGGCGTGAAAGCATCCGGCGGCGTCAGAACGAAAGAAGATGTAGACACAATGATCGAGGCGGGAGCGAGCCGTATCGGCGCAAGCGCAGGCGTTTCCATTGTAAAAGGAGAAAACGCATCTGGCGGAGACAACTATTAAGAAGCAGACGGAAGGCCCATTGCTTTCCGTTACTCTTCTATTATTCACGGGGAAATAATAATTGTAAGCGAATACAGATAAAGGAGAACACATATGAAGTATTTGATTGGGATTATCGGTTTAATCGTGTTTTTAGGCCTTGCGTGGATCGCAAGCAGCGGGAAAAAAAGAATTAAGATCCGCCCAATTGTTGTTATGCTCATTTTGCAATTTATACTCGGCTACATTCTCCTCAATACCGGGGTAGGGAATTTCCTTGTAGGAGGATTTGCAAAAGGATTCAATTACCTGCTTGAATACGCGGCAGAAGGAATCAACTTTGTGTTTGGCGGTCTGGTGAATGCGGACCAAACGACATTCTTTATGAATGTTCTCTTGCCGATCGTGTTTATTTCCGCTCTGATTGGGATTTTGCAAAAATGGAAGATACTTCCCTTTATTATTAAGTATATCGGACTTGCTCTCAGCAAGATAAACGGTATGGGAAGACTGGAATCGTATAACGCAGTCGCTTCTGCTATTTTAGGGCAGTCTGAAGTGTTTATCTCCTTGAAGAAAGAACTCGGTCTTTTAAATCAGCAGCGCTTGTACACGCTTTGCGCTTCTGCGATGTCAACTGTATCCATGTCAATCGTCGGCGCGTATATGACGATGCTGGAACCGGAATATGTTGTAACGGCGCTGGTCTTGAACTTATTTGGCGGTTTCATTATTGCTACTATTATAAATCCTTACGATGTTGATGAAGAAGAGGATATGCTTCGTGTTGAAGAAGAAGAAAAACAATCCTTCTTCGAAGTGCTTGGAGAATACATCCTCGATGGCTTCAAAGTAGCGGTTGTCGTCGCTGCGATGCTGATCGGATTTGTCGCGATTATTGCCTTGATTAACGGTATTTTTAATGCAGTGCTCGGTATTTCCTTCCAAGACCTTCTTGGATATGTGTTTGCTCCATTCGCTTTTCTTGTGGGTATCCCATGGAATGAAGCTGTTAATGCGGGAAGCATTATGGCAACAAAAATGGTATCGAATGAATTTGTCGCTATGACGACATTAACGCAAAACGGCTTTGAATTCAGCGGCCGTACAACAGCGATCGTATCGGTATTCCTTGTGTCATTTGCGAACTTCTCCTCAATCGGAATCATAGCCGGTGCCGTAAAAGGACTGAATGAAAAACAAGGAAATGTTGTTGCTCGTTTCGGCCTGAAATTATTATACGGCGCTACGCTTGTCAGCTTTTTATCAGCGGCAATTGTGGGCTTGATTTACTGAACATAAACGAAAAGGATCGGTGACCATAATGAGAATGGTAGATATTATCATCAAAAAACAGAACGGAAAAGAACTCACCACAGAAGAAATTCAATTTTTCGTGAACGGCTATACGGATGGAAGCATTCCTGATTATCAGGCAAGCTCGCTTGCCATGGCGATTTTTTTCCAGGATATGAGTGACCGCGAGCGTGCGGATTTGACGATGGCTATGGTGAACTCCGGTGAAACGATTGATCTTTCTGCCATTGAAGGAATTAAAGTGGATAAACACTCCACCGGCGGCGTCGGCGACACGACAACACTCGTTCTCGCCCCGCTTGTTGCGGCTCTTGATGTGCCGGTAGCCAAAATGTCCGGACGCGGCCTCGGCCATACAGGCGGAACGATTGATAAATTAGAAGCGATTGCCGGCTTTCACGTGGAGCTGACAAAGGATGAATTTATTAAGCTCGTGAACCGCGACAAGGTCGCCGTCATCGGCCAAAGCGGCAATTTAACGCCGGCTGATAAAAAACTGTACGCGCTACGTGATGTAACGGGGACGGTCAATTCCATTCCGCTGATCGCAAGCTCGATTATGAGCAAGAAAATCGCTGCCGGTGCGGATGCCATCGTGCTTGACGTGAAAACGGGAGCGGGCGCCTTCATGAAAACGGAAGAAGACGCGGCTGAACTCGCCAAAGCGATGGTGCGCATCGGAAATAACGTCGGCCGCCAAACAATGGCAGTCATTTCCGACATGTCCCAGCCGCTCGGCTTTGCGATTGGAAATGCGCTTGAAGTCAAAGAAGCGATCGACACACTCAAAGGCGAGGGCCCTGAGGATCTTCATGAGCTTGTCTTAACGCTGGGAAGCCAAATGGTTGTGCTTGCGAAAAAAGCCGATACATTGGACGAAGCGAGGGCGAAGCTGGAAGAAGTCATGAAAAACGGCAAAGCGCTTGAGAAGTTCAAGGACTTCCTGAAAAACCAAGGCGGCGACAGCTCGATTGTTGACGAGCCGTCTAAGCTTCCGCAGGCTGCTTATCAAATTGATGTGCCTGCCAAAGAAGCCGGTTTCGTTTCTGAAATCGTCGCGGACGAAATCGGTGTCGCAGCGATGCTGTTAGGTGCCGGCCGCGCCACAAAAGAAGACGAAATCGATTTAGCCGTCGGCATCATGCTCCGCAAAAAGGTCGGCGACAAGGTAGAAAAAGGCGAACCACTCGTCACGCTTTACGCCAACCGCGAGAACGTCGATGAAGTCATGGCGAAAGTCTATGACAACATCCGCATCGCAGCAGAGGCGAAGGCGCCGAAGCTGATTCATACGTTAATTACGGAATAAAAATAAAGCACATCCCATCCTGAGTGGGGTGTGCTGTTTTAATTAAAGGATATGATCGATCTGATAATCCTCTTGGGTGATTTTTTTTGCTTTCTCAACCTTACTTTTGAAATAGAAGATGAGATAGCAAAGGATGATACAAGGAACTCCGCAGAATAGTGCGATTCTTTGATTGGGATCAAAAGCGAGACCGATACAAGAAGCTGAACATAATAAAAGAGCGGCTATAGGTATAAAAGGATAAAGCGGTGCGCGAAATGTCAGATCTTTTACATTCCCCCCTTTTTTAAGAAATCTCTTTCTAAACAAGAGCTGAGACAGGGCAATGCTCATCCAGACCACAACTCCTGCGAACCCAGCAATCGCTACCATCACCACATATACAGTTCCGGGCGCCACGATACTGGAAACGAGAGATAAACAAGATACGGCCATACTGATGATTAAGGCATTTAGTGGAATGCCTTTAGATGTGACTTTTTTAAAACGAGAGCTGATCATGTTTTCATTTGCTAACGACCACAGCATACGGGTTGAGGCATATAGGCCTGAATTGGCAACGGACAGCAAGGCTGTTAATATCACGAAATTCATAATATCTGCGGCGTAAGGGATTCCGATTTCTGCAAACACTGCTAAAAAGGGGCTTTCAATCACTCCTGCTTCTTTCCATGAAATCAGTCCGGATAATACGAAGACGGCACCAATGAAAAAAATAACTGTTCTCCATGCGACATTACGAATGGAGCGCGGAATATCTTTTTGAGGATTTGCTGATTCTCCTGCTGTGACTCCGATTAATTCTGTTCCAGAAAAGGCAAAACTCACAGATATCATAGCGATAAATACGGCGAGAAAGCCGTTCGGAAACAACCCTCCATGATCTGTGAAATTTGAAAACACAGGAGCATCAGCCGTCCCGTTTAGAGAGATCAGGCCGAACATGGCGGCTCCCCCTAAAATGATAAATAAAATGATGGTGACAATCTTTACGCTGGAAAACCAAAATTCGGTTTCCGCAAATAACTTGACTGAAAATGCGTTGCATACGAAAAGGAGAGCTGCGAAAATTGCACTCCACATCCATACGCTGCTGTCAGGAAACCAGCGCTGCATGAGAATGCCGGATGCGGTAAACTCTGAACCTACCGTCACCACCCAATTCACCCAGTACATGATGCCGACCATAAAACCGGTAGATGGCCCGATGAATGTTGTGGCGTATTTTTGAAAAGAACCGGTCACCGGCATGGCGACCGACAATTCACCGAGACATTGCATGACGAGGTACATCATCAACCCGCCGATTACATATGCGAAAATCGTACCGCCGGGTCCAGCTTGATTTAGCGTATAGCCTGTGCTGAGGAAAAGTCCTGTGCCTATGACGCCCCCCAATGAGATCATAAATAAGTGCCTGCTTTTCATCGTGCGTTTTAGCTGTTGGCCGCTGTTTCCCTGAAGACTCACCGTCTCGTCCTCCTTTTAGCTGCCATTCATTAGGCAGATGAGTTTCTCGTACCCAAAATACAACCAGACAGAAGATCATTAGAATGGGGAGCACTTCATTCCTTTTAATGCGTGTAACAGAACGTGAGCCGCGGCTCTGCTAGTCATATCTCGAAAATCGAGGGTAGGGTCGACTTCAACGATTTCAATCCCGGCGATATTAGGCTGCTGTGCGATGTATTTGACGGCTTCGAGTAATTCGTCTGTATAAAGGCCGCCTGGGCCAATCGCTGGACAGCCGGGTGCATGGGACTGGTCTAAGACATCCATATCAACTGATATAAAAATGGAGTCTGTTCTCGTTTGAATGGCAGGCAGAATCTCTTTTATCGTCGGGACTAGTCCTTTTTCACGTACCATGCCCATCGTGTGAATGTTCACGTTATGTTTTTTCGCATATGTTTCATACGCTAAGCTGTTGCTGAATTCTCTGATACCCAGCTGAATCAAATGCTGGCCTTCAATGATTTCTTCATCCAAAAGGCGGCGGAAGGGAGTGCCGTTGGTCGGCCCTCCGTCCTCCGTGTTTCGAACATCATGATGGGCATCAAATTGAATAACTGCGATCGTTCCTTTCGTTTGTGCCATTGCTTTTATAGTGGAGTAGCTGATGGAGTTATCTCCACCGAGTATGAACGGCACCCAATCTGGGTGTTCCGAAAGTAGCGCATGCATGGTAAGAAAGATTTGATGATGTGACTTTACGATATCAGTGACATGAATATCAATATCCCCCAGATCGTAAAGAAGGTCAGATACGACATGTTCTCCAAGCTCAGCAGAATAGGCAGATGCGTTTTTAAGAGCCTGGCGGATTGTTCCGGGAGCAAAGGAAGCGCCTGAATGACTGATGGAGGATTTTGATAGGGGGACACCTATCAATGCCGGCCCTTTAATGCCTTGGCCGTCCCATTTTGCGATCAGGTCGCTCATTTTTGTTACATCCCGGTCTTGAAACGAAGAACCAGCCTCTCTGAGAAAAGGGTATTTATCCATAAATGGCTCTCTCCCTGTTAACAACAACTGTTCCGTTTTTCATGACTTGATGTACATGATTGACTCCATAGTGATACGGAATATACATGTAATTCGAGGCTTCCCAAATGACAAGATCAGCTGAGCGGCCGGCTTTGAGCTGACCGGCTTCTTCTCCTTTTCCTATGGCGTATGCGGCATTGACTGTGACCGCATGCCATATTTCTTCCGCAGTCATTTTTAGATGAAGCGCGGCAATCGACATGATCAGCTGGATATTTTCAGTCGGCGAGCTGCCAGGATTAAAGTCCGTTGCCAAGCTGACACATACACCCTCATCAATCATGTCTCTTGCTCTGGCGAATGTGCTTTTGCCAAGATAAAATGTCGTGCCCGGCAAGAGGACGGCGATCGTTCCTGCCTCAGCCAATTTTTTTATGCCTTCGTCTGAGGCGCCTACCAAATGGTCGGCTGAGACAGCCTTTAGCTCCCCCGCTAATTCAGCTCCTCCAAGCGGGTCGATTTCATCTGCGTGTATTTTCAACCCGAATCCCGCTTCAGCCGCTTTTTTTAAGTAACGGCGGGATTGACTGACGGTAAAAACGCCTGTTTCTGTAAAAATATCCGCAAAGCTTGCGAGCTCTTGCTCTTTTATTTCCGGCAAAAGGCAAAGCATTTGATCCAGAAATTCATCTGGCTTGTGTTGATATTCGGGAGGAATCGCATGGGCTCCCATAAACGTGGAGACAAGGTCAACAGGCTGGTTCTCATGAAGTTGTTTTGCGGCACGCAATTGCTTCAGCTCTGTTTCTTTTTCCAAGCCGTAGCCGCTTTTTACTTCAGCCGTTGTTGTGCCGTATGACAGCATTCTTTGCAGATGAAAATGGCCTTTTTGCAGCAGCTCTTCTTCTGAAGCCGCTCTGGTGTCTTTGACAGTAGACAGAATTCCGCCCCCCTGCGCCAGTATATCTAAATATGAGATGCCCTGAAGCTTTAGATTCAGCTCCTTTTCCCGAGATCCGCCAAATACAAGATGTGTATGCGGATCGACGAGACCCGGCGTTACAAGCCGTCCCGAACAGTCAATGATTTCGTCTGCTTCGTAATCGGCTTCAGCTCCTTTTTTTGAGGCGAACACAATCTTCTGTTCATGGATGCCGACCACAGCGTCTTCGATCACATGAAGAGCCTGCATGCTTTTGCCCGCGCGGGGGCCGCTGCTTTCCATCGTCAAAAGCTGACCGATGTTGATGAGAATCGTATCAATTTGTTTCGGCATGTCATCATTCCCTTTCTTTTTGCATTGGCACGATAATGTCTTGTTTCTTCGCTACTTCAACGGCACGTTCATAACCTGCATCCGCATGACGGATAATGCCCATTCCCGGATCGCTCGTTAAGACACGGGCAAGCCGCTCGTCAGCCAGCTCACTTCCATCGGCAACCGCGACCATGCCGGCATGCAGGGAATAGCCCATTCCGACGCCGCCGCCATGGTGGAAGGAAACCCAGCTTGCACCGGCCGCCGTGTTGACAAGCGCATTTAGCACAGCCCAATCGCCGACAGCGTCACTTCCGTCCTTCATCGCTTCTGTCTCCCGGTTAGGAGAGGCGACAGACCCACAGTCCAAATGGTCTCTCCCAATGACGACAGGCGCTTTTAGCTCCCCGTTTCTGACCAGCTCGTTAATGGCGAGGCCCATCTTTTTTCGTTCTCCATATCCAAGCCAGCAAATACGGGACGGCAAGCCTTGGAACGTGACTTTTTCCTGTGCCATATCGATCCACCGGTGAAGAGCTTTATTTTCCGGGAACAGTTCTTTTAATAACGCATCTGTACGGTAAATATCTGCCGGATCACCGGAAAGCGCCGCCCAGCGGAACGGTCCTTTTCCTTCACAGAACAAGGGGCGGATGTAGGCTGGGACAAACCCTGGAAAATCAAAGGCATTTTCCAGGCCTTCATCTTTAGCAACTTGCCGGATATTGTTACCGTAGTCAAATACAACAGAGCCCTTTTGCTGAAAGGCCAGCATGGCTTCCACATGTTTTTTCATGCTTTGCTTCGCAAGGCGCACGTAAAGCTCTCGATTGTCTTGGCGCAAACGGTCGGCTTCATTAAGGGAATAGCCCTCGGGAACATAACCGATTAAGGGGTCATGGGCAGATGTCTGATCGGTGACGATATCAATGGTGACACCGCGATTCAGAAGGGTATGGTGAACCTCTGCCGCGTTTCCGAGAAGAGCGATGGAGAGAGGTTTTCCTGCTAGCTTTGCCTCTTCAGCCCATGCTAAGGCTTCTTCAATTGACGCTGTTTTTCGGTCGCAGTATTTTGTTTCAATTCGTTTGTCGATTCGTTTCTCGTCAACCTCGACGGCAATGACGACTCCTTCATTCATCGTGACAGACAGCGGCTGGGCGCCTCCCATTCCGCCGAGACCGGCTGTCAGCGTCAATGTTCCTTTTAAGCTTCCTCCGAAATGCTGTCTCGCGAGCTCAGCGAAGGTTTCATAGGTTCCTTGCAATATGCCTTGTGAGCCAATGTAAATCCAGCTGCCTGCCGTCATCTGTCCGTACATCATTAACCCTTTTTTCTCAAGTTCGTGGAAATGCTCCCATTCCGCCCACTTCGGAACAAGAACAGAATTTGCTAAAAGCACGCGCGGCGCCTGCGGGTGAGTACGGAACATGCCAACGGGCTTTCCGGATTGCACGAGCAAGGTCTCATCATTTTTTAGTGTTTTCAAGGCATGTTCAATGGCGTGAAAAGCGTCCCAATTCCGCGCGGCTTTGCCAATCCCGCCGTATACAATGAGGTCTTCGGGCTTTTCGGCGACTTCCGGATCAAGGTTGTTTCGAAGCATCCGAAGCACTGCCTCTTGCTCCCACCCTAAGCATTCAAGCTCTGTTCCCCTATTGGCACGGATAGATTTTTTTATATCAGTCATATGTTCATCCCCCTCAGTTCTTCATTCTTGTGATCTGGTAATAAAGATTCCTTCTTCAGCCAGTCATTCAGGCGTTCTATGTCATAGGAGAAAACACGGTCCTGCTGAATGGAAGGCACGACTTTTCTCATTTCCTGAAAGAGCTGTTTGGTATAGGTCGCTGCATGTTCTATGCCTCTGTATTCAACCGCCTGCAATGCGCAAATCGCTTCGATTGCAATGACTCTTCTTGTATTCGCGATCACCTGGTAGGCATGCCGCGCAGCAATGGTTCCCATGCTGACATGGTCTTCTTGGTTGGCGGATGACGGAATAGAATCCACACTTGCAGGATGCGCCAGTGTTTTATTTTCAGAAACGAGTGAGGCCGCGGCGTACTGCATGATCATTGCACCGGATTGCAGACCGGGATGAGGGCTTAGGAAAGGCGGCAGGTCATTTAGCTGCGGGTTCACAAGGCGCTCTATCCTGCGCTCAGCAATATTCGCAAGCTCTGACATTGCGATTTTGAGAAAATCCATGGCAAAGGCGATCGGCTGTCCGTGAAAGTTTCCGCCAGAGATGACTTTGTCACCGTCATTGAAAATAAGAGGATTGTCCGTAGCTGCATTCATCTCAATCTCTAATTTTTCTTTGACATAGCCTAACGTTTGCCAAGTCGCACCATGCACTTGCGGAATACAGCGCAATGAATAGGCATCCTGAACCCGCAGTTCACCTTGAGAGGTTGTCAGGCTGCTGTCGGATAGATAGAAGCGAATTCGTTCTGCGACATCAATCTGCTCCTGATAGCCGCGGGCTGAGTGAATATCCTCGTCAAACGCATCAATAATTCCCCTCAGCCCCTCAATCGTTAAGCTGGCGATGCGCTCGATTTGATAGGCTAGTTTTTCAGCTTCAATGTATGCGACCACACCCATAGCAGTCATGGCCTGAGTCCCGTTAATCAAGGCAAGTCCTTCCTTGGATGTCAGCGTTACTGGCTGAATACCGGCTTTTTTCAATCCTTTCATTGCCGGCATCTTTTCTCCCTCAAAAAAGACTTCTCCTTGACCGATCAGCGCCAGCGCCAGATGGGAAAGCGGCGCCAGATCACCGCTTGCGCCAAGTGATCCCTGCTGGGGGATGACAGGATGGACGCGTTTATTTAGAAAAGCAAGCAACTGTTCGACCAGTTCAGCACGTACACCGGAAAAACCTTTTAACAGCGCATTGGCGCGCAAAAGCAGCATTGCTCTGGAAACACACTCAGGAAAAGGATCGCCGACTCCGCAGGCATGAGAAAGGATTAAATTCAGTTGCAGCGCCGCCGAGTCTTCTTTCTGAATCAGGACATCACTGAATTTGCCAAATCCGGTGGTGATGCCGTAGATTGTCTTTTCTTCGTGAACAATCCGTTCAACTGCCGCTCTGCTTTTTTTCACGCGCTCCATACTTTCCTCGGAAGCCGCTGTCTCCTCAAAATCAAACAGCACACGAGCGACGTCGGCTGTTGTCAATGAAGAACCGTCTAAAGTCACCATAAGCCCAACTCCTTTGTCTTTACTTTGGTAAAGCGCCCATACAAAAAGGGGCTATGCTGTGAAAATTTGATTTCACGCATAGCCCCCTATCGTCTAAGATCTATGGGCTGTTTCATATGTGATTGATTCCAACGCCGAATGTCTCATGCTCAAGTCCTTTGATCGGCGCCCCGATTGTTCCATAAAGCGAGACAGCGATCCAATCGCCTTCCGCTTCACTTTCATAAGGATTTCCCCTCAAAACGGCAAACCTCAAGCCAACCGTCCGAAGCAGCGATCCAAGCAGCATTTCACCTCTGGTCACGCCATGTAAAGCCTCCATCGTCGCATGATAAAGCGCATGTGACTCGCGATAACCGTCAGATTGAATGACACCGCTCTTTTTGGAAGCGGTTTCAATTGCGGCTACTACTTTATGCGCGTCCATTGATCCTACCTTGCCGAGACAGACTTTCCATCCATCTCGCTCCAGCTCCCCGACCTGTGTACGTTCTTCATCTTCATTAAGCAGCAGAAGAACAGACAGCCGGCCGATCCGGCGCTCTTTGTGCAGTGTCATATGAATCACTCAATTCCTAAAAATTCTGATAACTATTAACTGTGTATTATATTAATTGGTTCAGCAGCAGAAGTCAAAAGGTTTTTTACAGTCTTTAACAAGTTAGATTGCTATTGTGATAGCGTGGCGCAGATAACCGGACGGGTTTTTTCAGCACATTGCACACGATAGCCAGACAGGAGTATGGGCGGTTGCTGTCGATTTTCTCACGAGCCAGCCGAATGAGATCCTCAGCACGGCCAAGCCGGCTGACAAAGGTGGAGACGAGCAGTCAGGCATATCACTGACAATGAGGGTGAAAATGCAAAAAAAGGCGTAGTTGCCGGAGAAAATGGCTTTATCCAGTCGATGATTTCACAAGGCCAGACAAAGCACTTATTACGTACGTAAATGGAAAAACAGAAGTGAAGAAAGAAGGAGAAACGGCAAAAGGGTTGAATTATGAAGTAGAGAATATGCAAGCTACAGTCCTGCGCCAAGCAGGCAGCCAGACCATCCTCTCCCTGGATGTCATGAACATCATGGTCAATGTAAGAGAACAGTGGGGAACGTTTGAATATGAAAACATCCGGCCTTTATAACGGACCCGGGCTTTTTCATAAGAAAAATGTAAGCGCTTAAAAATTTAATAAAAAAGAGAGGCGAACTGTTTAGATGTTGTACCGATTGTTCCGTGTATGTTTTCTTGCAGCCCTTATCATGGCCTTCACCCTGCCAAACTCCGCTTATGCAAAAAAGGGAGAAAAACCTGTATTTACAGAAGTCAGTGTACATGACCCTTCCGTCATTGAGACAAACGGCACCTTTTATGTTTTTGGATCTCATCTCTCTTCAGCAAAAACAAATGACCTCATGCAATGGCAACAGCTGACCACCAACGTTAGTAACAACAATCCTCTGATTCCGAATGTCTACGAAGAATTAAAAGATACCTTCGAATGGGCGCAATCCGATACCTTGTGGGCGGCTGACGTCACACAGCTGGCGGACGGCAAATACTACATGTACTACAACGCCTGCCGCGGTGACTCGCCAAGATCGGCCATGGGAGTGGCCGTCGCTGATCACATTGAAGGTCCATACAAAAACAAAGGCATCTTTTTGAAATCAGGCATGGAGGGCACAAGCAACGATGGAACACCGTATGACGCGACCAAACATCCAAATGCCGTAGACCCGCATACCTTCTTTGATAAAGACGGCAAGCTGTGGATGGTGTATGGATCATACTCTGGCGGCATTTTCATTCTAGAAATGAATCCGAAAACGGGCTTCCCGCTTCCTGGCCAGGGATACGGCAAAAAACTGCTCGGCGGCAACCACAGCAGAATTGAAGGCCCGTATGTTCTCTACAATCCAGAGACCAAGTACTACTACTTATACCTGTCTTATGGCGGTCTCGACGCAACAGGCGGATACAATATCCGTGTGGTCCGCTCCAAAAAACCGGACGGCCCTTACTATGACGCAGAAGGCAACCCAATGATTGACGTCCGCGGCAAAGAAGGCACAATCTTCGACGACCGCTCCATCGAACCATACGGTGTCAAACTCATGGGCAGCTATTCGTTTGAGACAGAAAATGAAAAAGGAACAGGATACGTCTCACCAGGCCACAACTCGGCATACTATGACGAAAAAACCGGACGTTCCTATTTACTCTTCCACACCCGCTTCCCGGGCAGAGGTGAAGAACACCAGGTCAGAGTCCATCAAATGTTCATGAACAAAGACGGCTGGCCGGTAACAGCGCCATATCGCTACGCGGGTGAAACGCTGAAAGATGTAAAACAAAAAGACATCACAGGAACCTACAAACTCATCCAGCACGGAAAAGACATCTCAGCCGACATCAAAAAAACCATCAACATTCAGCTCAATAAAAACCACACCATTTCCGGGGAAATGAAAGGGACATGGAAGAAAACCGGTAAAAACACAGCCGAAATCACGTTAGATGGCAAGAAGTATAGCGGAGTGTTTTTACAGCAGTGGGATTCGATGAGAGAGAAGAACGTGATGACGTTTAGTGTGTTGAATGGCAGTGGTGAGGCTGTTTGGGGATCTAAATAAGATGGAGAAGCGCCTTCGAGGGAAGGCGTTTTTTTATGATTATTATTGACTATAAGTAACGGTTAAGCGGAAGAAGAAATTAGAACTTGCAGTGAGATTAAAGACCTGAACGAAAAGTCCCTCTTATGATTATCACCCCACTTATAAAATCAAAAAAACGTATTTTTAGCAATTTAGAACCGGAATAACTCTCCCTAAGACAAATCTTTTTACCTATTTATCCAATATGACCCATCATGTAATATGAAAATAGTCTGTATTGTAAAGAATTAACACAGTTTGATAGAAACACGAGGTGTTGCGGCATGCATAGTGAAATGTTGTTACATTCGGTCAAAGCCGACTTACATGAAAAACAGGAACAGATTCATCAATTAAAAAGAGTGCTGAACGAAATCAGGCAAATCAAACACGATTTTTCCGAGGTTCAGCATCTCATTCACCGGCCGCATCTTAACCGGGAGGCATGGAGAGGAACACATGCGGAGCGGTTTGAAGATATTCGTGAAGGAATGAACAAATCGTACGATCAAATCAAAAGCCAACAAGTCAGTGGAATTATCGAAAGTATAGAAGGAAAAATCCATTCATTAGAGGGAGACATATATTCTATAAGACGCCAAATCACGAGGATAGAGCATGAAATAGAGAAGGAAAAACATAAAAAGTGAGGTGAGCACAAATGGCACAGGAAATTAAAATGGTCTACGGCACAGTGAAGCAAGGGCTCTCTCAGCTTAAGAATTCAGCGGAACTCAAGTCCTCCTTGCCCGGCCATCTCTCAGGACGAAACCATTTGAATGTTGTGAAGTCCATCGAGCAATTAAATGAGGATATCAAGGAGCTCACTGAAGCATATGCGTCTGTTTTGGCCAAGCATATCGCACAAACGGAAAGTGCTGTAAACGCGATGAAGGAAACGGACGAAAACATATCATCTTCCATGAAATAAAGCGCGGGAGGACAAGGGATTGAAAACATTAGATGTCCACGCTCTTTACGAGGGCATTCAGCATACGATTGAGAAACTGGACAAGCAAAAACAGCAGCTGGAGAAGCTGGAAAAAAGCGTTGAGCATCTGGCAGGCATGAAGGATGCGTTAAAAGGAAAAGGCGGAGACGCGATCCGGGCCTTCTACGAGGAGTGCCACAAGCCTTTTCTCCTTTTCTTCGGCATGTTTATCGACGAATACAAAAAAGTGTTGAAACAAACGCAGCACGGCATTTCCTCTGTAGAATCCGACTCTCACGGCATGATTGCGGAGGCTTTTCTCTCACATGACGCAAGACACGGGATCAAGCATGCGCGAGAAGTGACAGAACAGCTCACAGACGCAGTCAATCGCCAGACATCAGCCATCGACCACATCGTTAGCCTGCCGACAGTCAATGACTCCTTTTTTCGGATGGAAACAGAACAGGCTGAAAGGCTGATCACGGACACCCTGCATAAGCTCTTTCAATTTGACGGCCAGCAAACCCAAGCGCTGGAAACAGCAAAATCAGATTTTCAAACGATGAAAAAATACATAGATCAGCTCGAAACGATGTACACCGGCCCGAAAATTGAAATCACAGGCTACAAAAGCGGTTCGATCTTGAAATCAAAGGAAGAAGAAAACATCAACCAAACCTTCGGCGCGATTAACCCGCAAATGAAGCAGGCGGATGATTCTCCGATGGAGATGATGTTGAAGAAGCTGGAGAAACATAAGCAGTCCAACGTTGATACCGTGATGAAGGATGGCAAACAGCAGAAGATCGAGCGTGAGATTCATGCTGATGACAGTTACGTAACAGTTCTGCAGAAAGAAGCAGCAGCGCACCCGAAAGTCTATGGAGACATACGGGTGATAAATGATAAACTGTATAATCATAAAGGATTAAAAAAGATAGATACGATAGAAGTGATTGACGAACTAACTCGCGATACTGCAAGCATCGACTACGTCGGCGGCAAATATATTGTATATGAAAACGGCCAAATTGTGAGAGAATTCTACGCTGGAGGGAAAAAGCGGCTAGAAGAAGTTTCTTACATTCCAGAGGATAAAGTTGGCGGAGCTAAGCCACTTGATTCGTTTCTTGCCGGAACTCAGTATGAATTTGTTGAGTGGATAAGCCCTCAGGGGGCTGTTAAAAAATTGGCGGTGCGAGGCGGGAAGCGTGTTGTCACAGATGTTGCTAAACATGTAGCGGAGAAGGAAATAAAGGGAGATGCAAAGAAGAAAACTTCTAAGGGTAGCGTTAATAGTAAGTGGTGGCATCCTGGGTATGTAGATAATATAAGTTCTACTCAAACCGTCATAGGAATAAAAAATTCCCCGAAAGGTTTATCAACGCTTGGTAGTTCTACACGTGAGAATGCACTAGATGCAGGAAAAGGATGGGTTGGTGAAGGAGCAGAAAAAATGTATGATAAAGCAGGAAATTTTTTAGGATACAAAAGTGTAGATAAAATGAGAGCTTTTAGATTGCAATATAAGCCAAAAGAAAACATGTGGAGAGCTAACTTCACTGAAAATGAAATTACAGTTGTAGGGTCAAAAACAGAATTAAGAAATGTACATGTTGATATTTTAGATTAAAAGGTGGGATATAATTATGTTAGAAATTAAAGCTTTAACTAAGGACTATGAAAATTGGGGAGAAGACACTAATGATTTCTACATTTCATTTGAACTTGATGTAGGGTTACATGATGTCCCTGGTGCTTCTGATTTATTTACTTTTAACATTATAAGCCCTAAAAGATTGGATAAGGTACTTGAAAGTACAGAAATTGAATTAGGTCATGGATATTTCATAATGAGAGATTTTAATATAAAAACTGTCAATTCTACTGTAGAGACTATCATGAATAAATGTAAAGACGATGACTATGATAAGTATATGAATAATTTATCTCAATACTTTAAATTACAAGGATAACACCAAAAGAGTTGTTGGCTAGTTGCTTATAGTTATAAAAGAATATAATATATCAGAACTGTAATCAATTTTGGATTTAATACACATGTTATATGATAAACAATTAGAGGTTTTTTCATGTCAGAAGAGAATTATAAAACTCTCACTTCTTAATTATTTCAATTAAATGGTTTTCAGAACCCTCTGATTTGCTTCCTAGTGAGTAACTTTAGAGTAGTGTAGTGGTAACTGTTTTACCTTGATTGGCAAAGTGCCTTTCAAGGTTTTTTAATAAAAATAATTTTTTATAAAGCTAATTCATAAACCCTTTCTCCTTTTCTTCGGCATGTTTATCGACGAATACAAAAAAGTGTTGAAACAAACGCAGCACGGCATTTCCTCTGTAGAATCCGACTCTCACGGCATGATTGCGGAGGCTTTTCTCTCACATGACGCAAGACACGGGATCAAGCATGCGCGAGAAGTGACAGAACAGCTCACAGACGCAGTCAATCGCCAGACATCAGCCATCGACCACATCGTTAGCCTGCCGACAGTCAATGACTCCTTTTTTCGGATGGAAACAGAACAGGCTGAAAGGCTGATCACGGACACCCTGCATAAGCTCTTTCAATTTGACGGCCAGCAAACCCAAGCGCTGGAAACAGCAAAATCAGATTTTCAAACGATGAAAAAATACATAGATCAGCTCGAAACGATGTACACCGGCCCGAAAATTGAAATCACAGGCTACAAAAGCGGTTCGATCTTGAAATCAAAGGAAGAAGAAAACATCAACCAAACCTTCGGCGCGATTAACCCGCAAATGAAGCAGGCGGATGATTCTCCGATGGAGATGATGTTGAAGAAGCTGGAGAAACATAAGCAGTCCAACGTTGATACCGTGATGAAGGATGGCAAACAGCAGAAGATCGAGCGTGAGATTCATGCTGATGACAGTTACGTAACAGTTCTGCAGAAAGAAGCAGCAGCGCACCCGAAAGTCTATGGAGACATACGGGTGATAAATGATAAACTGTATAATCATAAAGGATTAAAAAAGATAGATACGATAGAAGTGATTGACGAACTAACTCGCGATACTGCAAGCATCGACTACGTCGGCGGCAAATATATTGTATATGAAAACGGCCAAATTGTGAGAGAATTCTACGCTGGAGGGAAAAAGCGGCTAGAAGAAGTTTCTTACATTCCAGAGGATAAAGTTGGCGGAGCTAAGCCACTTGATTCGTTTCTTGCCGGAACTCAATATGAATTTATTGAGTGGGTAAGCCCTCAGGGTGCTGTTAAAAAATTGGCGGTGCGAGGCGGGAAGCGTGTTGTCACAGATGTTGCTAAACATGTAGCGGAGAAGGAAAGTAAGGGTGAAGTTAATAAGGTTGCTTCTAAGGGGGCGACTCATTTTACAAAGGTTAATGGGGGATCAAATGCTAATGACTTTATTTCAAGTCATTCACAAAAGCATATGTATAATCCAAATAAAGTTTCAACCCCTAAAAAAACACAGTACAGTAAAGACATAAATGTGTCCGAATTAAGAAGAGACACCATGCTTAACCCCGATAGTATTGTTTACGACGATATTAGGAATACCATAGCATACAAAAAGAATTACAATTTTAATATTAGTACCCCTGATACTCCAACAGGACAGCACAGAGTGTTTTTAAATCTTAATAATCCTAGAAGGCACTCGCAATTTCCTTATTTTAAAATTAATAAGTAATTAGGGGGATATGAAATATGTATAAAAAAATTGAAGAAATATTAAATATAAAACTTCCTGTCGAGTATGTTAATAGCTATCAAAATAATAATTTTAATAGATTTAGTCGCTTGTATCTACCTGATGATAAAGAGATAGTTGAAATTAAAAAATATTGTTCCTTAGAAAACGAAAATGATGAAGATTATTTAGTAAATGTTTATGGCAGAGATAGAAATATGCTATTAGAAGATTTAGTACCTTTTGCTATTACAGAGGATGAGGATTATATATGTTTTTATTACAGTCGAGGTAGGGAACATGAGCCATCGATTGTATATTTCAGCTATGATTTAGCGTATGAAGATAGGGGAGAAGCAATTTTTGAAATTGCAGATAGCTTTAGAGATTTCGTTAATTTGTTGGAATAAACTTCCGGAATTAGAATGGCAATTGACTTTTAAACCTTGATTTAGCTAAATGGATTTTAGTTTATTTCTAATTTTGATAAAGGTAGTTTGAATTATGTTGAGAGTATCGGTATATAAAGAAAAAAGACAGAAGTAATAAAATTTGATTATTACACACCCATTAATATAGAATTTGGAAATTGGGATATATCAGAAGATAAAACGGTATACTGGAGAACCGGTGATTTTATAATCGAAATAGGATTTGCACAAAAAACAGGAGAAATTCGTTCTATTACATTAACTCTGTGTGAAAGTGTTTATAGATCTAAAGAATGGAATATTGAAAACATTGAACCAATAAAAGGGGTTCCTGTTGTTAGCGTAGACCGACAACAAAATGAAATGTATTTTGATGTAAAAGGAATATTAAACGTATATATAACAGATAAGACAGTTTATATTCAATTTTCAGCTCATGAGATAGAATCTCTTATAGAAAATAATCACGTGTTATTTTGTTTGGATAGTGATAACAATATTTGTGGTGTCATTATAAACGATGTAGGAGATAATGAAATCAACATATTAGAAGAGGCATTAAAATAATAATAAAGAAAAACCTTGAAGGGCGAACCTTTCAAGGTTTTTCACAATTATCATCTTTTTCTAGCAACAACAAATAAAAAGTTTAGGGGCGGCTTATAATTTTTACTATTTATAATGAATATGATTTATTAGAACTGTTTGATAGCGAGCCAATAAGCGTGGCGAGTGATCCTCTTGCAGAAGTGTTTATGTACTCTATCCAGGATATGAAAGGCTTTAAACTGATTCTGACAATGGATGTATACGCTTTGGAGTGCAATCTAAGTCTTGCCTTCAATGAGTTGCTTGTTTTTGAATCTAAGTTTATAAATGTTACTCAATTAAAGAGATGTAATTCTGATCTATTTATATATATTCATAACGAACCAAGGGTAAAGGTTATATTTAAAAAGCAACTTGGAATTATTTTTATTTAATGACATATATGAAATTAAAGGAATGTTAGAAAATGAAAATCACCTTAAATACTTTCAAAGTACATCATATAAATTACGATTGGAAAACTCTTTACGTTGGATTGAAAAAGGATTGGATAAACAAAATTGAAGTAATGAATTATGCTGTTGAATATTTGATGAACCATCCCGATGTACAACAAGAAGAGATACTAGAACTGGCTTGGGGAGACAAAGATGAGATTGAAGAATCCATTTTAAATATAATACGAGTTGAAGAAAATGGTTTTTATGCTATTGAAAAAAGAAAATGGAGATATGTTATTCTTCTTGAAGTAAAATCAAAGTATAGTGATCATGCAACTGAGCTTTTGAGCAAGCTCGCAGAAGTTTACGCAGATATGAATTACCCTGAAGATATGGAGGGTTTTATTCATTATCAGCCTTCTAATGACGGATGCAATCCGCGTTTACATTCATATGAAAAAAATATAAATAAATTATGCAATTTGTTTCAAGACTTTTTAGTAAAAGAAAAACAAACTATACAAGATCAATTGCCGTTGTACTAGAAGCGTTACCCTTAGTCAAAAACCAAAAATGAAAGCGTTGACATCCTATAAACCTAGTGCTAAAGTATACCTACAAACAAATACATCGACCCGTCAGGATTGTTACTGCGAAAGCAGGCAAAACCTAAATGGTGCAGGTGCAGGAGGAGACTCTCGCAATCTGTGTCATTTAGGTTTTTTTTATTCTCAATTTAGGAGGTGATGCGGCATTTGATACAAAAAAAGCTGGTGAAAGGCGGCCACCTTTCATCCAGCGGGTTCCCCCATAAAAAGGAGGTATTCACATGGATTATGATAAGTTATCGAAAGACATATTACAACTCGTAGGCGGTGAAGACAACGTTCAGCGCGTGATTCACTGCATGACGAGGCTTCGTTTTAATCTTCATGACAATTCGAAGGCGGATCGCGGTCAATTGGAGCGGCTGTCGGGTGTGATGGGCACTAATATCAGCGGTGGTCAGTTTCAAATTATCATTGGAAATGATGTGCCGAAGGTGTACCAGGCGATGCTGCAGCACGGTAAGCTCAGTGATGAGAAGAGTGCCGGTTCATCATCTCAGAAAAAGAGTGTGCTGAGTGCGGTCTTTGATGTGATTTCCGGTGTGTTTACCCCGATTCTTCCGGCGATTGCGGGAGCGGGGATGATTAAAGGGCTTGTCGCGTTAGCCGTTACATTCGGCTGGATGGCAGAGACGAGCCAGGCACATGTGATTCTTTCGGCTGTCGGTGACGGCGCGTTCTACTTCCTGCCGCTCCTGCTTGCGATGAGCGCGGCGAGAAAGTTCGGAAGCAATCCATATGTAGCGGCGGCGATTGGGGCGGCGATTCTGCATCCGGATTTGACGGCGCTGCTTGGTGCGGGGAAACCGATTTCCTTTATCGGGCTTCCTGTCACCGCTGCTACGTATTCGTCAACAGTCATTCCGATTTTGCTGGCGATTTGGATCGCATCGTATGTTGAGAAGTGGATTGACCGGATCACCCACTCTTCTCTGAAGCTGATTGTGGTTCCGACACTGACATTGCTGATTGTTGTGCCGCTGACGCTGATGACAGTCGGTCCGCTTGGCGCTATTTTGGGAGAATACTTGTCTGTCGGTGTAAACGTTTTATTTGATCATGCAGGGCTTATTGCGATGATTTTGCTTGCGGGAACATTCTCTTTAATCATTATGACGGGCATGCATTATGCACTGGTGCCGATTATGATTAACAACATTGCCCAAAACGGGCACGATTACTTGCTGCCCGCTATGTTTTTGGCGAATATGGGGCAGGCCGGGGCATCATTTGCCGTTTTCCTTCGCTCCAGAAACAAAAAGTTTAAATCACTTGCGCTCACAACGAGTGTCACGGCGCTGATGGGGATTACAGAACCCGCGATGTACGGCGTGAATATGAGATTGAAAAAACCGTTTGCGGCGGCTTTGCTGGGTGGCGCGGCCGGCGGAGCATTTTACGGTGTGACGGGTGTTGCTTCCTATATTGTTGGAGGAAACGCGGGTCTGCCGAGTATTCCGGTCTTCATCGGACCAACGTTTATTTACGCCATGATCGGCCTTGTGATTGCGTTTGCGGCGGGAACAGCGGCAGCCTATCTTATTGGATTCGAGGATGTGCCGTCTGATAGTGATCAGCGGCCGTCTGTGCATGAAGGCAGCGGAGAAATCATTCACAGCCCGATTAAAGGTGAAGTAAAGTCATTAAGTGAAGTGAATGACGGGGTGTTTTCTGCCGGGGTCATGGGAAAAGGATTCGCTATTGAGCCTGAAGAAGGAGAAGTTGTTTCTCCTGTTCATGGAAGCGTTACCACTGTTTTTAAAACAAAGCATGCGATTGGAATGACGAGTGATCAGGGAGCCGAAATTCTCATACACATTGGATTGGACACTGTGAAGCTGGAGGGGCAATGGTTTACAGCTCACGTCAAAGAAGGCGACAAGGTCGCACCGGGAGATTTGCTCGTGTCCTTTGATCTGGAACAAATCAAAGCGGTGGGATATGACGTCATCACCCCGGTGATCGTGACCAACACAGACCAATATTCGTTTTCCCCTGTAAAAGAAATCGGCAAGGTGAAGACAAAAGAAGCGTTGCTAGCTATATCTTAAAAAACTGATGAGGTGATCAATATGAGTGCAAATGCAAAACGATTTCCAGAAGGATTTTTATGGGGCGGCGCGGTTGCTGCCAATCAAGTGGAAGGTGCTTATAACGAGGGCGGTAAGGGGCTTTCGACAGCTGACGTATCACCGAACGGCATCATGTCTCCATTTGATGAGTCGATGTCTTCCTTGAATCTTTATCATAACGGAATTGATTTTTATCATCGTTATAAAGAGGACATTGCCTTGTTTGCGGAGATGGGTTTTAAAGCGTTCCGTACATCGATTGCGTGGACAAGAATTTTTCCGAATGGTGATGAAGAGGAACCAAATGAAGAAGGCCTCACATTTTATGATGATCTATTTGATGAACTGTTAAAGCATCAGATTGAGCCTGTCGTCACCATCTCTCATTATGAAATGCCGCTAGGTTTAGTGAAGAATTACGGCGGCTGGAAGAATCGCAAGGTCATAGAGTTTTACGAACGCTATGCCAAAACCGTTTTCAAGCGCTATCAACACAAAGTGAAGTATTGGATGACGTTCAATGAAATTAACGTAGTGCTCCATGCGCCGTTTACTGGCGGCGGCCTTGTCTTTGAAGAAGGAGAAAACAAATTAAACGCGATGTATCAGGCCGCGCACCACCAGTTTGTCGCCAGCGCCCGCGCTGTCAAAGCGGGGCATGAGATCATTCCTGATTCAAAAATCGGCTGTATGATTGCGGCAACGACAACCTATCCGATGACATCTAAGCCGGAGGATGTCTTCGCGGCAATGGAGAATGAGCGCAAAACACTTTTCTTCTCAGATGTGCAGGCAAGAGGCGCATACCCGGGATATATGAAACGCTTCTTGGCAGAAAATCATATTGAAATTGAAATGGCTGATGGCGATGAAGAGATTTTGAAAGAACATACGGTGGATTACATCGGATTCAGCTACTACATGTCCATGGCGGCAAGCACTGATCCTGAAGATCTTGCAAAATCAGGAGGCAACCTGCTGGGCGGTGTGAAAAATCCATATCTCAAATCATCAGAATGGGGCTGGCAGATTGATCCGAAAGGCTTGCGCACCACGCTTAATACGTTATATGACCGCTACCAGAAGCCGCTGTTTATCGTGGAAAACGGCCTTGGTGCGGCAGACAAAGTGGAGGAGGACGGCTCTATTCAGGATGATTACAGAATCGACTATCTGCGGGACCATTTGATTGAAGCCCGGGAAGCCATTGCTGACGGTGTCGACTTAATCGGATACACGTCATGGGGACCGATTGACCTTGTCAGCGCCTCCACTGCGGAAATGAAAAAACGCTACGGCTACATTTATGTTGATCGGGACAATGAAGGAAACGGAACATTAAACCGCATCAAGAAAAAAAGCTTCGGCTGGTATCAGCGGGTCATCGCCACAAATGGAGAGAGTCTCTGACAACTTTTTGAATACTCATGCGCTTCAATTGACAATAACCGGAAGCAGGCGGACAATAAAAGAGAAAGATGAACCACCCACAGTCCGAAAGGCGGGAAGAGCATGTTTAACAAAATGTTAGTTGCGATTGACGGATCAGATATGAGTGCAAAAGCGCTTGATGCCGCAGTGCATTTGGCTAAAGAGCAGCAGACGGAACTAAGCATTCTTCATGTGGGGAGAGAAGCCGTCGTCACGACTTCTTCTCTGACGGGAATGGTCTATGTGCCTGAACATTTTATTGAAGAAATCAGGGACCAGGTTAAAAAAGAAGGCCTGAAAATTCTTGAGAATGCAAAAGAAAAAGCAGCGGGAAACGGTGTTCAAGCTGAAACGATTTACGCGCAAGGCGAGCCGGCGCATGAGATACTAAATACCGCAAAAGAGAAAGGCGTCAGCCTGATCGTAGTCGGCAGCCGGGGCATCAGCGGCCTCAAAGAAATGATGCTTGGAAGCGTCAGCCATAAAGTGTCTCAATTATCGCCCTGTCCTGTATTAATTGTTCGATAGAAAAAAAGCGATTGGGTCTAATTTTAAAAATAAGAAAATTGAATTGCGAAGTTTAAATTAATAATTTTTACAAAAGTGGAAAAAGTTAGAAAGAGTGAGTGATTTATAGTAAGAGTAATTTGGAGGATTTTTGAATAAGTAGAGAGGGCTAATAAGCTCTCTTTTTTTTGTATATCAAAACTGAATGTAATGAACAAAAGCAAGTTACTAAGCTAAAAATAATTGAAAATAAACAAACAAAAAAATGCCCAAGAAAATTAAAAAAATTTAAATTATATTTAAAACAATAAGTTAATAACCAAATAAATACAGATCTATTTTACCTTTTTCTTCTATGTTAATATATGCATAATGATCATTAACAAATATACAGGAGATTCGATATGAATAATAGTTCGATAAAAAACAAGAGTTTTCTAATGTTAGTAGTCATTTCTGCTGTGTGGATGGTTTTTATAGGTAAGTCGATCATTGCCGTCTTACCCACAAACCCATTGTCTTCCAATATTGATGAGCAAAGTTTCATGAAAACTCTGTATCCTCAGGGATGGGGCTTTTTTAGCAAAAATCCTAGAGAAGAAATGATAAATGTTTATGAAACTAAAACTTATACACAGGCAGTTTCTTGGCCGAATAATAGCTTTAAGAACATTTTTGGGTTAGACAGACATGGAAGAGCACAAGGGATTGAGTTGGGATATTTAATAGAACAGATTCCAAAATCAATAGAATGGGAAGAATGTCATGACGGATCAAGAGCTTGTTTAAAAAAGACTTATACTTTATTGACTATAAATAATAAAACACTTAATCCATCTTTATGCGGAAATTTAGGTTTATCCAGAGAAACACTGATACCTTGGGCATGGAGCAGTAAAAGTAGAAGTAATATTTCAAAAGAATCTAAAGTATTGAGAGTTGAAGTTAAATGTTCTTAAATCGAAGTGTTTTTAAGACATTCAATGAAAAGACTTTTGAGTGGGTTAATTGTAACTATCCCTGGACAAATGTTTATGGAGTATCTAGAAGTTTAATGGCTTTGGCAACAGCTCTAACTCTGATTTTTAATGATGCCAGTGTGTTTTTTAGACCGGCTAGCGGAATAGATACTTACCCTTATTGTCCAAAAACTATTCCAAGTGTTTTTTGCTTTACTTCAAATGATTATCTTCATCTCAATATAGTACGTTGGATTTGTGTATTTTTATTGCTAATTATAGCCACTGGATGGCGACCGAGAATCACTGGATTTATTCATTGGTGGATTTGTTATAGTTTGCAGGTTTCTGCCCTTACGATTGATGGTGGCGAACAGGTAAATGCGGTTTTTAGTCTATTGCTCTTACCTATAACATTAACTGACGGTAGGAAATGGCATTGGTACAATAATGAAGTAAGCAACATTAATAGCAACGGAGAGTTTTATGCTAGGATGATAGCTTTGGTCTCTTTTGCTGTAATAAGAGTACAAGTATCTATATTATATTTTAATTCCTTTGTAGCTAAGTTAGGTGAGGAAGACTGGATTAATGGAACAGCAGTTTATTACTATTCCCAACACTTAATGTTAGGTTTTCCAGAGCCCATACTTCATGTCTTTCAATTTATAATCACTAGTAAATATGTTGTGGTAGCTACTTGGGGAACATTGCTCATTCAGTTCTTATTGTTTGCAGCTATACTGGCACCTAAAAAAAATGGAATCTTTTATTCTATATAGGATTGCTTATGCATGATATTTTTGCAATTATGTTTGGTTTAATTAGTTTTTCAATGATTATGTGCAGTATTTTAATTTTATATTTAAGACCTCTAGACAAACCTTTCAAGTTGAAAAAAATTAAACTTAAAAAAGGTTTATTAGAAAGGGGGGATAAACAAAAGGTTGTGAATTATTAAATTAAATAATAAAGGAGGAAGAAAAATGAAAGGGAATTTTATCAACAGAAAAAACTTAATATTCATTCTATTTGTATTGTTAGTTTCATCAATTACAAGCCATTTTAACTCTGCTAAGGCTATCGAAAGCCATAAATTTTCTGGCGAAGAAATTTATGCTGGTGTGGCCTTTGGGCAAGGAGATGTAGCAAAACTTTTTCCGGAAGTTTGGAGTAAAGAGAATTTAGAAAAATTATCTACAAAAGAATCAAAAAGAAAAGCACTTAAGTTAATCGCAGAAATGAAGGAAGTAGATCCAAACTACTTCAATAATTTGGAGAAAGCCATTTATGAAAACAAAGATCCAAAAGAAGTAAAGGAACTTCTCACAAGAAGCGGAAAAATTCTAAAAAAGGTTGATCCAAACATATCTGAAAATACTCAAGTTGACTCTGCCGAAGGAGCTTGTGTCACATTTGTGACGTGGACGGCAGTAGCTGCTATATGGGTAGCTGTTGTTGCTGGAGCTGTGGTTGTTGCCTCCACTGTGACCAATGATAAGACATCTTTGATGAATGAAATGCTTGTTAAAAATATGGTGGAAAGACTAAATTAAACTCTAAAAATGGATCTTAATTTTAAAAAAGTTAAGATCCATTTTTTATTGACATATCCCTCACGTATACCTTTAAGATTAAAGTGAAAATCTCTAAGGAGTGAATTTCATGAATATTAAACAAGTATCTGAATTAACAGGTTTAACTAAAAAAGCGATTAAGTATTATGAATCTGAAGGATTAATTGAAGTTAATAAAAACCCAACGAATCAGTATAGAGAGTATTCTGAAAAAGAAATTTCTCAGTTGAATTTAATTGCGTCTCTTCGATTGCTCCATCTGCCTATAAAAGAGATTAAATCGCTTCTAAAAGGAGAAAGAAAGCTTCCAGAATTATTAAATGAACAGTTAAATCAAATTAATATAAATTTAAAGCAACTTGAGCAACAGAAATTATTAACAGAGACTCTCATACAGAACATAAATGAAATAGATGATTTTAGTGATAAGATTAAAATTTTAGAAGACACTTTGCAGTTGAAAGATCAAGAAAAGAAAGAATATATACTGGATAAAATTTTGAGAATATTCCCAGGTAAATTTGGTGAATTCGTTGTTGTTATGTTTGAGCCTTTTTTAGAAGTTACTATTGATAATGAGAGTAAACGTTTAGATTGGTTAAATTTAGTCAGCTATTTGGATGATATTGAAGAGGTAGAGGACAATCATCCGATTATGAAGTTAATTATGGAAAATGAGCAAGAACTGGAAAGCCTTAAGAAGAACAATCAAGATACTGTAAATAAAATAATTAATAAAGACCCTGAATTAGTTGAACAACAAAAACAAGCAATAATAAACTTAGTGAAAAATGTAAATTCAAATAAAGAGTTTAAAGAGAGTTTCATTAAACAAGTAAATAGCGGAAATGACCTTCCTCAATTAAAAGAAGGAAGTAAATTTAGTGATATGTTATATAAAATAAGTTCGAAGTATAAGATCTTTTTAGACAATCAAACAGAAATAAAAAAACAAGCCGATGCAGAGTTAGGATTTGATTCAAAACAATTTTTAGAAGCCATTATAAAGGGTGAAAGAGATTGATGAACTATATTATTGGCGGGTTTTTATGCTTATTATTTGCCTATTTAATTGGTGTAAAAAAAATATTAGTTCTATTAATAAATTACAATGACTTTACTTTTTTAGGTGATAAGGAAAAGTTATCAAAAAGAATGGGGATTATACTATTTATAATTGGAGTATTCACTATATTAATGCCTTTGTTACTTATGGTTTTTGGCGTTTTAATAAAAAGCATATATACAGTCATAATAATTGCTTTAGTCTTACTTGCTTCTTTATTTATTGTAGTTCCATACTTTCAAATCAAATAAATGACTTCATTCGCTTTAATATAGTTCAAGGGAAAGACCTTAGAATTTATGTGCAATGTGCAATCAAAAGTAACAGGGGTATTTTCCCATTGGGGCAACAATAGGATGATACAACCTATTAGAACAACAACTGTCTTGGACAAATGTTTATGGTGTTCAATGGCTTTGGTGACAGCGCTGATTCTGCTTTTTAATGATCCATTGTGTTTCTTAGAACAGTTAGCGATACTTATCTTCATTGCCCAAAAATAACTCGTTTGAATTTATGTATTGCGTATTGCTATTTATAGCAACTGGGTGGCGTCCGAAAATCACTGGAGTTATCCATTGGTGGACTTGTTAGTATGGATGGATAAGTGAACATTAGAAAGTTTATATTCAATTTTTTTTTAAAAGTTGTTGCGTTCCAAGAAAAACAAATACCAAAAGAGGCGCCTCCCTTTGAACAATAAGGGATGACGCCTCTATCTGGTTTGGTTTCAAATCCAACTGCCTAGTTGCCACAGCGTTTTAATTTGTTTTCCCAGTTCCTATTCGAATGTTAGCTGCCCCGTTCACATAAAAATTCCGTATGCTCTTAAACATACCTTCCTCTTTTCATTGTTGCTTATTCTATCTATTTCTTTGCTGCTTTATTGGCCGGCGCAAACCAACCGAATAAAGCAATGGCCACTAAAACGCCATAGAAGATCAGCGTCCAGGTGGTGCTGTGGGGAAAGTGATGGTCCAGGATTCCAATATCTTCATGGGCAAGGGTAATGACCACCAGTTTGACACCGACCCAGGCCACAATGGCATATGCGGTTGTTTCCAGTGCGGGGCGCTGATTAAGAAGTTTTACAAACCAGGTTGCGGCAAACTTAATCAGGATAAGGCCTGCAATTCCGCCTAGGACAACAACAATAAATTGTCCTCCATCCATGCCGCCGAAATCATCAAGCGGTGATTCCGGAAGGCCGAGAGCTAAAGCAACCGCAGCAAGAATCGAATCAATGGCAAAAGCGAGGTCCGCTAAAGCAATCTTCCCGACTGTGGGCCAGAAACCTTTCCCGGCAGCCTCCTCTTTGGCCTCCTCATGAATATTCTCGTTTTTTTTCCCGAAACGGGCCTTCATCACATGCTTTAAGCCCAGGTAAAGAAGATACGCTGCTCCTATCGCCTGAATCTGCCAGACATTCGCGATAAACGAAATGGCAAAAAGCGCCGCAAACCTGAACGCAAATGCCATTATGATTCCATAATTTATCGCTTTTTTCTTCTGATCATCGGGTAAATGCTTGGCGATCACTGCCAGTACAAGGGCATTATCAGCCGACAGCAGTCCTTCTAATCCAATTAAAATGAGTAATGTCCAGGCATATTCCAGCCAGATAGACTCCATTAACATCGTTCCTTTCTAAAACGTAAAGTGTGCTGTAAAAGTTGCGATATCAACAGCATTCCCCTTCTCATCTATCGTTAATCCAATTGAGTAGGTTGGTATTTCTTGGGGGCTCTTCGTGTTGGCAAAAACCAGAAATCTACATGTGCAACATGCTAAAAGATAAGTGATACATCAATTAAGTATAGTATCTGTGTTGTTTAAAATTACCAAAATGAATAAAGTCATAATGTAAAATGGTGAAAAAAAGAATATAATGAATACAAGTGCAAAGGCTTTGAGGCGGTAAAGCAACTTCTAGCGGCCAGCGTGTCGTTGGAGTAGATAATTAAACGGATAAGATGTCAGAATTTATAGTAAACAATGCTTTCACATGAAGGAAGCAGCCTTGTCTGATGTTCAGCAGGCAGAATCTTTGATGCCAAAGCCTGAACAAAACCATTTGATTCCGGTATCTTAATCAATGCGGCGGAATAAGGAATTTTTTTGAATTATCAGCAGGATTATTTAAAAGGTCATCTTTAGCTTCTGATGAGGCGCACTTTATTACAGGCTCAAACTTTGTCATAGACGGCGGCTGGACGGCCGGCAAGAAACTATAATAAAGGGAAAAGCACCTTGCAGCTGGGGTGCTTTTCCCTATACATAACTGGAGGTAGAATACACTTGATGAAGCAAGATCTCTCAATCATATCAAAACAAAAATCAACAGCCGTGCTGAAAATGGTCATCTCCATGGTGATTTTCGGTTCCATCGGCTTTTTCTCAGAGCATACCAATCTGCCGTCATTTGAATTGGTATTCATCCGCTGCCTTTGCGCGACGCTATTTTTAAGCTTCTGCTGGCTGGCGTCCGGCCAGTATAAAACCGAAAAGTGGAGCAAGAGAGAAGTGCTGCAAACATTGGCGTGCGGTTTCTTTCTTGTATTCAACTGGGTGTTCTTATTTAAGTCTTTTGAAGAAACATCTGTCACGATCGCCATCTCGGTTTATCACCTTGCACCGGTGCTTGTTCTTCTCCTGGGGAGCATCATCTACAGAGAAAAATTAAACGTCATCTCCGTCAGTTCCATTATCATCTGTTTTCTGGGAACTGCGCTGATTTCCGGGATTAATGGCAGCACATCACTAACGCAGCTGATGGGATCAGGAATCATTTGGGCCGTTCTCGCCGCACTGTTTTATGCATTCACAACTTTATTGGGAAAAGGCATTCACAACCTCAGCCCTTACGCGACCACCTTCCTGCAAACCGGTTTAGGGATCATTATCCTGATTCCGTTTATTCACTTTGGCGCTTTTGCCGGCCTGTCTCAGGGGAACTGGATCATGGTGGTGTCTACCGGTATCATTCATACGGGTATTGTGTATTTGCTGTTTTTTGACAGTTTGCGTTTTTTATCAACGAAATTTATTTCAATCATTGTCTTCCTCGACCCGGCTGTCGCGATCGTGCTGGATACCGTCTTCACAGGCTTCCGCCCAGACCTCTATCAAACACTAGGCATCGTGATGATCTTTGCGGGCATGGCTTTGACGCTTGTCAGAAGGCAGGGGAAAGCGGATGTGGTCGCTGAGGGTAAGGATATTGAACAAATTCAGTAACACTAATAGAGAAAACGTAAAAAGGCCTAAGCGGTCTTAATTATTTGTGGAGGGATAATAATAAAAAAGTATAAACGTTACAATTTAGATAATGAATTAATTTCCACCCTTGAGAGAATTAAAAGAGATTTAGAAGGTCCATTTCCTTCTGATATTGAGAAATTAGAGGACGATTATAATGAATTTTGTTTAGCGGAAGATTTTTATGAATTTTTTATGCTCATTGTTGGAAGTCTAAGTTATGTTTTAGCAGATAAAAAACTGCCCAAACGCCAACTTGATTCATTATCAAAATCTTTTTTGGAACTATACCCTAGGTACTATCAAATGAATGGAATTTTAGAAAACTATCCTGCACTAAAGCGAGAAATAGAACTACACGAGCGAGCAAGGAGATTATTAATTAATATCATTTCTAATTAGCAAGCACTTTAAGAAATGATAGTATATATAAGCTTAGAATATTTGTACAACAGGCACGGAAAGTAATGAAAAAGCAAAACCCCAGCCTTCACTCAAGGTTGGGGTTTCTGTGTTTGACTCGCCAAATTCTAAAGACAGAGGCTGCGTAAGTGAGAATAGCCGGTATAGTGATAGCGATGAGAAAGACAAAAAGGACGTGGACGGTGTTATGAAGTATGGAAGCTTCACCAGAAATAAACGTATTCCTGATGACAGTGACAGCCGCGGTAAGACAGAGCATGAACAATGTGATATAGCGCAGGGAAGATTCACTTTGTTTATATTTATCAATCATAGTTGAACGGTCGGAGTAAATCGGCTTCGTTCCGGGTTCAGCAGCAAAGATGTGTGTGTCGTATACAGAGCAAACACGTTCCCATCCGGCCGCTTCAAACATCTCGGTGTATTCCGCCAAGCTTTCTTCCTCAACATCATGATAGTCAATGCTGTATATCAACTTCCGCGGCTCAGCTTTTTTAAGCTTATACCCCATAAACGCAAATGAATCGAGCACCCAGCCTTTGCCGGCCATATCGCTTAGTCTCTTCATATCCTTTTCTTCTGAAAACGCCAAGCCTTCGGACATCATATATTTTTTCTGTTTCATGATTCATCCCCTTTCCTTTGTTGAAAAGCGCGTTCGCCGTGTTCAGCCATCACTTTTCTGCGCTGAATTTCTTTTTTGAGTAATTCTTGGCCGTGCAGGGTGGTCTGGTACACTTTGCGGCGTGGGTTGTCATTGTTGATAAGCTCAATGATCTCTTTTTGCAGTAATTTCTTTAACAATGTATATAAAGTAGCCGGGCCGATCGTAAAGGAGTCATCGGTCATTTCCTCAATCTCTTGCATGATCGAATATCCGTGCTTTGGTTCTAGCAATGTTAAGACAATATAATAGGCTGGATCGGTAAGCTGATCCATTTCCTGACGTTGTTTTGGCAAGGGGTCACCTCATTTCTTGTATCAACTAATGATATATCACTTATTGATATAATAAAATCTTCCTTTTGTTTTGTCAATTCTGCATTCAGTCATCATAAAGAAACAATCACCGAGTATGCATTAATGTATACGTTTTCATAGAGGGGGAATCTTGATGAAAAAATGGATAACGGCGGGTTTTGTGATGATGTTGATGTTAGGTTTCAGCGGGGCGGAGAGTTTGAAGGCGTCAGAGCCGAAGGTGTATCAGTTTGACTTTGGAGACGGTTCAGTTGAGCCTGGTTACATTGGGGTAAGGGCGTCTGACCGTTATCACCCGTCAAAGGGCTACGGTTTTCAAACACCGGAGAATATGAAGGATGTGGCGGCATCCGGCACTGGTGTGAAAAGTGATGCGGTTCAATTTTTGGCGTATGGGACGAAAAGCGACAACACGTTTAACGTGGATCTCCCGAACGGCCTTTACGAGGTGAAGGTGACGCTTGGCAATACGGCAAGGGCCAGTGTGGCGGCGGAGGGTGTGTTTCAGGTCATCAATATGACGGGAGACGGTGCGGAGGATACGTTCCAAATTCCTGTCACCGACGGGCAGCTGAATCTGCTGGTGACAGAGGGAAAAGCAGGCACCGCTTTTACGCTCAGCGCCTTGAAAATCAAGAAATTGTCTGATCAGCCGGTGACGAATCGAACCATTTATGTTGGAGGCGACTCGACGGTTTGCAATTATTATCCGCTCAACAGCAGCAAGCAGGCGGGCTGGGGGCAGATGCTGCCTCACTATGTCGACAAACAATTTCAAGTGAGAAACATGGCGTCAGGCGGGCAGATCGCGAGAGGGTTTCGAAATGACGGGCAGCTTGAGGCGATCTTGAAGTATATCAAGCCGGGAGATTATTTTATGTTGCAGCTCGGCATTAATGACACAAATCCGAAGCATAATGAATCTGAAGCGGAGTTTAAGGAGATTATGCGAGATATGATCCGCGAGGTGAAAGCGAAGGGTGCGGAAGTCATCCTTTCAACACCACAGGGACGGGCGACAGATTTTACGTCTGAAGGCATTCATTCGTCTGTCAACCGATGGTACAGGGCTTCTATTTTGGCTTTGGCCGAAGAGGAAAAAACGCACCTCATTGACTTAAATGTCCTCAGCTCGGCTTACTTTACATCAATCGGTCCGGAAAAAACACTCGCGTTATATATGGACGGAGATACGCTGCATCCTAACCGCGCGGGAGCTGACGCACTGGCGCGGCTAGCTGTTCAGGAGTTGAAACGCCAGAGAATTGAAGGATTTTAATACGTCATTTTTCGGCAAAACACATATGCCTGCGTGAATTAGCGTATAATGAGAACATCTGCAAGAGACAGGAGTTTATACATGAGTCATTTTAAAAACTATCAAATCAGTCATGACATTTTACGAGCATTAGAAGGACTGGGATATACAGAACCGACCAAGGTGCAGCAGAGCGTGATCCCCGCTGCCTTAGAACGAAAGGATCTTGTCGTCAAATCACAGACGGGAAGCGGGAAAACGGCTTCATTCGGGATTCCTCTCTGTGAGCTGGCGGATTGGGACGAAAACAAGCCGCAGGCGCTTATTTTAACACCGACCCGTGAGCTTGCCGTACAAGTAAAAGAGGATCTCACAAACATCGGACGCTTTAAACGAATTAAAGCGACTGCCGTGTTTGGAAAGTCTTCCTTTGATAAACAAAAAGCTGAACTGAAGCAAAAAAGCCACATCGTTGTCGGCACGCCGGGACGTGTCTTGGATCATATCGAAAAGGGCACGCTGCCGTTAGACCGTCTGTCCTATTTGGTGATTGATGAAGCCGATGAGATGCTGAATATGGGCTTCATTGAGCAGGTGGAGGCGATCATCAAGCATCTGCCGGTTGAGCGCACGACGATGCTGTTTTCGGCGACCCTGCCGGAGGATATTGAGAAATTGAGCCGTCAATATATGAAAAACCCGGAGCATATTGAGATCAAAGCGGCCGGCCTTACCACAAGGAATATTGAACATGCGGTGATCCAAGTCAGAGAAGAGAATAAGTTTTCTTTGCTGAAAGATGTGTTAATAACGGAAAATCCGGATAGCTGCATCATTTTCTGCCGGACGAAAGAACATGTCAATCAGCTGACCGATGAATTGGATGACTTAGGGTATCCGTGCGATAAAATACACGGCGGAATGATTCAAGAAGACCGGTTCGAAGTCATGAATGAATTTAAACGGGGCGAGTATCGGTACCTAGTCGCGACAGATGTCGCCGCGCGCGGGATTGATATTGAAAATATCTCCCTTGTCATTAACTATGATCTGCCGCTTGAAAAGGAAAGCTATGTGCACCGCACAGGCCGGACGGGGCGAGCAGGGAACAAAGGAAAGGCCATTTCGTTTGTCACGGCCTTCGAAAAACGGTTTTTAGCTGACATTGAAGAGTATATTGGGTTTGAGATTCCGAAAATAGAAGCTCCTTCTCAAGAGGAAGCGGCCAAGAAGAAACCTGATTTTCTATCCAAATTGAATGACCGTCCGGAATTCAAAAAGGACAAAAGCGAAGAGCTGAATAAAGACATTATGAAGCTGTATTTTAACGGCGGAAAGAAAAAGAAAATCAGAGCCGTTGATTTTGTAGGAACGATTGCCAAAATTGATGGTGTGTCAGCTGATGACATCGGCATTATCACAATCATGGATAACGCCTCTTATGTGGAAATTTTAAACGGAAAAGGCCCTCAAGTTCTCAAAGTGATGAAAAACACATCCGTCAAAGGGAAAAAGCTCAAGGTGAATAAAGCGAATAAATGATGAATGACCTGCTCCCAGTTAAAGGGGCAGGTCATTTTGATGCTGGCTGACATCGGCCTGGTTTTCCTCCGGGACAAACGCAAGAATTACAATGCCGATCACAAACAAAATGATCAGGCTGAACACCGCAGTCGAGGATCTCCCGGTAACCTGAGCGGTAACGGCAATGAGCAGCGGTCCCATAATCGAAGCGAATTTTCCGAAAATGTTGTAAAAACCGAAGAATTCATTGGCGTGGCGCTTTGGCACGAGCTTGGCGAAATAGGATCGGCTCAGGGCTTGAATGCCGCCCTGCGAGGTGGCGACAAGCATGGCCAGTATCCAGAAATCTAGCGTTGTCTCCATAAAATAAGCGTACACACAGACAATCATATAAATGACGATTCCAACGTACAGCATTGTTTTTCCCGTAAAGCGTTCTGCCAGTTTTCCGTATACAATGGAAAACGGCGCGGCGACGACTTGAGTGACAAACAGGATGATCAGGAGGCTTGAGGGGCTGATCCCTAAATCAGACCCATAGGAGGTCGACATCGTAATAATCGTGCCGACTCCGTCGATATAAAAGAAATAAGCAAGCAAAAAGAGGAACAGCGCCCGGTACTGCCTAATCCGTTTCATCGTTTGGCCGAGCCGCTTAAAGCTGTTGATAACAATATGAGGTTCTCTTTTGATGAAATAGCGCTGATGGACATGTTTCAGCATCGGGATGGTAAACAGCCCCCACCAGGCAGCCGTTATGAAAAAGGACAGCTGGCTTGCGGCCGATACAGACAGCGGAATCGACTCTGCTTGAGCAAGTAGGATGACAGCAATGCTGATGATAAATGGAATCGTGCTTCCTATGTAGCCTAAGCCAAAACCCCGTGCAGAGATGAGGTTCATTCGGTTCTCCGGGGTGACGTCAACGAGAAAGGCATCGTAAAACACGTTGGCGCCGGAAAAACCGATAGCTGATATCGTATAACACAGCAATAAAAGCAGCCAATGTTCACTCGGAATAAAGGCTAGCATCGCGGTGCTGGCAACACCGGCTGACACAAAGAAACCGAAGAACTTTTTTTTGCACCCTTCATAGTCGGCGATCGTGCCTAAAATCGGCCCGAGCATCGCAAGAACAAACGTTGAAATCGCAATGGTATATCCCAAATAGGCAGTCGATTGAGCTGCTCCGACACCGCCTTCCGCAGCAGCTGCTTTATAAAACAACGGAAACACCGCGGTGGTCACGACAATCGAGTATGCAGAATTTGCCCAGTCATATAAAATCCAGCTGTTTTCTTGTTTCGTAAAACGTTTCATCACAAGCCCCCTTCTCTGGTAACAATACTTTTATTGTACGAGAAATGGGGCTGAAAAGAATGGAAAGCACGTAAATTTTTACAAAATGTTTATGTTTTTGCGCTTCAAATCAAACTTTTGGTTTATTGATGGGGATAGGTATATCTGGTACCATTTAACTACATTTTACGTATTTTCCAGAAGGGATTCAGCAGAGAGGAGACAGAGCATGAGGCGAATAGGCTTGTGTATAAGCCTGCTGGTCACAGTTCTTGTGATGAGCGCATGCGAAAGTGAAGATGAGGCTCAGACGTTTGCAGATCGTGATCAAGAGACGGTCAAACAAACCACAGCCAAACCGATGAGCAATAAGAATAAACAGGACTTCCAGACCCTTCCAATCGATATGCAGCTGGCGATTGTATTCAGTTCCATGATACGTGTAAGCGAAGCATTTGATTATGGAATCGGCAATCCTGAATACTTTGTGCGGAGCAGCATGACTGAAGAAGAAGCAGACATTGCGAAGGAGAACCTTAGAGCGATTCAACATGAAAACAAACCGCTCAAAAAACAAAACACCGAGGCAATCGCTTTGCTTCAAAAAACCCGCAATCATGGAATGAGCCGCAACGAAATGCAGCAGCTGAAAGAAAATCGTGCTGCTTTTTTTGAGATCACAGAACGTATGATCAAACTCATCAGCCAAGTCACACCGAAAAACGCGAAGAAGACAAGACAGCAGCTGGATCAGCTGAAAAAACAATATACGCAATACAGTGCCGAAAGCGTCAAAATCATGAACAGCATTGTCAAAAAGCAGGGGGCTGACAAGCCATCATTTGAACGACATCTGGAGGCACTGCTTCAAAAACAGCCCGGGCAGCCGGTGCTGAGTGGATTGTATTGACCTGCTTCCTGCTCTTTCCCTGATGATATTGACCTAGTACAAAAAGAATGTACAATCAAGGTGTAGTTTGTTCTTAGTTGATTGGAGGAACATGTCATGAAAATTGCGAAGGTGATCAACAATAACGTGATCAGCGTGGTCAATGAACAGGGAAAAGAATTGGTCATCATGGGCAGGGGGCTCGCGTTCCAGAAAAAGACCGGCGATGATGTCGATGAAGACCGCATTGAGAAGGTGTTCACGCTCGATAACAAGGATGTATCAGAAAAATTCAAAACCCTTTTGTATGATATACCGATCGAGTGTATGGAAGTATCCGAAGAGATTATCAGCTATGCGAAATTAAAGCTCGGCAAAAAGCTCAACGACAGCATCTATGTGTCGCTGACCGACCATATTAACTTCGCCATCCAGCGCAATCAGAAAGGGCTTGATATCAAAAACGCCTTGCTGTGGGAAACAAAGCGGCTGTACAAAGACGAGTTTGCGATCGGAAAAGAAGCGCTGTACATGGTGAAAAACAAGACTGGCGTGTCTCTGCCGGAGGATGAAGCAGGCTTTATCGCGTTGCATATCGTAAATGCCGAGCTGAATGAAGAGATGCCTAATATCATCAATATTACAAAAGTCATGCAAGAGATTTTGAGTATCGTAAAATACCATTTTAAGATTGATTTCAACGAAGAATCGCTTCACTATTATCGGTTTGTCACCCATTTGAAGTTTTTCGCGCAACGTCTTTTTAATGGCACGCACATGGAAAGCCAGGACGATTTTTTACTGGAGACAGTGATAGAAAAATACCATCACGCGTATGAATGCACGAAAAAAATCCAAACCTACATTGAGCGGGAGTATAAACACAAGCTCACCAGTGACGAGCTGCTGTATGTAACGATTCACATAGAAAGGGTCGTCAAATAAGCAGAATGAAAGCGTTGACATTTTTATTTCCTTATGTTAATTTTTTCTTACATTCATATATGATGTTGTTAGGATTGTTACTGATAAGCAGGCAAAACCTAAATTACAATAAGTGCGGATGATCTCTGTCTGTACTGATGGTAATTTAGGTTTTTATTTTTTTCAGAGGGATGGTGGAGGGCGTTTCATAGGATTGTTACTGATCAGGCAGGCAAAATCTAAACTACTCGTTCCTATTGCGATAGGGGTAGTTTAGGTTTTTTATTTTTTAGAAGAAGGGATGAGAAAATGGGGATTCAAGCAGCGGCAAAAGGCATTTTACAGCTGGTCGTTTCTTCTAAATAAGGGATTCTCTTTGTTTCAGGGATATGAATCACTTCATTTGCCATCGTCTATGCAAGTGCAAGCTGAGCCGTCGTACAATTTTTCAGAGCGGCCATCTCTTGTACTCGATCAACAAATCATCGACTGTTCGGCCGCTTGCATCTCGATTCATTTCTGAAACCAATTCCTTCCTTTTTATAAAAGCGCAGCGTTGAAGAAGAAATACCAAACATGTTGAATTCAATACATTCATCACTTTCATTTTGTTAAAGTTGAGTCTAAGTATAATCTAAAAATGATAGTACAGGATTCTAGTAAGTAAGATTCGTTATTATCATTATTTTGACCGATGTTCCCTTTAAAAGAATCATGTATGATCGACAAAGAAAACGCTTTCTTAGAAAGGGGAATGTCAACATGGCATCTTGTATGAAACGAGTGTTGTTGATTCTTGTCACTGGATTGTTTATGAGTTTGTCTGCAGTCACTTCTAATGCCTCGGCTCAAACAGGTGGATCGTTTTTTGACCCTTTTAACAGCTATAACTCCGGATTATGGCAAAAAGCAAATGGTTACTCGAATGGAAATATGTTTAACTGCACTTGGCGTGCAAATAACGTATCAATGACGTCATTAGGTGAAATGCGTTTGGCGCTAACAAGTCCATCTTATAACAAGTTTGACTGCGGGGAAAACCGCTCTGTTCAAACATATGGTTATGGACTTTATGAAGTCAGAATGAAACCAGCTAAAAACACAGGGATCGTTTCATCGTTCTTCACTTACACAGGACCAACGGATGGAACTCCTTGGGATGAGATTGATATCGAATTTTTAGGAAAAGACACAACAAAGGTTCAATTTAACTATTATACAAATGGTGCAGGAAACCATGAGAAGGTGGTGGATCTCGGATTTGATGCAGCCACTGCTCATCATACGTATGCGTTCGATTGGCAGCCAAACTCTATTAAATGGTATGTCGATGGGCAATTAAAACATACTGCGACAAGCCAAATTCCGACAACACCAGGAAAGATCATGATGAACTTGTGGAATGGTACGGGTGTTGATGAGTGGCTCGGTTCCTACAATGGTGTAACACCGCTATACGCTCATTACGACTGGGTGCGTTATACAAAAAAATAATGTCAAATGTGATAAGAGCCTGCTGCTTCAATATAGTCAGGCTCTTATGATTGTAATGTGAAGTTGTTGGCATGAATCTTCTGATCTGGGCAATACTTATCGAGATTATATCAGTCCTCTTTTGATTCATAAAAATCAGTTTTTTATAGGTCTGGTTAATCCAATGTTTTCAGATACGTTAGGAAAAAAACACCTAGAAGACTAGATGCAGATGATCAAAGCTACGGATATCATATTTTAATCGTAGATGTAAAAACCGGCAAAGCAATCGATTCTTTCAGCGTTTTCAATTACTACTATGCATCGGGTGTTGAAAGTCTGCCGGTCATTTCATATATCCAATAAGTCCAATCACTCAGGCTGTTTCTGCACAAGGAACAGCCTTATTTTAGTTTGCCAGATGGAGTGGAATGACCGTTTTTTATTTCTTGAAAAATGTTTTCTTGATTTTCTGGTTCAGGCTGGTTAACTGTGTTTGCAGCCGGCATATTCATCAATTTCTTGAATTCACCCATCGTGAGCGGTTTCTTGTCATCACGCAATTCATATCCTATTTGACCATTCGCTTCAATCGTTGCATTCTTAATGTCCTTTATGCTGGAGATTCCATGGATCCTCAATCTCATTTCAAGCTGGTCAACTGTCAGCCGCAGTTTTTTCATATTTTCTATATTGAGTTTGCCATCTTCAATGACTAATTTCGCTTTGCCGGTTAAGAACTTTTCCATCCAATTGGCCTTCACCTGGAACCATTCCATGAGTATTAAAGCCGCAGTAAAAATACCGGCTGCCACAAGGGTTTTCCATAAACTTGTCTCTATAATCGGCTGGACAATAATCGTTCCAATGGAAATCATCACCACAGTTTGTGCTAATGTCATCTGAGAGATTGACTTTCTTCCTGAAATTCTTAGCAATATGATGCCGGATATAATTAAAATGAGTGCTTCCCAAGCAAAATTCATGCAATCACCTTTTTGTTTTGATTTTTTCATAGTATGGTCTTCGATTTTTAAATTATGCAGAACAAAAGGATTTCCGCCAGCGGAAATCCTTTTCTCATTAAAACGAAATAATCCCAATCAAAAGCGCCGCAATCGTCATCACAATCGTTGTCCCCACGGCCCATTTGATGGTGAATTTTTGATGGTCGCCAAAGCTGACGCCTGCCATTCCGACCAACAGATAGGTGGAAGGCACAAGCGGGCTGAGCAGATGCACCGGCTGGCCCAGCAAGGAGGCCCTTCCGATCTCGGCGGCGTCTATTCCGTAAGCGGAAGCGGCTTCTGCGATAATGGGAAGAACACCGAAGTAAAAGGCGTCATTCGACATGAAAAAGGTGAATGGCATGCTGACGATAGCTGTGATCAACGGCAGGTGCGGGCCCATGGCGTCAGGGATGAGTGAAACGAGAGAATGTGCCATCGCATCCACCATTTTCGTGCCTGAAAGAATGCCTGTGAATATGCCTGCCGCAAACACCATCGAGACAACGTTTAACGCGTTTCCCGCATGCGCCGAGATCCGTTTCTGCTGCTCTTTGACATTTGGATAGTTGACCATCAAGGCGATGGCGAACGCAGTCATAAAAAGAACAGGGAGCGGAAGCAGGCTGGTGATCAGCGCAGCCATGAGGGCGACAGTCAGCAGAAGATTAAACCATTGGAGAGCGGGACGCTTGAGCGGATCTGCATCCGGATCGGAGGCAGGCGCGTGTTCAATCGAAATGACGCCGAGCCGCTTCCGCTCTTTTTTTCCGAGGATATAACTGACTGCAATCACCCAGAGAATGCCGGCGATCATAGCGGGAATCAGCGGCGTGAAGACCTCCGACGTGTCCAATTTCAAGGAAGCCAAAACCCTCGCAGTCGGCCCGCCCCACGGAATAATATTCATGACCCCCGAACCTAGCATCGCAATTCCGGCCAATACCAATCGGTTCATGCCGAGCCGTTTGTACAGAGGCAGCATCGCCGCAATGGTAAGCATATAGGTTGTTGTCCCATCCCCGTCCAGCGAAATGGTCATCGTCAGAACTGCTGTGCCGACGGCGATTTTTAACGGGTCTCCTTTGACAAGCGATAAGATTTTGGCAATGAGCGGATCAAACAAACCGGAGTCAATCATTATGCCGAAATACAGGATGGCAAATAACAGCATAATGCCGGTCGGAGCGAGGTCTGTTACACCTTGAATCATCATCTCGCCAAGATCTTTGCCAAATCCGCTGATCAAGGCAAATGCAACAGGAACAACAATCAACGCAATAAGAGCGGAAAGCCGGTTAGACATAATCAGGTACATAAAGACAATGATCATCACAAAACCGAGTATGGCAAGCACGCTATGACCTCCCTCAGTCGATTTTAAGTAAGCGTTTCCACGTTTTCTTTCTGAACAGAAGGCTTATTTCAAATATGTATGTCCTCATACTGATAGGTAGACCTAAAATCCTATTGAACGGATTAGCAGTTTATCTGAAGAATGCCGCGGGTAAATGTGCTGTAGAATGTTTCGTTTTGAGATATGGAATCAATAAAAGGGGGAACGGACATGAGTGATGATCAAAGCAAACGTGTAAATGAACACGCAAAGGACGAGCAGCTTGAGCAGTACAGAGCCGATAACAGCGGGAAGAAAATGACGACAAACCAAGGCGTGCGGGTGTCAGAGGATGAACACTCGTTAAAAGCCGGGGTTCGCGGTCCCACGCTGATGGAGGATTTTCACTTCCGGGAGAAGATGACGCACTTTGACCATGAGAGGATTCCGGAGCGTGTTGTGCATGCGCGCGGGTATGGCGTACATGGCTTTTTTCAGGTTTATGAGCCGATGGCCGAGTATACACGGGCCAAATTTCTTCAGGACCCTTCAGTGAAGACACCGGTATTTGTCCGGTTTTCGACGGTCGCGGGTTCTAAAGGCTCCGCAGACACGGTGCGCGACGCCAGAGGCTTTGCGACGAAATTTTATACTGAAGAAGGAAATTATGATCTTGTGGGAAATAACATCCCGGTGTTTTTCATTCAGGATGCGATCAAATTTCCGGACTTGGTTCACGCGTTTAAGCCTGAACCTCATAATGAAATGCCTCAAGCCGCGACCGCTCATGATACGTTTTGGGATTTTGTCGCCAACAATCCAGAGTCAGCGCATATGGTGATGTGGACGATGTCTGACAGAGGCATCCCTCGCAGCTACAGAATGATGGAGGGCTTCGGCGTTCACACATTCCGTTTTGTTAATGAACAAGGAAAGGCGCGTTTCGTGAAATTCCATTGGAAGCCAGTGCTTGGCGTGCATTCTCTCGTATGGGATGAAGCGCAGAAAATTGCCGGGAAAGATCCCGACTTCCACCGCCGCGACCTGTGGGAAACGATTGAAAACGGCGGCACGGTTGAATATGAGCTCGGCGTGCAGATGATTGATGAAGAAGATGAGTTCAAATTTGATTTTGATATTCTTGACCCAACCAAGCTGTGGCCGGAAGAGCTCGTGCCGGTGAAAATCATTGGGAAAATGACGCTGAACCGCAACCAGGACAATGTGTTTGCGGAAACAGAACAAGTCGCATTCCACCCGGGAAATGTCGTGCCGGGCATCGATTTTACAAATGACCCGCTTCTGCAGGGCCGGCTTTTCTCTTATACGGACACACAGCTGATCCGTCTTGGCGGCCCGAACTTCCATGAGATTCCGATTAACCGCCCGGTATGTCCGTTCCACAACAATCAATACGACGGCTATCACCGGATGACGATCAATAAGGGACCTGTCGCTTATCATAAAAACTCTCTGCAAAACAATGACCCGTCGCCTGCGACAGCCGAAGAAGGCGGCTACGTCCACTATCAGGAAAAAGTCGAGGGCAAAAAAATCCGCCAACGGAGTGACAGCTTCAACGATTATTACGCACAGGCGAAGCTGTTCTGGAACAGCATGTCTCCTGTCGAGAAACAGCACATCATCTCTGCCTTCTGCTTCGAGGTCGGGAAGGTCAAGAGCAAGGATGTGCAACGGCAGGTCGTTGATGTCTTCAGCAATGTGGATGAAGGCTTAGCAGAAGAAATCGCCAAAGGAGTAGGTGTGGCGCCGCCGGCGAAACGTAATGCGTCTAAAGAAATCTTGACCTCGCCTGCGTTAAGCCAAGCCCGCACAGTGAAAACAGCGTCATCAAGAAAAGTAGCTGTTCTCGCTGGAAACGGATTTCATGAAAAAGAGCTGCAAACCGTGCTGGATGCCTTAAAGCAAGAAGGAATCACAGCGGATATCATCAGCCAAACGCTGGGGTACATCACGAGCGGCAACGGTCGGCAGCTTGAGGCAGGCGGCACGTTCCTGACGACTGACTCTGTTCTGTATGATGCCGTCTATGCCGCGGGAGGACCAGAGTTAAAAGACGACAAACAAGCAATGGCGTTTATCAGAGAAGCCTACAATCACTATAAGGCGATCGGTGCGGCAAATGAAGGAATTGATCTTCTTGAATCAGCTGTCGGGACAACAGAGGGGCCGGGTCTTGTGACTGCTAAAGATGATGCTGATTACAACGCCTTCAGCAAGACGTTTATCGAGGCGGTCGCCGCTCACCGCCATTGGGATAGACGAATTTGATCTGCTCCTGTATCTTAAAAGAAGATACTTTTCATAAGGAGCATGACAGATGAACGAAAAACAGCTCGCCGAAGCTTACGAACGCGATGAAAATATGATGATTTTGGTGTTTGCCCAATGGTGCGTGAACCATGACCTTGATCCACTGGAGCTGTACACCAAGGCGTATCCGCAGCAAAAGCTCAATGAAAGTTTGAAAAAAACCATGGATGAACTGGTCGTGCCGAAACACGAATCAGAGAACATTCCCGACCAGACCGTCCTTGCAGTGTTAGAGATGTTTGGAAATATAGATTTGGCGCAAGCGGTTCATGAAGCGATTTCGGAGCGTAAACAGTAAAAAAAGAGGCATCCTGTCTCTTTTTTTATTTGGACACTTCTTTTGATTTGATCAGTCCTAAAAGGGAATGATAAACGAAGACATCAAAGGAGGAGATCATATGAAATGGAATCATGCGCTAAAAGCCGCGGGGATTGCAGTTTTGCTTTTCTCTGTTTTGGCATACGCGGCTCCAACTTTACAAGCGGTTCAATTGAAAACACCGACTGTCAGCAGCCATGCGTACAAAAAGATCAAGGAATTAAAGTATCCCCAGGTACATCACATCGGGAATGCTTCGTTTGAAAAGAAAATCAACCAAGAGCTGAAAGCTTACATTGAACAATCGTATCAGGAATACCTCGAAAACAAAAAAGCCGGTGAACAGCAAGGCTTCAAAGCGGAATATCAAACATCGTTCAGCGTCAAATATAATGCGGCGGGCAAGCTTAGCATTCAAACACTCAATTATATCTATTCAGGCGGCGCCCATGGTTTAACGTCTGTTCAGTCCTTCAACTATGACTTGAAAACCAAAAAGCGGGTGACATTGAATCAGATTCTGAATACCAAAACAAAAGTCAGCAAAACGAAAGATTACCTGTACAGCTATATCAAAAAACATGAGACGCTGTTTTTTCCTGACGTAAAGAAAGAGGATATTACCCTTAACCAAGACACAACGTTTTACTTTACGAAAAACGGGATCGCCATCGTCTTCGGCCAGTATGACTTAGGGCCTTATGCGGCCGGAATCCGTGATGTGCAGGTGCCTTCGTCTATTTATCAATAATCAAAAAAGCCATATCCGGGAAAGGGATATGGCTCAATGTTTTTACCATACAAACAGGCCGACAATCGCAGCACTTAGTAAAGATACCGCAATTCCGCTGACGAGCAATTTCCACACGTTTTTTCCGATGACCGTTGACTTTTCGCCGTCAAGGATCGAGTTGTACGTGCCGTAAATCATGCCGACAGTACTGAAGTTGGCAAATGATGTCAGGAATGTCGTCGCCACCGCAACTGTGTGAGGCGGAAGTGATGTGAGATTTTCTTTCAAGTCAAGCATCGCAACAAACTCGTTCGTTGCCAATTTCATTCCCATCAGCTGAGCGACATACATCGCATCGTGTACCGGCAGCCCCAGCAGGAACGCGAACGGACTAAAGAGATAAGCGAAGATTGTCTGGATGGTCAGGCCGTGGACGAAAACGCCAAGAATGCCATTGACTGCAGACGTTAATGCGACATACCCGATCACCATTGCCAAAATCACGATAACCATATTCATGCCGACAAGCATACTGTTAGAAATTGTAGAGAAAAAGTCTTTCTTCTCTTCTTTAGGCGGCGTATAGATGATGTCTTCATCTTCTGGCACGTGAACAGGGTTCAGCAGGTTTGCGATAATCAGCGCGTTTAAGCAGTTCAACGGAATCGCTGTAAACACATATGTCGCCGGCACCATTGACAGGTAAGATCCAATAATAGAGCCGCTGATGCTGCTCATACTCATTAAGCCGAACGTGAGCAGGCGGTTGTTGTTTAATACCGTCAGCTGCTGGCGGATGACCGCAAGTGCTTCAGTATTTCCCAAAAACATCATTTGAATAGAGAAAAAGCTCTCTAATTTCGGCAAGCGGGAAGCCTTTGAAATCAACCAGCCGATTTTATCAATCATCCAAGGCAAAATTCCGAAATAGGTTAAAATATCAAAGAATGTGACGATAAAGATAATTGGAAGAAGCGCGCTAAAGAAAAAGTCTACTGTTTCATTCGCCATCACTGACGGGAAGGCAAACGCGATACCATCACTGGCGCAAGCAATCAGCCAAGTGAAGAAATCACCAATTTTACCGATGGTCCAGCTCCCGATTTTTGTTCCCAGCATAAACCAAGTAATGAGCAATTCCAGAACAATTAACGTAATGATCGGGCGCCACTTGATTTTCTTTTTCTGCGGAGAACATAGGAATACAACTGCCATAATCACAATGAGACCGACAAGGTTTAATAAAAAGTACATGATAGCAACTCCTATGAGGTTTATTTTGGAAACAAAAAAAGCTCTTATTCTTCACAAATTCTGGAAGTGCAGAAAGTGTGAAAAATAAGAGCAAACAGAAAAGAACTTGTCCTTTTCAACTCGTTCAAATTTATTCAAACTTTCTTGTAGTCTAGTTTTTTACGGTTACTAGGTAGAAACAATCAGACCATATTTCTGATCATATACAAGAATGTCTATTTCTAAGATGATAGCAGTATTTTATCCTTTCACTTTTTGAAAATCAACCTTTTTAACTATTTTCAAAATAATAAAATTTATATTTTGAATTTGAGGAAATAAAGGCTTAACACGCTGGATTGCTATGTTGGAATGATTTTGATGGGCAACCACATGGATCAGCACGGTTTTACTTCTTTGACTATAAAGTTTCATCGGCTCTATATGATGCCTAAGCGGGAAAATCCATATTTTAATCGGAATAGTTGGCCTCCGCTCCCCGTACATATGGAAAGGGGAAGAAAACAACCGAGATAATTGTAAACGCTTTCGTTCGTAAGGATGATGGAGAAAACGAAAGGGGCATGAATATGGGGAAAGTGCTGGCATCAAGTAAGGAAGCTGCGGAATTGATTCGTGATAGAGATACGCTGATCGCAGGAGGATTCGGGCTGTGCGGCATTCCTGAACAGCTCATTTTGGCGATAAGAGATCAGGGAGTCAAGGATTTAACCGTTGTCAGCAACAATTGCGGAGTTGATGACTGGGGGCTCGGTTTGCTTTTGGCTAACAGGCAAATTAAGAAAATGATCTCATCCTATGTCGGCGAAAATAAAATTTTTGAGCGGCAGTTTTTAAGCGGAGAGCTTGAGGTCGAGCTCGTTCCCCAAGGAACGCTCGCCGAGAGAATTCGGGCAGGCGGCGCGGGCATACCGGGATTTTACACGGCGACTGGTGTCGGCACTTCAATAGCTGAGGGAAAAGAACATAAAACATTCGGCGGCCGGACGTATGTGCTGGAGCGAGGCATTACTGGCGACGTGGCGATTGTCAAAGCATGGAAAGCGGATACCATGGGGAATTTGGTTTTTCGGAAAACGGCGAGGAATTTTAATCCCGTTGCCGCCATGGCAGGCAAGATCACGATTGCCGAGGCGGAAGACATCGTGGAAGCGGGAGAGCTTGATCCAGATCACATCCACACACCGGGCATTTACGTACAGCATGTGGTGCTTGGCGCCAGCCATGAAAAACGGATTGAAAAACGAACAGTTCGGCAGGCGGGAAAGGGTGAGGCGAAATGAAGGAAGCGAGACAACGAATGGTCAAACGGGCTGTACAAGAAATCAAGGATGGCATGAACGTCAATCTCGGGATCGGAATGCCGACGCTTGTCTCAAATGAGATACCCGATGGCGTTCACGTCATGCTTCAGTCAGAAAACGGCTTGCTTGGGATCGGCCCGTATCCTGCGGAAGGAACGGAAGACGCGGATTTGATCAATGCGGGAAAGGAAACGATCACTGAAGTGACGGGCGCTTCCTATTTTGACAGCGCCGAGTCATTCGCGATGATAAGAGGCGGTCATATCGATTTGGCAATCCTTGGCGGGATGGAGGTTTCAGAGCAAGGCGATTTGGCCAATTGGATGATCCCCGGCAAAATGGTCAAAGGGATGGGCGGCGCGATGGATCTCGTCAACGGGGCGAAACGGATCGTTGTCATCATGGAGCATGTCAATAAGCATGGAGAGTCAAAGGTGAGAAAAACATGCTCCCTTCCGCTGACGGGGCAGAAAGTTGTTCACAGGCTGATTACGGATTTGGCTGTGTTTGATTTTGATAATGGCCGCATGACACTGACTGAACTTCAGGAAGGTGTCACAATGAATGAGGTTTATGAAAAAACAGAAGCCGATTTTGCTGTCAGCCAGGCGGTGCTTAAATCAAACGCTTGATATGAAAAAACACACTTTCTCCGCGAGGGAATCAAGTGTGTTTTTTCTTTGGTTATTTCCAAACATCGTTAGCGATCTCAACCACATGGCGGAGCTTCGCCCATTGCTGTTCTTCAGTCAGCTTGTTGCCTTCTTCAGTGGAAGCGAATCCGCATTGAGGGCTGAGGCAAAGCTGGTCTAAGCTCACATAACGAGACGCTTCTTCGATACGGCGTTTTACATCATCCGGGTGTTCAAGCTCACCGAATTTAGATGTCACTAAGCCAAGGACAAGCTGAAGATCAGAGCGTTTCACATAACGGAGCGGTTCAAATCCGCCTGAGCGTGAATCATCGTATTCCAAGAACAGCCCGTCCAGATTCAAACCGTCAAAAATGGTTTCGGCTGCCGCGTCATAGCCGCCTTCAGCTGTCCAAGTGGATTGGAAGTTGCCGCGGCAAATATGCATTGTCACCGTCAGGTCATCCGGACGATCCGCAATCGCGTCGTTAATGGATTTCGCAAACAGCTGGCGAAGCTCGTCTGGCGTTGTTCCGAACGCTTCGATTTGTTTTAAGCCTTTTTCAGATAAGAAAACAGCCCATGCCGTATCATCAAGCTGGAGGTAGCGGCAGCCTCTGTCATAAAATGCTTGAATCGCTTTTTTATATGCTTTGGATACATCATGCTGGAAAAGCTGATAGTCGTTTTTGTATGCATCCTTTTCAAGCTTTCCGCGGAAAAACAGCATATTCGGGCTTGGGATCGTCATCTTCGGCGTCGCGTCACCTGCAATGCTATGGAGAAATGAATAATCTTCAAGCATTGGGTGAGTTGAAAAGTCGATATCACCTGTGACTTTAATGCCGCGTGCTTTTGTCTGTACGTTATGAAATTGAATGCCGTGCTCAGGAATAAACGGCTCAACCCCATCCAAGTTTTCCAGAAAATCAAAATGCCACCACGCTCTGCGGAATTCGCCGTCTGTCACGACGTTCAGGCCGGTTTCCTTCTGTTTTTCCACAATGCGGATGATTTCATCGTTTTCGATCTGGCGAAGCTGTTCAGCCGTAATCTCGCCGGCGGCTTTTTGCAGCCGCGCTTTTTTGACGGGCTCAGATCTCAGCAGGCTTCCGACTTGATCCGCGCGAAATGGCGGTTTTTGTCTTTGAAGTGATTTTTGTTCTGCGGGTGTTGTTTGTTGTGGCATGTTGTTCATTCCTTCTTTCCATTCAAATATAAAAAAGCTCTTCCTTTGGATAAGGAAGAGCTTGCGTGACAATCTCAACCTTATCTTCAAGAGCAATCAATGCTCTAAAGGATTTAGCACCATTCTGTTAAACAGCGGTTGCCGGGTATCGCAGGGCCAGTCCCTCCACCTCTCTTGATAAGGAAAACCTTTTTATGAAATTTTCTGATAGTATCTATTATTCACACATTTTATATTTCTGTCAATGATAGATTATCTCCACACATCGTTGGCGATGTCGATGACGTGGCGCAGCTTCGCCCATTGCTGCTCCTCTGTCAAAAGATTGCCTTCTTCTGTAGAGGCGAAACCGCACTGCGGGCTGAGACACAGCTGGTCAAGGCTGACAAAGCGCGCCGCTTCATTGATTCGGCGTTTCACATCCTCAGGATCTTCGAGCTCGCCGTATTTTGATGTAATTAAGCCAAGAACAATTTGCAGATCCTTGCGTTTCACAAAACGGAGCGGATCAAAATTTCCGGAGCGGTCATCATCATATTCCAAGAACAGGCCGTCCAAGTTTAAGCCGTCCAAAATCGTTTCCGCTACAGCGTCATAGCCTCCTGATGCCGCCCAAGTCGACTTGAAGTTGCCGCGGCAAATGTGCATCGTGATTGTGAAATCATCAGGGCGGTCCGCGACTGCATCGTTAATCGTTTTGGCAAACAAGGCGGGCAATGTTTCAGGGTCGCCGCCGAGTGCCCGAACGACCTCTCTGCCTTTTTCCTCAAAGAAGAGAGACCATGATGTATCATCTAGCTGAAGATAGCGGCATCCAGCGTCATAGAAGGCGTTGATTGCTTTTTTGTACGCTTGGGCCAGATCATGAAAGTATTCCTCTTGATCGTCATAAATTCCTTTATCGGCCTTTTCACCGAAAAACAGCATATTCGGGCTCGGAATCGTCAATTTAGGTGTCGCGTCGCCGGCAATCTCATGTAAAAATTGATAATCAGCAAGCGCTGGGTGGTTCGTAAAATCGAGTTTTCCCGTCACTTTGATGCTGCGTGCTTTTGTTTTTACGTTATGGAACTGAATTCCTTCAGCGGGAATGAATGGTTCCACACCGTCAAGCCCTTCGAGAAAATCATAATGCCACCAAGAACGGCGAAATTCACCGTCTGTTACCACGTCGAGACCGATTTCTTTTTGTTTTTTGACAATGCGAGTGATTTCCTTGTTTTCAATCTCACGAAGCTGTTCAGCTGTGATCTCGCCGGCCGCTTTTTTCTGGCGGGCTTCTTTCACCGGAGCGGAACGCAGTAAACTGCCGACATGATCGGCGCGGAAAGGAGCTTTGTTTTGTTTTTCTGATTTTTGTCCTGCAACATTTGTTTGTTGAGCCATGTCATTCGCCTCTTTTCTGAAATATGGTAAGCATGAAAAAAGCTCTTCCTTTGAGTAAGGAAGAGCTTGAATGATCAAATCTCCGCCTCATCTGCAAGAACGCAATGTTCTTAAGGATTTAGCACCATTCTGTTTGAAACAGCGGTTGCCGGGTATCATAGGGCCAGTCCCTCCACCTCTCTTGATAAGGTACATCTTCATATTTACATTTTAATTATCTTAATATTATTACTTTTGAATCAATTGTCAACACCTTTTTAGAAAAGACTCTCATCTTCATCGTCATATAAGACCATATCCAACACGATAGCGATGGCCGTGCAAATCAGCACATCTTCCTCGTTTGTAATCTGCAAATGATAGGAATCACCCCAGCTGAGCCACTTCTTACTCACTGACATCCGGACATTCTCCCCGTCAGTCAGCTGGAATTCATTCTTCCACAAGTCACCGTCAATTTGCCAGTTAAGGCCGGAAATCTCAAACTTCGGTTTGAAAAACGCTAATTTCTTCGTCACCTCACAAACCGTTTTCCCGCCAATTGAAATCACATATCGCGGCAGAAATGACATCACTTTTTGTTCAATGGAAACGAGCGTTTTCCCGGATGAATCTGTTAATTGTAATGAGTCCCCTAACGAAAAGAACCGTCCTTCGACCTTGAATCGCTCTTGTTCATCCCGGTCATAAATGTAAAATGTATCTTTAAACGAGAACATTTTTTGTTTCATAAATAAATCGATCATTGCTGCAGTCTCCTTTTGAATTTGACTTGTAAAAGATTACGGACAGGGGGCAAAAAGGTTTCAAGTCCAAATCATGTTTCCAAAATGAAAAAAGGCTGCATTGTTCAGCAGCCTTTTCGTTTAAATATCGTTTTAGGAAAGATGCATCCGGCGTTTTTGGCGGATGGCGTCAAGGTCGATTAGGTTGTTATGATGAGGTGCAGCTGCTGGCAGAGGGCTTGTCTTTTGCGGTTTGCGGCGATTGTCCTTGCTGAAAGAAAAAAGAAGATAGCCGCATAATGCGATGATAATAAATAGGATCATTTTACATACCTCCCAAAAAAAGTTTTGGTATTCTCTATTGTACGGATAAATTGTCAAAAAGTATTCAAAAAATTCTAAATCAATCAAAAATAAATAACTGCCCCTCTAAAACAGTTTAACCTGATGACCTGAAAATAGTCTTGAATCACGATGAATGTTCTAGTTGATGTTTAGTTCTATAGTTACTATCGACGGGGAAATAAATTCCTTTATATAACTTTTAACCTAAAATTATGTGATTCTAACTACCTGTTTTTGGATGGTTTTTTCTTGCTTGTTTGATGTATACCCTATTTATCTTAATTAAACACAAAAAACCCAAATCACGGAGCATTTGGGCGGTACGAGGGTATGCAGATTGTGGTTTTGAGGATTTGGATGACTGATCAGAAGAAGCGTTTGAACATTTTTCTAATCTTTTGAAATGCGCTCGATTTCTTTTGTGTGATAAGCGGCCGGGTCATGATCCATTTTTTCAATAAACTTTTTGCAGCGATTGCATGTTTTGTCATTGTTTTTCCCCCTCATCCGTTGATACTTGTTTTACGAAGGACGTATGAAAAATGTTTCATTTTCACGTAAAAAACCAGTCCTTTTTTTGGACTGGTTTTTGGCATTATGCTTGTTCTTCAAACTTCTTTGCAATCTCAACGATGACGTTTACGGCTTTAACCATGTTATCCGCTGAAATGTATTCGAATTTACCGTGGAAGTTTTCGCCGCCTGTAAAGATGTTTGGCGTCGGAAGCCCCATGTAGGACAGCTGGGAACCGTCCGTGCCCCCGCGGATTGGGGAAATCTTCGGTTCGATGCCGAGGTTTTCCATCGCTTGCTTGGCGATGTTGACGATTTCGATGACAGGTTCGATTTTCTCTCTCATGTTGTAGTATTGATCGTTCATATCAAGGTGAACCCGGTCTTGCCCATATTCGTTTTGAAGTTCCTCAACGACACGCTTCATCGTTGCTTTTCTGCTTTGGAATTTCTCTTTGTCAAAGTCTCTGATAATGTAGTGGAGCTTTGTTTCCTCTACATCTCCTTGAATTGACAGCAGGTGGTAGAAGCCTTCGTAGCCTTCTGTATATTCAGGCGCTTCATCTGCCGGCAGCAAGCTGTTCAGCTTCATTGCGATTTTCGCGGAATTGATCATTTTTCCTTTTGCCGTGCCGGGATGTACGTTGTTGCCTTTGACTGTGATTTTTGCGGCCGCGGCATTGAAGCTTTCGTACTCAAGTTCGCCAAGCGGGCCGCCGTCAACTGTATAGGCAAAGGACGCATTGAACCGTTTGACATCAAACTTGTGCGGTCCTCTTCCGATTTCTTCATCAGGCGTAAACGCTACTCTGATGGGGCCGTGCTTGATTTCAGGGTGTTTGATGAGGTAATCCATGGCTGTCATGATTTCGGCAATCCCGGCTTTATTGTCTGCGCCGAGCAGGGTTGTGCCGTCAGTGGTGATGAGTGTGTGGCCCTTATAGCCAGATAGCTCAGGATATTGATCAGGTGACAGGATGACCTGCAGTTTTTCATTGAGAACGATGTCTTTTCCATCGTAGCTTTCAACGATTTGCGGATTCACATTTTTTCCAGTAAAGTCTGTAGCGGTGTCGACGTGAGCGAGAAAGCCGATTGTCGGCACGTCTTTTTCAGTATTGGAGGGAAGAGTCGCCATCACATAACCGTTTTCGTCAATCGCTGCATCCTGCATGCCGATAGATTTCAATTCATCAACAAGCATGTTTCCTAACGTCAATTGGCCGGGTGTGGAAGGGCAGGTGTCGACGGATTCATCAGACTGCGTGTCGACTTTTACGTATGTAGTAAACCGTTCAATGATTTCTTCTTTCATTTCCAATCATCTCCTTTGTCTTATCTTATCATGGCGGGACGAGAGATTTCTATTGCACAATACCGTTACGGATGGCAAACACGACTGCTTGTGTCCGGTCTTGGGCGTTGCACTTTTGCAGGATACGGTGAACGTGGGTCTTCACAGCGCTCTCGGTGACGAAAAGCTTTTCAGCAATCGCTTCATTTCTCAACCCGTAGGCCATTTGCTGAAGAACCTCGAGCTCTCTTTTGGTAAACGATTCTGCCAGTTCATCAGCTTGTGTCTGTTGCTTCGCGCGAAATGTCTCACTTATATTTTTAGTTAAGCGGAATGATCGAACATGTCCCGGGCTTTACCGTTCGTTCTCGATACATTGATAAAATAATAAAAATAAATATATGAGCTCATCGCCATGCCATCAAATCCTTTCCGTATTAAGCATAGCGAATATTGGAAAAGAGAACGTCAACCGGCAGATTGATTTTTCAGAAGCTATACTTGTTCGCGCTGCATAAAGTCATGTAACATGGCGTGGAAATGGGGGATGTACTTTATCGAACGATACGCAAAAAATATGAAGAAACGATTAATAAACAATTAAACTTCTTGAAAATGGATGTAGAAAGCTTCTGAAAACTTTATAATATTAAACAATACATTCTCTTTAGGAGGTTATACATCATGGCAATACTTGTTACAGGCGGCGCGGGATACATCGGAAGCCACACATGTGTTGAATTATTAAACAGCGGCTATGAGATTGTCGTTCTAGATAATCTGTCCAACAGTTCGGCTGAGGCGCTGAACCGCGTCAAGGAGATTACAGGAAAAGATGTAACGTTCTATGAAGCGGATCTATTGGACCGGGAAGCGGTAGATTCTGTTTTTGCGGAAAATAAAATTGAAGCTGTGATTCATTTTGCGGGGTTAAAAGCGGTCGGTGAGTCTGTTGCGATTCCGCTCAAATACTATCATAACAACCTGACGGGAACGTTTATATTATGTGAGGTCATGGAGAAATACGGCGTCAAGAAAATCGTGTTCAGTTCCTCCGCGACAGTCTACGGCATTCCGGAAACTTCGCCAATTACGGAGGACTTCCCATTAGGTGCGACCAATCCTTATGGACAGACAAAGCTCATGCTGGAACAAATTTTGCGTGATTTGTATACAGCCGACAATGAGTGGAGCGTTGCGCTGCTTCGTTACTTTAATCCGTTCGGCGCTCATCCAAGCGGACGAATCGGTGAAGACCCGAACGGCATTCCGAATAACCTCATGCCATATGTAGCGCAGGTAGCGGTAGGAAAGCTGGAGCAATTAAGCGTATTCGGGAATGACTATCCGACAAAAGACGGGACAGGCGTACGCGATTATATTCATGTCGTTGATCTGGCAGAAGGCCATGTCAAAGCGCTGGAAAAAGTACTGAACACCACAGGAGCCGATGCGTACAACCTCGGAACGGGCACAGGCTACAGCGTGCTAGAAATGGTCAAAGCCTTTGAAAAAGTGTCAGGGAAAGAGGTTCCGTACCGTTTTGCGGACCGCCGTCCTGGAGACATCGCGACCTGCTTCGCAGATCCTGCAAAAGCCAAGCGGGAACTGGGCTGGGAAGCGAAACGCGGCCTTGAGGAAATGTGTGCCGACTCCTGGAGATGGCAGTCTTTGAATGTGAATGGGTATAAGAGTGTAAAATTATAAACAAAAGGGCTGAGGTTTCCCCAGCCCTTCTTTTTATTGATCCAAGTTTACTTCAAATGTAAATGGATTAATTGTAATATCGTAGTTTTCGGAAGAACCTTCTAAAATAATATTTGCTGTTTTGCTTTCGATTTTAGGGAAGACAATAATCCCTTCAGTTTTAACGCCCGGTAAGATTTCACTTTGAATTTCAGGATACTCTGAAAGGTCGGATTTAGGCTCAATCTGTTTATTATCAGCTGTAATTTTGGCATTGAAGTCATAAAAGCTGATTTCATCTTGTGATTTGTTTTCTATCTTTACATACAGGCGAGTTTCTTTTTCAGCAAGTTCAACTTTTTGAAGTGTGAGCGCAAATCCGTGCTGGTTCTGTGTTTTATCTACGTTAATTGTTTTTTGAGCTGGGGCGAAAGCTGTTGCATAGTCGCTTTTTTCAATGGAATCGGCAATGATTCTAGGGGCTGAAACTGATCCGCCCAATGCGTTTTCACCATCATATTTGTCTTTCACCGTACCTACTACATGAATAATGTCGTCATCTTTAATATCTAAATCAGGGTCGTCGATCATAATAAGAGTATTTTTGCTTAACTTTTCTGGATTGTTATAGCCTTGAAGGTATGTACCATCATCGTCTTGTTCAACGTCAAAAACTTTTACATACAGATCGACTTTATAATTTTTAAATTGATCGGCATTAGTATATAGTTTTTCGATATCGGCCTTTTGTACTGTTTTAGTTGACTTTGTAGAGTCGGAGCCGGTTGTAGTAGAAGCTTGAGAGTCTCCGTTGTTTCCGATGTTCGCAATTATGATAATGACTACTATTGCTAGAATAAACGTAATGATTTTATGTCTCATAAAAAAATTACGTTGGTCTTTACCGCAATTCGGACATTTCTTAACACCTTTTGCAATCTCTTGGCCGCAAGCTTTACAGTGTAGTAGCTTTCCTGACATTATATTTCCTCCTATGTAATTAATTTCTTTAAATATATGTTCTATTTTGCCTATATATTTTCATGTAGTCAATGATAAATTGGGAAAAATCTTTGATTTATATCTGGTTAAAAAGGTACTTTGTATCATATCGACCGAATCTTTCATTTATTAACAGCTGATGATCTTTTTTATTTCTCTTAATTTATTGAATAAATCTCCACAAATACCTCTTGAACCAATTCAAACCGTCCCTTATAATGCTAATATTGGAAAGAAAAAATGATAGGATAAAAACATTGGTTTTCTAGGGTTCCGCAATGCATATTGGACTGTGACCGAGAGAAAACACATAACAGCCCGGCTGTTATGACACGGTGGGATAAAAGCCCAGGAGTTTCTGCTCTTTTGCGAGAGCGTACTCCTGGGCTTTTTTGTTGATACTATCTGGAGAAGGAGTGTTTTGTGGTGAAAAAGAAAATGCTTGATGTGCTGATGCTTGTGATTGGCGCTTTTTTCTTCGCGCTTGCGGTGAATTTGTTTGCGATTCCCAATGACCTTGGGGAAGGTGGGGTCACTGGGATTACGCTGATTTTATACTATATCTTTCAATGGTCTCCCGGTGTGACAAACTTTATTTTAAATGCATTTTTGCTCTTAATCGGCTACAAATTTCTAGACGGTAAAACCACGGTCTATACCATCATTGCTGTTGCGGCGAATTCGCTATTCCTCCATCTGACACATGGGTGGAGCACTCCGTCTGATGAATTGATCATTAATACGATTTTCGCGGGTGTTTTTGCGGGAGTCGGGATCGGAATGATTATCCGGGTCGGCGGGACGACAGCTGGATCTGCGATTTTGGCCAGAATCGCTAATAAATATTTAGATTGGAATATTAGCTATGCGTTATTGTTTTTTGATTTAATCGTGGTATTCAGCTCTTACTTTATCATTGGCGCGGAAAAAATGATGTTCACGATCGTGATGCTGTATATCGGTACGAAAGTGATGGACTTCATTATTGAAGGCTTGAATACGAAAAAAGCCATTACGGTCATTTCAGAACAGAAAAGTGAGATTTCAGAGAAGGTAAACACCTTGATGGATCGGGGAGTGACAATTTTATCAGGGAAGGGAAGCTATACGGGCCAGTCAAAAGAGATTTTATATATTGTCATTAACAAACAGGAGCTATCCACACTGAAGAAAATTATCAGAAGCTGTGACAAAAAAGCATTTGTAATCGTTCATGACGTACGCGATGTGTTTGGCGAAGGGTTTGTTGATATTTCGAAATAAAGAAACATCCCTCTGCGTTTGAAGCAGAGGGATTTGTTCGTTTAGAACGGATATTTGCGGTATTGTTTCTGTATCGAAATCCATTTTGTCACGGTAAACTCTTCGACCACCCACGGATTTCCGAAGCGGCCGACACCGCTTGCTTTGTTTCCGCCAAAGGCGATATTCGGCGAATCATTGACAGACTGATCGTTGACATGGGTCATGCCGCTGTCAATTTGCAGGGCGAACGTTTCACCTTTTTCTAAATCAGAAGTGAAAACCGCCGAGCTGAGCCCATATTCAGTATCATTTGCCATATCAATCGCTTCCTGATCGCTGGAGGCTTTGATAATGGTGGCAATCGGGGCAAACAGCTCGGTTTGGGCAATTTTACTGTTGTTGTCAGCGCCGACAAAGACATACGGTGTGAGTACGTTTTCGACACGTTTTCCTTCAACCGCAAGCTCGATGCCGTCTGCTTTTGCCTGCTCAATGATTTCCAGCGCTTTCTCGATTTGGCCCTCATTGATCAGCGGTCCGACTACGGTTTTCGGATCGGTTTGATCGCCGTACGGAAGCTCTTTGACACGTGCGGTGAATTTTTCAACAAATTCATCGTACACATCTTGATGAACGATGATTCTATTGATAATCATGCATATCTGTCCCTGATGAATAAATTTCCCGAAAATCGCTGCATCTACGGCACGATCGACATCCGCGTCGGAAAGGACGGCAAATGGGTTGTTGCCGCCGAGCTCAAGGGCCATTCGCTTGAAGTCGCGCCCGGCGATTTCACCGATGTGGCGCCCGACTGCGGTTGATCCTGTAAAGCTGATTAATCTTGGAATTGGGTTTGTCAGCATGCCGTCTCCGATTTCCTTTAAGTCCGTCAACATGACGTTAAGGACACCCGCAGGAAGGCCGGCGTGTTCGAACGCTTTCGCAATGATGGTTCCGCCGGAAAGAGCGGTTTGGATATCAGGCTTATGAACAACACTGTTTCCCAGCGCAATCGCAGGCGCAATCGTTCTCATTGATAAATTCATCGGAAAATTAAATGGAGAAATCGATGAAATCACGCCGAGCGGAAGGCGGTAAATCTTGTTGATTTTCCCTTCAATGTCGGAGGGAACCTCTTTGATGCCGCCTAATTCGCCGGTATACGTAATGGCTTCATCTAAAATCGCAATGGTTTGTTCAAGCTCGATCGTGGCTTTAATGATCGTTCCGCCAGTTTCGCGGGAGATCATCATGATGATGTCATCGCGTTTTTCCTGTAAATAGCCTCGCGCTTTTTGCAGAACTGCTTTTCGATCTTCTGTTGTGCTCTTGGCCCACTCTTTTTGCGCCCGTTGTGCAATGTCAAACGCATCCTCCAGCTGCTTGCTTGTTGCCAAAGATGCTGTTGTAATCACAGACTGGTCGTATGGATTCAAAATATCCTCTGTACGTCCGCTTTCCCCTTCTGTCCATTTTCCGTTGATAAAACTTTTGTTTGACGTTTCTAAAGCCATTGATGATCATCCTCCTTTGGTCCCGCATTATTTCTTCTATTTCCGTTGAGACCGATATGTAAACGAATGGGGTTTCCCTTTCAATTTCTCGTCTGCTGTGCCGGATATACTCTTTTTTATTGGAGAACATGTGTGTTTCGCCTTATACTGGATATACAGATCCTTACATAAGAGAGGAGAACATATGAAATCGCTGCTGGCTATTTATCCCGGTTCGATTGTGTCTGAAGAGCTTTGCGTACAGGAAGGCTGTCTATGTTTTTTTGATGAGAACAGTCAGAGATATATCTCCATTCCAAAAACAGAGATCAGCGAAAAAGAAATAATGCTGCTGCAGTCATTTTTGACGCCTGCGGATGAGGTCAATCAAATGTCTTTGAAGTCGGCGGAAGAAAACAAGTGGTTTGCGTTTCTTTTTTCTAGAGGGGAAGTGCCGGCGGATATAAAGAAGCGAACGAGATTTGTTCATTTTCATTTGATCGGTAATATAGAGCGGACGTCATTTGCGGAAGCTGTTCGTCATTTTTGGCCGGTGTCTTTTGTGATTGTGTGGATGCATGAGGACAGAGGCGTGATTGTCGAGCAGGAAAGTGAAGCGGCGGCGGGGAAGGATGAACTGGAATCGCTAGCTAAGGTTCTTGAGAGTGATTTCTACTTCAGTGTCCGTTTTTACGCCGGGAGATTTTATGAACCGGATGAGAGTCTCCGTACTCATTACGCCCGTGAACAGACGTATTTCCTCTTTGCTGAAAAGCGGCTGCCTCAGATGCAAAGTGTGACCTTTGACATGATCTTTCCTTTTTTATTATTAGAAACAGAAAAAGAAAAGCTGCAAACGCTGCTCTCTGAAGAAGCTGAGCTTTTATTTGAAAATGAATCTGAGCTGAGAAAGACAATCAAGCTCTTTATTGAAAACAACTCAAACGTGACGTTAACGGCGAAACAGCTGCATCTGCACCGCAACAGCCTGCAATATCGAATTGACAAGTTTGTTGAGCGGTCAGGGATAGACATTAAAACATATAAAGGCGCGCTGCTCGCCTATTTTATCTGCTTGCAAAGCAAAGGTTCAGAATAAATTGGAAATATGCACGAAAATGGCTGGTTGATTTTATGAACACTGCCCATTTCAGTGATATGGAAATGCTGTTACACTCAAGTCAGGAAAGCGTTTACAATAACAAAGGGGGAATCAAGATGGCTGAATTGCGGATGGAGCACATTTATAAATATTATGAGCAGAAGGAAGCGGCTGTTGATGACTTTAACCTTCACATTGACGATAAGGAATTTATCGTATTCGTCGGCCCGTCCGGCTGCGGGAAATCAACGACGCTGCGGATGGTGGCAGGACTTGAAGAAATTTCAAAAGGCGATTTTTATATTGAGGGGAAACGGGTAAATGATGTAGCGCCAAAGGACAGGGATATCGCGATGGTCTTTCAAAACTACGCGCTCTATCCGCATATGACGGTCTACGATAATATCGCATTCGGGCTGAAGCTTCGGAAAATGCCGAAGCCTGAAATCAAAAAAAGAGTAGAGGAAGCCGCTAAAATTCTCGGGCTGGAGGAATATTTGCACCGCAAACCGAAAGCGCTGTCAGGCGGACAGAGACAGCGGGTCGCGCTTGGACGGGCGATCGTGCGGGATGCAAAGGTGTTCCTGATGGATGAGCCTTTGTCGAACCTGGACGCCAAGCTGAGGGTGCAAATGCGTGCGGAAATTATTAAGCTCCACCAGAGACTGCAAACCACAACGATTTACGTGACGCATGACCAGACAGAAGCGCTGACGATGGCGACACGGATCGTGGTCATGAAAGACGGAAAAATCCAGCAGATCGGGACGCCGAAGGATGTATATGAATTCCCTGAAAACGTCTTTGTCGGCGGTTTTATCGGGTCACCGGCGATGAACTTTTTCAAAGGAAAGCTGACGGACGGCGTCATCAAAATCGGTTCTGCGGCATTAACCGTGCCGGAAGGAAAAATGAAAGTCCTGCGTGAAAAGGGCTATATCGGCAAAGAAGTCATCTTCGGCATTCGTCCTGAGGATATTCATGATGAATTGATTGTCGTGGAATCGTATAAGAACTCTTCGATTAAAGCGAAAATCAATGTCGCAGAGCTGCTTGGTTCAGAAATCATGATTTATTCGCAGATCGAAAACCAAGACTTTATTGCGCGGATCGACGCCCGTCTCGATATTCAATCAGGTGATGAGCTGACGGTTGCGTTTGATATGAATAAAAGCCATTTCTTTGACAGTGAGACAGAAGTGAGAATTCGCTAAGTTCTAAACCGGACATGGAGACATGTTCGGTTTTTTTTTCGCTCCAAGGTTTACAGAAAAAACCGCAGCGGGTAGTGGTTGGTAAGAAAGGGGAGATAGAGATGTGGCATGCGGCAATGTGGGGCGGGATCTCAGGCTCTGCTGTTTTGCTGGGCGCGCTGGCGTCCATGTTTTTTTCGATTCGCAAACAGATCATCGGCTATATTATGGCTTTTGGCACAGGGGTATTAATTGGCGCGGCTGCTTACGAACTTCTTGGGGATGCAGCGGCAGAAGGCGGGATCGTGTCGACGGGCGCCGGATTTATTGCAGGGGCGGTCGTTTTTACGATTTTTGATTACGCGGTTTCTAAAAGAGGCGCGTCACATAGAAAAAGATCGGGACAAGCAGCTGCCGGCGGAGGAGGAATCGCCATTTTTATCGGCACCGTCATGGACGCTGTCCCGGAATCGATTATGATTGGCGCCAGTCTTCTCGAAGAACAATCGGTCAGTTTCCTTTTGGTGATCGCTATTTTTATCAGCAATATACCTGAAGGGCTGTCCAGTACAACAGGAATGAAAAGCAGCGGGTATACCAGAACGAAAATTTTGCTGCTTTGGGCCGCAGTGCTCGTGATTTCAATTCTCGCTTCATGGTCAGGTTATTTCTTTTTAAACGGTGCTTCTGAAGAAGTGATGTCAGCAATCGCGGCGTTTGCGGGCGGGGGAATCATTGCGATGGTTGCGTCGACGATGATGCCCGAGGCGTACGAAGACAGCGGTCCAATGACAGGTTTAATCGCTGCTCTTGGGCTGTTAACCTCGCTGGTTCTGAATCAGTTTTCTTAACCTTATTAATCTAGTTTTGATAAACAGCGGTTTTCTAGCTACTTCATATTGAAAATATTAGCTTTCACTCGTATATCCAATTAGTTAATCTGCAATTTATTCCAATTTATAATCTTCTAAAAGATGTTCACAGTTATTTAACAATTATTTACAAGGTATAAATTCCCTTTAGTGGAATTTATACTGTGCAACAAAAAATATGACAAAGGAGTGTTTCAAATGAATGTAAAAAAAACTATTGTTTCCGCGTTATCGATTTCTTCATTAGCTTTATCAGTTAGTGGGGTGGCATCAGCGCATGAAATAAGCTCCTCTCCTGTGACAGATGCTAAGAATATTACTGTTTCTCCGTCACACATTATAAAGATTCAAAATTACAATTTGCCGCCGTTACATGTAGGGGAAACAGACTCTGTTTACAATTCAGTAGCGACTAAATATTGGTCAGATAACTCATCTGTTGCATCTGTAGATTCATATGGTACAGTTACAGCTAATGCAGTGGGAACAGCGAATATTACTTTATATAAAGGGAATAGTGTGCTCGGTGTTGTACATGTGAGAGTTTGGTAAACTTAAAGGGAGCATCTGCTCCCTTTTTATTGTTTCTAATTTAAAAAGCGGAATGCCCCTTTAGCCGCTCTTTATTTGTGAGCGCTATTCCCCGATGTCAGTGCCTCGATAGAACATTTACTATCTCCGAGTATTCAGTAATCTTTGCTGCTAATTTATCTAATATTAATAAACTATATTGAATAACATTCCTATCTCTTGCACTTGAAAATCCCACAAACAATCCGATGAAAAAGGAGGAAGAAATAGACAGAAAGCAGGAGAACGATGAAACAATTGATTTTAAGCATTTTTCTTTTGGGAAGCTGCTTGGCTCTGGCGGCTTGCGCTGATCAAGAGGCGAACGCGGAGCAGCAGATGCCGAAAGCGGAACAAAAGAAACCGGAAGAAAAGACAATACATGTTCAGAAAAAAGAGGATGATACATCCGCATGGATCAAAACAGAGAAACCGGCAAAGCTGCCGATTTTGATGTACCACAGCATTTCCTCAGGAAACAGCCTCCGTGTCCCGAAGGAAGAATTCGAAGCGCATATGAAATGGCTGCACGATAACGGCTATCAGACATTAACGCCGAAAGAGGCGTATCTCATGCTGACGCAGGATAAAAAGCCGAGTGAGAAATGCGTGCTGATCACGTTTGATGACGGATACACCGACAATTATCAAGACGCGTATCCGGTGCTGAAATTGTACGGGATGAAGGCGACGATTTTTATGATCGGCAAATCGATCGGACATAAACATCATCTGACAGAGGACCAAATGAAAGAAATGGCGAAGCATGGCATATCAATTGAAAGCCATACGATTGACCACTTAGAGCTGAACGGGTTAACACCTGAGCAGCAATACAGTGAGATGGCCGATTCAAAAAAGCTGTTTGACGGCATGTTTCACCAGCAAACCTCCATCATCAGTTATCCAGTGGGGCGCTACAATGAGGAGACGCTGAAGGCAGCCAAAGAAACAGGCTATCAAATGGGCGTGACGACAGAACCGGGCGCGGCATCGAGAGACCAGGGAATGTACGCCCTCCACCGAGTGCGCGTGTCTCCGGGCATGTCAGGTGCGTCTTTTGGCGCATACATTGAATCGATGAAATAAAAAAAGGCGGCGCTTAAACGCCGCCTTCTCCTCCTCCGCCGGAATCACTGAAACTGCCGTCATTGCTGCATCCTCCGTTATGGTGCGAGCCGTGGTCTGAATAACCGCCGAAAAACCCGCTGTCCGCATGCTGGCGGCTTTTGTTTTCCAAGGGCTTTGGCTGTACGACTGAAACGAAAACAATAATCGCTATAATGAATAAGATAATCACAATCACTTCTGGTCACTCCCTTTTCTCACCATATCTGTTATACGAACGAAACGCTGGCCGGTTTCATTTCAGAGAAATCGATTCCTTCAGCCGGTCTCTGAACCAGCGCTTCAACACCCCGTGTCCTTTGTTTGACAATAACGTGCTGACACGCCAATACATAGGGGGATGAGGGGCGAACTGAAAATCAATGAATCTGAAAAGCCAGCTTTTATCACGGGAGAGAGAGTCAATGGTAAGCTCGTCCTCATCTGCTTCAGAGCTGTAGGCGTTTTGTTTCTGTATATCTTCATCCTGCCGAACCGCCAAGATTCTCAATGCTTCCGCCATTTGTTTGTACCCGTCTTCCAGCAGTGAGGCGCCAAGATTGTCAGCGCGCACCTCCATCCATTGTGAACAAAAGGATTGATAGAGCTGAAACAGGATGATGATTGCCATGATGAAAACCCAAAGCGCCACTTTATGGGCCGCGGGATGGGCGATATGCTGCTGAAATAAGAGAATGATCCCAACGACGGCTCCAAGATATAGAAAACGCAAAAGCTGTGATGACAAAACGTCACGTTTTTTAATATGAATCGCTTCATGGGCCAGAATGCCTTCGATGACACGCTGCGGAAGTGTTAGTGTGGCGCTTGTCAGAATGACCATTGACCTTCCGACATTCATGCCGACTGCCATTCCGTTGTAATCATCACTCTCCGTCTCGTATATGCGGACATGGGAAATGCCGGCTTTGCGGAAAATCTTGTCGGCCGCTGCCTGTACATGCGGATGATCACAAGGCTTGGCATCCATTGCCGCCCGCAAAACAATGTCTGACAGGTACATATTGAAAATCCAGTACAACATCACGGCAACGGCCATGACCCATGGAGAGGTTTGTAATCCGTATAATGCGAGCACCAGTAAGGCGTAAGCTGACACGCCTTTTACGCTGGCGGCAAAATAAAGCTTCCCAAGCAGCCGCTTCACATTTTTTCTATGATAAAACGGCAAAACAGAAATCACAGTGTCCTCGTTGTTTTCCGCGTCTGTGTATCCCCGGAGAATCGCTTTCCATCTTTGCGGTTCCTTCACCGTCAGAAACAGCGTTTCACCGGGAAGAGACAGTTTGATGACTTGCTGAAAGCTTGTTGTCAAATCTAAACGAGATGAATACATCGTCAGAAGCGGATGGAGCTTTAAGAGATCAGCTGTTGATTCAAGCTGGATGTCTTTCAAATCGGAAAGCGGGTATGTACGGGTTTCATAACGCGAGCTTATGTGCAATTTTTCTAAGGACGCCGAATACAAAACGGTTACACTGAAAACATTCCATATTCGTTTTACAAGTGCTCCTCCGCCGGAGATCATGCCGAAAAGGATCACATATTTGAGAGCGCTTGGATCAGGTCCATAGATGAAAAAAATAATGGCGCCCGCAAACACAACGGCGGTCAGCATGATGTCTGACAGGAGGCGTGTTTTGTTTCTGGCAAGCTCGATTTCCTGCCAGTCTCCCGAAGGTTTTTCCGCACGTTCTGACACTGTGAGATCCATTGCGGTCCAGTAACAGTAGAACATTGTCGCGATCGAGACAATGCCGTCCATAAATGATTGATGAGAGAAGATATAAACAGCAGCGCAAACCCAAAGAACGATGTCAATCCAGAAGTCTATGAACGGAATGAGTTTTGCTGCCAGGGCTGATATAAAATATAATCCCAGCCCGAGAATCATAACGAGAAATAGATCTGTTCCATAGGCATGCTAGAGTCCTTTCTATCTGGTATTTCCAACTATTACTATAGCATGGCGCGGGAATTTGCAAAAACAGGAATATGCAAAAAAAGCAAGCTCTTTCGTTTACGAAGAACTTGCTTGCGGTGTATCAATAAAACTGGTGAAGCAGCAATAAGGTTAGGGACACTGTAATGGCTCCCCCGATTCGGGTAGACACCTGGGCGAATGGCATTAATTCAAGCCTTTCTGCGGCGCTTAAAATGGCGACGTCCCCGGTGCCGCCTTGTCCTGAGTGGCACGCATTGATAATGGCGGTCTCAATCGGATACATGTTCAGCCACTTTCCGGTGAAGAAGCCGACGGCCATCATGGTCACAACGACAGACAGAATCGTAATGATGTTGTTGAGATTAAAGGCGGCGACAAGCTTGTCCCACGGCGTCATGGACACCCCGATCGCAAAGAGCAGCGGGTAGGTCACAGCGGTTGAAAAGAAGCGGGACACCCCAAACGCGCCATTTTCAATTGAGGCAGGCGCCAATCTGAACAACTTAATCAGAACAGCCAGTAACAGCATGGCAACGGGTGCCGGAAATCCAAAAAAGTCGTGAGCGAGCATGCCGACTAAGTATAAAGAAACAGCAAGGATACCGCCTGACGCAAATAAGGAAAGGTTGAACATTTGCTGCCCGCTTTGCGATTCTTCCAGCGCAGGGGACTCTTCTTCAGATCGGTCCACTTTGCCGTTGCCTGTCCATTCCGGTTTTTTCTTACCGATTCTGTTCAGCAATCCCGCTAGAATGATCGCGCACAGGCTGCCCAGCATGATCGACGGCAGAACAAGTGCAAACGCTTCCCCTTGAGACATCGGCATGATGTCAGAATAACCGATGGACAGCGGGATAGCACCTTCTCCGACACCCCCTGCCATGATAGGGATGACGATGTACAGCAATGTATGCTGAAATCCGAGCCCGAGCAAAGTGCCGACAGCCAGTCCGACAATAGCGGCTGCGACAGAACCGGCAATAAGCGGAATAAAGATTTTCATGAATGCTTTTATGAGTGTTTCTCTTTTCATGCCGAGGATGCTTCCGACAACAATCCCGGCGATAAATAAGTAAAGAAAGTTTGAGTTTTCTGTAAATTCTGTGGTGGATTTGACGATATCATTAGGCAGCAGGTGATAGTAGACGACAGCGGACGGAATAAAAGTAGCTAGGATGGCTGGGCCGCCGATAGAACGAACAATCGGTATCGATTTACCGATTTGGGCAAAGGTAAACCCGAAAAAAGCCATGACGGCAATGGATGTCAAGATGTCACTTTTCACATCGTGATGCATAACAAAAATAGTGATTAATATAAACAGCAAGGCATACACAGGAAGCGGTATAATGCCTACTTTTATATTCATGGCTCTAGCAAACCAATTCTCTTTTCGAACCCCTTCGTGAATTGTATCCGTTTGCAATTGCATTTGTGTTTGAAGCTCTCCCATTGAAAAACCTCCCCTATTCTTGATGCAGTGAAATTGTTCACTACATTAATTATACAAAAAAATTGAAATGTTTAATATATTAAAAATTTACTATTCAGGTTTTCAAATCTTCCCGGTTCAAATGAAAAGAGGCATTCCGACTAAAAACGATCTATGACGGAGTGCTGAGAAGCGAGGGCTGGTGACGGACAGGCATTTTATTCGCAAGGAACGAAATGTTGATGTACGATAATAAAGGGTCATTTATCCTAGCGTCCGTCATAAATCATCAACAAAATAGACAATAATCCGTCACACAGTGCGGGACTTTTTAGGTATTTTGATCTTTATTTTTAAAATAAATCGTTGTAAAGTACTTAATATGAACCAGTAAGAGAATGTGTCATTTGATCAGTCTGGCAATCAGGAATCATATTGAATGATTTTTTGACACATTTGTGAAATATTGAACAAATATTTTTTTCGTCTACTTTGTGAATTGGTGATCAAAGTATCGCTTTTATTTGTGAAATAGTGAGCAAAATGCAGTTTTTAACCGGAAATGGAGGAGAAAGCATGAGTGAATTAGTTTTAGCCCGCATTCAATTTGCATCAACAACATTGTTTCACTTCTTGTTTGTGCCGTTGTCTATTGGGCTTGTGTTTATGGTTGCGTTGATGGAGACTCTTTATCTTGTGAAAAAAAATGAGCTGTACCTCAAAATGGCAAAGTTTTGGGGACACTTATTCTTAATAAATTTCGCAGTTGGTGTTGTAACGGGGATTTTGCAAGAATTCCAGTTTGGAATGAACTGGTCTGATTACTCCCGTTTTGTCGGAGATGTATTTGGCGCTCCGCTTGCGATTGAAGCATTATTGGCGTTTTTCATGGAATCGATCTTTATCGGATTGTGGATTTTCGGCTGGGATCGCCTGCCGAAAAAAATTCACGTTCTCTGCATTTGGCTCGTATCATTTGGAACGATTATGTCGTCTTTCTGGATTTTAACCGCGAATTCCTTTATGCAGGAGCCTGTCGGCTTTACGATCAAAAACGGCCGCGCGGAAATGAACGACTTTGCCGCGCTGATTACAAACCCTCAGCTTTGGGTTGAATTTCCGCACGTCATTTTCGGTGCGCTTGCCACCGGGGCTTTCTTTATCGCCGGAGTGAGTGCTTTTAAACTATTGAAGAAAAAAGAAGTGCCGTTTTTCAAACAATCTTTTAAACTCGCAATGATTGTCGGCCTTTGCGCCGGTCTTGGCGTCGCACTTAGCGGACACGCGCAGGCTGAGCACTTGATGGAATCACAGCCGATGAAAATGGCTGCCAGTGAAGGCCTTTGGGAAGACAGCGGTGACCCTGCTGCTTGGACGGCTTTTGCCACGATCGATACAACAAATGAAAAAAGCTCAAATGAGATCAAAGTTCCTTATGCTTTGAGCTACCTGGCGTATCAAAAATTCAGCGGAAGTGTCAAAGGGATGAAAACACTTCAGGCTGAGTACGAAAAAATATACGGAAAAGGCGATTACATTCCGCCTGTAAAAACGACATTCTGGAGCTTCCGCATCATGGTTGGCGCAGGTGTTGTCATGATTCTTGCTGCGTTAGGCGGCCTTTGGTTAAACCGCCGCAAAAAGCTTGAAAACAGCAAATGGTATTTGCGCATCATGATCGCGTTGATTTCCTTCCCGTTTATTGCGAACTCCGCGGGCTGGATTATGACAGAAATCGGACGTCAGCCTTGGACGGTTATGGGCTTAATGACAACTGCTCAATCTGTGTCGCCTAACGTAACAGCCGGCTCTCTGTTATTCTCAATCATCGCATTCGGTGTGATGTACTTGATTCTGGGGGCGCTGCTTGCCTTCTTATTCGTCCGTGAAATTAAAAAAGGTGCGGAGCATGGTGATCATCATGATGCTCCTGTATCAACAGATCCATTTAGTCAGGAGGTATACCATGTCTCTTCATGATCTTTGGTTTATACTCGTTGCTGTATTGTTTGTAGGTTTCTTCTTTTTGGAAGGCTTTGATTTCGGGGTCGGCATGGCGACCCGTTTTCTTGGCCATAATGAATTAGAACGCAGAGTGCTGATCAACACGATCGGACCGTTTTGGGATGCGAATGAAGTATGGCTTTTGACTGGTGCAGGCGCCATTTTCGCGGCATTTCCGAACTGGTATGCAACGATGCTGAGCGGTTATTACATTCCGTTTGTCATTGTGCTGCTTGCATTAATAGGCCGCGGGGTCGCGTTTGAGTTCCGCGGCAAGGTTGATCATTTAAAATGGGTAAAGGTTTGGGACTGGGTCGTTTTCTTCGGCAGTCTGATTCCTCCGTTTGTGCTTGGTGTGCTGTTCGCGACATTATTCCGCGGGATGCCGATTGATGCCGATATGAACATTCACGCGCAAGTATCCGATTATTTCAATGTGTACTCTGTACTTGGCGGTGTGACTGTAACACTTCTTTGCTTCCAGCACGGATTAATGTTTATCACGCTGCGTACGATCGGTGATTTGCAAAACCGCGCCCGGAACATGGCGCAAAAGATAATGGGTGTTGTTTTTGTAGCGGTTCTAGCTTTCGCGGCTCTTTCTGCCTATCAGACAGACATGTTTACACGCCGCGGCGAGATAACCATTCCGCTCGTTGTTTTGATTGTCATCTGCTTTATGCTCGCGGCTGTCTTTATCCGTAAGAAAAAAGACGGCTGGACATTTGGGATGACTGGCGCGGGGCTGGCGCTGACTGTAGGAATGATCTTTATTTCATTATTCCCTCGGGTCATGGTCAGCTCGCTTCAAAGCGCGTACGATTTAACAGTAGCTAACGCTTCTTCCGGTGATTATTCGCTTAAAGTCATGTCAATTGCGGCATTAACCCTATTGCCGTTTGTCATCGGCAGTCAGATCTGGAGCTATTATGTCTTCCGGAAGCGCGTCAGCCATAAGGAGCCTATGACTTATTAATGGGAAAAGACCTGTTTCGATATAAAGGAATGAAGCGGATTCTCACCGTGATTACTTGTTTAACGCTGATTCAGACAGCTGCCATTATTATGCAGGCAGAGTGGCTGAGTGAAGCCGTAACCGGGCTGTTCAACGGGAAGAGCATGGCCTCCCTGTTTCCGGTGATCGGCTTTTTCCTCATCGCTTTTGTCGCCCGGCACGGGGTGACGGTGGCACGCCAGAAAATCGTCTATCAATATGCCGCCCGGACAGGAGCTGATTTGAGAAAGAGTTTTCTTGATCAGCTGTTCCGGTTAGGTCCCCGCTTTGCAAAGAAAGAGGGGACGGGGCAAATGGTAACCCTGGCGATGGAAGGCATCAGCCAGTTCCGCCGCTATCTGGAGCTATTTCTGCCGAAAATGGTCAGCATGGCGATTGTGCCGGCGGCGGTTGTCATTTATGTGTTTTTTCAGGATCGCACGTCAGCTGTCATTTTAGTTGCTGCGATGCCGATTCTGATCATCTTTATGATTCTCCTCGGCCTTGTCGCGCAGAAAAAAGCGGATCGCCAGTGGAAATCCTATCAGAGACTTTCTAATCATTTCGTTGATTCTCTTCGCGGGCTGGAGACATTGCGTTTTTTAGGTTTGAGCAAGTCGCACAGTAAAAATATTTTCTACGTTAGTGAGCGGTATCGCAAAGCAACGATGAGCACACTTCGGGTGGCATTTTTATCTTCATTCGCCCTCGATTTTTTCACGATGCTGTCAGTGGCGACAGTTGCAGTGTTTTTGGGCCTGCGCCTTATTGACGGAGATATTTTGCTTGGTCCCGCCTTAACGGCGCTCATTCTGGCACCTGAGTATTTTTTGCCGGTGCGGGAAGTGGGGAATGATTATCATGCAACGCTGAACGGACAGGAAGCAGGCAAGACCATTCAAGAGATCTTGTCGCAGCCTGGTTTTAAAAAAGAGGCGCCGCTTCAGCTTGGGACGTGGTCCGGTCAGGATGAGCTGAAAGTGTCAGGTGTGTCAGTCGGCCGGTCGGTGTCAGATATTGATTTGTCATTGAAAGGCAAGAAAAAAATCGGCATCATCGGTGCAAGCGGTGCCGGAAAATCAACATTCATTGATGTCCTTGGCGGATTTTTGGAGCCTGATGACGGTATGATCGAGGTCAATGGTTCAAGCCGGTCCCACTTGCAGGACGGAAGCTGGCAGAAAAACCTCCTTTATATCCCGCAGCATCCGTACATTTTTGATGACACGCTGGCGAACAACATTCGCTTTTACCATCCAAGCGCGTCGGCCGAGGATACAGCCCGCGCCGCTGCCTCGGCGGGGCTGACGGAGCTGGTGGACAAACTTCCGGACGGATTAGAGGGAAGGATCGGGGAAGGCGGCCGGGCGCTCAGCGGCGGTCAGGCTCAGCGTGTCGCGCTGGCCCGCGCTTTTTTAGGTAACCGTCCGATCCTGCTGCTGGATGAGCCGACCGCCCATCTTGATATCGAAACAGAATATGAATTAAAAGAAACGATGCTTGATTTATTTCAGGATAAGCTCGTCTTTCTCGCGACACACCGCCTTCACTGGATGCTCGATATGGATGAAATCATCGTGCTTGACGGGGGCAGGGTTGCGGAAATCGGGACTCACGATGAATTGCTGGCGACAAACGGTGTGTACACCAAACTGGTGAAGCCGCAACTGGGGGAAAGAGCATGAAGAAAGAAGAATGGATTCTGCCGTATATCAAGCAAAATGCCCGCCTTTTCGTTCTGGTTATCTTGTTGGGCGCGGTGACGATTTTTTCTGCTGCTTTTCTCATGTTCACCTCAGGATTTTTGATCTCGAAGGCGGCGACAAGGCCGGAAAACATCCTGCTCATTTATGTGCCGATTGTCGCTGTGCGCACCTTTGGGATTGCACGGTCTGTGTCACGATATGCGGAACGCCTTGTCGGCCATCACATCATTTTAAAAATCGTGTCCGACATGCGCGTCCGCCTTTACAACATGCTTGAGCCGGGTGCTTTGATGCTGCGTTCCCGATTTCGCACGGGGGATATGCTCGGCATTTTGTCGGAGGATATTGAGCATTTGCAGGATGCCTTCTTAAAAACGATTTTTCCTGCGATCTCGGCCTTGCTTCTGTATGCAGTTTCAGTAATCGCGCTTGGCTTCTTCTCTTGGCCGTTTGCCATATTGCTTGCGCTTTACTTGTTTGTTCTTGTTATACTGTTTCCGGTTGTGTCTTTGCTCGTGACGAGAGCGAAGAATGCGAAGCTGAAAAGCGGGCGGAATGTGCTGTACAGCCGGCTGACAGATGCCGTAATGGGTGTCAGCGACTGGATGTTCAGCGGACGCCGGCATGCTTTTATTGATTCCTATGAAAAAGAAGAACAAGCTTGGTTTGAGCTTGAACGGAACAAACAGCGCTTTACAAGATGGCGAGATTTCGCCGCGCAATGTTTTGTCGCGGGTCTCATTTTGCTGATGCTGTTTTGGACGGCGGGGCAGCATGCAGACGGCGAACTCGCCAAAACGATGATTGCGGCCTTTGTGCTAGTGGTGTTCCCTTTGACGGAAGCCTTTCTGCCGCTTTCAGATGCTTTGGGCGAAGTGCCCGGCTATCAGGATTCCATCAGACGCATGAACAAAGTGGCCCCTCAGACGGAGGCGTCACAAACAGACTCAGCGGCTGAAACGCTCGATCTCCAAGATGTCACACTGTCCTTTCGTGATGTGGCGTTTGCTTATGATAACAGCAGCCGAGTGCTGAACGGCTTTTCCTTTACGCTGCGCCAAGGAGAAAAAATGGCGCTGCTCGGCCGGAGCGGGTCTGGGAAATCAACGTCGCTCGCATTAATCGAGGGCGCCTTAAAGCCGGACTCTGGATCTGTGACGTTAAACGGAGTGGAGACCGAGCTGTTAAAGGATCAGATTGCTGATACGGTAGCTGTGTTAAATCAAAAACCTCATCTGTTTGATACAAGCATTCTGAACAACATCAGGCTTGGAAATGGCGACGCAAGCGACGAGGATGTGCGCCGTGCTGCAAAGCAGGTGAAACTGCATGATTACATTGAGTCACTGCCTGACGGATATCATACCTCTGTTCAGGAAACCGGCATCCGGTTTTCCGGAGGGGAGCGCCAGCGGATCGCACTCGCCCGGATTTTGCTGCAGGATACGCCGATCATCATCCTCGATGAGCCGACAGTCGGACTCGATCCCATCACAGAACGCGAACTGATGGATACGGTGTTTGAAGTGCTGAAAGGAAAAACGATTTTATGGATTACGCACCACCTCGCGGGAGTGGAAGCGGCGGATAAAATTGTGTTTCTCGAAAACGGAAAAACAGAAATGGAAGGAACGCACGAGGAACTGCTGGCGGCAAACGAGCGGTATCGCCGCCTGTATCATCTTGATGTTCCTGTGAAATAAGACAGCTCCCTAAGGCTGTCTTTTTTTGTTTGAAATAGAAAAGGTACAGGAAAAATAGGAAGAGAAAGCAGAGGAGGGATAGAGATGAGTATTCCAATTTGGACGGAGGAGCATGTGAGGGCCTCGCTTCCTGAAAGAGATGCGGAGAGCCATAAAGGCACATACGGTACCGCATTGCTTCTGGCGGGAAGCGACGACATGCCGGGCGCAGCGCTTCTGGCGGGGCTTGGGGCCATGCGTAGCGGACTAGGGAAGCTTGTTATCGGAACGTCTGAAAGCGTGATCCCGCTGACCGTTTCTGTTCTGCCCGAGGCGACCTATTGGCGTGACGGCTGGCAAAAAGCGGCGCACGCTCAGCTTAAAGAGGCGTACCGCGCCATTGCTATCGGATCGGGACTTCCGCAAACCGAAAGCGTACAGCAGGCAGTTGATCATGTGCTTGCGGCGGATTGCCCTGTTATTTTGGATGCCGGAGCGCTGGCAAAGCGCACATATCCGAAACGGAAGGCGCCTGTCATCCTCACGCCGCACCCGGGCGAGTTTTCCCGTATGACAGGTGTTCCTGTGAAAGAGCTGCAAAACAAAAGAGCGGAATATGCAAAGGAATGGGCGGCTCAGCTGCAGGCTGTCATTGTGTTAAAAGGAAATCAAACCATTATTGCGTTCCCCGATGGCGACTGCTGGTGCAATCCAACTGGAAACGGGGCGCTCGCCAAGGGCGGCACCGGTGACACGCTGACAGGCATGATATTGGGCATGCTCTGCTGCCATGAAGACCCGAAACATGCGATATTAAACGCGGTCTATCTGCACGGTGCGTGCGCCGAGCTCTGGACGGACGAGCACTCAGCCCATACGCTGCTCGCTCACGAGCTTTCTGACGTGCTGCCTCGCGTGTGGAAACGGTTTGAATAAGAATAGCAACAAAATAAAAAGCTGTCTTCACAAGGAAGACAGCTTTTCTTGATAACCCGCTTGTTTTTTCAGACGCGGTTTCATCAATACATAATAAAGAATAGAAGGCACGGCCAAGCCGACAATCCATGCGATGTCTCCGCCGCCAAACATTTTTGCCAGCGGTCCGATGTAAAAGGATGTATTGATAAACGGGATTTCCAGCAAGATGGACAGAACGAACGCAATCGTGGTGATCCAATTAACCTTTCCATACGGCCCGTTCACATCAAACATGGCTTTGACTTGATAGTTTCCATGGCGGACGAAGTAGTAATCGACTAAATTAATTGCCGTCCATGGAATTAAGAAATAGCTGATGAAAAAGATAAAATTCAAAAACAGCGCCATAAAATTGCTCTGTCCGAGAAGACTTAAGACTGTGCCGACAAGCGTGACACCGAGGATCATGATGATTCTGACTTTGGGTGTGACTTTTAACTTCAGAAACGGCTCAAGCGTTGTTGTCGTGGACATGAAAGCTCCATACAGGTTAAAGACATTGATCGCCATTTGCCCGAATAACACAATGATCAGCATAATGAACGAGAAGGGGCCGAACAATTGGACAATCTGGCTGCCTGAGTTTGCCGTAAAGTCAGGCAATGCCGTCGTCAGCAAAGCGCCGAGCAGCATCATCCAGATCGAGCTGACAGATGTGCCTGCATAGCTGTACCAAAATGTTTGAGAAGCCGGTGTTTTAACTGGCAGATATCGTGAATAATCGGCAACATACGGCGCGTATGCAAGCTGCCACGTCGCGACTGCGCTGACCGCAACCAAGAAAACAGGCAGATCAACCGCCCCGGGAATCCAGCTGCCTGCCGGAATCGGCAATTGAAAAATAAGAATCGTTGCAGCAAAAAATACAGCAAAAGAGGTCCAAGAAAGGATTTTTTGCATTTTGTGAATCAAATCATGGCCAAAAATGGTGAGTAAAAAACATACGGCGCTTAAGCCTATAATACTCCATGATCCCGGAATGGGAACAAAGCTGCTTAAGGTTCCGGCCGCCAGAATCGTGCTGCTTGCGAAGAAACCAAGGTAGATAAACATAACTAAGAAGAGGGGAAGAATCGCTCCGATTACGCCGAATTGGGCACGGCTTTGAATCATTTGCGGGATGCCAAGCTGAGGGCCTTGCGCGGAATGAGACGCCATAAATATGGCACCGATTAAGGTTCCGCAAATAATAGCGGCAACACTCCAAAACAGATTAAGTCCCATTGCCACGGGAAGAGTACCGGTCACTAACGTGGTGATATGCATATTAGCCCCAAACCATACGGGGAATAAATCTTTTGCTTTACCATGTCTTTCTTCATTCGGAATATGTTCAATCGTTCGCCTTTCTACTTTCAATGCATCGTCCTCCATATTGGATGTTATTTAAAATCGACATAAAGACATAGCTTAGCAGACTATAAGGGGGTTTACAAATGCGGATGTACAGCCAAACGTCCGAGAAGCCTGATCTGTCAATAGCTGAATAGAATTGTAAAAAAAGCTGAACGGTTTCGAATCCGGTGTCGTCTCATAAGACAGAAAAACAAAAAAAGGGGGGATCGCGGCCATTGGATACATGTGAAGAACAGCAGCTGATTCAGCAGGCGAAAGAGGGAAACGATGAGGCGTTTACAGCCCTGTTCCACTATCATTATTCTTTTTTATACAAATATTTATTAAAGCTATCCCTTCACCCTGATCTCAGCGAAGAACTTGTACAGGAAACCTTTCTGAAAGGGTACATTCATTTAAGAAGCTTCCAAGGCCGTTCCAAATTCTCCACGTGGCTGATCTCTATTGCATCGCGGCTCTATCTCGATCACCAGAAAAAGAGAAAGAGAGAATGGAAACGGAATCAGGCGGTTACGGAGGAAGCAATCCGCAAGATCAAGTGGGATGTGTCGTCGAAAGGGGCAGAGTGGAGCGAAACGCTCGATCTGTTTTCAAAGCTGGACCCTAAACTGCGCACGCCGGTTTTATTAAGGCATTACTACGGTTATACCTACGCCGAAATCGGAGTGATGCTTCAAATCAAAGAAGGCACTGCAAAGTCAAGAGTTCATAAAGGGCTTCAGCAAATCAGAAAGGAGTGGGACGATGAATAAAGAAAAGCGATCTCTTCATTTAAAATCAGAATGGCAGAAAATTGATGAAACAGCCAATCCCTCTATACCGAATCAAAAAGAACTGCTTTACCAGCTGTCACAAATGAAAGCTGAACGCAGAAGAAAACTGCTAAAAGAGATCATCTTATTTGTATTCTGCGCGCTGATGGTTGTGAGTGCGGCAATCCTGGCATTCACTCAAGCTCCCGCTGTGTTTATCGCACTTCAGGTTTGTGTGCTTGCGGTGCTGCCGCTTTTGATTACGGCAGAGAAAAAAAGACATCTTGGTGAATGCGAGGTGGAGCGCCGATGACACAAACAGAAATGATCATAACGGCTGCGGCTTATCTCATCGTATTGGCGCAGGGAATCTTTTTATTTATTGATGCGAAAAAACGAAATCGCATGGCATGGGTTTGGGGGATTGTCGGACTGATTACAGCACCGATGCCTCTGATTTGCTATTACTTTTTTGTGATTAGGCCGGACAGGAAGAAAAGGGGGATCAAGCAATGAATATTTCTTGGGAAATGATTTTGCCGCTGATTGTATTACAGTTGGTTTTGGCGGTGTTTGCCCTTATCAGCTGTATAAAAGAAGACCGGACAAACGGGCCAAAGTGGATGTGGGCAGCGGTCATTTTATGTATCAATATTATCGGGCCGATTTTATTTTTTACCGTCGGCAGAAAGCAAAGGTGATCCGGTATGCTGTCTATTGAGTCATTATGTAAATCGTACCGGCATCATCAAGCTGTAAAGAATGTCAATTTTCACGTGAAGGAAAACGAGTGTGTGGCACTATTAGGCCCTAATGGAGCCGGTAAAACCACAACGCTGCACATGCTGGCCGGACTGCTTTCGCCAACCTCTGGAACCATCAAGCTGTTAGGGGAGAAAAAGCCGGATCGTCGTTTGATCGGGTACCTTCCGCAGTATCCTGCCTTTTATTCGTGGATGACCGCAAACGAATTTTTAACATTTGCCGGGAGACTGTCAGGGCTTTCAAAGAAAAAGTGCCAAGAGGAAATCGGCGGGATGCTTGAATTTGTCGGCTTGCAGGAAGCGGCACACAAAAGAATCGGCGGCTATTCAGGCGGCATGAAGCAAAGACTCGGTCTGGCACAGGCGCTGCTCCATAAACCGAAGCTGTTGATTTTGGATGAACCGGTGTCCGCTCTTGATCCGTCCGGGCGGTTCGAGGTGCTCGATATGATGCGGGAGCTGAAGAAGCATATGGCTGTTCTGTTTTCCACACACGTTTTGCACGATGCGGAGCAGGTGTGTGATCAGGTGGTGATCATGAAAAACGGGGAGGTTTCATGGAAAGGCGAATTACAGCAGCTTAAGAACCAGCATCAAACGAACGTTTTCACCCTTACAGTGAAAGAGGAGCTGAGGGGCTGGCTTGAAGAGAAGCCTTACGTATCAGGTATTGCCTATATGAACCCGTCACAAGCTGTTTTCGAGCTGCCTGGTATACACGCTGGCCGGACATTGCTGAGTGATTGTATCCGAACGGGATTGACCGTTACCCATTTCGAACAGAAAACGGAGTCTCTTGAAGACGTCTATCTAAAGGTGGTGCACGCATGAAGGTGATGATGACTCTATTGCAAAAAGAATGGCTCGATGGGTGGAAAAGCGGCAAGCTGATCTGGCTGCCGATCGCGATGATGATCGTCGGGCTGACACAGCCGCTGACCATTTATTATATGCCGGAAATCATTGAACACGGAGGAAACCTTCCGGACGGCATGAAAATCAGTTTTACGATGCCTTCCGGGTCTGAAGTGATGGTCAGCACGCTTTCTCAATTCAACACGCTTGGTATGGCTCTGGTCATCTTCAGCGTGATGGGCAGCGTGGCGAATGAAAGAAATCAAGGCGTAACGTCGCTGATCATGTCGCGGCCTGTGACGGCAGCCCATTATATCGTGAGCAAATGGCTGACCCAAAGCGTGATCGGAATCGCGTCGTTTGCAGCTGGATACGGGCTTGCTTATTATTACGTCCGGCTGTTGTTTGAGGGCACATCATTCAGCCATTTTGCCGCAAGCCTTGGCCTTTACGCTCTTTGGATCATGTTTATTGTGACTGCCGGCCTTGCTGGAAGCACGATGTTTCGGTCTCTCGGAGCAGCCGCGGCTTCCGGGATCGGGCTGACGGCCGCGGTTTCTTTTGCTGTTTCGCTATTTCCTGATGGTGCGAAATGGCTTCCGGCTGCGCTTTGCAAGCAGGCGGAGCATATCCTTCTTCATGGAGAGCGGGCGGATTTTTTCGGATGGTCGCTCACATTCTCTATTTTGTCCATCGTGCTTCTGGCCATGTTTTCTGTGTGGCGCTTTCAGCGATATGAAAGCTATTAATTGGCCATGCTGCGCTTTTGCATGAGCATGATAAGAAAGGCGGCAAATGCCAGCGCCCCGGCTCCATAAAAAACCCCCGAAAGCCCGAAAAGCTGTGCGATTTTTCCGGCGAGAAGGGGTCCAAGGAAGATGCCCAGCGCATAAAACGATTGATAGAATCCCATGACTGACATTTTTAAACGAGCAGAACTGATATCGACGACATGGCCAAGCAGCAAAGGGAACACGAAACCGAGCGCCATCCCGATGCAGGCGTGTGTGACGCAAACCGTGAACAATGTAGCTGAAAAAGGAACGAATAGCAAACCGGCTCCGGTGACAGCAAAACTGATCAGCATCACGGAGTAAGCGATTCGCTTTGTAAAGCGCAGAAACACAAAGCATAATGTGGCGGCTGCGTGAGGGAGGAAAAAGGCACTCATCACCCAAAGCAGTTCCGCATCGTTCATTCCGAGCTGATTAATGAAAAGCGGTGTAAAGCCAAACACTGTCATAAATAACACCGCATGGGCGGTCATAGACAGGATGGTGAAAAGCTTGAGTTTCGGAAGCCGCAATGTGTCTTTGATGTATTGCGGCAAACCGATTGTGTCACGGTTCACAGGGGGAGCCGATGGGTCTTTAATAAAGCAGCATATCACCAGACCGGCGGACGAGGCAACGAGCGCCATCCAAAACGGAACCTGCCTGCCTAAGTGGGCTGCCGCAAGCCCGCAGAACACAATGCTGACAAACTGAGGCATGACGGTGAAAAACTGCATGATGCCCATTGCTTTTGAGGCATTGCCATTGTTGAAATAATGCGCGTATAAAATGGTCGCCATGACCCACATAGAGGCAGTGATCCCTGCCAACAGCCGGGCGGCCAGCACGAAGAAGAAAGAATCAAACAGCAGAAAAAGCAGGCTGCTGAGGATGGAAAACCCAAACCCGGCAATTAACAATTGCTTGCGCATAGAAAACAGGATGTCTGACAGAAGGCCCAGCGGGAATCGCAAAAGGATTTGCGTAACCCCGTAGCTGCCGAGAATGATGCCGATGGCGCCATATGAAAAGTGCAGGCCCTCCAAATACAGGCTGAATACAGGCACATAAATATAGCCTGAAAACCAAAAACAAAATACCATGCATAAGAAAACGGCGTGATCTAAAGCGCCGATTGTTTTTTTCTGAGACATCATGTCCTGCTGTAATTCCATCTTTCCTCTCCACCCTTTTCTTCCAGTACAACACAATTGCTGAAAGCGTTTCAATAGAAAAATAAAAAACAGGACTTCCAAAAGCCCTGTTCGCTGTTTTTAATACGGGTCAGACGGATGACTTTCCTGTTCAGCCTGCATTGTAGCCTGTTCAGTCTCTGTTGTGCCGATCGGTCCGTTGCTGTTGTTTTCGGTGGCTTTTTTCAGCCCTTCCGCCACGCGTTTTCCGTAGTCGGGATCAGCTTTTGTGAAATTTTCAATCATCTGATCCTGAATTTCTTTTCGGCATGTGGAAAGGGTATTGACCAGATTCGTGATCAATTCGTTCCGTTCAAATTCAGAAAATCTCCGGTAGGTCTCCCCGGCCTGGCCGAAGTTGTTCGTTCTGTCGATCGCTTCACGCTTTACATCACCTTCGACATGCGGCGTATGATCTTTGCCATCCTGCTTCGCTTCCGTCAGCCCGCCCATAATTGATGGCTCATAGTTGACGTGCGGGTTTTGGCCTTCTGCTCTATCGGTCCGGTATAGCATTTGCCCGCCTTCCTGGTTGGTGGCGACATGCTTTTTCGGCGAGTTAATCGGGAGCTGCAGGTAATTTGCACCTACACGGTAGCGCTGTGTATCAGAGTAGGAAAACGTCCGCCCCTGTAGCAGCTTGTCATCTGAGAAATCGAGGCCGTCAACAAGCACTCCTGTTCCGAATGAAGCTTGTTCCACTTCCGCATGGTAGTTTTCCGGGTTTTTGTTAAGTACCAATTTGCCGATTGGCTTCCATGGGAAATCATCTTTATACCAAAGCTTTGTCGGATCGAGCGGATCAAAGTCCAGTTCAGGATGCTCATTATCGCTCATAATTTGGGCATACACTTCCCATTCCGGATAATCGCCATTTTCAATCGCTTCATATAAATCCTGTGTTGCATGGTTAAAGTTTTTCCCTTGAATCTCTTCCGCTTCCTTCTGTGTCAGGTTGCGGATGCCCTGCTTCGGTTCGAAATGATATTTCACGAGAACGGCCTTGCCCTCCTCATTCACCCATTTATAGGCGTGTACGCCCGAACCCTGCATGTGCCGGTAGTTGGCCGGAATGCCCCAAGGCGAAAACAAGAAAGTGATCATATGTGTCGCTTCAGGAGATTGGGAAATGAAATCGAAAATACGTTCACCATCTTGGATGTTGGTCACTGGATCAGGCTGAAATGCGTGCACAAGATCCGGAAATTTCAGCGGGTCACGGATAAAAAAGATTTTCAGGTTGTTCCCGACCAAATCCCAGTTTCCGTCTTCGGTATAAAGCTTCACGGCAAAACCGCGCGGGTCTCTCAATGTTTCGGGTGAGTGTTTACCATGATTCACCGTAGAAAAACGGACAAATGCCGGCGTTTTTTTGCCTTTATCCTGAAAGAGCTTGGCCCGGGTGTACTTTGAAATAGGTTCGTCTCCAAAGCTTCCATACGCTTCAAAATACCCGTGTGCACCCGCTCCTCTGGCGTGGACAACCCGCTCCGGGATGCGTTCACGGTCAAAGTGGCTGATTTTTTCGAGAAAATCGTAGTTCTCAAGTGTTGTAGGCCCTCTGTTCCCGACCGTTCTCACATTTTGGTTGTCAGTGACAGGGTGCCCCTGCCTGTTCGTCAAAGTATCCTCTGATTCGTTTTTCCCGGATGTCTTATGAGAAAGCATATCCTCGCTGCTTTGGGCATTTGTTCCGTGATGCTTGTTTTGGTGCTCATCTTTCATTGGTTGACCCTCCTTTTTTGAACGATAACAATATGCCCTGAATGGAAAGATTTTAAAACAGCCGTTTTTCTTCATCAGGTTGGGGAATGGTACAATGTAAAAAAATCGGTAAAAGGAGAGGTCGATTCGTGACGAGAGAAAGACATCCGCTGCCCATCACGTTTTATCAAAAAACCGCCCTTGAGCTTGCCCCGGCGCTTCTCGGCTGCCTTCTGGTTAAAGAGACAGACGAAGGCACTGCGTCAGGCTATATTGTGGAAACAGAGGCCTATATGGGAGCTGGAGACAGAGCGGCCCACAGCTTTAACAACCGCCGGACGAAGCGGACTGAGATTATGTTTGCGGAAGCTGGGCGGGTGTATACATACGTCATGCACACCCATACATTGCTGAATGTCGTTGCCGCAGAAGAGGATGTGCCGCAAGCGGTACTAATCAGGGCGATTGAGCCCCATGAAGGGCAGCTGTTAATGGAGGAGAGAAGGCCGGGCCGACGTCCGAGGGAATGGACAAACGGACCTGGAAAGCTGACGAAAGCGCTTGGCGTCACGATGAATGACTACGGACGCTGGATCACGGAACAGCCCCTTTACATTGAAAGCGGGTACACACCGGAAGAAATCTCAACCGGCCCGCGCATCGGCATTGACAACAGCGGAGAGGCCCGCGATTATCTGTGGCGTTTCTGGGTGAAGGGAAATAGGTACGTGTCGCGTTAGCATGTTTATGCAAAAGACAATCAGGGGAATGGTTGAGAAAAAAGAAGGGAGAATCGGAGCTTTGAAAAAGATGATCAAAACCGTTATCAAATGGGCGCCGCTCATTTACCCGATTGTACGAAAAATCATGAAGGATCGGAAGGCATCAAAACAAAAGAACACGTCTTCATCCCGAACAGCCGGCTGAACCCGGCTGTTTTTTTATGGGTCCGTTTTCCCTCTTGTCCTCCCGATGTTCATTGACTTGCCATTCTCTCCATTATAGAATTTATATACATTTCATTCCTTCACCATCCTTTCTGCCTATTGACTTTATCCCTGCATCTACTTGATAGGAGGTTTTTCTCATGCTTCATGGGCGACTTCGTGATATTCTGCGCTTGCTGATGGCGGCTGAATCCCCGGTGACTAGCTCGTTTTTTGCCGCGCAATTAAACGTAACGACGCGGACGGTCCGCAATGATATAAAGGAACTGCAAGGTGTGCTGAACGGTCATGGCGCCTTGGTCCAATCGGTAAGAGGCTCCGGTTACAAACTCAGCATTCATGATGAGCAGACATTCAGAACGCTGCTGCAAGATGTATTTCAGCAAAAAAAGGGCCTGCCGGTGTTGCCGGAGGAGAGAATGGTTTATCTTATGAAACGGCTGCTGCTGGCGGAGCATTACCTCAAGCTCGATGAATTGGCTGAAGAACTATTTATCTCAAAATCTACGCTGCAAACGGACTTAAAAGAAGTAAAGAGACGGCTGGTGCCTTACCGCATCGTCATGGAAACACGACCGAATTACGGCTTCAAGCTGCGCGGGGACGAGGTGCAGATGAGATATTGTATGGCTGAGTACATTGTCGATGAAAGAGAAACGGAGATTGATGTTCTGAATGAAAAGACTAATATTTTGCCGAAGGAAGAAATTGAGATCATCCGTTCCGCCATCCTGAAAAAAATGAAAAACGACCGCATTCCTCTCTCTAACTTGGGACTGAATAACCTCATCATCCATATCGCCATCGCTTGTAAACGAATCAGAACGGAAAACTATGTCTCTCTTTTCCCGGAAGATATGGATCATATCCTGCATCAAAAAGAATATCAGGCTGCAAAAGCCATCGTAAAAGAGCTGGAATCAGCTCTCGTCGTTACATTTCCGAAAGACGAGGCGGCCTATATCGCCATGCATCTCCTCGGCACAAAACGAATGACACAATCCCAATGCGGGGAAGACACATTTTCAATAGACGAAGAAACCGATCAGCTGACTTTTGCTATGATCAAGGCCGTTGATCGTGAACTGAAGCTCGGCATTCTGCATGACAAAGAGCTGAAAATTGGCTTGGCGCTGCATGTGAAGCCGGCGATCAGCCGCAATCGATACGGCATGAACCTGCGAAATCCGATGCTGGCAGCGATCAAGGAACATTATCCTCTCGCTTTTGAAGCCGGAATCATTGCGGGAATGGTGATAAAGGAAGAAACGGGCATTGACATTCATGAAAACGAAATGGGTTATCTGGCCCTCCATTTTGGCGCCGCGATTGAACGAAAAAAAACAGAAAGACCGCCGAAACGCTGTATCATTGTGTGTGCATCAGGTGCCGGGAGCGCTCAGCTTCTGCGTGAAAAACTCCGTTCCCATTTCGGCAAGCGGCTCGATATTCTGGGAACTGCTGAGTATTACAGTCTTGACCAGATATCCTATGAATCCATTGATTTTGTCATCAGCACCATCCCGATCAAAAAAGAGCTGCCTGTACCAGTGCTGAAGGTCAACACACTCTTGGGCGGAACCGACTTTACAAAAATAGAATCCATTCTAAGGGATGAAAAAGAAAAAGCGGTCCGCTACCTGAAAAAAGACCTCGTTTTCTTCCAGAAGGATCTGCGCTCAAAAGAAGAAGTGATTCAATTTTTAGGGCGGAAAGCGGTTGATTGCGGCTATGCAGATGATGAACTCATCGCTTCCATTTTTGAACGAGAAGCCATGTCGCCAACGTGCTTTGGCAATCTTGTTGCCATCCCGCACCCGCTCGTTCCGCAGACGAAAACAACGTTTTGGGTGGTTTGTACGCTGAAAAAACCGATAGATTGGGAGAGTCAGCGTGTTCAATTTGTTTGTCTGCTTTGTGTTGAAAAGGAGAACAAAGCGGATTTGCAAAGCATGTACAAATTGCTCGGCAGCATGTTGGATGACCCGTCGGCGGTAAACCAGCTGATCAAATGCCGTTCGTATCAAGAGCTTTCGGAAGTGTTTGACCAAAAAATGCTGAGCTGACAGCCTGTATATACCTTTTTTCCGTTTCCTGCGGAAAAACCTTGAGTGTTTATGAAAGCGATTTCATAATATGATGATATCAACAGCAGGACATGACAAAATTGATCAAACTCTAGGAGGTCTTTTACATGAATATATTACTCGTTTGTGCAGCAGGCATGTCTACCAGCTTACTGGTGAGCAAGATGGAAAAAAGTGCGCAGGAACAAGGAAAAGACTATACCATTTGGGCAGTTTCAGGGGATTCTGTACAACAACATATTAATAAAGCGGATGTATTGCTTCTCGGCCCGCAAGTCCGTTATATGCTTCCGCAGCTGAAAAAATTAGGAGAGGCAAAGGGGGTTCCGGTAGACGTCATTAATACCGTCCATTATGGCACGTGCAACGGGGCGGAAGTGCTGAAATCGGCTGAACAGCTTGGACATGTGTCATAGAGAGGGGCGGGCTATGTGAATAAAGTCAATCAGATCTTAGAAGAAAAGGTCATGCCTATAGCGGGAAGAATTGCGGGCCAGCGTCATTTGCAGGCGCTGCGTGATGGTATCATTCTCACGATGCCGCTGATTATCATCGGTTCCTTTTTCCTCATCATCGGCAACCTCCCGATCCCGGGCTACGCTGAGTTTATGGCCAAAACGTTTGGAAGCTCCTGGTCTGAAAAACTGGCTTACCCAGTTGACGCCACCTTTGAAATTATGGGTCTTGTCGCCGCGTTCGGCATCGCCTACCGGCTCGCCGAGAAATATGGTGTGGATGCCTTGTCGGCCGGAGCTATTTCACTTGCGGCATTTTTGTTAGCGACACCGTATCAAGTGCCGTTTACGCCTGATGGTTCGACGAAAGAAATCATGGTCGGCGGCGGAATTCCGCTAACACTCATGGGAAGCAAAGGTCTGTTTGTCGCCATGATTATCGCGATGGTATCAACTGAGATTTACCGCCTCATTATCCAGCGCAATTTGGTCTTCAAAATGCCGGACGGTGTTCCCCCGGCAGTCAGCAAGTCATTTGTCGCGTTAATTCCCGGCTTTGCCGTCATCTTCCTGATTTGGGCAGCCCGGCTGATTGTTGAAGCGACACCGTTTGAAAGCCTTCATAATATTGTAAGCGTTCTACTGGGGACGCCGCTTTCTATTCTTGGCGGAAGCCTCGGAGGCAGCCTTGTCGCTGAAGCCGTCAAAATGCTTTTATGGGCCTGCGGTCTTCATGGAGCAAACATTGTTGGCGGCGTCATGGCACCGATTTGGTACGGCGCCATGGATGCCAATAGGATTGCCTTCCAAGCCGGTGAGGAGCTGCCTAAGATTTTCACCCAGCAATTTTTTGATATCTGGATTAATATCGGCGGAAGCGGCGCAACTTTGGCGCTGGTTGTCACGATGTTCCTGCGCGCCCGAAGCAAACAAATGAAGCAGCTCGGAAAGCTTGCGATCGGGCCGGCCATCTTCAATATTAACGAACCGATTATTTTCGGAATGCCGATCGTCATGAACCCGATGCTTTTACTTCCGTTTATCATCACGCCGCTTGTCACAGTGACACTCACATACATCGGAATGAGCACCGGGCTTGTCGCCAAACCGGCGGGGATCGCAGTGCCGTGGACCATGCCGCCAATCTTTTCAGGCTATTTGGCGACAGGGGGGAAAGTCTCAGGTGCGGTCATGCAAGCCATTAATCTCGCCGTATCCTTTGTTGTCTACTATCCGTTTTTCAGAATGTGGGATAAACAGAAGCTGAAAGAAGAAAACGATCTAGAGCTGGCCCAAACGCCTGCAGCATCAGATGACAAAGAAGCGGCTCTGTAGAGAAAGGAAGTGAATCGCGTGAATGAGAAAATGGAGCAAATCATTTTTCAAATCATCCTTCACGGAGGAAACGGAAGGAGCTCCGCAATGGAGGCCATTGCCGCTGCGAAAAGCGGTGACGCAGAAGAAGCGCGGAACAAGCTTCAAGATGCCGCAGAAGAATTGTCAAAAGCCCATCACTATCAGACAGAGCTGATTCAAAATGAAGCGGGCGGAGAAAAAACGGAAATGACGCTTCTGATGGTTCATGCACAGGATCATTTAATGAATGCGATGACAGTGAAGGACCTGGCGGCGGAGATCATTGAGTTATATGAAAAAGTCACCGAGCAAAGGGGAGCAAGCATATGACAAAAGGATTAAAGATTGTAACGATTGGCGGAGGTTCAAGCTACACGCCAGAGCTAGTGGAGGGATTGATTAAACGGTATGAGGAGCTGCCTGTCCGTGAATTATGGCTCGTCGATATCCCTGAGGGCGAAGAAAAACTCAATATTGTCGGCACGCTCGCCAAACGGATGGTTGAAAAAGCCGGTGTCCCGATTGACATTCATCTTACGCTCGACCGAAGAAAAGCGCTGAAAGACGCAGACTTTGTCACGACTCAATTCCGCGTCGGACTTCTGCAGGCAAGAGCCAAGGATGAGCGCATCCCATTAAAATACGGCGTCATCGGCCAGGAAACGAACGGCCCGGGAGGCCTGTTTAAAGGATTGCGCACGATTCCGGTCATCCTTGAGATCGCAAAGGACATAGAAGAGCTCTGCCCGAACGCATGGCTCGTTAACTTCACAAACCCTGCCGGCATGGTGACAGAAGCCTTGCTTCGTTACTCCAACCTGAAGAAAGTTGTCGGTCTCTGTAATGTTCCTATCGGCATTAAAATGGGTGTTGCCGAAGCGCTTGATGTAGATGTGGACCGCGTAGAAGTCCAATTCGCCGGATTGAATCATATGGTGTTCGGGCTGGATGTCTTCTTGGACGGCGTCAGTGTGAAGGATCAAGTCATCGAAGCAATGGGTGATCCGAAAAATGCGATGACGATGAAAAACATCTCAGGCGCAGAGTGGGAGCCGGAATTTTTAAAAGCGCTCGATATCATCCCTTGCGGCTACCACCGGTACTATTTTAAAACAAAAGAGATGCTGGAGCACGAACTGGAAGCATCACAAACGGAAGGCACTCGCGCTGAAGTGGTGCAGAAGGTCGAAAAAGAGCTATTCGAACTCTACAAAGACCCGAACCTTGCGATCAAACCGCCGCAGCTGGAAAAACGGGGCGGCGCTTACTACAGCGATGCCGCGTGTAATTTAATCAGCTCCATTTACAATGATAAACACGATATTCAGCCGGTAAACACGATCAATAATGGTGCGATAGCCAGCATCCCAGACGATTCCGCGGTTGAAGTGAACTGCGTGATGACGAAAAACGGCCCTCAGCCAATTGCTGTCGGCGACTTGCCGGTATCTGTCCGGGGCCTCGTCCAGCAAATCAAATCCTTTGAACGTGTCGCGGCAGAAGCGGCTGTCACAGGCGACTACCAAACAGCGCTCCTCGCCATGGCGATTAACCCGCTCGTTCCGTCCGACACGGTCGCTAAACAGATTTTAGACGAAATGCTTGAGGCGCATAAAAGGTATCTGCCGCAGTTCTTTAACAAGATTGAAGCATAGAAAAGCCGGCCTTCAGTGGGCCGGCTTTTTCTTACTTGCTTTCAGTCAGCGCTGCGACCTCGGTCGTCCATCCGAATTCGTCTGCGACAGCGCCTTTTTGAATGCCAGTAATCGTGTCATATAGTTTTTTGGCGATTTTTCCTGTTTCACCGTTGTTAATCGACAGTGTTTCATCCTGCCAGATCAGCTCGCCGACTGGAGAAATAACAGCCGCTGTACCGGTTCCGAAAGCTTCTTCAAGGATGCCGTCTTGATGGGCTTGGATGACCTCGTCGATCGCAATTTTCCGTTCAGAAACTTGAAGGCCCCAATGCTTTAGCAAGGCGATGACTGAATTGCGCGTAATGCCTTCCAGGATGCTTCCGTTCAGCATCGGCGTTACGATTTCACCGTTGATTTTGAAGAAGATGTTCATGCTGCCGACTTCTTCGATGTATTTCTTCTCAATCCCGTCCAGCCAGAGCACTTGAGAAAATCCTTTCTCTTCGGCTACCTGCTGCGCTTTTAAGCTTGAAGCGTAGTTTCCCGCGGTTTTGGCATTTCCCGTTCCGCCTTTTACCGCACGGACAAATTCATTTTCAACAGCGATTTTGACCGGCTTGATGCCTTCTTTATAATAAGAGCCGACCGGAGAGAGAATGATAAATAGTTTATACGTATGAGATGCCGCAACACCGAGAAAAGGCTCGGTTGCGATGATGAACGGACGGATATAAAGGGACGTGCCCTCCGCATTCGGAATCCAGTCTTTATCGATTGCGACAAGCTGTTTTAAACCTTCGAGAACCTGTTCTTCATCGATTTCCGGGATGCAGAGTCGGTCGTTTGATTGATTCAGGCGCTCCATATTTTTTTCCGGTCTGAAAAGCAGGACATGGTCATTCTCTGACACGTAAGCCTTTAACCCTTCAAACACGGTTTGGCCGTAGTGATATACCATTGCGGCCGGGTCCATTGAAAAGGGTTGATAAGGAATGATTCTCGGATCGTACCATCCTTTATCTGCCGCATAGTCCATTACAAACATGTGGTCTGTAAACACTCTTCCGAACGAAAGCTGATTAGGATCTGGTTTCGGTTTTTTTGTTGATGTCAATTCAACGTGAATCGTATGTTTAGTCATGGTCAATCTCCCTGCTGTTAAATTGTTTATATTATCAAACTTATTTGAAAATAATTTATATTCTATTGTATACCTTCAACAAATATTCGCAATAGGTTTGCTCAAATTTGTAAGAAATTCATAAGAAAAAAGCAGGAGAAATTAATTCTCCTGCATGTTCATTTGTTCGAACACCCTGTCATAATCGGCGCGAGTGGCGTTTCGAAGACCTTCAACACGTTCATTTGTAATCTCTTGTTTGCCTTCTTTCAAGCGGTCCAAGAAATATTGAACATATTCTTCAGCTGAAATGCCACGGTACGTCAGGCCTTGTTTATCGCGTGACTTTTGGTTTAATCCCGTGTCCACCATAGGAGGCGCCATTTCAATCACTTCCACGCTCGTATCGCGAAGCTGGTGTCTGAGCGTAAGCGAGAACGAGTGCAGCGCCGCTTTTGTTGCGCAGTACACTGGATAAACAGCTAAAGGGTTAAACGCAAGCCCCGACGTGACCTGAACAATTGCCGCCTCGGATTGCTTCATCAAATGAGGTGTGAAAAGGGCTGATAAATGGACAGGCGCTTGGAAATTAAGTTCAATTTCATCTCCGTCCACAAAAAGCTCCTCAGTCCCTTTGGCAAAGTCGATTTCCTTTTGAATGCCCGCGTTGTTGACGAGAACATTCAGCTCCGGAAATTCCTTTAGAGCCCATTCAAACAAAGCTTCCCGCTGCGAACGGTTTGCAACATCACTTTGCTTTGTGTGGATGTTTGGGAGCTGCTGTTTCGCTTCCTTGAGACGCGCTTCGCTGCGTCCGCAAATGATGACTTCACTGCCGAGTTCCAAAAGCCGCTTGGCCAGTTCAAGCCCGATGCCCGCGGAACCGCCTGTGATTAAAACTGTATTGCCTGTCATCTTCATGGATGTAACACCTCTAATTCAGTTGGCTGTGATTCCTTTACTATTTCAAATCTGAGCAGGAAATATGCAGCCGCGTCCTATGAGATGCTCAGGACGAAGTGACTTTTCCGGTTTTATAAAATTCGTCAATCGCTTTATCGACATACACCCAGCCTTTCCAGCCGATGTGAATGGTATCTTTCATGAAGTACGGGTCATGTTCATGCCCTGAAAAATCAGCAATCTGGAAGCCCTTCGCTTTAATCTGTTTATTCACCTTTTGGTAATAGTCAGTGCGGCCTTTTTTCGGAAAGCCTGTGTAGTCGTACCATTTTCCGTTAACAGGGATAGTGACAAACATAGGTTCTGCTCCCGCATCCTTCAGGATATCAAGCATCAGCTCGAAATCACCGTATTCCGGTGACACCGCATACGATTTTCCTTTGTTTTTCCCTTTCAGCTTAGGCACTTTCGGTTTTAGCTTTTTATAAACAGGGTTGTCGATGTAAAAATCGTTAGACCCGGAGTGGCGTTTGCCGGATTGTTCTGCGAGTTTATTTAATTCAGTCCATGACTTATCCTTTACTGACTGTGAGATATGCCGCTTTGGACCGGATGATTCCGTCGCTGAATAATACAGGTCTTTCTTTTCCAGCATGCTGTAATACACTTTTGCCGCCGGCTTTAGCGCGTTCACTTTCCACGTCTGCCCGTTTACGATTGCTTTGTACAGCTCGGAAAGAATTGCATCGTTTTGCACGGCCTTAAAGCGCAGCATGCGTTTCATCATTTTCTTTTTCACATCGGGGTCGACCTGCTCGTTAAACGCCAAATCAAGCCCTTGCAGCGCTGAATAGTTCGGCGCGAAATGCTGTTCATCAGACCCGCGCTTAATAAACCATTGCGGAGACACGATGAATACGATTTTTTTGCCCTTCAACTGATCCATATGGGCAGCGAAGTTTAAAGAATGAATCAATGACTGTGATCCGCCTTTGCCGACAAGGTATGGCGTGAACCCCTCATTGTTCACCTGAAAATAGTTAGATGGATGGAATTCGTCCAGCCGGGAAAGCTCAGAAGATCCGTAAATCGGAAGATATGCCGGATCTTTGAGCATCTGGTCTTGTAAATAAAGCCCTTGAAACATACTTGGGTTCAAGGCTGTTGCTGATTCTTTCACCCGCTTATCGGTGATGAAGCCTGACAGCCATGAAGATGGAACTGCGATGGCGCCTGCGAATAGAATAAACGCCAAAATAATTGGACCGAAAAAACGCTTTTTCATTATTTCAACTCAGACAGCTGATTTACAATGTTGTTAGGTGTATTCCATACATCCCGGTCAAATTCAGTGATCGGCACTAAAATATCAAAACGGTTTTCAATCGCAAGCAGCAATTCTACTGTTCCAAAAGAATCAAGCAAACCTTCTTCAAAAATTTCAATATCAGGATTTTCCTTTACGATGTCATCCTGGCAAACCTCTGCTAAAACGTCTAATACCTCTTGTTTAAATTCCATAGCTTTCTAATCTCCTTTAATGGTGGTGATGAAATAGTTTTCCTGAGAAAATATAAAATCCGAAGCAAACGAAGTGGAACGTGATCACAATCGCGAGAACGGTTGTCCAGCGGTTGGACGGAAGCCATTTGTATTTCTTATTCCACTTCTCGAAAAAGTTGTAACACGTCATCAGCACGGCGTGATAGAGGCCGTAGATGATATATTGCGGGGCAAGCCCGTGCCAAACCCCCATCAGCATAAACAGCAGGAAATACCCGATGTTTGAGACGGCCATACGGTTTTTGATCCACTTTTTCTTTGTCATCCAAAATACAAATCTCATAAACACATAATCTCTGAACCAGAATGACAGAGACATATGCCAGCGGTTCCAGAAATCTTTAATATTTTTACTGATAAACGGTTTATTAAAGTTTTCAGGTGATTTAATGCCCATTATATAGCTGACCCCGACGGCAAACATTGTGTAGCCGGCGAAATCAAAAAATAAATACATGCTGTAGCCGTACATGTACAGGAGGTTCCCAAGAATCTTATTGTGCGTGATCGCGGGAAGATTCATGATGAAGTACGTGTTGATTGCGTAGCCGATAATAAACTTGTACAGGAAACCGATAAAGATTTTATGAATCCCTGTATACAATAGATCGGCGTATTCTTCTTTCGTCCAAGCCTTCTGTTCATCCTTGACGAACCGGCGGTATCTGTCGATCGGGCCGGAGGAAATCGTCGGGAAAAACAGGATAAAATACAGCAGGCGGTGTAGCGGCAGCTGTTCCTTCAGCAGACCGTCTCTTGCTTCCATAATCAGCTGAATGCCTTTAAAGGTTAAATACGAAATCCCTAAAAAGCTGATCAGATTATGTGGCGGGTGGTGCGGCTGCGGGTGTGAAAGAAACGGCCATATTTTTGACAAGAATAAAGGCAGAATCGACGCGATCACAGCTCCGCAAAAGACAAAGCCGCTATTCGCTTTCTGCCTGTATGCCAAGTAGCCGCTGATCAGGAGCACCTGCCATATCGTAAACAGACACAGTGCGATGACCCCGTGTAAGTCGTGCGAAAAAATTAAAGCCAATATAATGATAGATATGAACATGTTGTATGCTTGAAATCTTTTTCCGTTCAGGCCGAGAATGATCGTCGGCAGAAGAAGAATGCCAAGCAGTATAAAGAATAAAAACGAGCTGTAAGGCGTCATACAAGAACCTCTTCGCCGATGCGTTTCCGGTCAATTTTGCCGTTAGCCGTCATTTGAATGTGATCTTGGTAAATGAATTTTCTCGGAATCATATACGCCGGAAGGGAAGCGGCAAGCTCTTTTTTAATGGCGCTTGTCAGCTGGAATTCCTTCTGGAACTCATGCTCCTCAGGCACAATAGCCGCGATCAAATATTCGACTGTTCCGTTTGGCTGATACGGAATCACGACAGCAGAGCGAACGTACTGAGACTGTCTGACATGGACCTCGATTTCCTCGAGCTCCATTCGGTAGCCGTGAAGTTTAATTTGGAAATCCAAACGTCCTTGGCAGAAAATCTGACCATCTTGAATATAGCCTGCATCGCCAGTCCGGTATGCCCACTGGCCTTGATAAGAGAAAAACGCTTTATCCGTCAGTTCAGGTTCGCCAAGGTAGCCTCGGCTTACGCTCGGCCCTGCAATGACGATCTCTCCTTTTTCTCCATCAGGAAGCGGCTGTCCCTGTTCATCCATAATGAAAATGTTCATATCTGGCTTAGCGAAGCCGACGGGAAGCGACTCACTGTGGCTTATGACGTCATCCGTAATCTCAACGGATGTGACAGCTACTGTTGCTTCGGTCGGACCATACGTATTAAAGATGTTTGCTTTCGGAAAACGCTCAAGTAGCGCTTTTGCAACAGAAACCGGGAGTACCTCTCCGCAGAACATAAATGTGTCCGCATGAGGCAGCAGGTCCTGTGAAAAACCCGGGTCCATCAGACACATCTGCACAAAGGAAGGCGTTGAAGTCCACACATTCAGCCCGGACTTCTTCAGCTCCTCGAATAAGATTTTCGGCTTATTCACAGCATCCTTTGTCACGCAGTGTAAAGTCCCGCCTGATTGAAGGCACGGATAAAGGTCCATAACAGATAAATCAAATGAAAACGGCGCTTGGTTTAAAAATGTTTTTCCTCCGCTGACTGGAAAATCTGCACAAATCCAGTCTGTGAAGCTTTGAAGATTCGCGGCGGAAATCTGCACGCCTTTCGGATTTCCTGTGCTTCCGGAAGTGTAAATGATATAAAACGTTTCGTGTTCCTTGACCCATTGACCTTGGCTGACAGAGCCGTCTTCGTTTTCCAGCAGTTCTTCTGCTGAAACCGTCTGAACTTGGTAGCTGTCTGTAATTGAAAGTCCGGCTGCATGGATCAGCAATTCTGCTCCAGAGCTTTCGATAATTTTCGCGATCCGCTCGGACGGAATCGACAGATCAATCGGAATATAAGGGTGTCCCGCTTTGACGCTTCCCAAGAAGGAAACGATCATGTGCGGCTCCATATGGCCGTACACAAGGATAGGGGCTTTCTTTTCCCCGGAAAAGCGTTGTTGGATCGCGGCAGCCGCACGGTCAGACTGCTCCCATAATTCCTGATACGTGAGCGACTGGCCTTGAGAGCGGAAGACAACGGTTTGCGGATAAGATTCCGCATGTGTTTGAATAGCATGTAAAAGTTTCATCTTTATTCTCTCTCCAATTAGAAATCGTTATAAATATATGAACCGGTGTTCGCGGTGTGAAAACCATACATAAAAAACAAAACAAGCAGTATTATCAAATAAAAACCTGTATGACATGTCCACTTGACAGCGGGCTTTTCATACAGCTGTTTCATCAATTGCAGCATATCAAAAGTCCTTTCCCGTTTTTTCGACAATCACATGAGTATTTGACGATTAGATGCTCAAAAAGTTTCATTTTTTCCCTAAACTCCTCAAATAAATATATCGGCATTTTGCTATTGAAAATGAATCTTTATACCCGCTAGGGCAAGAATGAATTGTCTGGGGCTGGTTCATTATAAAAGGAAAAGGTAGAAGGAGTAAAAATGATCTTTTTAACTTTTAAAAAGCGTAATGCACTTAAAAAAATTTTTCTGTATTTGTTCGTTCAGGTGAAAGCAGAAACCTGATGAAATCGGGGCGGAAAGCGTATAATAAGAAAGAAAACGCCTTCTTGCGGTATCTTGTGAAATGGGGGAGAAGTCATTATGATAGATAAGGAAGCAAAAGGAGTTTTTATCAAAGCTGCCGGCTGAAAAAAAGTAAGCCTTTTAATAGAAAGGAAGAGGAAGATGAACCAAACAAATAAGGGTGAGGGTCAGATAGCGCCGGAAAAAGAAAGCATGGGGCAGATCCTTTGGCAGTTAACCCGTCCTCATACGTTAACCGCATCGTTTGTGCCTGTGCTGCTCGGAACGGTTTTGGCGATGTTTTATGTGAAGGTTGATCTGCTGCTGTTTCTGGCTATGCTGTTTTCTTGCTTATGGATCCAGATTGCGACGAACTTATTTAATGAATACTACGATTTTAAACGCGGGTTAGATACAGCAGAATCTGTCGGAATCGGAGGTGCGATTGTACGCCACGGAATGAAGCCGATCACGATTTTGCAATTAGCCCTTGTATCATATGGGATAGCCATTTTACTCGGCGTCTATATTTGCGCGAGCAGCAGCTGGTGGCTGGCTCTGATCGGCCTTGTCGGCATGGCGATCGGCTACCTGTATACAGGCGGGCCGCTGCCGATTGCATACACGCCGTTCGGTGAGTTATTCTCAGGCATTTGTATGGGTTCGGTGTTTGTGCTGATATCGTTTTTCATTCAGACAGATAGGATCAATACGCAAAGCATTTTGATTTCGATCCCGATTGCGATTCTTGTCGGTGCGATTAACCTGTCGAACAACATTCGCGACATTGAAGAGGACAAAAAAGGCGGACGCAAAACATTAGCGATTTTGATGGGGCATAAGGGAGCTGTCACGGTCTTAGCTGCGTCGTTTGCTGTCGCTTATATCTGGGTTGTCGGCTTGGTCATCACCGGTGCTGCAAGCCCGTGGCTGTTTGTCGTCTTTTTGAGCGTGCCTAAGCCGGTTCAGGCAGTGAAGGGCTTCGTCCAAAAAGAATTGCCGATGAATATGATTGTCGCAATGAAATCAACAGCCCAAACGAATACATTTTTCGGATTCCTGCTCTCAATCGGATTATTGATCAGCTACTTCCGGTAAAAAGAAAGACCGCTTGTTTTTCGTGCGGTCTTTTTTTGTTACATTTGACCGCATTTTGTAAAAAAATTCATAGAACCATACTGGAAGCAGGGACGTCTAGTACAGGGACAGCGGATAAAGATCCGTTAAAGGAGATGACGAAAATGGATTTATCTGTAACACATATGGACGATTTAAAAACGGTAATGGAAGATTGGAAAAATGAATTATTAGTTTATAAATTTGCGCTTGATGCACTGGATACAAAGTTCTCAATTATCAGCCAGGAATATAACCTCATTCACGGACACAACCCGATTGAACATACGAAATCCCGTGTCAAAAGCTTTGAAAGCATCGTGAATAAGTTAATGAGAAAGGGCTGCGAGATTACGACGAAGGAAATGAAGGAGCACATTCACGACATTGCCGGTGTTCGCATCATTTGCTCCTTTATTTCGGATATTTATAATGTCGTGAATGTCTTAAAGCAGCATGATGACCTGCGAATCGTAAAGGTAAAGGATTATATCCAGACGCCAAAACCGAACGGCTACCGAAGCCTGCATTTAATCATTGAGATGCCTGTGAATTTAACGAACCGTGTGGAATACGTTAAAGCGGAAATTCAAATTCGGACGATCGCGATGGATTTTTGGGCGAGTCTTGAGCATAAAATTTACTATAAATTGAACAATGACGTTCCTAAGCCATTAACAGATGAGCTGAAGGAAGCCGCGGAGATCGCCCATTATTTAGATGAGAAAATGCTGGGGATTAAGAAAGAAGTGGATTAGAAAAGACGGCAGCAACGTGCCGTCTTTTTTATTTGATATCTTCATAAATGTCGGAGGCTTTGGCCTTCATTTGTTTTTTAATGGCTTTTTGTTTCTTCTCTTTTTTCACAGCCTGATAGACAGCGTTTGTCACAAGATCGCCGGCCTGCTGAAGGCGTTCTTTGCTGATATGTTCGATCGAGTCTTCAGGGGTATGATACCACGGCTCAACCTCTTCAGTTTCAGGGTCTCCCCAAATAAAGTTGGCGGAATCAATGCCGGCTTCGTGGAACGGCACATGATCAGACGATCCTCCCTGTGTCAGAGACAGGCTGTCAAACCCAATTTTTTCAGCGGCTGTATGGCTGGATTCCCAAACAGCGTTAGATTGGCCGTCCAATGTGTTGACATACAGCTCAGACGCATTCTCCCAGCTTGTGCCTACCATGTCTAAGTTGAAGTTCACTTCACTTCGTTTCAACTCTTTTTCCGATAGATGATCTACATAATATGATGAGCCGAGCAGGCCAAGCTCTTCAGCGCCGAAAGCGATAAAGCGGATTTCTTTGTCGGAAGGAAGGCTTTTTAAGACGCGCGCCATTTCCAGCATGACAGAGGTTCCTGAGCCATTGTCATTTGCTCCGGGCGAAAAAGGAACACTGTCGTAATGGGCCGTCACGTATACAATGTCTGGATGTTTGATGTTCTTCGGTTTTTTGATACCGATGATGTTCTGGGAGGTCTGGTTTGTGATTGCTTTTAGGTTTAAGGTTGCTTCTTTTTGCTGGGTAAGGGTTTCGCCGTCTTCTTTTTTAATTCCGACGACGGGAATGCCGACTTCATTGCCTGACAGGTTTGGCGTCACAGGCACGAGGCTTTCTTTGTTGTTATAAATGATGACAGCCTTGGCTCCGGCGGTTTGGGCATTTTTCGCTTTCTCGTAAAATGTAAGGTCTCCTCTGGAAATCAAGGCGATTTTGCTCTTGGCGTCAGCGGTGAAGTCCTTTGGATAGCCCAAGCCGGCAGTGTAAAGCTGAGCCGTCAGCCCTTTTTTTTCTGTAGGGGCTGAGCCGGATGCCGCTCGGAGAAGAATATCGTGTCCTTCTGAAGAAAGCGTTCCCTCAAGCCGGTCAGGAATACCGAATCGTTGAACCTTCACATCAAACTTTAATTTTCTCAAGGATGAAGCGATCAAAAGGGCACTCTTTTTTTCAGCGGCCGTTCCGGCTATTCTGGGGCCGATTGCTTCACTAAGCTGAGAAATGGTTGAGTACGCACGCTTTGCTTTGAATGGAAGCTCTCGCTCACTGTCTGGTATTTGAACAGCGCGCGCGGCAGGTGTGACACTCTGTGCCGGCAAGAGAACCGTTCCGGCAGTTAAAACGGCCATCGTCACTACAGTCAAAAACTTTTTCATCGAAAATAAACCTCCCCTAATGTATGGATGGGGAATATTTCGGGATGCTAAAAGAATCTCCTGCAAATTGGAAAGCGGTTTTGAAAAGACAGTGCTTTATACCTGCGGAAAACGCTTATGAATGAGGGGTCATAAGCGTTTTGGGATAACAGGCTATTGGATTTTTAAAAACTTGCGTTTGCCGACTTGGATAATCATATTTTCAGTTATCTCTGCATCAGCGTGGATATCTGTTATTTTCTCTCCGTCAATTCGAACACCGCCGTTTTGAATCATGCGGCATGGCTCGCTCTTCGAAGGTAAGAGCTCCAATGTGACGAGCAGATCAACAATTGTTATCGTTTTCTCGCTTGATTGAATAAAAAAGGCCAAAACAACACCAAAATAAACAAAAACCTGCAAACGGGGGTGCCATCTTGCAAAAATATGTTCAAGCCGTTCATAAACATGATCCGTTTCACCTTTTTTCAGCAGAGCATGTGGTGACATTAGCAGTGATCGCCGTCTTGGCCATTCTGTTGTTTTTGTTCCGCCAGACGGTCAAACGGCCTAAACTCAGCCAGTTTTTGCGCTATTTGTTTGTCTTTCTGCTGCTTGGTTCGCAAATCGGTTATCAAATATGGATGATCGCCGCGGGCAGGTGGTCGGTGCGGACTTCATTGCCTCTCCAGCTTAGTGACCTGTCGGTGTATTTGTCGGCCATTATGCTGGTGACCAAAAGCAGGAAGCTGTTTGTATTTTTATACTTTGTCGGCATCGGCAGTTCGATTCAGGCTCTTGCCACTCCTGATCTCGGTATGTTTTCTTTTCCGCATATTCGATATATCCTCTTTTTTATTTCGCACGGATCTGTGTTTCTCTCCTGCCTGCTGATGACGGTAATTGGGACGTACAGGCTTAGACAGCGTTCTTTGTGGGTGACCGTCCTCATTGTCAATGTGTACGGGGTCTGCATTTATTTGCTTGATCGCTGGCTTGGCGCGAATTATATGTATTTGACGAAAAAACCGGGCGGCTCTTCTCTCTTGGATGTTCTCGGGCCGTGGCCATGGTATATCGTTTCGGCTGAAGCCATTACGATCGCATGCTTTTACATTCTTTATTGGCTTTATCGCAGGTTCAAAACATGACGCCTTTTTTTGTTGTATAGCACATTCTGTCTAAAAAAGTATTGATGAATAGTGTTTACTTTTCTGAAATCGGGAATGTAACTTGTACAACACAAAGGGAGATGAATACCATTGAAGAAAGATGAAATTATGCATATCGTGTCATGCGCTGATGATAATTATGCTCGTCATTTAGGTGGAATGTTCGTTTCTTTATTGACAAACATGGATCGGGAGAGAGAGTTAAAACTATACGTCATTGATGGCGGAATTACGCCTGATAACAAAAAAAGACTGGAAGAATCCACATTGAAGTTCGGCGTGCCGATTGAATTTTTAGAAGTGGATGCCAACATGTATGAACATGCGGTGGAAAGCAGCCATATTACAAAAGCGGCGTATTACCGCATTTCAATTCCCGACTTAATTAAGGATGAAAGCATCGAACGAATGATTTATATCGATTGTGACGCGATTATTCTGGAGGATATTTCGAAACTGTGGGACTTGGATATTGCGCCATATACGGTTGCTGCTGTTGAGGATGCGGGGCAGCATGAACGCCTGAAAGAAATGAACGTCAGTGATACAGGGAAGTATTTTAACTCAGGTATGATGATTATTGACTTTGATTCTTGGAGAAAGCAAAACATCACTGAAAAAGTCATCAACTTTATCAATGAAAACCCGTCTGAAGACTTTCTTGTGCTTCACGACCAAGATGCGCTGAATGCGATCTTGTATGATCAGTGGTATGAACTTCATCCGCGCTGGAACGCTCAAACCTATATCATACTAAAACAAAAAACGCCTGCGACGCTGTCAGGCCAGAAGCTTTATAGAGAAACGAGAGAGAACCCGGCCATTGTCCACTTCTGCGGCGGAGAAAAGCCTTGGAATTCCAATACGAAACACCCGTATCGCGACCAGTATTTCCATTACATGTCGTATACGAAGTGGAATACGATCAGCAATCCGGCGATCAACCAATAAACTGAATATAAAAACGCTTTTGATCATCTCAAAAGCGTTTTTTTTTGCCTCAGCGTGCGACTGACCGTTGGTAAAATCGCTGAATATGCATGGCGATATAGCATAATTCTTTTTCAGGAAACACAAAGCCGTATTCCTTCTTCACGAATGTACCGATGCTTAGGGCACAGAGGAATGCATCCTTAAACTTCTCTTTAATAATGTCGATCATTTCTGCGTCCAGCTCGTAAATGGATTCCCCCGCTTTGATATGCTGGATCGCAAAGCGGAGATGGGTCACAAGCCGCTCATAAGAAATGGTATCTTCTACAATATTGATTGATAGCTGAATTTCAATAATCTCAATGATATCACGGATCATAGTTGTAATATCAAGCGTCTGTGTCATATCACCGGCATTGTTTCTTGCTGTGTGGATATGCATGGCGATATTGCCGATTTCATCATCAGGAATGTGTATCCCCAGTTTATCTTTAATCAGCGCTCTGGCCCACAAGCCGATCTGAAATTCCTTGGGATAAAGGACTTTGATTTCATTCAGCAGCGGATTTTTGATCACCATTCCATTGCTCAGGCGTTCGATCGCAAAGGAAAGATGGTCTGAAAAAGCGACGTGTATGCGCTCGTTGATTTTAATGTTCAGCTCTTTTTCGGCATGGGAGATAATTTGCTCGGAAATCTGAATATGGTCTTCCGGCAATGTTTCTAAAATCTCTTCGAACTGCTTATAGTCAGCTGTGTCTTTTCTGACAAAGGTTTTTTCTATTTTTGACGGATCGACAATATCATTTTTCTTTTTGTCGAAAGCAATTCCTGCACCTAAGAGAATCTTCTCTTCACTTTGATCCTTTACGACGATAGCATTATGATTTAAGATTCTTTTAATTTTCATAGCTTTTTTTTCCTTTCATCCCCCGTTTTATGAATGAAAACGAATAAATCCAGTTATTCTGTCTCTTCTTTAAACCCGAGAAACAATGTAGCTAGAAAAGCAGAGACGGCCGCGATCAAAAAACCGATCATATAATGAACAAAATTGGCGGCGCCGAACGGCAGCACGATTGAAATCATCGGAATGCCTGTCAGCCCGTAGGAATTCGACACGACGTGTACCGCAACCACGTATGCTCCGCCAATAGCGCCGCCGATGGCAGCTCCGATAAAGGGACGGATCAATTTGACATTTACCCCGAACACAATGGGCTCCACAATGCCTAAAAACGCGGTGAGGGCAGCGGGGAGCGCAATTTTTTTCAGGCTTGATTGTTTCGTTTTGAAAAAGACCGCAAGTCCCGCTCCGCCTTGGGCCACATTCGCCATCGACCATATCGGCACTAAAAAGTTCACACCGACATGCGGGTCAGCAAGCAGCGTTGCTTCAATCGCATAAAAGCTATGATGCAAGCCAGATAGAACGACAGTGGAGTAGATGCCGCCGAATAGGGCACCTGCGGCAATGCCGGCGTGATCATAAATATAGACAATCGACTGTGTCATGATCTGGCCGATGATGGATGCGGCGGGATTCATGACAATCAGTGCGAGGCATCCTGTCACCATGACTGTAATAAAAGGAATGATGATGACATCAAGCGACTTCGGCACAATCCATTTTAGTAGCTTCTCAATTTTGCTCATGACATAAACGGAAAGAAGAATCGGTATAATGGAGCCTTGATAGCCCATCATTGGAATATGAAGCCCCCATATGTCTAAGGAAGCAGGGGTTTTGCTGCCGAGCATAGACGGGTCCAGAAGATCGGGATGCGTCAAGAGCCCTGCTAACACTGCCCCTAAATAGGGATTGCTGCCAAATTGCCGTGCGGCACTGAAGCCAACCAAAATCGGCAGCAAAATAAAGGCTGTGCTGGACACGAGGTCGAGCATTTTGATCCAAGGGCTGCCGGCTGCAATCCAGTGAAACACCTTAATCATGCCAATCAGCCCCATGAGCAGGCCGCTTGCTGTGATTGCCGGGATAATCGGCACAAAAATATCGGACAACGTTTTCGCGAATGCTGCGACAGGGGTCAGCTTCCGGCTTGCCTTTTTCTGATGAACAGGCTCCTCAGAAGGCGCGGCCTCCCACACGTGAACGACTTCTTTATATATTTTGTTGACGACGCCTGCTCCGAAGATAATCTGGAATAACCCATATCGGAAAAAGGTGCCCTGCACACCTTGCAGATGTTCAATGGCATGTATATCGATTTTCGTCTCGTCTTTTACCTCAAAACGAAGACGGGTCGTACAATGGCTGATGCTGATAATATTGCTTTTTCCTCCTGTGAGGAGCAATAATTCTTTTGCAATCTCTCTTTGCAAGCAATCAAAACCTCCTTTGCTGAAGAAAAGTCGGCTTGTTCATCGTATCAAATGAAAAGTTGACAATCAAAATGAAAAAAGTGAGAAATACCGGCTGAAAATGACAAAATGAGCAGGGACAACAAAAAATGCCCGCGTCGGTGACGGGGCATGAGAATAGGGGTTGTCCATGGCGCCGTTATAAGCCCAACACGAAAAGAAGAGTTAAAACGCCCTGCTTTTTTAGGCACTAATACTCCCTTTGCATCATTGGGTCTTGCCTGCCTGCCAGTCACAATCCCTCCATATGTGGTGATAACTGTAATAACGTTCATTTTATGCTGTTCATGGCTGGATAGCAATAGTAGGAAAAGCCTGTGCGGTGACTGGGAAAAAGGTTGTATTCGGGTTCTTAGAATAGAAAAAAGCCTTTAAAACCTAGAATACAAGGTCTTAAAGGCTTTTTGGTTATTTTTTCGGCCTGACGGCATTTAGACGTTTTTGCAGCTTTGTTTTTTCGCTGGATGTTTTTAATTGATTCACTGCAGACTGTGCGGATGTCTTTGATTTTTTTGTTTTGTCTTTTTCCGCTTTCTTCACTTTTGCTTTGGCAGTTTCAACTTTTTTCACTTCGGCTGCGGCCGCTTTTTTCTTCACTTTGTCTAACCGTTTTTGCAATGACGTTTTGTCCTTGCCTGATTGAAGCTGATTGACGGCTGATTGTGCTTTTGCCGCATTGGCATGAGTTGATTTCTTTTCTGCTGCAGATACGGATTGCTTCGCCGTTTTCAAATTGGTGCTTTTTACTTTGGCAAGGCGCTTCTGCAGGGACGTTTTTTCTGAACCTGCCGGCAGCTTGCTCACTGCTGATTGTGCGCTGTTAACATCTGTTTTCTTTTTGCTTTTTTCCGCTTTCGCCACTTTCTCTTTCGCCTGCTTTGATGCGATATAGCGTTTTACTTGGTCTAAGCGTTTTTGCAGGTTCTTTTTGTCTGTTCCGTTCGGCAGCTTGTTAATGGCAGCTTGTGCTGTATCAACGGTTTGCTGAGTTTTATATTTTTGAGCTTTTACGACTTTGTCTTTCGCATCTTTTACATTTCTGAATGACTGTACTTTATCCAGTCTTTTTTGCAGGGCCGTTTTGGCTTCAGAATTCGGCAGCTGGCTGACGAGTCCTCTCGCTTTGTTGATATCTGTTTGTGTTTTTGTTTGTTCCGCTTTTTTCACCGCTTGCTCTGCCGCAGCGTATGCAGAATCTGCTTTCTGCGCTTTATACTGGATCATCCCATAGCCAAATTGCTGATCGCGGCCTGTGGTTCCAAGATCAATGATATTTTTTTTCATTTCTGCGCGAAGCTGCCCGTTTGTCTCAGCAGGATTACGCTGCAGTAACAAAGCAAACATGGCAGCGGCGTGCGGTGTCGCTTGGGAAGTTCCGCTTCCTGTCGCATAGTATTGATGTAAGTAAGTGCTCGTGATGTTGGTTCCCGGCGCTGAAAATTCAACTTCATCTCCAGTGGTTGAGAATCCGGCAAGCTGATTCTTTTCGTTTGTCGCTGAAACGGCAACGACACTGCTGTATGCCGCCGGATAGTTCACTGGTTTGCCGTTCCCGTCGTTACCGCTGGCGGCAACGAGCAGAATGCCTTGTTCATATGCTTTGTCCACGGCGTCATGAAGGATTTGGCTGTCCGAGGTCGTGCCAAGGCTCATATTGACGATGTCCATCCCGTGTGTGATCGACCAGTCGATTCCTTGGAGAAGGCTTTGAAGATCCCCCGAACCGTTCTGATCAAGCGCTTTAACCGCGTATATTTGAGCTTCCGGTGCGATGCCGTTAATTCCGTAGCCGTTATGCTTGGCTCCGATAATCCCAGCGACATGTGTTCCGTGGCCGTTATCATCTTTGTAAGAAGAGGTGTAACTGGCAGCTGAAAACCCGCCGGCAATCGACAGGTCTTCGTGGGGAGAGATCCCGCTGTCAATGACTGCGATTTTGACACCTTTGCCAGTTAGTCCTGCTTTCCAAGCCTGTTTCACTTGAATGGGTTTAAGGTTCCATTGTTCAAAATTTTCAGTATCCTCAGTGTTGTCTATCAGCACTTTGAAATCTGTGCTGCCTGCTGCGGTGAACGAGACATTGTTTTCGACATACAAAATATCAGGATCCTGTTTTAATTCTTTCACTGTCTCCTGATCTGCTGTGACGGCTACCGCGGGAAGATGCTTATACTGCTGTTCAACCTCTGCATCGCTGTCAAGGACGGTTTCCTTGCCGGCCTTATTTTTATAAACCACAATAACTTCTTTCCCGCTGCTGTTTTGCGCATGCGCGAAAGGGCCTATGGCGAGAAAACTGAAAAACAGAGTGACTGATATGACAAGCTTGCACGACACGTTTTTCATGATTCATCTCCTTCTTTCTATGATGTTTGATATATATATCGGAGAAAAAAGAGAGTTTAATAGTTAGGAGGAAAATTTTTTTCATTGACAGGACTGTAGAGCAGAACGCAGGTTTTTTCCGCAGGAAGAGGAAATTTCCCAAATGAATTTGTAAGCGTTTTCAAAATAAGATAAAGAAAACATTGCGAAGGTTGTTCACAAAGCAATGAAAAAAGGGGGCTTTTCAGATGAGCGCATTCACTCGGGTGATGGAAGAAAAAATCATGCCTGTCGCTGGGAAAATTGCCGGGCAGCGGCATCTCAGCGCTTTGCGTGACGGCATTATCCTGACCATGCCGCTGATTATTATCGGATCTGTCTTTTTGATATTAACGAGCCTGCCGATTCCCGGTTATGCTGATTTCATGGCGAGTGTGTTTGGAGATCAGTGGGCCGATAAACTCGGTTATCCTGTTAATGCTTCATTTGATATTATGGCGATGATCGCCGCATTTGGAATCGCCTATCGGCTGGCGGAAAGCTATAGTGTTGATGCTCTGTCGGCCGGCGCGATATCAATTGCCGCATTTCTGTTGGCAACGCCGTTTGAGGTACCGTTTACGCCGGATGGCTCAACGGAATCCATCTTGGTTGGGGGCGGAATCCCGATTACACTGCTTGGCAGCAAGGGTTTATTTGTCGCCATGCTGATCGCTTTGTTTTCGACTGAAATCTATCGGTACATTATTCAAAAAAATATCGTCTTCAAAATGCCAGACGGCGTGCCGCCGGCGGTAAGCAAATCATTTGTCGCGCTGATTCCCGGTTTTATCATTGTGTTTCTCGTGTGGCTGGCGCGTCTTCTGATTGAAATGACGCCTTTTCAGAGCCTGCACAATGTCGTTGGAGACTTGCTTGGCACGCCGCTTTCCATCCTTGGCGGCAGTCTCGGCGGGAGCTTGGTTGCTGAATTTGTGCAGATGCTGCTTTGGTCGTGCGGGATTCACGGGGCTTCCATCATTGGCGGAATTATGGCGCCGATTTGGTATGGCGCGATGGATGCCAACCGTCTCGCGCTCCAGGCAGGCGAGGCGCTGCCGAGTATTTTTACGACCCAGTTTTTTCAAATTTGGATCAATGTAGGCGGGAGCGGAGCGACGCTGGCGCTTGTCCTGACGATGCTGGTACGCTCCCGGAGCAAACAAATGAAGCAGCTTGGCCGACTAGGGATTGGTCCTGCGCTATTTAATATCAACGAGCCGATCATTTTCGGCATGCCGATTGTCATGAATCCGCTCCTCATCGTTCCATTCATCATCGCGCCGCTCCTCACGATTACTACGACTTATATTGGCATGAGCACAGGACTGGTGGCAAGGCCGGCGGGAATCGCCGTGCCATGGACGATGCCTCCTCTCATATCAGGCTACCTGGCGACAGGCGGAAAAGTATCCGGAGCCATTATGCAGCTGGTGAATCTTGTGATCACCTGTGCGATCTACTATCCGTTTTTCAGAATATGGGACCATCAAAAATGGCGGGAAGAGAGTGGGATTGAATCTTGAGATAAAGTGTGTTGTTAAAGCTAATCAGCCTGTCATAGGGATGGTTAGCTTCTTTCAATTAAAAGCGAATGTTAGAATATGTAAAGGGGGTGCGTAATGCTAGAATACATATGGTTTGATGACGAATCACCAATCTTAAAACAAATACCAGTAGAATACATATCAGCAGCTATTTTATTTTCTCCTTTTATTCAAATGCCTGAAGGATGGGAGAAAGCAAAGAGAAAAAATAATTACGAACCTATCTATCCAAATGATGAGGAAATAAGGGAAAAAGGCAAAGCAGTTTCATGGAAGAAGGTCATGTCCTCTTGCGGCTTTCAAACACATGCCGAGCTAGCGCTGGCTTTAATGACGTCAATAGGCGCCTTAAGGGATGAGTACGGGAGAGAGGATTTGGCTGAAGTTTTACATGCAAATATAAATGAAGGCCTCTTTTATCCCAGTGAGGACCATATTTCAAATTTTCATATACCCAGTTTGATAAAAGTGTTTTGTTCGAACGGGTCCAATCAGTTTTATTACTCAGAACCAATTGTAGAAAACAGCGGCTTTCTGGATATAACTGAGGCTAACTTGCGGACGGTTCTTGATGATGCCGCCGCAGAGCTCATGTTGATTGATAAGAAAATGGACTTTGTGTTGATGAGTGTTTATGACTCATTCATTAATGTTTTTTTAGCGAAAGATGAACACATCAATGAGTTGGTTCAGCGTATGGGCTGGGAAGCCATGATTTGCGATGAGGGCACACATATCAGTTGGTATAGATGAAAAAAGAACGTACACCACAAAATGTACGTTCTTTATTTTTACCGCTGAAAGAACTCAATCCACTCACCGTCAGGACCTTCGATATAGAAGTAACGGTACCCGTTTGGTAGAGTTGTGATCTCTTCGTCGATGAATTTCGCGTTCATTCTTTCCGCTTTTGTATATTCAGCCGCGATGTCATCCGTCAGCAGGGCAATGTGGTGCACTTTTCCTTCGGTCGGAAGCTCGCTGCTGTAGCCTTGAATCAGTTCAATTTCTGTTTCCGGCCCGTCTTCAAAGCCAAGAAAAGCAAGCTCGATTATACCGTTCGTGTGAGTGATGCGATCCTTCAATTTCATGCCGAGAACCTCTTCATAAAATGTGATGGACGCGTTGATATCCCTAACCATAATGCCTGTATGGTCAATTCGTTTTGCCATGATGCTCCTCCTCGTAACTCTTTTTGTCTATCGTAGAAAAACCTTTCCTTTCTGTCAATGCAGACATCTTGGCGTTTTGTGGTACGATAAGAGAAAGCAAACAGAAAGAGGACGAACAGATATGAAGCTACTCACTCTAAAGAAAGCACATGCTGCAAAAATCAAAAAAGGCTATCCCCTCATCGATAAGGAAGCTCTCGCAGGGAGTGCGGGGCACGTGAAAGAAGGAGACCTCGTTGATATCGTGTCAGAGAGCGGCGAGTTTCTCGCGCGGGGTTATTTCGGCCTGCAAAACAAAGGGGTCGGCTGGACGCTTACCCGCAATAAACAAGAACAGATAGACCAAGCATTTTTTCTCAGCAAATTAACTAAAGCGATCGAAGCGCGCGCCAAACTTTTCGCGGCTCAAGACACAACAGCTTTCCGTATGTTCAATGGTGAGGGTGACGGCATCGGCGGCGTCACCATCGACTATTATGGCGGGTATCTGTTGATTCAATGGTACAGCAAAGGCATTTACGCCTTTAAAGATATGCTGATTTCCGCTTTGGATGAGCTTGATCTGGATTATAAAGCGATTTACGAAAAAAAGCGCTTCGACACGGCTGGGCAATACGTCGAAGATGATGACTTCGTGAAGGGGAAAAGAGGCGAATTCCCGATCATTATTCAGGAAAATGGCATTCAATATGCGGTAGATCTGAATGAAGGCGCCATGACAGGCATCTTTTTGGATCAAAGACATGTGCGCAAGGCGATCAGAGACCGCTATGCAGAAGGAAAAACCGTCTTAAACACGTTTTCTTATACGGGGGCATTCTCCGTGGCAGCTGTGCTTGGCGGAGCGGAGAAAACAACAAGCGTGGACGTGGCAAACCGGAGCCTGGCCAAAACGATCGAGCAATTCAGCGTGAACAAGCTGGATTACGAGGCACACGACATTAAAGTGATGGACGTGTTTAACTATTTTTCGTACGCTGCGAAAAAGGATCTGCGCTTTGATCTGATTATTCTCGACCCGCCTTCCTTTGCGCGCACAAAAAAGCGCACCTTCAGCGCGGCCAAGGATTATAAAAACCTGCTGAAGGAAACGATCGCCATCACAGCTGACAAGGGCATTATCGTTGCTTCCACAAACAGCAGCGCCTTTGGCATGAAGAAATTCAAAGGCTTTATCGATGCCGCCTTTAAAGAAACAAATGAACGCTACACGATCATTGAGGAATTTACGCTGCCGGAGGATTTCAAAACGATTTCGGCGTTTCCGGAAGGCAACTACCTAAAAGTGGTCTTTCTGCAGAAAAAATAAAGCAAAAAGCTGCCCTGTTCAGGAGCAGCTTTTTTTATGTAGAAATGATTTGCTGGACGCGGCCGATGCGGCCATCTTCAAGCCGGACTTTAATGCCGTGCGGGTGATAGCTTGATTTCGTCAAAATATCCTTCACTGTGCCTCTCGTCAGTTTTCCTGTTTTTTGGTCTTCTTTCAATACAATATCCACCTGTAAACCTTTCGAAATGCTTCTTCGCTCTTGCCCGTTCATCGCGCTCATCCTTTCTTTTTTTCATTATAGTCATTATGGTTTAAAAGTAACAGCCGGCTGATGAAGTGTATTTTTGTTTTTTTCAGCCCTCATTAAATAGAATGTCAGCCCAAAGCCTGCTATGCTCAGAATGCTAAAAAGCAGGTAAACTGCGAAGATGGACACGTAGTCAAAAATGTACCCGCCCGCAAATGTACAGAACCAGTTGCCGAATCCATTGCCGATGGCCGCGTACATGGTTAACGCCGTCGCTTCAACGTGGCTTGGGGTGATTTTTTTCACGTATTGAAGCGCCGCCGGGATAAATAAACCGATGGCCACTCCCTGAAGAAAGACTGTCGCATAAATGATCCATAATGAAGGCGCTGTGAAATAGAGCGCCCACCTGAATAATGAGACCCCGCCTGACAGCATAATGACATTGAGCAGCCCCATTTTATCTATAAATGTTTGGGCGAATCGCATAAATGGAATTTCCGAGATCACGCCGATAAAAAATAAAATGCCGATAGCGGAAAGGGACGCGCCGCTTTTGTCCAGAAAAAGACTGAAATACGTATTGTTCGCTAAGTTTGGAGCAAATGTCGTAAAGGTGATGATCATAAAGATGAGGAACGTTTTGTTGCTGATAAGCTCCCGGAATCCTTTGCGGATATTGACCTTTGTTTTTGTCTTCTGCTGGCCCGGCATTTGTGAGGCCAGTATGGCGGCAATACAGAGAAAGGCACAGCCAAAAATAAAGATCACGTGAATAGGGTACAGCTGATTCGTCACCTGTCCCATGACAAACACGGCGACGCCGAAGCCCAGAGAACCAAACAGGCGGATTCCGCCGTAGTTGCCGTTTGTTTCTTGTGTGTACCTTAGTGAAATGCTGTCCGATAATGGAATAATCGTGCTTTGAAAGACTGCAAAACAGGCCGCAACTAAAATAAAAAGAGGAAAGCCGTCAAATGCAATATAGCCTAATCCGATGATGCCTGTGATTGCTGTGCAAACCGCCAGCAGGCTTTTCGTTTTTTGCGTATAGTCGCTCAGCATGCCCCAAAACGGCTGAAAGAAAATCATCACAATCGGGCCGAGTGACATGATCAAGCCGACCTGTGATCCGCTTAAATGCTGTTCTTTCGTTAAATACATGCTGAGTAAGGGGATCATGCTGCCCGTGCCGAGAAAGGCAAACAAATAAAATCCTTTTAACGCGGCGTAATGCCGTCTCACCTGCAAGTTATGCATGGGGGTGCCTCCTTTAGTATCCACAAATTACATTATATTGTAATCTGCCAGCTTTTCAATAAGGAGAAGCACATAAAAAAACTGCCCTCGAGAGGACAGTTTTTTCTTACATAAATGAAAGTAAAAACGGCGCCGCGCAAAGCGTCATAATCGCAGCTAAGATCATCGACACGCTGGAAATCGTGCCGGACACAGAGCTGAGTTCAAATGCTTTTGACGTTCCCGCTCCATGTGCGCTTGTGCCGAGCAGCACGCCCCGCGCGATTTCGTTATCAATACGGAAATAGCGGATGACCATTGGGCCGATCACTGTGCCTAACAAAGCGGTCAAAATCACAAACACGGCTGTGACGGCAGGCATTCCGCCGATCATTTCAGATACGTTCATAGCGATCGGCGTTGTCACTGATCTCGGGACGAGGCTGTCAATTAAGCCGGTGCCGAGGTGAAGCCATTTCGCAATAAGAGCAGTTGAAATAATCGCGATGCATGAGCCAACGGCTACGTTCAAAATAATTTCCACTGCGTATTTCTTCAAAACAGGGAAATATTTATATAGCGGGATCGCAAAAGCTACGGTGGCCGGCTGAAGCATATCGGTCAGCAATTCGCCGCCAAGATTATATGACTCGTACGGGACATTCACCAGCAGCAGCAGACTGACTAACACAGCGGGCGTTACCAATAGCGGCGACGTATAGACACGCGGAAAGCGTTGATATACCTTTTTTGCTCCTACATACACCAAGACCGTTAAAAACAAACTTACAATTCCGATGAACACGTATGCTTTTTCTCCTTTCTTTTTGCAATGATTTGTGTAAGCGTTCCTGTAGACACCATCACGACAAACGTGCTGATGATGACAACAAGCAGAATGCTGACACCAAATTTCGACATAATGTCTCCGTATTCAATCACTCCGACGGCAGACGGGATAAAAAATAAAAGCAGCTCCCCGAGAAGCCACGCCGCGCCAAGCTCTATCCATTCAAGCTTGATAATCTTAAAGTGTAATAATGTGAAAATAATCACAATCCCAATTATACTGCCGGGAATATTTATATGAAGAAGGGCTGTCACCCAATTAATCAGCCGGGCAAATATAAATAACAGAGCGATTTGAATAACGGTTAGCAGCAGTTTTTTCATATTGATGCCTCCCTTATATTCATATTGTACATAAGGTCTCGCTATAGGTAAAATATATATTAAGAATAATAAGTATTCCTTTTGTCTATAGGAAGGGTGAAGCACATGGATATCCGCCATTTAACATACTTTTTGGAAGTCGCCCGTTTAAAAAGCTTTACGAAGGCTTCCCAATCGCTTTATGTTTCGCAGCCGACAATATCAAAAATGATCAAAAATTTAGAAGAAGAGCTCGGAATCGAACTATTTTACCGGAACGGCAGGCAGGTGGAACTGACTGACGCTGGCCAAAGCATGTATGTGCAGGCGCAGGAAATTATTAAATCGTTTCAAAACCTGACGTCAGAATTAAATGATATTATGGAGGTCAAGAAAGGACACGTGCGGATCGGGCTGCCGCCGATGATCGGGTCGGGATTTTTCCCGAGAGTGCTCGGTGATTTTCGTGCAAACTATCCGAATATCACCTTTCAGTTAGTCGAAGACGGTTCTATAAAAGTCCAAGAAGGTGTTGGGGACGGCTCTCTCGATATCGGCGTTGTGGTTCTTCCTGCAAACGAAGACATCTTTCATTCGTTTACAATCGTAAAAGAAACCTTAATGCTTGTCGTTCACCCATCCCATCGGCTGGCAGAGGAAAAAGAGTGCAGGCTGCGTGAGTTGAAGAACGAGCCTTTTATTTTCTTCAGGGAGGATTTTGTCTTGCACAATCGAATTATGACCGAGTGTATCAAGGCTGGATTCCGGCCTCATATCATTTATGAAACCTCACAATGGGATTTTATCAGTGAGATGGTGTCAGCCAACCTGGGAATCGGGCTTTTGCCGGAACGAATCTGCCGCGGGCTTGATCTGGAAAAAGTGAAAGTCATCCCGCTTGTTGAGCCGGTCATCCCTTGGCACCTCGCCATCATTTGGAGAAAAGACCGCTACTTGTCCTTTGCGGCCAGAGCTTGGCTTGAACACACGAAATCGTATTTATGGGACCCGAAAAAAGAAAGTAAAGGATGATGCAAACATGGATGCACAATCAGCTGCAAAATGTCTTACTGCTGTCCGCCGCCACAGCCCTCTGGTGCACAGCATAACCAACAATGTCGTTACGAATTTTACAGCGAACGGACTGCTCGCCCTCGGCGCATCGCCGGTGATGGCGTACGCGAAAGAAGAGGTCGCCGACATGGCAAAGATAGCGGGAGCCCTTGTTTTAAATATCGGAACGCTGAGCAAGGAGTCAGTCGAAGCGATGATCATCGCAGGAAAATCAGCCAATGAACATGGCGTCCCCGTCATTCTTGATCCTGTCGGTGCCGGAGCAACACCGTTCCGCACCGAATCAGCGAGTGACATCATTCATGAGGTGCGCCTCTCTGCGATTAGAGGAAACGCGGCGGAAATTGCCCATACCGTCGGCGTGACCGATTGGCTGATCAAAGGTGTAGATGCGGGAGAAGGCGGAGGCGACATCATCCGCCTGGCTCAGCAGGCGGCACAAAAACTCAACACGGTCATTGCGATCACTGGCGAAGTCGATGTCATAGCCGACTCGTCAAACGTATATACCCTCCATAACGGCCACAAGATGCTGACGAAAGTGACAGGCGCCGGATGTCTGCTGACTTCCGTTGTCGGTGCGTTTTGCGCTGTCGAAGAAAATCCATTGTTTGCTGCTATCGCTGCCATTTCTTCATATGGGGTCGCAGCCCAGCTTGCCGCACAAGAGACAGCTGACAAAGGTCCGGGAAGCTTTCAGATTGAATTGCTGAACAAGCTTTCATCTGTTACTGAACAAGACGTCCAAGAACTGGCGACAATAGAAAGGGTGACTGTCTCATGACACGTATTTCTCGGGAAATGATGAAAAAGTTATTGTCTGTTTACTTCATTATGGGGTCAAACAATACGAAAGCCGATCCTGTCACAGTCGTACAAAAAGCGTTAAAAGGCGGCGCCACTCTCTACCAATTTCGTGAAAAGGGCGGGGATGCGCTGACAGGGGAGGCGCGGATTGAATTCGCTAAAAACGTGCAGGAATCCTGCCGTGAAGCCGGCGTTCCTTTCATTGTCAATGATGATGTGGAGCTGGCTCTGAAACTGAAGGCTGACGGTGTCCACATCGGCCAGGAAGACGCCAGCGCAAGAGAAGTAAGAAGTGCTATAGGCGATATGATTCTTGGCGTTTCCGCCCATACAATGTCTGAGGTGAAGCAAGCTGAAGAAGATGGAGCGGATTATATCGGACTCGGGCCAATCTACCCGACAGAAACGAAAAAGGATACGAAAGCCGTACAGGGTGTATCTCTCATCGAAGCCGTTCGCCGCCAAGGCATCGGCATTCCAATTGTCGGCATCGGCGGCATCACAATCGAAAATGCCGCACCTGTTATCCAAGCGGGGGCCGACGGTGTCAGTATGATCAGCGCCATCAGTCAGGCGAAGGATCCAGAGGGTGCCGCACGCAAGTTTCATGAAGACATTCAAACGTATAAAAAGAGTAGATAAGCGTTCTTATTTCTTCGAAAGGCTGTTCTGTAATGGACAGCCTTTTTGCCGTGGTATCAAGGTTTTCAGACCTTCAAATTTTAATTGACAAAGAACAGGATCTGGCTATGATTATGATATATACTTGATAATCATTTTCAATTATAGGAGGGACATGATGGCTCGGGGGCTGGCACTTATTTTATTCAGCTTGTTGATGGTTTTCGGTTCTGCGGCACATGCGGAAGACGATCCGATCGCTGCGCTGATTCAATTAAACAAGCAAATCATCCAATCCGTAAAAGACGGAGATACGGAATCGGCACAACAAACGTTTGAAACATTCAAGGCAAAGTGGAAAAAAGAAGAACCTTCTATTAAAAAGGAAAACCTTTCTTCCCACAGCAAAATGGACTCGAATATCGCGATGATTTCTCTTTCCTTCATTAATCAAGATGCAGATAAACTCAAAACGCAGCTTGAAGAACTTTCTTCTCATCTAGAAACCTATCAGCAGGCTGTCGTGCTGAAAAAGACATCCTCGGGTCAATCAAGGGCGTCCTTAACAGCCTATATTCAAAATTTAAAAGACACAAAAACGTTAATAGAGCAAAAACGATTGGATGAAGCGTCATCCGCAATCGACAATTTAATTACATCCTGGCTCGCTGTTGAGGGAGACGTCGTTTCCCAATCGAAAGAAGCCTATACGACATCAGAGGAAAACCTGGCGCTGATGAAGGCTGAGATCGGCAGCCATCCCGAAAAGGTATCCAAGCAAATTGACGACATGATTCAATTGCTCGAGCCGATCGCTTCAAGCGACTACAGCTGGTGGGATGCGGCGCTGATCCCGATTCGTGAAGGGATGGAGGCGCTGCTAGTCATCGGTGCGCTTTTGACCATGACAAAGAAAGCCCGTGTCACGCGTTCCTCGGCATGGATCTGGGGCGGAGCGTCAGCCGGCATGGTTATTTCCTTGACAGCCGGCATCGGTGTCACGCTTCTGTTCTCCTCCAGCGTATTCGGAGAAAACAACTTCTTGCTTGGCGGCGTCACCGGCGTACTGTCCGCTGTCATGCTTTTATATGTCGGGGTGTGGCTGCACAGAAACGCCTCAATGGATAAATGGAGAGAAAAAATCAATATCCAGAAGTCACAGGCGCTTAAAAAACGAAGCCTGCTTTCCTTTGCGCTTATTGCATTTCTGGCAGTTGTAAGAGAGGGGCTCGAAACGGTCATCTTTTTCATCGGCCTTGTCGGGAAGCTCCCGCTCACTGAGCTGATCGGCGGAACTGCCGCGGGGCTTGTCGTTCTCGTCATCGTCGGTGTTCTGATGATCAAGCTCGGAATGCGTATTCCATTAAAGCCGTTTTTCCTGCTGTCCATGGCGGTCGTCCTGTATATGTGTGTGAAATTTCTCGGAACAGGCGTTCATAGCCTGCAGCTGGCGGGCATTCTTCCGTCTGATGCGGAGAGCTGGCTGCCGTCTATATCGGTGCTTGGTGTTTATCCGTCCGTGTACAGCACCATTCCGCAATTGCTGATTTTACTCTTTTTACTGATTGCGCTTATCTCAGAAGCGGCAAAACATATTACAAACGGAAAGGAACTGACAAAATGAATTTCACAAAAATCGCTGTATCAGCAGGCTGCATCCTTGCGCTAGCAGGCTGCGGAGCCAATGACACATCCTCAACCAAAGAAAAAGATTCATCTGAAAAAAGCGGGGTTACTAAAGAGATCGCCGCATCCGTAGATAAAATGGGAACCATTATTTCCAAGCTGAATGATTCAGCTGAAAAAGGAGACCAACAAGAGATCGAAAAAAAGGGGAAAGAGTTAAACAGCTACTGGCTTTCCTTTGAAAATGATATTCGCAGCGATTATCCGTTCGAGTATACAGAAATCGAAAAGCACCTTCAGCCCATCTATACAGAAGCGCAAAAGGACAAACCAGATACTGACAAAATCAAGACAGAATCCGAGTCATTGAAAGCATCCTTAGAAGACCTGACAGAAGCGAAGAAGAGCAGCAAAAAGGCAAGCGAACAGCTGGCAAAGGCAGCGGACGAATATAAAGACTATGTCAAAGAACAGAGCGATCAGCTGGTAAAAGCGACTGAAGCATTTACAAGCGCTGTGAAATCAGGCGATATCAAAAAATCTAAAACGTTATACGCGAAAGCGCGTGTTTATTACGAGCGAATCGAACCGATCGCTGAAAGCCTCGGTGATCTCGATCCGAAAATTGACGCCCGTGAAAATGATGTAGAAGAAGGGGGCAAATGGACAGGTTTCCATAAGCTTGAGAAAGCCATCTGGAAGGATAATGATATTTCCGGGGAAAAGGCAATAGCTGACCAGCTTCTCAAGGATGTAAAGGAGCTTGACGGTTCAATTGAATCACTGACATTAACACCTGAACAAATTGTAGCAGGCGCGATGGAGCTTCTGAACGAAGCCGGCATTTCGAAAATCACGGGAGAAGAGGAGCGCTACTCACGAATTGATTTAGTCGACCTCATGGCGAATGTGGAAGGCTCTGAAGCTGTTTATCAAACAGTAAAAAGCGCGCTTGTTAAAGATCACTCTGATCTGACGGAAAAACTGGATACGGAGTTCAGCGAATTTGAAGTTTTAATGGCAAAATACAAATCAAATGATCAGTCTTATATGTCTTATGATAAATTAAGTGAAGATCAAATCAGAGAGCTGAGCACAAAGCTGACGACTCTTTCTGAAACCATGTCGAAGATTGCGAATGTGCTATAAAAGGAGTTTTGTAACATCATGAGCGATGAACAAAAAAAGCCAGAACAAATTCATAGACGGGACATTTTAAAATGGGGAGCGATGGCAGGTGCGGCCGTTGCGATCGGTGCCAGCGGACTCGGCGGTCTTGCCCCGCTTGTTCAGACTGCTGCTAAACCATCAAAAAAGGATGAGCAAGAGGAGGAGCAGGCCGTCCCGTTTTACGGAAAGCATCAGGCCGGAATCACAACTGCCCATCAGACGTATGTCTATTTTGCCGCGCTGGATGTAACGGCAAAAGAGAAGAGCGACATCGTTACATTATTCAGAAACTGGACAAGTCTGACACAGATGCTGACGTCAGGAAAGAAAATGTCGGCTGAGCAGAAAAATCAATATTTGCCGCCGCAGGATACAGGTGAATCTGCTGATTTATCCCCTTCCAATTTAACGATCACTTTCGGATTCGGGCCTGGCTTTTTTGAAAAAGACGGAAAGGACCGCTTCGGGCTGAAAAACAAAAAACCCAAGCACCTTGCCGCTCTTCCAGCTATGCCGAATGACAACTTGGATGAAAAACAGGGCGGCGGAGATATCTGCATTCAAGTATGCGCAGACGATGAACAAGTGGCGTTTCACGCGCTGAGAAATCTGCTGAACCAAGCGATCGGCACCTGTGAGGTCCGCTTTGTGAACAAAGGCTTTTTAAGCGGAGGAAAAAATGGCGAAACGCCGCGAAACCTCTTCGGGTTTAAAGATGGAACAGGCAACCAGAGCACGAAGGATGATACTTTGATGAACTCGATCGTGTGGATTCAGTCCGGTGAGCCTGACTGGATGACGGGCGGCACCTATATGGCCTTTCGGAAAATCAAAATGTTCCTTGAGATATGGGACCGTTCTTCCCTTAAGGATCAAGAGGATACCTTTGGGCGCAGAAAAAGCTCGGGGGCGCCTTTCGGCCAGAAAAAAGAAACAGACCCTGTGAAGCTGAATCAAATCCCGTCAAATTCACACGTCAGCCTTTCCAAATCTACGGGAAAACAAATATTGCGTAGAGCTTTCTCTTACACAGAAGGACTTGATCCGAAAACCGGCTATATGGATGCGGGCCTCCTGTTTATCAGCTTTCAAAAAAATCCCGACAATCAGTTCATCCCTATGCTGAAGGCCCTTTCGGCAAAGGATGCGTTAAACGAATACACGCAAACAATCGGTTCCGCTTTATATGCATGCCCAGGCGGCTGCAAAAAGGGCGAATATATTGCCCAGCGTTTGCTGGAATCATAAAAGAAGCCTTTAAGGCTTC
>NZ_JBAIZW010000008.1:0-284163 GCF_036765155.1 Bacillus sp. 0102A
ATGAGCTGGGTTTTTTGGTTTATATCTGTACTGATTTGTTTTCTTCAGTATCCATTTTATCGAGCTTTCTGCTTTACAGGTTTTCTAATACTTTTAATACCAATACAATCCCCAGCATGATCAACATGAGAGTTGTAAATAACCAAAATGCAGTATGTATGAGAATTCATCTAGACGCCATCCAACTGCGATTGGCGGGATAGAACCGCCTAATCCGTTGGCAGCTAGCAGTATGCTTGTCGTTTGTTCTGTTTTTCCAAGGTAGAATTGATTGGTGATAATTAAAGCAATGGTAAACATGCCAGCCATAAATAAGCCTAAAAAGAAACAAAGAACAAACCCTGCAAAAACGGTTTTACTGATTGCTAAAATACAAAGTGAAATGAGGCCGCCGATATCAATCAGCCTGAGATAACGATGATAGGTTAGTTTTTCGGAAACCGGTCCGGTCAGTAAACGGCCTATGATCATACCGATCCAGTATATTGTTACCGTTATGGTTGCTAAGGGGTTAGAAATCTCCCATTTCTCAGCGAAGATAGAAGGGATAAAGTGAACAATCGATACTTCACTGGCTCCATAAAAAAGAAGTACGCAGCTGCTAAAGAAATAAACAGTAAGCCAAGTCTTCGAAAAACTTATAGGTGTTTGTTTTCCATTGCCCGAAGTGTCTGTTTGACGAATGAGCAAATCGTCTAAACTGCCAAAGCTCATTCGGCTCCAAACAAGCATCAGAAGAAATGAAATTAGCCCCAATACCAGAAATGCCAATGCCCATACCTTATTGCTAATTAAAAAACCAGACAGCAACGGCATGAAAAGGGCTCCTAAACCGTACGCTACTTCCATCTTACTCATGACGATTGCTTGTTTTTCTATAATTGCTGTTAAGATAATTGTTCCTACACAAGATTCTACCAGTCCGGGTATCATTTGCCGTGGATATGCCTCAGCTTGCTGAACTGATGATGTAGAAAACGCCGCTTGATAACTATGGGATGCCATTCAGGAATTGATGGGAATAGCTCCGTTGTCAAATGAGAGAAAAGATATTGCTGTTGTTAAAACGATTCTTGTTTCTCATCCGGATATGATATAATTCAAAGATGGCTTAAACCTAGTTTTAGCCATTTTTTTCTTCAGTATTCATCTTGCATATTTGATTAAAATTTAATATGATACTCTTTGTATAATAACTCCTTGCCTCTATACAACATACTCAACGTTTCCCCTTTTTCTTCGTTCGTTTGGCCTTTCCTTTTCTCCCGTAAAATAAAGAAAGCTCCCAGCACAATAGATACGGTGCGGATTTATTTTTTAAAAAAGGAGTCGTTATATTTGAATAATAGTTTTACATTAAAACAGCAATGGTTCGGTAATATCCGAAAAGACATTCTTGCTGGCATTTTAGTTGCATTAGCATTAATACCTGAAGCGATTGGCTTCTCGATTATAGCGGGTGTTGACCCGATGGTCGGTCTTTATGCGTCATTTTGTATAGCCATTATCATTTCTATTTTTGGCGGCAGACCTGGCATGATTTCAGCAGCTACCGGCTCAATGGCGGTCGTTATGGTGTCGCTGGTTGCTGATCATGGGCTTCAGTATTTATTTGCGGCTACGATTTTGACAGGAATCATTCAGATGATTTTAGGTATCAGTAAAATTGCGAGATTAATGAAATTTATCCCGCGTTCTGTGATGATTGGGTTTGTGAATGCGCTGGCGATCCTTATTTTTTCCGCGCAGCTTCCTCAGTTTGAAGGTGCTTCTTGGAGCATGTATGCGATGCTTGCCGGGTCGTTGGTTATTATTTATGTATTGCCGAGGTTTACAACTGCGATTCCGTCTCCGCTTGTGGCGATTATTGTGATGACGATTATTGCGGTCATTTTCCATGTAGATGTGCGGACGGTAGGAGATATGGGGAATATATCTAGTTCGTTGCCTCACTTCTTAATCCCTGATGTTCCGTTTACCTTTGAAACACTGCAAATCATTTTTCCTTATTCGATTGCTTTAGCATTTGTCGGATTACTTGAGTCTTTGCTGACTGCACAAATTATTGATGAAATGACGGATACGGACAGTGATAAAAATAAAGAGAGCCGCGGACAGGGAATTGCGAATATCGTGACTGGTTTCTTTGGCGGTATGGCAGGCTGCGCTATGATTGGACAATCTGTCATTAATACAAAAGCGGGCGGACGCGGACGCTTATCTGCATTTGTTGCTGGTGCTTTTCTGATGTTTTTAATTGCAGTCTTGAGTACTGTCGTCGTGAAAATTCCAATGGCTGCGTTAGTGGCTGTTATGGTTATGGTTTCTGTCGGCACATTTGATTGGTCTTCTTTAAAAGGCCTCAAAAAAGCGCCGCTCACAGACTCTATTGTCATGGTTGTGACTGTGATTACGGTTGTTGTGACGGATGACTTGTCTAAAGGCGTATTCGTCGGCGTTCTCTTAAGTGCGGTATTCTTTGTGGCAAAAATTTCGAAGCTGAAAATTGTTTCGCATGCAGGGGATCAAAAGCTGAGAACGTATCAAGTAAAGGGACAGATCTTTTTTGCGTCAGTGACTGATCTTACGAATGCGTTTATTTATCAAGAGGATATTGAGCGAGTCGTGATTGACTTAACTGAGGCCCATGTTTGGGATGATTCAGGAGCGGCTGCGCTTGATAAGATTGTTGCGAAGTTTAAGGAACAAGAAATTGAAGTTGAAGTAAAGGGTTTGAACAATGCTAGTAAAGCTCTTATGAAGCAAATGACATAAAGTGTGAAAGCCCAGATTGATGAGATCTGGGCTTTTTTATATCACATATGGCTGAACGGCATTGATATAATAGAGTGAGAAAGAAATATTTAATAGGAGACTTGTATATGACGCTTCAGAAGCTGAACCATGTATTGGGGAAAGTCATGCCGCTTTTAACGCCTGCTAGTGTTGTGCTGGGCGTGCTGCTGTCTCAATTTTTAAATGGGTATGAAAGTGCTGTGCCTTGGATCTTTGCTTTTATTACGTTTGCAGGCAGTTTGAGCGCTAACTTTCAATCTTTGAGACATGCGTTGTCTCATCCTCTTCCCATGATTCTTGCACTATTTGTTCTTCATATTTTCATGCCGCTTTTTGCTTGGGGCAGCGGCCATCTTATATTTAAAGGCGATCCTTTGACAATCACAGGTTTAACATTGGCTGTTGTGATTCCTACCGGGATTACAAGCTTGATTTGGGCAGCGATGTATAAAGGGAATGTCGGTTTGACGCTTTCGATTATCTTGGTTGATACGGTGCTGTCACCATTGATCGTACCGCTGAGCCTTTCATTGCTGGCCGGCGCTCAGGTTCATATGGATGTGTGGGGAATGATGAGAGGGCTGATTGTGATGGTTGTGATTCCTTCTTTTCTGGGCATGCTGTTTAATCAGATGTCATCTCCAGATAGAACCGCATCTGTTAGCAGTGCGCTGTCACCTTTTTCAAAGCTTTGTCTGATGGCTGTGATTGCGATTAACAGTTCAGCGATTGCCCCTTATTTCAAAGCAGTTGATTTGAGATTTGTAGGAATAGCTGTGACGGTCTTCTTTATTGCGTTAACAGGCTATGCCGCTGCTTGGCTGATCGGGAAAATAATGAAAAGACGCCAAGAGGAAATTGTATCTCTTATTTTTACGGGAGGCATGAGAAATATCAGTGCCGGCGCAGTTCTTGCCGTTACATTTTTCCCGTCTCAGGTTGCTGTTCCGGTGGTGATCGGCATGCTGTTTCAGCAGATACTTGCCGCGTTGTTTGGCTATATGGTGAATCGTTTTGAATTAAAACCTGTATTGCAGAAAGCATGAAAAAACCGCTCAATCTTATGAGCGGTTTTTTCCGTATAGCCACTCGAGCGCAGTGATGAACTGTTGGCAGAAGTACTTACGGTGGTGCACCGCCCCTTGTTCAATTGAAAGACATAGCTGATTTTCAGTGAAGCCTTTTTCTTTTAAACTTTGATGCACTTGCTTTGTATTCTGCAGCATATTTCGCTGTATAGATTGTTTTTCACAGCCTTCTTCACTGCCGACAGACATAAAGACACGTGCAGTGCCGGGCTTTAAAGAAGATAAATGAATGGCTTCGGCTGCGTTCTCGTACCAGTAGGAGCCTGAGATAGAGCCTATGTTTGCGAACACTGATGGATACTTTATTAAGGCGAACATTGAGATGAGTCCGCCTAATGAGGCACCGATCATTCCTCTTGACTGCGGTTCCCTGGTGACGTTCCAATTTTCTTCGATAAACGGAATGAATCGGTTTGTTATGTTAGACAGATAGTGATATCCCATGCCTCCGAAGTCCGGGAACCGATCACTGAGTGATGCAGCCGGCCAAGGGGTGTATTCATCCAGCCGACTTGCGGGTTCGATACCGATCAACACGAGCTCAGGCAGCCTTTGCTGCTGAAATGTACTTTCTAATAATTTGATTTGGTCTTGAAACAACGAACTTCCATCCTGCACGTAAACAGCAGGAAATCTCCTGCTGTCTGGGCTGTAGGAAGGAGGGAGGTACAGCGTAAATCTCCTTTCGCCGGCTTTGTGCTCTGAAAGAGATCCGTTCAAGCATTTTCCCCCTTTTTTTGCTTGAAAAGCAGGTATAAGAAATAAGGAACACCGAGGATCGCCAAAATGATGCCTGCGGGCACTTCCGCTGGCTGGAAAAACAGTTTTCCGGCAAAGTCTGCGCTTATTACAAGCAACATGCCGATTAAACCGCTCAGCGGCAGGATATTGCGGTGTTCGACACCAGCCAGTCTCCGTGAAATGTGGGGAGCGATTAAGCCGACAAACGCCATGCTGCCCGCTACGGAGACACAGGCGCTGATGATTGCTACGCAGGCGACGAGCAGGATGGTTTTTTCTTTATTTGATGAAATACCGAGGCTTCTGACTGTGTCTTCATCAAAACGAATGGTGTCCAGCAAGCGGGACTTGGCGATAAGAATAGGTATAAACAGCAGCATCCATGGGAGAACGGCTGTGATGTAAGTCCAATTGGCAGACCAGATGCTTCCGTTTTTCCACACCATGGCCATTTGATAGTCTTGCGGGTCCATTTTTAATGATAAAAACAAAGACAGGGCGCTGAATCCAGAATTGATCGCGATGCCTACTAGAATAATTCTTCCTGAATCTAAATTGCCTCTGTGCCATGCAAATATGTAAATCAGGAGCGCCGCAATCAGTCCGCCTATCAACCCGAAAAATGGCATTCCTATCGCCGCAACTATAGATGTCACTTCCTTCTGGCCTTGAAACAAGAGCATAAACGCCACAATCCCGGCTCCCGCCCCCGCGTTAATTCCGAGTATTCCTGGGTCTGCAAGGCCGTTTCTTGTGATGGCTTGGATGACGGCGCCCGCAATGCCAAGACCGAGTCCGATAATGGCCGCCATGACAATTCGCGGCAGTCTTAAATCGAACAGCAAAATTTTATACTGCGGATTCGGATCGATCTGAAAAAGAGTGGAGAGCAGCTCAGCCGGCTGAACGGAAAATGATCCGCTCGTTAAGCTGAAATAGCTGACAACGAGAATCAAAGCGATGAACACTGCATATTTTTTAGCCATTTTGCTCCCCTCCTTTTCGTTTAATCAAATAAAGGAAGAAAGGCACACCGATTATGGATGTCACGACTTCAATCGGTGTTTCAAACGGATAATTGATAAATCTGCTTGCGAGATCACACAAGGTTAAAAAGACTCCGCCCAAAATGCATGAACACGGAATCAGCCTGTTATAATCTGAGCCGACAAGAAATCTTGTGATATGCGGAACAACCAATCCGACAAACGCAATTTTGCCGGCGAGCGCTACGGCACTGCCGGTTAAAATGATGACTGAAAGCATCGCCATGATTTTAATGGTTTTTTTCTTTTGTCCCAGACTTTTAGAAATGTCGTCGCCTAATGATACAGCAGTCACCTTTTTGCTGAGGGAAACAGCTATCACGATGCCGACCAGAAAAAACGGTGCGGCAAGCTTCAGAAAATCAGGACTCATTTGATGAAGTCTGGCGCTGTACCAAAAACTGAGATCCTGCGATATTTGAAAATAAATCGACATGGCTGCTGATAAACTGCTAAGCAGCATGCTTGTAACTGTGCCGATAATGGCAAGCTGCACGGGGGAAAACCCGTTAGGCATCATGGCGGCAAGGCTGAATACTAGAACGGCTCCTAATGTCGAGCCGATAAAAGAGTAAATGATCATCTCAATGGAAGACGATTGCGGGAGCAGAACCATACAAAGCGTGATAATAAACGCGGAACCATCTGAAACGCCCATAATCGATGGCGAAGCTAAATAATTGCGCGTAATGCCTTGCATAAGCGCTCCAGAAACAGCAAGGGCTGCCCCTATGAGCAGAGCGCCGGCAGCCCTTGGAATCCGGGAATGCCATATAATTTGATGGTCTGTGTTTCCCGGATCGAAATGAATAAGAGATGTAAAAACAATATCTGTGCTTAGATGCTTTGCGCCATATAGGATCGAAAGCAGCAGCGACAGTGCAATAGCAAATGGAGAAGTAATCAATATGATACGTGTCCACTGTTTTGAATACATACAAAAACCTACTCTGAATTAGTTTTGTGTCAATTTTTCAGCAGCCGCTTTCAGGAAGCGGACTTTGCTCCAAGCTGTGCCGCCTTGTGCGAGAGGATCGACTGAGTTAACGTACACATGATCTTCTTTGACTGCTTTAAGGCTTTTCCAGATTGGATTTTTCTCTAAATCTTTTAATGCATCAGGTTTATCTGCATTTTCATCATCAGAAAATTGAACGAAGATATGGTCTGGATTCATTTCGCTTAATTTTTCTAATGAAATCAGTTCTTGCGCTTTTGCAGCTTTTACTTCGTCCGGCGCTTTAAGACCTAAATCACCATAAAGTGTGGAGTTGAAGTACACCTGTTCAGGGTAAATGTAAATGTTGCCTTGTCTGATTCTAATGACAAGCGCTTTTGAATCTTTTGCTTTTTCGTTGATTTTTGTTTTTGTTTCTTTTAAATCCTGTTCATAGTCTGCAATGATTTTTTTCGCCTTTTTCTCTTTACCAGTCAGCTGGGCAAGGAGCATCATATTTTCCTTCCAGTTTGAAGAGATGTGAGAAACCGGGATTGTTGTGCCGGCTGTACTTATTTTTTGCAGTGTTTTTTCTGGGAACTTTGTTGAAGCAAGGATGACATCTGGCTTCATCTCAAGAATCTTTTCAATGTTTGGCTCCATTTTTTCTCCGGTTGGTTGGGCTTTGTCTGTGATGTCTTTGAACATTTCAGGGAATTTGCCGGAGAATGAAATCGCGCCTTGCGGATGAACGTCAAGCAGTTTCGCGTCTTCCATCGACTCAACACTTCCCGTTATGGCAATTTTGTCTGTTGGTACAGTTACTTCATATGTGTTATCCAGGTATTCAATTTTCTTCTTCTCGGATGCTGTGCTGCTTGCCTTGCTGGCAGTTGATTCATTTTTGTTGCCGCAAGCTGCCGCTGTCAGCGCGAGAAGCAAGATTAATAAGGTAAGAGATATTTTTTTCATTTATAGAGCCTCCTGTTCAATTGATAACTATTATCAATTGGAATTATAGAGAATGAACGGATATAACACCATGGACAAATTCCATATTTATCATGGACAATCACCGGATAGTAAAGAAATGGTTTGCTGAACAATCCGTTCATGGCCGCAAGCCGAGTATTCATTCCAAGGGTCAAAGGATAGAAGGTATACACGGTTATTCCGCACTGCGCTTAGGTTTTGCCATGCTTCTGTCTGCTGCAATTGCTGGTAATAAGCAATGGTTTCAGGCTCTTTAAATAGAAAAAGCATTAAGCAGTCAGCTTGGTAATTTGCGATATTTTCTACCGAAATCGTTTGCTCTGAAGGCGTGTCTTCCGTTTTTGCGGAGCAGAATTCTAAATCTCCAAAAAAGACTTCGCGGACGCTTCGATGATGTGCCAGATAAAAATTTTGCTTATGCAGCCTCAGAAAGAGAAAACGCTGCCCTTGGGTGTGCTGAAGTGTTTTTTTGGCGACCGCCGTCTGCTGGTCATAGGCCGCGAGCCACTTTTCTGCTTCGGACTCTTCCTTTAAGAATGAGGCGGTTTGCAGAAAGTGAGTTCTCCAGCTTTCTTCTGAAGCAAAATAAATGACTTCTGCGATGCGATTCAGATGATTTTTTTCTTCTTGAGAAATAGAATCCATGCTGAAAATCACATCTGGTTCGGCTTGAGATAACGTATTCAGGTTTTCTTCCCATTTTTCATTAAACCGGTATGCGCTGAGCTGGACGGGTATATCTGTCGAATAATGCTGATAGTAGTAAGACGTCCATTTTGGATGGAGCGCGGCCGCAAACGGTATGTGATGAAGAGGGATGAGGTGGCCCATTGTGCCCCTTCCGTACGCGGCAATTTTTTTTCGTCGTTTTTTCATATAGCTTGTAGGTGAGCAGCCTGTATGCTTTTTAAAGATTCTGCTGAAATAAAATTCATCTTGATAGCCGGTTTGATGAGCGATTTCTTTCAATTTGCAGTTTGATCTTGCCATGAGCCGTTTTGCTCTGGTGATTCGCGTTTTTGTGATAAATTCTGTTACGCTTTGACCTGTCCATTTTTTAAAGGTTTCGCTGTAGTGTTTGGCGCTGATCCCTGCCATTTGCGACAACTGGGCAAGTGTCATTTTTGTTTCTGCATGAGTTTCGATGTATTGTTTTGTTTTCTCGATTGCTGAGTGTGTATCCGTTTGATCAGATACACTGGCAGTCATGAGGTCATAAATCAGGCTTTGTACTTCAATCATACATTTTAGGTGAGAAAGCTGAGACGATTCATTCCATAGCGCAGCAAGCTCTTGAAGCCGGGCTGCAAGGTTTTCGATATGTGATATATTCACAAGCTTCAGTTTGGCTAATTCCGTTTCTGTACATGGCGTTAAGATATCTCGTCCAGATTCCTTGATATAGCTTTGAATCCTGATCAGACAGGTATCTATATGTCCTTCGGCTGCAGGCGTAAAGCCGAAGGTTTCGTTAGGCGGACAAACATAAAGCGTCTTTTTTTGCAGAGGACTGATGCTTGTTCCGATCGAAATATGGCCGTTTCCTTTGACATGAAAGATCAGTACGAATGAATCGGCTAATTGCTGTTCTGAGAAGAGATCACTTGTATTTTTAAGATATTCAATTTGTATGGGATAATAAATCACTGTATTTTGCAAGAGTAGACCACCTTTTCAGAAACGTTCAATTGATAATCATTTTCAATAAGATTGTACCAAATAAATGAAAGTTTTCCTATATAAAGTGGGTGGGTTTTTGTCATAAAAAAACCCTTACTCCCGTTTGAAAGTAAGGGTCTTTTGTTCGGTAAGAACATGTTACACGTGTAACATACGAAACTTACGTCTAATAGATGAGATGCTTTTTTCTTGTTTTACTGAATTGTTTGAGTGGTTTTTCATAGCGATCTATGATGTCTTCTATAGAAGTGCCATTTTTAATTTCTGTTTTGATCCAACCGTTGCCTGCCAGTTTATCAAATGAACCTGTTGCCAGGAACTCAAAATCCTCAGGATAGAGGTCGTGTATTGTTTTAATGAGTGAAAGGCCTGTTCTAACCGCTTCAAACTTTTTTCGGTCTGTCACATAGAGCTGAACACCATGGCAAAGCATTCCCTGATGTTTAGAAAATGTCGGCGTAAAGGAAGCTGCCCTGAATGTGACGCCTGGCAGATGGAGTCTGTTTAATGTTTCTGCAAGTTCTGTGCTTTTGATAAAGGGAGCCCCAATCAATTCGAATGGCTTTGTTGTCCCCCGCCCTTCGGATATATTTGTTCCTTCAATCAGTCCGGTTGCAGAATATACAAATGTGCTCTCTATCGTCGGCATGTTAGGTGATGGGAGGACGAAAGGCAGTCTGGTGTCGTCAAAATCCATTTTCCGTTTCCAGTGTTTCATTTTTACCACTGTCAGTTCGGCATCAATGTCAAATTCCTTGTTGAACAGCAAAGCCAATTCGCCTATTGTCATTCCGTGCTTTAGCGGAATGGGATACAGTCCGACAAATGAGGCGTACTCAGGCTCTAAGACTGGTCCTTCAGTATGATCCCCGCCTTGAGGATTCGGTCGGTCCAGCACCATAAAAGGAATGCCGTTTTCTTTAGCGGCTTCCATAGCGTATGCCATTGTATAAATGTACGTGTAGTAACGGGTCCCGACATCCTGAATGTCAAACATAAGAACATCGACATTTTTCAGCATCTCTGGAGTCGGTTTCCTCGTTTTTCCGTAGAGGCTGTATACGGGAATCCCGGTTTTTTCGTCAATGTAAGAGCCGACTTTGTCTCCCGCCTGAGCATCGCCGCGGACGCCGTGCTCAGGGCCGAATAAAGCTGTCAGTTTAATATCAGGGTTTTCGTGAAGAATATCGACACTGCTTTTCAGAGATGCGTTTACGCCGGTTGGATTGGTGATTAATCCGATTCGTTTTCCTTTGAGATGTTTTTTATAAACTGGCAAAAGCGTGTCTATGCCGGTCTGGACTTTAGGTTTTTTAGCCGTTTGATTCTTGGAATCGGGTGATGCCGAGGCGGCTGTTATCGTTCCAAACATGATGAGCCCTGTGAGAAAAGCAAATATTGTTTTTCTCATGAGTCCCTCCTTATGAAAACGGTTTTCCCGTTTTGATATTTAATCCGTAGCCATATGGATAAAGGATGTCTCCCGGTTTCGTGACTGACGGAATGTCAACTGGGAGTGTGCCTTTAGGTTTTGCCTGACCGAATATCGCCATAACTCCAGCCGGAATATTGGGTTGAAGATAACGGCCATTCGCGTGTCCTTTAAAGCCATAGACAGCAATGAGTGCCTTAGCTTCCTCAAAATTGGCGGCATCATATGGATTGCGTATGCTCATTAAGACAAATGGCTTGTTGTGCTGCAGTGCGGCTTTCATGACAACCCTCGGAAATACAGTGGCCCATTTGCTTGAATCTGATATGGTGTCGTCGATGACACCGTCGTTGACGACAGGGTCATTTTTCACGACGTAGGAGCCGGTAATGATATAATCAGCCTCTTTTACTTGTTTTTCATGCTTGGCACTAAATACTTGGTTGGCAAAATTGATTTTGCTGAGGGACACGGGTTTGATTTTCTTTCGCTTGATGAGATCACGAATGGTTTGTTCAATTGAAGCGGTTTGTTCTTCGTAAGGCGCGATAATTAAGATTCGGCTGTCTTTTTTAGGTTTGAACGGCAAGGTGCGCTGTTCATTTTTTAAAACGGTCACTGCTTTTTCGGCTATATTTTTCTCTACTTTCAAGTGACGCTTGCTTCCTACGATTTTCTGGGCTTTGGCTATTTTTTCTTTTATGCTGTCGTCATGTCGAGCTGGATACATACCGCGTTTTATTTTCAGGGAAATGATTCTTTCAACCGATTTGTTGATTTGTTGTACAGGAATGTCACCGTTGTTCACGGCTGATTTTAAAGCTTGAATAACACGGGCGAATTTCTGTTCTTCTTTCAGAGAAGTAACTGAGGCAGGCATTAATGCAATATCGACGCCGGCTTTTACAGCCATCACCACAGCCTCTTCCTGACCGAAATGATCTGCGATTGCTTTCATATTGAGAGCATCGGTAACGATGACGCTGTCAAAGCCCATTTCCTGACGAAGAAGACCGGTCATCACCTTTTTCGAGAGTGTAGCCGGAACCAGAATGTCCGATCCATCGAGTTTGCTTTTGTATGTGGTGCCATCAAAGGCAGGAAATTGAACGTGAGCTGTCATCACCATATCAGCACCGGCATCAATGGCTCTTTGAAAAGGATAGAGCTCGATCTCACGAAGGCGTTCTTGGCTATGGGGTACGAGAGGCAGTCCGTAATGGCTGTCAACGTCCGTGTCTCCATGTCCCGGGAAATGTTTGAGGGCAGAGGCTATATCTTGCCGCTGCAAACCTTTCATCGTGTATAAACCGAGTCGTGCTGTCAGTTCTCGATTGGAGCTGAATGACCGTACGCCGATGACCGGATTATCAGGATTATTATTAATGTCCATGACAGGGCTGAAATCCGTATTAATGCCTAAGGCTGAAAGCTCTTTTCCAATGATACTGCCAGTCTGATAGGCATTGATTCTGCTTCTGGCTGCACCTAGTGCCATATTCCCCGGGAAATTAGTCCCCTCTCCTAATCTCGTTACGATGCCCCCTTCCTGATCAATACTTAGCATGAGAGGGATTTTGGGGCTGGCTTTTTGGTAAGTGTCTGTCAATTGAACAGTTTGTTTTGTTGTTTTTACATTTTCCGCAAAAAGGATGACGCCGCCGAATTGATATTTCTTGATGAGGCTAGCGACTTCCTTATTCATTTCTGTAAAGGCTTGCGGAGAAGGCTCGCCCTCCTTTTGCCAATTTCTGAAATCAGGCATCAGCATCTGGCCGAGTTTTTCATCTAACGTCATGCGATTGACAAGCTGCTTGGCGTTGGGTGAGCTGTTGGATGAAGCAGCTTTTGCTTGGCTGGCGCCGAGAAAACATGAAAGAAAGAGAACGGCTGAAAGGATAAGCGGAAAGACAGGTTTCATAGAAACTTCCTCCTATCGTTGAATCATTTATTCCATCGCTTCATAAATCGCGGTAATGACGCTCCCGTAACTGCCTGTTGGAAATTGATCACCCTCAAACACGTTAGGATTTTCCTCTGGATCAGCAACTGGTGAATGCTTTTTGTTTGTTAACAATGCAATGCCTAAATTGTAAGTTGGATCAATGATCGTAACTGTCCCTGTCCAGCCGGTATGCCCGTAAGCACTTTCGCTGGCATAGGAGCCAAACATCCATTTCATGCTTTTACTGCCGTTTCGCCGCCAGCCAAGAGCGTATGTTGGGTCTGTTGCTGAAGGTGCCGTGAACAGGTCGGCTGTTTTCTGATCAAATAAAGAAACGCTTCGGTATGATCCTTTGTTTAGCATGACTTGCAGCAGAATGGCCATATCATCTGCATTTGAGAACAATCCGGCATGTCCGGACACGCCTCCCATTGAGTAAAATGCTTTTTCGTCATGCACTTCTCCTTGCAGCGTATCTGTACGGATGTTAGGGAAATGAATAAAGCCGTCCCGCGTATTGCCCATACGTTCAGTCGCTGCGAATTGCTTCGGTTTAAATCCTTTTTGCAACGGATTGTATAAGGTATGCTTCAGCCCCAACGGCTTGTAAAGTTCTTGCTCCGCATATACATCAAGCGGTTTACCGGTGAGATTTTCGACAATACTGCCGAGGAGCATATATCCTATGTCGCTGTATACGTGTTTTGTCCCTGTTTCATAATCGAGCGGAATTTTCGTTAAATATTCCATCGTTTTATCCCGATCCTGAGAATAGTACATTCCGGCTTTTTCCGGTGAGTAAAAGTAAAAGCTTGCGGGAAGTCCTGATTGGTGCTGCAGGACATCGATGACACGAATATTGTTTTTTCCTTTTATGAGGTCTCCCGGCTTCTCCTTGAAATCAGGCAAATAAGCAGAAACCTTCTCGTAGACGTCGAGTTTTCCTTGGCTGACTAAGCGCTGCAATGCAAAATTCGTTGCATACATTTTTGTATTTGAGGCCAAGTCAAACATCGTGTGGTTTTTCATTTTAACTGGACGGCGCAGCAGCTCTGATCCTTCGTACTTTTTACTGTAGCCGTACGCTTCTTTTTTAATGATGCGGCCGTCCTTCACGATGACAAGAACGGCGCCTGGAAATCCTGCTTCAACATCCCGTTCTATCATCCGATCAACCTTCCTTAGTTTCTTCGATGAGAATTGTACAGTTTCTGAATTTATGGTTTTCGGCTCAATTTGGTTGTCTGCTGTTTGCGCGAAGGTTTCGTTCGACACCAATATAGAAAAGGTTAAAATGGCACTGAATAAGGAAAGTGTCTTTGTTTTCATAGGCTTGCTCCTTTCCATGCTTCTATCCCGTTACTATCCCAAAAACAGAAACCATTTAATCGAACTGAGAAGCCATTTCATCTTTATATCCGAACGCGTAGGTCAATAAAAAGCCGGCCGCATAGGAAATAAAGAGTCCGATGATATATAGGATAATTTGCGAAGACAGGACGAGAAAGGAAAGCGGCAGCCCGGAGACACCAATGGCAATGGTGGCTACCTGAAAATATGCTTGAAAAGCGCCACCGATTCCAGCACCTAAGCATGCTGTTAAAAACGGACGTCCAAGTGGCAACGTAACTCCGAAGATTAGCGGTTCACCAATGCCGAGAAACCCTGGGGGGAGCCCGCCGGCGATCGCTTTTCTTAATGTTGTTTTTTTCGTTTTGACAAAGATGGCAAAGGCCGCGCCTACCTGTCCCGCGCCTCCCATCGCCAGAATCGGGAGCAGAGGGTCATTTCCAATTGAATTGATCAGTTCCATGTGCACAGGCGTCAAGCCTTGATGCAGTCCGGTCACGACGAGAGGAAGGAAGGTCGCGCCCAAAATAAAGCCTGCAGCGATGCCGCCGATGTCCAGGATGGACAGAAGGCCGGATGTAATAGCATCAGAAATGAAGCCGCCTAAAGGCATAAATACGACATACGTTACGATTCCGGTGATTAACAGTGAAACGGTTGGAGTGACAATGATATCAAGTGATTGAGGAATAAAACGGCGGATAAATTGTTCGGTGTAAGCGATGAATATGGCTGCGAAAAGAACTCCGATCAGCCCTCCCCTGCCCGGAAGAAGCTGTTCTCCGAATAAAACGATCTTTGCGATCTCCGGATTCAAAATCAAGATCCCCGCCAGAGCACCAAGAGCGGGTGTTCCGCCAAATTCTTTCGATGCGTTAATACCGACGAGAATGCCGAGATAAGTGAACAGCCCGGAGCCGATGACTGTCAAGATAATAGCGACTTGTGATTCTGCAGAGAGCCATTCGGCTTGAATGATTGCTTTGGTAATCCCAGTAATTAAACCGGAAGCGACGAGTGCGGGAATTAGCGGGATAAAGACGCTGGCAATTTTACGTAAGAAAAGCTTAAATGGAGTGGCGTTTTTTCGGTTTATATCGGCTTTCTTTTTGGCAGCTGCATCTTTGACATCGATATCTTCTTCTGCTGAGACAAGCTTTGAGAAAGCGGCTGTGACATGATTGACGATTCCTGCTCCGAGGATGATTTGGATGGTTTCAGCTTCGACGACCCCCAATACGCCGTCAAGCTCTCTTAAAGCGTGAGCATCTGTTTTGCTTTCATCGTAAGGCGTAATACGCAGGCGCGTCATGCAATGCGTATACGATGAAATATTGGATTTTCCTCCGCATAGCTCAAGGATTTTCTTTGCGAGATGATGGTAGTTATTTTCTTTGCTCATCAAAACCCCTCCTCATCAAGATGCCTTATTTTTTTCTCATAGATTTTATGGCTGCTCTTGTTTTATCGATATATCCGGTTGTTTCTTCGTACTGCTCAGCCGCCATGCCTAAAAACAAAACATCAATCATAAAAAGCTGGGCGAGGCGGGAGGAAGTGGCTGCACTTCGAATCAGGGCTTCATTGGAGTGTGCTGTGTGCAACGGGACATCAGCCAGCGCGGAGACGGATGTCTGACTGAATTGTGTGAGGCTGATCGTTTTGATGCTTTTATCCTTAGCCATCGTGAGCAGCTCAATGATTTCCTGCGTCTCTCCTGAAAACGAAATAGCGAATACGATGTCATCCTTATCTGCATTTGCGATTAATGATGCCACAAGATGAGTGTCTGTGAACGCGGTTGCTAGTTTATGAATGCGAAGCCACTTTTGCTGGGCGTCCTTGGCGACAATGCCGGAAGCCCCGACGCCGATAAAATGCACAGTATGAGCTTGGAGAAGCAGAGAAACCGCTCGTTCAAGCTCTTTGTAGTCCATCAGGTCTGAGGTGTCCTGAATGGCTTGAATGGCATTGCCGGCTGCTTTTTCAGAAATGGAGGACAGCGGTTCGTGGGGCGCAATGTCCCGGTAGCCTTGAACAGCAGGCTTTGCCAGATCGCCTGCTACTCTCATTTTTAAATCTTGAAAACCCTTTAGTCCGAGTGATTTGCAGAGCCTGATGACGGCAGCGTCACTTGAATTGGCTAAGGCGCTGATTTCGCTGACAGTGTTTTCTATTGCCTTGTGGGGATGAGTTAGGATGTAATCCGCAAGTTTACGCTCGGATGGAGGGAGCTTGTGCTTCATTGATTGGATGATCGCTAAACCGCCTGTTACCATGCTCGGTCTCTCCTTATCATGAATGGTAGTTTTCGATTGCTTTGTCTATAAAACCGTTTGCTTCATCAAGCAATGATTTAGCTTTTTCTTGATCTGTGCTTGTTTTGAGCATGAGGATTGCTGTTTTGACGTGATGATTGGCTTGTTCCAGTGTATGTCTGGCTGTGTCGTATGAAGCGTTAGTGAGGCTTTGGATGATGCTGATGGCGCGTTCTTTTAGTTTCTTATTGCTGACGTTGACGTCTACCATCAAGTTTTCGTAAACCTTGCCGATTTTGACCATTACTGCGGTGGATATCATGTTTAGAATCATTTTATGAGCGGTTGCGGCTTTCATACGTGTTGATCCTGTAATGGCCTCAGGCCCAACAACAACCTCAATGCTGTGATCCGCTTCCTTGCTGATGACGGAATTTTCATTGCAGGTAAGGGCGATGGCGTGTGCTCCTACTTTACGGGCGTATGTGAGGGCGCCTGCGGCATAAGGTGTGCGGCCGCTTGCTGCAATGGCAATGACGGTGTCGTTTGACGTAAGCTGTATGTTTTTTAAATCTTCGGCTCCTGCTTCTTCACTGTCTTCAATGCCCTCTGCTGCCTGCAAAAATGCTTTGGGGCCTCCAGCCATAATTCCGATGACCTGATCTGGGCTTACGCTGTAGGTGGGAGGACATTCAACAGCATCCATGACACCGAGTCTGCCGCTTGTGCCGGCGCCTGTGTATATGAGCCGGCCACCATTTTGAAAAGAGTTGTATGCGCAGTCTACAGCTGTTTTAATATCAGGGAGAACCTGCTGAACGGCGGCAGCGACTTTCAAATCTTCGTTGTTGATCATCTTGAGGATGCCGAGAGTGTTTGTTTTGTGGATTTCCGCTGTTTGGCTATTGCGTGATTCTGTTGTAAGCCGGTGAAGGTTTAATGGTTCTGACATGAGGATGCCCCCTGTTTTAAAATGATCTATCTTACTATTCAGTATATTCACTTTCGTTATGATATTTCAACTGGGTTTTATATTTTTGAAATATTATTTCACCCGAGACTATAGGAAATAATGAAGAATCAGCTGTTCTCCGAGCGGCCCGATTTTTCGCCGTCCTTTATCTAGGAACCCGCTTTTCATATAAAGGTGTTTTGCGCGTGTGTTTAGGTGATTGACGGCCAAAATGATTTCATCGCACCATGGAAAATAACTGCTCACAAACGAGGGAAGCTGAAGCATTGCTTTTCTTGCATAGCCTTTTCCATGATGTACAGCGTTTAAAGACAGGGAGCTGAGCAGTAAAGCAAATGGATTGCTAGTATAGGGAGCAAGCGTTTCTTTTGATGTATGTAAAATGAAAAAGCCGACTGGCAGATTGTCATTTAAGATGACAGCCGGATACCGGTCCTGTATGCCTAAGGCCTGAGTCAGCACCTCTTTGGGGAGAGAGGTAAAGCGCTCGTCATCGTTGTTTAGGGTGAATGATTGAAGTTCCGGCCAATGTTCAGGTTTATAGAAGGATAAAGAAATGTCTTGAGTCATGGGGTGCCCTCCTTACAATATGTCGTCTAACTGGTTTTCTGAAATGACACGGCAGCCCGCTTGTTTTAGCAGTGCGGCGGTCACTCCGCTGCCGGCGATTTTTTTGCCAGTGAATGTGCCGTTATAAATGAAATTGCTTCCGCACGATGGACTGTTTTCTTTTAATATGACAGCGGATGCATTGATTTCTTTTGCGTAAGCTAATGTTTTAGCGGCGCCTTTCATATATAACTCTGTTACATCTTCTCCTGAAGCTGTCACGATTTTAGCGGTTCCATTGAGAACATCCTCGCCGGTGCCTCCGATGATTTCTGCAGGCTCACGGGGAGTGAAAAAGCCGCCGAGAAGCTCGGGACAAGCCATGACTGCTTTATTTTCATCGACGAGTTTTCTGATTTTCTCTGATGCGGCGTGAGAGCCGTTGTATCTGCATTCAATGCCTCCAAGGCAAGAACTGACTAGAATCATATTTGTTTCTCCTCTCTTGCTTCGCTTGTCTCTATCATAAAATAAATGACTAATGTTGGGAGGCTTTTTCAGTTAAAAAAGGAGTTAAAAAGTTTGAAAATAAAAAATTTAATTTTTCTCTTTACAAACAGGGGGTAACCTGTATATAATAACTTTTGTCAGCTCGACGAGAACACAAACGGCCCGTTGGTCAAGCGGTTAAGACACCGCCCTTTCACGGCGGTAACACGGGTTCGAATCCCGTACGGGTCACCATCTGGAGGATTAGCTCAGCTGGGAGAGCATCTGCCTTACAAGCAGAGGGTCGGCGGTTCGAGCCCGTCATCCTCCACCATCTTGCCGGTGTAGCTCAATTGGTAGAGCAACTGACTTGTAATCAGTAGGTTGGGGGTTCAAGTCCTCTTGCCGGCACTGTCTTTTCAAAATACGGAGGGGTAGCGAAGTGGCTAAACGCGGCGGACTGTAAATCCGCTCCCTCAGGGTTCGGCAGTTCGAATCTGCCCCCCTCCACCATTATTGGGCTATAGCCAAGCGGTAAGGCAACGGACTTTGACTCCGTCATGCGTTGGTTCGAATCCAGCTAGCCCAGTCACAGACACCTTTGACCAAAAGGTGTCTTTTTTTATTTTGTGAAAATCATTCCAAATTCTAACTATTCAGTCTGTATAATAATTTTAAAAATATGTTAAGGTAGTTTATTCACGAATTACCATCTACACCCTGCCAAAAATTTGTTAAACTTATTTTATAAAAAATTGAAACCTTTTAAAACGAAGCTCGTATACATACAGACCGGTGAAGGCAGAGGTTAGATAAATATGGAAATGATGATTAAAAAGAGAATTAAGCAAGTCAAAAAAGGCGACCAAAATGCATTTGCGGACATCGTAGATATTTACAAGGATAAAATTTATCAGCTTTGCTACCGTATGCTTGGCAATGTGCATGAGGCGGAGGATATTGCACAGGAGGCTTTCATCAGGGCGTACGTTAATATCGACAGTTTTGATATTAACCGGAAATTTTCAACTTGGCTTTATCGAATTGCGACCAATTTGACTATTGACCGCATTCGCAAAAAGAAGCCGGATTATTACCTCGATGCAGAGGTAGCTGGTACGGAAGGCTTGACCATGTATTCGCAAATCGCCGCAGACGGAGTTTTGCCAGAAGATGAAGTAGTGTCGCTGGAGCTCTCAAACACGATTCAGCAGAAAATTTTAAAGCTTCCTGACAAATACAGAACAGTTATCGTATTAAAGTATATTGACGAACTCTCATTAATTGAAATCGGCGAGATTCTAAACATTCCTGTGGGGACTGTGAAAACGCGGATTCACAGAGGCAGAGAGGCTCTTCGAAAACAATTAAGGGATCTTTAAGTGGGGTGATGAAATGAGCTGTCCTGAACAAATTGTGCAGCTTATGCATATGCATCTTGATGGAGATATCCTTCCAAAAGATGAACACGTATTAAATGAACATCTTGAGACATGCGAGAAATGCAGAAAGCATTTTTATGAGATGGAAAAATCTATAGCGCTCGTCCGGAGCACATCACATGTCGAAGCCCCCGCGGATTTTACCGCTAATGTCATGGCGAAATTGCCTAAGGAGAAGAAAAGAGCTTCTGTGAAAAGGTGGTTCAGAACCCATCCTGTTATCGCAGCTGCTGCGGTATTCATCATTTTGATGGGCGGAGGTTTTTTAAACAGCTGGCATAATGACCACAACTTCAGCGTGTCCAAGCAGCCGAATCTTGTGGTGCAGAACCATACTGTGATCGTGCCTGAAGGTGAGACAGTCAAAGGTGATGTCACTGTCAAAAACGGCAAGTTGATTATTAAAGGCAAAATAAACGGGGATGTAACCGTCGTAAATGGCGAAAAGTATATGGCCTCTGCTGGACAAGTAACTGGTCAGATTGAAGAAATCAATCAATTATTTGACTGGACATGGTATAAATTGAAGTCTGCGGGGAAAAGTGTACTCAATGCATTAAAACCGAACGAAAAAGAGTAAAGCGTGTCAGCCGCTTTGCTCTTTTTTTACGGGCTGAAAGGGCTGGCACATTTCACTTGCCAAATTGAAATGTGGTATAATGAGCTCGCTATGTTAAGTACATATGCGTAACACGTAAAACACAAAAATACGAAATGACTGAAATCTTGGAGGACGAGGAAATGGCTTTTGAGGATATCCCTTTTTTGCAGTACCTCGGCAATGCCGTTGATATTCTCCTTGTTTGGTATGTGATATATAAACTGATTATGGTCATACGCGGCACGAAAGCGGTTCAGCTGTTAAAAGGAATTGTCGTGATCGTGCTTGTCCGTATGGCCAGCCAATATTTGGGCCTCGGCACGCTTCAATGGCTGATGGACCAAGCGATAACATGGGGATTTTTAGCAATTATTATTATTTTTCAGCCTGAGCTGAGAAGAGCGCTTGAACAGCTTGGCCGGGGCCGCTTTTTCTCAAGGAGCGGCACGCCTGTGGAGGAAGCGCAGCAGAAAACGATTGAGGCAATCACAAAAGCGATCAATTATATGGCGAAACGCCGTATAGGTGCCCTGCTGACCATTGAGCGGGATACTGGAATGGGCGATTATATTGAGACCGGCATACCATTGAATGCCAAAGTCAGCTCTGAGCTGCTGATCAATATTTTTATACCGAACACCCCGCTTCATGACGGTGCTGTGATTATGAAGAATAATGAAATTGCCGCTGCCGCCTGTTATCTGCCGCTTTCGGAAAGCCCGTTTATTTCAAAAGAACTGGGTACGCGGCACAGAGCGGCTGTCGGTATCAGTGAAGTGACAGACAGTTTGACGATTATTGTGTCTGAAGAGACCGGCGGCGTCAGTGTGGCAAAGAACGGCGACCTTCACAGAGAGCTGACCGAAGAAGCGCTGAAAGAAATGCTTGAAGCCGAGTTTAAGAAAAACACCAGAGACACTTCTTCTAACCGCTGGTATTGGAGGGGCAAGAAAAATGGATAAATTCTTAAACAATCGCTGGGCTGTGAAAATTATTGCTCTGCTTTTCGCGCTCTTGCTTTATGTGGCGGTCAACAGCAATCAAGCACCGACTCCGAAAAAACCGGGTGAATCTTTCTTTCCGACATCAACAATTGATGAGGCAACACTGACCGACATTCCGGTCAAAGCGTATTATGATGATGAAAACTACGTCGTGACGGGTGTTCCGCAAACGGTTAATGTCACGATAAAAGGCTCGACAAGTGCTGTGAAAAAGGCTAGACAGACCAAGAATTTTGAAATATATGCCGACATGGAAAATTTAAAAACCGGCACACATAAGGTTGAGCTAAAGGCCAAAAACGTGTCGGATGGGCTGACAATCTCAATCAATCCGTCTGTTACGACAGTTACGATTCAAGAACGGATGACCAAAAGCTTTCCTGTAGAAGTGGAGTACTACAATAAAAGCAAGATGAAAAAAGGCTATTCTCCGGAGCAGCCGATTGTCAGTCCGAAAAATGTGCAGATTACCGGATCTAAAGATGTGATTGATCATATTTCTCTTGTGAAAGCTTCAGTGAACCTGGAAAACGCAGATGAAACGATTGAAAAGGAGGCAAAAGTGACTGTCTATGATAAGGACGGAAACGCGCTTCCTGTGGACGTGGAGCCTTCGGTCATCAAGATTACCGTTCCGGTGACAAGCCCAAGTAAAAAAGTACCCTTTAAAATTGAACGGACAGGAAGCCTTCCTGACGGTGTCAGTATAGCGAATATTGAATCCAGCCCCAGTGAGGTAACGGTTTACGGCTCGCAGGATGTGTTGGATTCTCTTGAATTTATAGACGGCGTCAGCTTAGATTTAAGCAAAATTAACAAGGATTCCGATATCGAGGCAGATATTCCGCTTCCCGACGGTGTCAAAAAAATCTCGCCGTCAAAGGTGACTTTGCATATAGAAGTAGATAGTGAAGCGGATCAGAAGTTTGAGAATGTCTCTATTAAGACTGTAGGGCTGAGCAACTCGCAAAACATTCAATTTCTAGATCCTGATTCGCAAGCAATAGACGTGACGGCTAAAGGCTCTCCCAGCAATATAAAAAAACTGGAAAAATCAGATATTGAATTGTATGTGAATGTTTCAGATTTAGATGACGGGGAGCATAGCGTGAAGCTTGAAGTAAACGGGCCTCAAAATGTAACCTGGTCCTTGGGACAGAAAAACGCCAAAATCAAGCTGACGTCTAAAAAAAGCAATACATCAACTAATGACAACAGCAGCAATACATCAGGGAACCAGGATGACACAGGTCAACAAACGAATGATCAAAAGAACAACCAGCAAGAAGATACAACGAAAAACAGCAATGATCAAAAACAAGACGAACATAAAGATCAAAACCAAGATCAGGATGAGGACGAATCTACTGCGGGTTCACAATCATCATCAGAATAAAAAAGGAGCGATTATAAAATGGGCAAGTATTTTGGAACAGATGGTGTAAGAGGTGTCGCCAATAGTGAGCTTACACCTGAGCTGGCCTTTAAAGTCGGACGTTTCGGCGGATATGTGCTGACAAAAGACAAACAACGTCCAAAAGTGCTGATAGGCCGCGATACACGCATCTCCGGCCATATGCTGGAGGGAGCCCTTGTCGCCGGACTTTTATCCATTGGCGCAGAAGTCATGCGTCTGGGTGTCATTTCTACACCTGGTGTATCTTATTTAACAAAAGCGATGGATGCAGAGGCAGGCGTCATGATTTCTGCCTCTCACAACCCAGTGCAGGATAACGGCATCAAGTTTTTCGGGGGAGACGGATTTAAGCTTTCCGACGAACAGGAGGCTGAAATTGAACGGCTGATGGACGAACCGGAGGATAAGCTGCCAAGACCGGTCGGAGCCGATCTCGGGCTTGTAAATGATTATTTTGAAGGCGGCCAAAAATATCTGCAATTTTTAAAACAGACAGCTGATGAAGATTTCACAGGCATTCATGTGGCGCTCGACTGTGCTCATGGCGCAACATCGTCCTTGGCGACACACCTGTTTGCTGATTTAGATGCAGATGTTTCAACAATGGGCACTTCCCCGAACGGGTTAAACATTAATGACGGCGTCGGATCGACACATCCAGAAGCGCTCAGCGCGTTTGTCAAAGAGAAAAACGCTGATCTCGGCCTTGCGTTCGACGGTGACGGCGACCGCCTGATTGCGGTCGATGAAAAAGGAAATATCGTTGACGGCGACCAAATCATGTACATATGCTCAAAATACCTGAAATCAGAGGGCCGCTTAAAGGATGATACAGTCGTTTCAACCGTGATGAGCAACCTCGGCTTCTATAAGGCGCTCGAAAAAGAAGGCATCAAAAGCGTTCAGACAGCTGTCGGCGACCGCTACGTAGTAGAAGCGATGAAACATGACGGCTACAATGTCGGCGGTGAGCAGTCAGGACATCTTATTTTCCTTGATTACAACACGACAGGGGACGGATTATTGTCTGCAATTATGCTGATGAACACATTGAAAGCGACAGGGAAGCCGCTGTCAGAGCTTGCAGCTGAAATGCAGAAGTTCCCGCAGCTGTTAGTCAATGTGAGAGTAACTGATAAATATAAAGTCGAAGAAAATGAAAAAGTAAAAGCTGTTATTTCTGAAGTTGAAAAAGAAATGAACGGTGACGGCCGGATTTTGGTGCGCCCTTCAGGCACTGAACCGCTCGTCCGTGTTATGGCTGAAGCGAAAACGAAAGAGCTGTGCGATGAATACGTAAATCGCATTGCTGAAGTTGTGCGGTCAGAAATGGGATTGGAGTAACGAAGCCTATCATCAGAGAGCGAACAAGACAAGCGAGGTTTACATATGATAATGGTGAGACATGCGGCAAAGTTGTTTGAAAAACAATTGACCGTGCATGGCACATGCTGTAAAATCAAGCTTGTCTTGTTCTTATTTTCTCTGAGGAAGAAAAGACGGGATTATTGCTTCACCTATAATTATAGCGCCCGGACTAAGCGCCCGAAAAAAGGCTTAGTTGACGAGGATGGAGGTTATCGAATTTTCGGCGGATGCCTCCCGGCTGATTATGCAGATCACAGCCGTAAGGATTTCTTCAAACCAAGGAGGCGACTCCTTGCACAAAGAGAAATCACATGATCTTCCAAAAACATGTAGGAGGGGACGATTGAAAGTCCCCTTGAAATTCGACTTTCTTCGTCTCCTTTTACCATCTTAGGAGGAAGAAATTATGTGTGGAATCGTAGGTTATATCGGTCAGCTTGATGCGAAGGAAATTTTACTGAAAGGGTTAGAAAAGCTTGAGTACCGCGGATATGACTCTGCGGGTATCGCTGTTGCCAACGAACAGGGGATTCATGTGTTCAAAGAAAAAGGACGCATTGCTGATCTTCGTGAAGTTGTGGATGCCAATGCAGAGGCGAAAGCCGGAATAGGCCATACTCGCTGGGCAACACACGGCGAACCAAGCTATCTGAACGCTCACCCGCATCAAAGCGCACTGGGCCGCTTTACACTTGTTCATAACGGCGTGATCGAGAACTATGTTCAGCTGAAACAAGAGTATTTGCAAGATGTAGAGCTCAAAAGTGACACCGATACAGAGGTAGTTGTTCAAGTAATCGAGCAATTTGTCAACGGAGGACTTGAAACAGAAGAAGCGTTCCGCAAAACACTTACACTGTTAAAAGGCTCTTATGCAATTGCTTTATTCGACAACGAAAACAGAGAAACGATTTTTGTAGCGAAAAACAAAAGCCCTCTATTAGTCGGTCTTGGAGATACATTCAACGTCGTAGCATCTGATGCGATGGCAATGCTTCAAGTGACCAATGAATACGTAGAGCTGATGGATAAAGAAATGGTCATCGTCACTGATGATCAAGTTGTCATCAAAAACCTTGATGGTGACGTGATTTCCCGTGCTTCTTATATCGCTGAGCTGGATGCCAGTGATATCGAAAAAGGCACATACCCTCACTACATGTTGAAAGAAACGGATGAGCAGCCTGTTGTCATGCGCAAAATCATCCAAACATATCAAGATGAAAACGGCAAGCTGTCTGTGCCTGGCGATATCGCTGCCGCTGTAGCGGAAGCGGACCGCATCTATATCATTGGCTGCGGAACAAGCTACCATGCAGGACTTGTCGGTAAACAATATATTGAAATGTGGGCAGGTGTGCCGGTTGAAGTGCATGTAGCGAGTGAATTCTCTTACAACATGCCGCTTCTGTCTAAGAAACCGCTCTTCATTTTCCTTTCTCAAAGCGGAGAAACAGCAGACAGCCGCGCGGTACTTGTTCAAGTCAAAGCGCTCGGACATAAAGCCCTGACAATCACAAACGTACCGGGATCAACGCTTTCTCGTGAAGCTGATTACACATTGCTGCTTCATGCAGGCCCTGAAATTGCTGTTGCGTCAACGAAAGCCTACACTGCACAAATCGCAGTTCTTGCGGTTCTTGCGTCTGTAGCTGCAGACAAAAACAGCATTGATATCGGATTTGACCTCGTCAAAGAACTTGGTATCGCTGCAAACGCAATGGAAGCCCTTTGCGACCAGAAAGACGAAATGGAAATGATCGCACGTGAATACTTGACTGTATCCAGAAACGCTTTCTTCATCGGACGCGGCCTTGACTACTTCGTATGTGTCGAAGGCGCACTGAAGCTGAAAGAGATTTCTTACATCCAGGCAGAAGGCTTTGCCGGCGGAGAGCTGAAGCATGGCACGATTGCCTTGATCGAACAAGGTACACCAGTATTCGCACTGGCGACACAAGAGCACGTAAACCTAAGCATCCGCGGAAACGTCAAAGAAGTTGCTGCTCGCGGAGCAAACACATGCATCATCTCACTGAAAGGCCTAGACGATGCGGATGACAGATTCGTACTGCCGGAAGTAAACCCAGCGCTTGCTCCATTGGTTTCTGTTGTCCCATTGCAGCTGATCGCTTACTATGCTGCACTGCATCGCGGCTGTGATGTTGATAAGCCTCGTAACCTTGCGAAGAGTGTTACTGTGGAGTAAAATGTTTAACCCCTTTGGTTGTTTTTGTGGCTTTAAAATTTGTAAAAAAGATGAGATGTTTAAAATAAAGTTACGACGTTTATAAAAATGTTGCGATGCTTTTTCCCTTAGATAATTTTTGTCTAAGGGTATTTTTCTATTTTAACTAAAGAGGCAGGTAACTAAAAATTATAAGGGGATTCCAATTGATTGAGTCCTCTTTTTACATAAATGATGTGACACCAATCTTACAAAAATGTAACTTTAATCTCAAATAATGTAATTTGATTCGATGGCAGGTCATCTAATTTTCTTTTACTATGTTTAAAAAGAGATTGGATGGTGTTGGGTTTGGATATTTCAGAAGTTAATATATCACTGTTTAGACTAGTTAATGACTTAGGAAAAGAATATCCCTTTTTGAATCCTGTATTTAGTTTTATTGCTGAATATATGGTTTTTTTACTTGCAATAAGTGTTCTTTTTATTTGGTTTACAAGAGATACGGATAATAGAATTATGATTCTTTGTGCATCTATCGCTTTCATTTGTGCCTTTACGATAGGGAAGGTTTCAGGGGTATTTTACTCGAATTATCAACCTTTTGTTGAATTGGGAGAGGTTAATAAACTGATACATAAAGAAAAAGACAATTCTTTTCCAAGTGACCATACAATTTTATTCTTCTCATATTGTATTTCATTCTGGCTCTTTAAGAGAGGCTGGTCAATTTTATGGGTATTGTTAGCTGTTCTTGTGGGAGTCTCCCGTATATGGGTTGGGGTTCATTATCCTTTTGATGTTTTAGCAGGAGTATTAATAAGCCTAGCAGTTTCAACTTTTATATATTTAACATTCCCTAAACTAAAAGTTACTCAAACTACCATAAAAATTTATGAAAGATGTGAAAACATACTTCTTTATCGCTTCAAAAGAAAGGAAAACAAGTCAAAAAACTTTTAGATTTATTCAACAATCGGGTGCTAATGTTCAAAAAAACGTAACCTAAAATGATCAAACTCTTTTATAAAGATTCCATCTGTATTCAAAACTATTCAAAACTGTAGAATCCATTTTGATCTATCTTTTTTTCTAAATGGATTCTTTAAATTTGCCGTAAACTGAAGGTTCATGTGTTATTTTTGATCATCCTTTATTTCAAAGCTACAGTTTTAGCCAAAGGGGTTTTTTGTTTTAAAGATGGCTATGTTTAGTTTGACAGATATTTAGGATTGCCATAAGAATATGAAAATATAAAGAAGGTATTTTCAAGGAAAGTGACATCTACGGAGAAATTGGGGAATTCTAGCTATAAATATATCCACAACAGCTAGTTCAATTTCTTGGTCGTTAAGGTTGTTGAAAATAAAGTAGGAACCAGTATTCATTTATAGTTGCTAATTGAACTCAGTTATTTACTAAACAAGAAAATAGAAAATGATTATAAAATTTTTCTTGTATTTTAAAAAATTAAAGTGATAGATATTATAAGCCTTGGATAAAGATTCAGGATGTATATTTAAAGGGAAAGAAGGATTTGATACTTCATTCTCTGTATTCCAACAGCTTGACAATGTTTAAAATTTAGCATATCTTATACGTAACTTAATAATCGGTGCAGATGTTTATTTTCGCCATTCTAAATCATTAGGCCTTTAGCATTCTTTTGATATTTAATTTTAAATCTTGACTGGATGAAAAAGTATTCTAATATTAAAAAGGAAAAGTAACATAAATCGATTTATTTTATAATCAAGGACTAAATGAAAGTTTTAACGATGATTCCTTTAGAAGGAAGTTAAAATATAGCTTAAAGCTAAATGACCAATAATAAGGTAGCTCTTCAAAAAACTTCACTGAAGTTAGTTGAAGTGAAGCCGACAATTTTCAAGATTCAATGATCTAAAATCATCATTGAAATTTTGAAGTTGTCGGTTTTTTTATTGGAAAAAAATAGAGATGAATAAAAATTGTAATAAATGATAGAAAAATATGATCTGACTTAAAGGTCTTTTGAACAATAATGACATTTAAAAAGGGAGAAGTTAGAATGTTAGTTTCGTCATCATTATTAACATTATTTTTTATTATGCTTATTGCATCTGGGATAAGCGGACTATTGTTTTTACATCCACGCGTACCCTTGAGCTTTGTTCGCATTCATATTGGTATTTTGGCTTTACCACCGTTGGTATCATTAGTAATTATTTCCAATAGAGGTATGAATGGAAATGTGGGCCCTTGGTACTTAGATTCCTTAGCTTGGTTAATGGCTTTCTTTGTTTTAGCGATTGGTCTCATCATTCAGCGGTTTTCTGTACGTTACTTAATGGGGGATCGATCCTATCGAAAATATTTTGCGCTTTTTACTTTCACTACAGGTGCTGCTTCAATTGCATGGTTAAGTGGTGATCTCCGCCTGATGGTTGTTTTTTGGGGAGCAACTCTTGTCGGTTTAACCTTACTTATCAGGTTAAACAGTGCTTGGCAAGTGGCTAGTGAAGCAGCCAAGGTTTCTGGCCGCTTATTTTTATTAAGTTGGTTTTCTTTGTTTTTCGCGATGATTTGGCTTTTTCAAGTCACAGGCCAATGGCAGTTATCATTGGTTTTAACAAATGAAAGTTTAGCTCAACTGGGGGGATGGGAGAGAACAGGGATTAATCTATTGATTGTATTAGCAGTGATCATTCCCGCAGCTCAATGGCCATTCCAAAGATGGTTAATTGAGTCTATTGTTGCTCCAACTCCCGTTTCTGCGATTATGCACGCAGGTTTAGTCAATGCAGGCGGGATTATACTAGCCCGGTTTTCACCTCTATTTAATGGTGGTATAGCTTCGATTATTTTACTTATGCTTGCTGGGATCTCTGTATTGATTGGAACTGGCATTAGTTTAGTCCAGGTTGACTATAAACGCCAGTTAGTAGGCTCCACGATTGGACAAATGGGGTTTATGCTCATTCAGTGTGCATTAGGTGCGTATGTAGCAGCCATTATTCATCTTATTTTACATGGTTTATTCAAAGCTACGTTGTTTTTACAAGCTGGTTCAGCAGTACGGTCTCATGAAGTATCGGCTGGAGCTAATAAAGGAACATCCTATTTATGGATCATGGCTGGTCGGATTTTATCCTTAGTTATTGGGGTTTCTTTTTGGCTCACGGCTCCTGGTGAGGGGTATCAATTCATTAGTGCGCTAATCTTAGGGTGGTCATTGTCCGTTTCTTGGACTCAGCTCGTAGCTTTTGGAGAGGGGAGACTTGGTCGAATTGTTGGCTTAACATTTTTAGGAGGAGCAGCTCTCGTATATTTTATCATTCATAGCCTCTTCTATGAGTGGTTGCATACAATCGCTTTTCAAAGTGTTCAGCCTCCAATGTCAGCTGTGATCATTGTCGTATGTCTCTTACTATTTGGCAGTGCTTTAGGTACGTGGGTTGCTCGTCATCGTTCTTCAGTTTTCTTCGCACTACTCTATCTTTGGTTAGTGCGATTAGGTGAAGCAAAACCAAAGACAGTAGAGAGACATCCAGACTACCTTAAACAATATTTATCATAAGGAGGTCATCAATGATGGGCATTACATCCGTATTAACGAAAGAAAATGTAAAAAACAAAGATATAAATCTTGATGTTCAAGAAAGTGATATTCACGTTTTAATTGAATCTGCCAGCCGAGTGATTGCGCCGCTTTGGCCTATTTCTACCTTTGCTGCACGCAATCCGTGGATGGGACTTGAAAACCAACCTTTTGATCAGGTTGCAAGCTGGTTGAAAAATACCCGTGATGTTGATATATACCCTAGTGCGTCTTTGATCCATTCAGCAAAGAATAAAGGTGAGATTGATGAAGATTTTGTGGAAATGGGACTGCAGAGTTGGTTGGATTCACATTCCTTTACTATCCCGCGGGACGCGGCAGAACGATTTTGTCGTGCTGGATTAAAATTAGATCCACTGCCTTCCGACCTTTTATCATCGCATAAGCTGGAGAAATTGGTGAATGAATGTAGTGGATTGGATCGTATCGAGACTATTTTTATGCAGCCAATAAGTTCATATATAGAGAATCAAGATGGTGAAAGGTTAATCAATATACTAGATCATCATGTCATTAAGTGGTGTAAATTATATCTTGATGACTCTCAAGCAGGTTGGACAATGCCCAATCGTGATGAAGGTTTTTATCGTGCTTGGCAGCATCTGATTCAATATGATCCAGCACTTAGTAAAAAGCAGCGTGAAAGGTTAAAAGGCTGGCCGCAAGAGGCACATTTGGCTTTACAAGAAGCATTATTCGCACTAGAAATCCCCGAATCAGAAATCCAGAGTTATCTTGAAGGTCATTTACTTTCCTTACCTGGATGGGCAGGGATGATGCTTTGGCGCTCCCAACAATCGAGCCATGAACATGCACTTCTAACAGAATATTTAGCAGTTCGAATATTGATGGAGCGTGCCCTTGTAAAGCCTTATTTACCTTTGGCTAATCAACGACCTGAGAAAAAAATGTCGATTACCCCCCTTTTAGCAGCTTGGATCCATTGGGGGGGCCTTACATTAGAGGAATGGTCACAGATGCCGGCCAATGAACAAAACGAATATTTATCATTTGCCTACAGCTTTGATGAGAACCTTCGCAGGAAACTTTGGCTAGAAGCGTGGGAACAAACACACACTGATCGATTAAGTCAGAAGATCATCTCGAAACAACATGAAACCAACGGTAAAACATCTGCGTTAGCTCAATTCGCATTCTGTATTGATGTACGATCAGAGCCTTTTCGTCGTCAACTAGAAAAAGAAGGTCCGTTTGAAACGATTGGTATTGCTGGTTTCTTCGGGGTGCCGATTGCAACTTGTGAACTTGGCAGTAAACACAGTCATGCCTCCTTGCCGGTCATACTAAAACCGCAACATAAAATAAAAGAGTTCGTAGAAGATGATGTACTCGAAAAATACAACCAACGCAAGCAGGCAGTTTATTCCGTAAGCCATACATTTAAAACGATGAAACAGAATGTGCTTACGAGCTTACTTCTGCCTGAGCTAAGTGGACCTTGGCTAAGTCTGCAAATGGTAGCGCGTAGCTTTGTACCAAGAAAAGCAGATCGTTTCATTCGTCATCTCCGTGAGACTTGGTTACGCAAACCTGATACAAAACTCTCGCTTCATCATGTTTATGACACAGAGGCAGAGATACCAGTTGGTTTTTCTGAAGAAGAAAGAGTGAACTTTGCTCGCCAAGCTCTAAAAATGATGGGGTTAACTGAGAATTTCGCACCATTAGTCGTGATTTGCGGGCATGGCAGTCAAAGCACCAATAATCCTTATGCAGCAGCTCTTGACTGTGGTGCCTGCGGTGGAGCTGCCGGCGGATTCAATGCAAGAGTTTTAGCTGCTTTATGCAATCTTTCAGAGGTAAGAGAAGTTCTTTTAACTGAAGGAATTAAAATCCCTGAGGATACCGTTTTCGTAGCCGCTGAGCATAAAACAACAGTGGATGAATTACATTGGATTTATGTTCCTGAACTTTCCGAAGCTGCACAAGAAGCATTTGATCGTATCGAAGCTGTTATGCCGAAAGTGAGCCATAATGCAAATGCAGAACGTCTAGCCCAATTACCGAATTTCCAAAAGGAACTTAAAAATCCGAAGGCTGAGGCACACCGATTTGCGGAAGATTGGAGTGAGATACGTCCGGAATGGGGACTAGCTCGTAATGCCGCTTTTATCATCGGCCAACGTGAACTAACTAAGGATTGTGATTTGGAAGGAAGAGCCTTCCTTCATAATTATGATTGGAATCAGGATGAAAGCGGTGAACTCCTAGCAAATATTATTGCAGGGCCTGGAACTGTGGCCCAATGGATTAATTTACAATATTACGCATCAACGGTCGCACCTCATTATTATGGCAGCGGAAATAAAGCAACTCAAACCGTTACTGCAGGTCTCGGAGTTATGCAGGGGAATGCAAGTGACTTGTTAGCCGGACTGCCTTGGCAATCCGTCATGCAATCAGATCAAGAGGTTTATCATTCTCCTCTTCGTTTGCTGGTTGTCATCCAAGCTCCTAGAGAATATGTAGAACGGTTATTAAATAATGATTCAGTATTTCGAGAAAAAGTTCAAAATGGATGGATTCGACTGGCTAGTGTTGATCCAGATGGACGCTGGGAAAACTGGTAACTATTCATATGGATTCGTTACTCAATATAAAAATGATAAACATAAAGAAGAGGTGTGCTGTATGAATGTAAATAAAAAAGTATTATTTTTGACGGACATTGAAAACGGCTTGGAGCCTATTTTACAAGAAGTGACTAACACTCCAGCAGAAAAAATGCTGACGATACAAAGCTATGGTGCTGCTATCTCGCATCCCTATGGAGAAATCATGAGGTCTGTTATCATTGCAATTTATCAGGAAGATGTTGAGGAGGTTTTTGTTGTAGGAACAAAAGATAAGAGGACTTCCACAGGCAATGTACGAACTCAACTTGAAACAATGAAAGATAAAATACAAACATTGGATTATCTTTTTCAAAATTGCAAGCCTGAATTTTTTGGTGGTACGGTCGATGAATGGCTAAGTGAAAATAGTAGTAGCTGTATTGAAAAAAGTGTTGAAATCATTCGTCAACATCCACTAGTGCCGTCCTATGTTAAAGTTAAAGGTTTAATCGTTAATCCAAAGGATGGAACATCTTCAGTTGTGGATGTTCCTGCTACTAAAACAGGTCAAGCCACACCTGATCATTGCTTGTCATGATGAAACGGAAGGAGTTAACCTCTAAGCACTCATATATGAAAAAAGCAGTTTTAAGGAGAAAGTATGGCCGCGAATTTAACTGATTTTGTAACGGAAACAATAGAGGAAATGAGTCCGTTTGATCATGAAAATATAGAATGTGTGAAAAAAGTAATGAGAAAAGCAATTGATTTTTATCATTTGAAATCTTATGAAGAAGTTGAGGAAACCCACTTAGGAAGCGTTCGATTTTTGCATATACACTCTATTATTGAAGAAAATATGTTATCCAAAATGATAGTCGTCACAAGAAACGGTAAAACTGATTTGGATATTGAAGATGTATATGCAGGACATGTTGTAAGAGAATATTAATCAGACGAAATAACGAATATGCCAATTTTTTTGCTCAGGAGATGTTTTATAAATGAAAAAATCGAAAGGTTCTTTTGAATCAGAGATCAGTAAGTCAATTACGCAATGGGAAAAGGATTATCTTGGGCGTGGGTCTGTATCTGTTAAGACCGATATCTTGCGGGACATGATCATTGTTAATTTGAAAGGAATTTTAACACCAGCTGAATATGCAGTTTGTGGATCAAAAGAGGGTATGTTATCTATCAAACAAACTCGTTCGGAGTTAGTTGAATCAGGTATAGAAGAACTTAAGGATATTATCCTGACGATAACCGGAGAAGAAGTGACAAGTTTTCATACTGATTTAAGCTCTCGGACAGGTGAACGAGTGATGGTGTTTAAATTATTTAATGATCTTGAGAAGAATCTTTAATGTAAAGAATTAAAATGTTTTATTAAACAATCTATTCAAGCCCAAGTGGAGGGCTGAAGCATTCAAGGTTGTAATATTTTACTTTTTTAAACACGATGGAAGTTATGATAAATTGAACATAATCAGCTGCCGCTTCTTTTGACTTACAGTTATGCCATCATTAATGATTTTTCATTCATAATCTAAGCGGATGCAAAGAGATATCAATTTATAGCACACTGTCTTGTTATTCCTGAAGACTCAATGGTTTCATTCCGAAAGATCTAACATCCGCTTTTGTTACGAGCGGATGTTTTTTTACATCAATTTAAATAATGAATTTGATGCTAGTGGATTGATCACTTGATCGATATTAAACTCATTTTAACTGGAAGTCATGAAAACATCCTTCGGAACTGAAATAAGTCTTCAGATTTTTAATGTCTAAAAAGAAGTCAGTCACCAAAAAAAACGAATTGACATATCGGAATATAACGATATAATAATAGGTATGGAACCAATTGAAGTATTCAAAGCCTTATCAAATGAATCAAGGCTGCAAATTTTACAATGGCTGAAGGAGCCTGACCGTCATTTTGTACCCCATGAAGGGATTGATATGAACACAATCGGGGTATGTGTCAGTCAAATAACAGACAAATTGAAAATGACGCAATCGACGGCTTCTCAATATCTTACCATCCTTTTAAGGGCCGGCTTGATTAAGGCGGAACGAATCGGAAAGTACACGTATTACAAAAGAGATGAAGAAGCCATTGGGAAACTTGCTGACTTTCTTAAAACAGAGATATAAAAATAAACATCAAAGGATGTTTATTTTTACACTATACATATCGACATATTACGATTTGTTTATTTTTTAATTAACGAATCGACATTTCGTGATATGTTGTTTTATTAATGATTAAGGAGTGAATGTTTTATGTCTAACACTTGGAAAATTTACATTTTAGCCATTGTCAGCTTTTTAGTTGGAACCTCAGAGTATATTATTTCCGGTATTTTGGATCACATTGCTCATACACTAGGGATAACCTTGGCTGCCGCGGGCCAGCTTATTACGATCTTTTCACTTGTATATGCTCTTTCCACACCCGTACTTATGGCATTGACAGCAAGTATGGATAGACGCAGATTGATGATGTATGCCCTCGGTTTGTTTGTGTTTGGCAATGTCCTGGCTTTTGTACTGCCTGGTTATGGATGGTTTATTGCTGCTCGGATCATTATGGCGATGGGAGCAGGTGTGGTTGTTGTCACCGCATTAACGATTGCCGCTAAGATTGCACCGGAAGGGAAGCAAGGTAGTGCCATCGCTACTGTTGTTATGGGATTTACCGCTTCTTTAATCATTGGTGTTCCGCTTGGAAGAATGATAGCAGTAGCATTAGGCTGGAAGTCTGTATTTGGTGCAATTGCTTTGTTGGGATTGATCGCAATGGCCGTTATATTCTTTACTCTTCCGCATACTGAAGGGGATAAGCCTGTACCTTTGCTTCAACAGCTTGCTCTTTTCAAAAAACGGAAAGTGGCTATGGGATTATCAATCACTTTCTTCTGGCTCGGGGGATATTCTGTTGCTTATACCTATCTGTCACCATATCTCTTGAACATTTCAGGTATAAACGGCAAGCTGCTTAGCGGTGTTTTGCTTATGTTTGGAATTGCCAGTTTAGTTGGATCGAAGTTTGGGGGATTTAGCACCGACAAATGGGGAGTGTCTTTTACACTTGTTGGCGGAATGACATTGCATATCGTCGCACTGATTCTGCTGTCATTTGTCACTCATTCCTATATCGGTGTGTTGGTGATTCTGATATTATGGTCGTTTGCCGCATGGTCTACCGGTCCGACACAGCAATTTCATCTAGCTACAATAGAACCGGAAATCTCAGGTGTTTTGCTCAGCATGAATCAGTCCATGATGCAACTCGCCATGGCAGTCGGCGCAGGGATAGGGGGCGTTTTTGTAGAAAACGTATCATTGGCTTCGATTACCTGGATTGGTGCATCAGGGGTTATGATTGCAATTATGGCATCATTGCTGATTTTTAAGTCACAACCGAAACAGGCGCTAAAAGATATCAATCAATAAAACATTGCTTTGTGTTATTTCATGGAACGAACTCTGCGGAATAATGTTTTGTGAGAGTTTAATTGACTTTAATATATATAATCTATGTGAAGCGGTTATTTTTAGATCATTAGAAACTTTTTAAGATTCTATAAGATGAATTTGATGAATAGACCTCTTTGGTTAACTGACCAAAGAGGTCTTTTGTGTCAGCGCTTAGCAGGTGTGAGATAACCTTTAAAAGGGCGACAGAGTTTCTTATAGTGGGACTGATACCAACTGATAAACAAGTTAAGACTAGTATACGATGTTAAAACGGCCAACTTGTTGGCTCCTCACAGGATTATTTACAGTGTTTGTAGTATTTAAATGTTGATTGGAAGATAATTCAATTTCTGATATATCTTTATGGAATATGCTGAGTGTCTGTTATCAAACGAGAGAGGGGCTCTATTATGAAATCAAATGGTGATGAATTGTCGCTGTCTGTTCAGAATTTAGCGAAAACAAATGAGATCACAATTGTTCAAGCGATAGGGGAGCTAAAGAAATCAGGAAAAGATGCGATACCTGTTTTGGTTGAGGCCTTAAAAGAGGAAGGATCTTTACGTAATATTGCTGCGGCTGTTTTAGGTGAGTTTGGGGAAGACGCGAGTGAAGCAGCGGAGGAGCTATCATGTTTATTAAAAAGTCATGCCGAAGATACAAGAATGGCAGCGGCCATTTCACTCATGAGAATCGGGAAGCCCAGTCTGCCCTTTGTCATCAAAATTGCTCAAGAAAGTGAAGGACAATCGTGCTTTTGGGCATCTTGGTGTATCGCATGGATCGATCCTTCTTACATTGAACCGAAGATGTATGAATGTCTAAAACGCGAGCATGAACACCCTTCAGGAATGGTTGCTCCGTTTGCAGCTGAAGAGGCATTAGGAAAGCTGATTGCTTTTCAGCTGAAAGACAAGGGGGACTGAAAGGATGAAAGCCGAACAAATAATGAAAGAATGGCCAATTCATTTACCCTGGTTGAATCAATCACAGATTGATTTGACATGTCCAAGTGGCACATATCATCTTCTTTATTTTTGGTCAATGAGCTGTTCAAACTGTACCAATTAACAGACAAAGTCCTTCAAGATATAAAGGATATGAATGTGAAAGTAATCGGAGTACATGTCCCTTACATAGAAGAAGAGAAATCTATGGAGGTTGTCTCGACGTATGCTCTTGATAGGGGAATAGATATTCCAATTGTATTAGACCAAAACTATGAGATTGTCACAAGTTGTCACGTACAAGGTATTCCTAGCTTTTGTCTATTAAGTCAATACGGGCAGATCGTAGCTAAAACAATGGGGGATGTTGGTTGGAGTAAGATGGTAAAAAAGATTAATGGCTTGTGAGGTTTTCCGTCTTGTAAGTATGACGACAAACAGTTGAATATTAAGATCAAACGATCCTTCCTATAAGCGGGAATGTTTTTTATGATGAACTATTTGCTATTAGTGGGTAAATTCATGTTCTGCCATGCTCCCAATGTACACCTTTCCGTAAGGGCAAAGTCAAATGTCAAAATAAAATCTTTTCAATATTAATCAGAAATTTATTTTCATATCGTATCCTTTCCGTATCACGTGAAAGGAGCATCATATGAAAACGTTATGGAAAGTACTAAAAATCTTTTTTGGCGGCTTGGCTGCTTTGGTTTTCCTAGTATCCGTCTTTGTTTTTATTTACCACCATTATCAATTGAATAGGGAAGCAGCATTGTTAAAAGGCATAGGAACAGTAGTCGATGTTGATGGTAAAAAGATGAATGTGTATGAAGAGGGGAGCGGGAAGGATACGTTTGTGTTTATGTCCGGTTCGGGGATTGCTGCGCCTGTTTATGAGATGAAGGGGCTGTACAGCAAATTTTCAAAAGAAAATAAGATTGCTGTTGTTGATCGGGCTGGTTATGGATACAGTGATGTGTCTCACGATGACAGAGATATTGATACGATACTGGAACAGACGAGGAAAGCGCTTATGAAAAGCGGAAATAAGCCTCCTTATATTTTAATGCCTCATTCCATATCCGGGATTGAAGCGATGTATTGGGCGCAGAAATATCCTAAGGAAATTAAGGCGATTATTGCGATGGATATTGGATTGCCTCAGCAGTATGTCACGTATAAATTGAGCGGGATTGACAGACTGAAAGTGAGAGGGTTCCATCTGTTAACGTCGATTGGTTTTCATCGGTTTATGCCTTCCGCTGTATATAATCCTGAGGTGATTCGGCAGTCGTTTTTAACTGATGAAGAAAAAGAAATCTATAAAGCCATTAATTTTAAGCGATTTTTTAATGCAGATATGGAGCATGAGCTTTTACAGTCTTACCAAAACGGCAGGAAATCTGTGAATCTGCCGGCGCCAAAAGAAACTTCCGTCTTGATTTTAGATGCGGTCTCTGACCAAAATAGACATTCAAAGTATGCCATACAAAACCGAAAAGATTATGAAGCGTTTGCGGCTCAATTTAATACAGCCGATATAAAGGAACTGAGGGGAACACACAGTATTTATTTATATCAGCCTGATCAAATATATAAACTTTCCATGGAGTTTATGAGAAAGGTTCGCTAGGATGAAGGGTTATCATATTTTAATCGTTGAAGACGATGTGATGATTGGTGATTTGCTGCAAAAGATTTTGCAGCGTGAGGGCTATCGTGTGATATGGAAAACAGATGGAGCGGATGTGCTTTCGGTGATTCAGAAGGTAGATTTGGTCATTATGGATGTGATGCTGCCGGGAGAGGACGGATATCAAATGTCTGCCAAAATCAAAAAGCTGGGGCTGCGCATTCCGGTCATTTTTCTCTCGGCCCGCAATGATATGGACAGCAAGCTTCAAGGTTTGCAGGTCGGCGAGGATTATATGGTGAAGCCTTTTGATCCGAGGGAGCTGCTGTTAAGAATGCAGAATATGCTTGAGCATCATTATGGCACTTTTACGCAAATCAAACATTTGTATATTGATGCAGAAACGAAAAAAGTGTTCAATGAAACCTTGCATGATGAGGTGCTGTTTACTGCAATTGAGCGGAAAATATTCTTTTATTTATATGAAAATAGGGACAGCACCCTGACAAAGGAACATTTCTTTGAATATCTGTGGCAGCTCGAAGACAGAAACCCGAATATCGTCAATGTGCACATTAAAAAAATCAGAGCCAAAATCAATGATCAAGCCGGTGAGATGATTGAAAATATATATGGAGAGGGGTATCGGCTGAATACCGTTGTGAAGAAATGAAGTTAAAGACTAAATATCAGTTGTTATTATGTACGGCTGTCATTAGTGTACCGGTGCTATTGCTGGCTGTTAGCATTTTGATGTCGGTCATTTATGACAGCATGTTTAAACCGATGAATCATGGTATGCCTTTTCACAGGTCTTTTGCGTATCCGGCAATGCTCATTGTATTTTTGTTATCACTCTTATTGTTAGCTTTTTTATTTTCAAAGTCGATTCATTCTCTGCTGCATAAAATCAATCTATTGAATCAAACCATTCGGCACCTGGCGAGTGATCAAAAGGTGCCTGATAAAATAGAAGTGAAACGCGCTGATGAAATCGCGGAACTGATTAAGTCGGTCAATTTGTTAATTGAACGGACGACATACCGTGAACTGGAACTGAGGCAGCAGGAGGAAATCAAAAAGGAACTTTTGCAAAAACTGCGTCATGACATGAATACACCTTTAACCGCTCTCAGGCTGCAGTTATTTTATTTGGAGGGCCAATGTGATAATCAGGCCGTATTCGAATCATTGTATCAGCAAATCGAATATATAGCGGATTTATCAAATGAATTCAATTTATATTCCGCTGAGACGTTAGAAAGTTCTTATATCGTAAATGAAGAAGTGCGCCTAAACGAGCTATTAGAAACAGCGGTGAAAAAGTGGGATTATTTATACAGTATGAATGGGATTGAATTGCACTATATGCCAGCAGATCAAGAAGTGATATGGATGAGCAACGGGTTATGGTTGCAAAGGCTTTTTGATAATATTTTTCAAAACACGTTAAAGCATTCAAAAGCTGAAAAAATGGAAGTCACGATTGAACATGGGACTGTTTCTATTTGTGATGCCGGCATTGGATTTGATCGTAATCAGAACAGTGAAGGGCTTGGGTTAAAGATTATTGATGATATATGCAGGCTGCTGTCGATTACTTATGAGCTGCAGACAAATGAGAATGGAACGGGGTTCTTGTTTTCGAAAGAGTGACCCCGCTGATGTTTTCTTTCTCCTATAAACTCTATATAATAGGCAGAAGAAATGAGGTGATCAGCATATGTTTAAAAAAATCATTAAAACAATCAAGCACCTCTCAAGCAGCTCTAGCGGCCGATATCGTAGACACCGGCATTACAGCAGCAGCCGGCGCAGGCACTACAGCAGTAGCTCAGGTAAAAGAAGACACTACGACCGTTATGGCGGCAGTCATCGTTACAAACGCCGGAGCTACAGCAGCAGTTAATCTAAAAAAAGTTCTTGTTCCGCTTTTGGGACAAGGGTTTTTTTATGTGACCGATTGAATGGCCCGGTTTAGGTCTTCGCGAATCAAAGCGGTGTGCTGATACTCTTCATCAATGCCCAATAATTTTTTCAGCAGTACGGTGACTTCTTTGGTCAGCGTTAATTCCTCCAGCCAGATGCCATTTTTCTTCTTTTTTCCTTTATATTGAGAGTACAGCAGGAACAACAGCGTTTCTCCGAGATCGAAGAAGTCATCCTGTTTCCTTATCTTTACTTCCTCAGTTTCTTTAGGAGTCAGTTGCTTTGCAAGGCCGAAATCGATAAGGCAGAGCCTGCCGTCATTGATGATGATATTAGGCGTTCTGATGTCGCTGTGAAAAATCAGGCGTTCATGCAGGTATTCTACAATCTCAAGCAACTGCGAAATCAGCAGTAATGCCATAAGCTCTGTAAATGGCTGTTTTCGAAAAAATAATAATTCTTCTATATTATCTCCATCAATGAACTGCATGACATAATAAGCCTGTCCGCCTATGGTGAAATCTTCTATGAAGGCCGGAATTTGCGGGTGGTGAATGCTTTTGAGCAGTTTCATTTCCTGCTGGAACCGGACTCTTTCTTTTTCCTTTTTTACTTTTGTCGGCCGGAGCTGCTTTAAGACATAGGGTGTTTGAGTATGGACATCGGTGCACAAATAAACCAAGCCATAGCCGCCCATTCCGAGGCATTCTTCGATTCTGTAATGATGATTTAGGATAATGCCGTCCTTTAAAGGGCGGTCAAAAAGTAGCTTTTTTATCTTTTTTAATGCCATGTCTGCACTTCCCTTGGTTGTACTGATTTTAGTTTATCAAAACAATGGCATTTTGGGCTAAGTAATGGGGAGCTTAGCATAAAAAAGAGCCGGCCCATGGAACTTGAACCAGCTCTGTATGAATTAAAACTGTTTTGTGACATCGTATTCATAATCTATTTTTGCTTTGACATTACTCATCGTCGATCTAGCAGTCGCTAATGTATTGTATTTAAAACTCCATACTTTTGCGACACTGAGTTGATCTGACAAAGAGATATCATAAGACCCTGATGTTGAGCTATTGACAAGGGAACGGCGCCATTCGTTGTTTTCGCTCGTCATGATCATATGGCGTGTATTTCCCTGGCTTGGTGTTTGAGTGGCGGTTGTTTGTACTCTAGTTACAATGGCATCGCGCGGTATTCCAGTTTGGTTTGTTAAATCAACCTTGATCACGCTGGAGTCAGAACCTGAGGGGCTAAGGGCTGTATTTCCTTTATTATCGGCAACACCGCTGAATGGGAACGTTCCGCTGCCGGATTTGATCCGATCATCAATTGAAAGTGTAAAATACATGTTCCCGGTATAAGTGCCGCGTGACACTTTGACATAGAAGGTATCCGTGGTGTTTTGGGCGTCAGCATTGGCATAAATAAAAGAAGAGAAAGTATTGGGGTTAATGACTTCTGTGCCTTGCGAAACAGGAACTCTGTTCTTATCGTAAATTTCGATTTTCATCCCTGTGTACGCGCTCTGGTATGTACTTCTTACGTATACTTTTTCTCCCTTATAAGCTGTAAAGGTGAAATAGGCTTCATCTTGTCCGGCTTCCAGTATCGTTGTATCGATATTCTTATATTTCCAATAACCGATTGGCGCTGCGGTATCAAATGAATTGTTTCCTGTAATAGCAGTGACTCCGGCAGCTGATGCTGAATGCGTAAAGGTGAAGAAGACAGACAGCATAATAGCGAATGGAATGAGCCATTTTTTCGTCATGTAAAAAACCTCCTTTTATTTCCATCATACATAATAACGCTTCGGGTGTAAATAAATGTTTTTTGAGGTTAATATATACATTGGTATTGCCGATAAAAAAGAGTAAGAGAGAATTGTTCAGGGGGGGAATCCAATGCGTCTGAATCGGCAATTTATCCGCACACAGCTGATGGCACAGAACATATTGAAACAGAATCCGGCTGCCAAGCGCGAGAATACGTCTGAAAATACAGCGGCGGTGCTGGAAAAGGCATACAGCAGGCTTGAGTCACGATCTGCCAATAAGGGAATCAATCAGTTCAATTATTCTAAAACCAGTGTGGCGGGAAACAGCGGAACGTTCAGCAAAGTGTATCAATCAGCAAATGATCGAACAGTGATGGACACAGGGGAAGAAACAGTGATTCAATCCAATAACCCCTATGAATCTGAGAGTGATATCAGAATCAAAATACTGGATGAAAAATACAGCAGGATAAATGCGATTAACAAAACAAAGTCTGATCCATTAGGCTATATTAAGGATAAATATCAAAATTCAAAGTCGCCTTATTTCAGAAGTGATCTGTCAGCTGCGGAAAGACAGGCTGCTTACGATAATGAAACAGAGTGGCTATTCAAAGGGAAGGCGCAAAACTATAACCTGCAGGATGCTGTGTTTGGCAATGTCACGTTTCATGGGGAAGTGGAAGCTGAGAATGAAAAGGTGTATCAGCGGAGCCAGGTCAACCAGCAGCTGCAAGTGCTGTTGAATCGAAACGATATTCACATTCCGGAGGGGACAGAGCTGACGTTTACGATTACGCCGATTGATTATAAGGTACAGGTGAGCGGGACGAAAGATGAGGCACTCATAAAGCAAATTGAGCAAGCGCTGCAATTTGGAGACAACAGCAAAGAGCTATTTTTACATATCATGAAAAGCCAAAGTATTGACTCGACACAATATTCCGAAGAGGCATATCAAAAGTATCAAGCTGCTCGTGAGATGTACGACGTCACAGGCTATCAGTTGAAGGATTTAGAAGTGATCGACGGGCGGTACGTAACACCTGATGGACGTGACTTATTAGACGTATATAAAGAAGAGCTTGAAAAAGATCCTGTTCAAAAACAAACGGCTTCCTATGCTATATCTCACTATCGTTCGGAGCTCAGTAAAATGGCGGAAGCCGGGTATGATGCCATTCCGGATTTCATCCTATCAATTGATTACAGCAATGGATCTCTTAGAGATGTGGGGCAAAGCAAGAGCTACGGCACCGGAGATACCGAGTGGCTTGAAACATTAAAGCGTCAAACTGGCGCGACTTATTAGAAAGCTGTTCATTGTGAACAGCTTTTTTTTATGAGAATTTTAGGGATAATAAAATTCAAACAATTTAATTATATTTATATAAAAGATTTTAAATGAAGTGTAGATGAAAAACTCTGACTAAAGGTGTTTGCCTGAAAAAAACAATTGTATTTTCCAGAGAAATTTATTATGATGAAATAAGTAATTTTGGAGATTATATAACAATATTAAGTTTGAATTTTCAGATTGTTATAATTGATTGTTGAGAAAGATGTCGAGTATTTTGTTAAGAGGAGGAAGAGGAGTGGCAAATCAAGAATTAAAGAGGGGCTTGGGCGCGCGTCATATTCAGATGATCGCCTTGGGAGGTACGATTGGTGTTGGCTTGTTTATGGGTTCTGCCAGCACGATTTCATGGACTGGTCCGTCTGTCCTTTTGGCTTATGCAATATGCGGAATTTTTATCTTTTTTATCATGCGTGCGATGGGTGAAATGCTGTATGTCGAGCCGAGCACGGGTTCTTTCGCGACATTTGGCCATAACTATATTCATCCGCTGGCAGGTTATATGACAGCCTGGAGCAACTGGTTCCAGTGGGTTATCGTCGGCATGTCAGAAATTATCGCTGTCGGTTCGTATATGAAATATTGGTTCCCGGATTTGCCTGCTTGGATACCTGGTATCGTGGCAATGGTGATTCTCGGGGCGGCGAACTTAATTTCTGTTAAGTCGTTTGGTGAGTTTGAGTTTTGGTTTGCGATGATTAAAATCGTGACGATTATCTTGATGATTATTGCCGGAATCGGGATTATTTTCTTCGGATTTGGCAACGGCGGAGATGCGATCGGATTGTCGAACCTGTGGTCTCACGGAGGATTCTTTACTAACGGCTTCTCTGGCTTCTTCTTTGCGCTGTCTCTCGTTATTGCGGCCTATCAAGGGGTTGAGCTGATCGGGATTACAGCCGGTGAAGCGAAAGACCCGAAAAACACGCTAAGAAGTGCGATTCAAAGTATTATCTGGCGTATTTTGATTTTCTATATTGGCGCTATCTTTGTGATCGTGACAGTGTATCCTTGGGATGAGCTCAATTCACTTGGAAGTCCGTTTGTGTCTACGTTCGCGAAAATCGGAGTTACGGCAGCGGCCGGTATCATTAACTTTGTCGTGATTACAGCGGCAATGTCCGGCTGTAACAGCGGTATTTTCAGTGCAGGACGCATGCTCTATACGCTTGGGGTAAATGGACAAGCACCGAAATTCTTTACGAAGATTTCACGCAATGGGGTGCCTCTCTACGGCACAATTGCTGTAATGATCGGTTTGGCTGTCGGTGTTGTGCTGAACTATATCGCGCCGCCGAAGGTTTTTGTGTATGTGTACAGCGCAAGCGTGCTGCCTGGTATGATTCCTTGGTTTGTCATCTTGATCAGCCACATCGGATTCAGAAAAGCGAAGGGCGCTGCATTAGATAAACATCCATTCAAAATGCCGTTTGCACCTTTCACAAACTATGTGACGATTGCTTTCTTGCTGATGGTTCTGGTCGGCATGTGGTTCAACGATGATACTCGTATCTCTCTGATTGTAGGCGTGATTTTCTTAGCGCTTGTGGTCATTAGTTATTATGGGTTTGGGATTGGCAAACGTACGCAGGCGAATGTGACAAAAAGCGATCAAGCGGTTGAATAACATGGAAAAGAGACATTCACGGATGTCTCTTTTTTTATTTTTGGTGTATGGATTTTTCCTATTTTAGCAAGCTATAGGATAAAGATAGCGGAAGGAAAGGTGTTCATAAAATGGATGTTACACTCGGTTATTTGCGTGAATCACTTTCGAACCATCTTGAAAATGAAGTCTGCCAGCGGATTTGCAAGAAGATGCTGGCGAAGCGGTATGCGAATGAAGAGGAATTTGTAAAAGACTTAGATGACAATGAAATGTCTTTTTTGAATCATGTGTTAGAAAAAGAAATTAAGTATGCCCAGAATGAACAGGATCAAAAACGGGCCAAGGAATTAAACGAGGTATATGAATTACTGCTTTGAAAGGCGGGGTAAGAAATGGGAGCAATTGAACGAAGCGGATATACATTTCAGCCGGAGTTTAGCGTCGTCCGTCAAAACGGAGCCATCCATGTGTATCATCACGGCGAATTTGTGGAAGAAATTGAATTTGAATTTAACGGGGAATTTCCCGATCATGATTTGATTGAAGAGCTTGTGAATCATTATTGTTTTGAGCATGAGATTTAGAGCCTTGCCTATTTGCAGGGCTCCTTCATTTATGATGTGATCAGGCCATGCTTTTTCAGGATATTCACTGTGATGTTTTTAGCTTTTGTGCCGGAATCAAAGTCATTGGTGCAAAAATATATGAGCCATGCTCTGTGTTGATGAATCCGATAAACCAGCCTAACCCCATATCTGTCAGGCGGGTTCCGGTTTTCCCGTAGAACGTGTAATGACGCCTTTTTCTTGAATCATCATGCGCATAACTGTTTTCATCACTGATTGATTAAATGGAAACGCCACTTTTTAAAAGCTTCTTCAAAAAGGCTTCTTGTTCCAGCGGAGAAATTGTCAGAGAGCTTTGCAGCCAAAATTGCGTTGCCGTAAGACAATGTATGAAGCCATGTTTTCATTCTTTCCTCGCCGATGTCTCTCGCTAATCCTGGTAATACCAGACTGCGGATTCGCGCATGGCCAAGCCAAGCGTATGGTCTCGGTTCCATGATTCAAATTCACGATTGACCCCGTCCCATCGTATTCATCCCGAACAGTTTTTACCTGCAAATTGATTAAGGGTTCACGACTTTAAAGGTGGACTGCGGAGTTTTTGTCTTTTGTTTGACCGTTCTCTGTTGCAGACAAATGTCTGATCCTTTTGCATATCGTGCAGGATGAAGGATCCATCCGTATTATTAAATTCGTCATCGACATTCAGAGAAAGCTGTGTGGATGGAAAAGCTGCCGATCCCTGCAATGCGCAGAGCAAGTACAACTTTTTGCTTTTCTTCGTTATAAATAATGAAAAAATGCTTAGAAGCAAATACTGTCATTGGGTTTATCATCGTGAGATAACGTGAAAAAAGAGGGTAAAAAGGAAGGTAGGGTTGCGGGATGAATGAGCAGATTCCACATGACAAAAGCCTCGATAACAGTCTGGCTTTGGTGCGGGAAGGATATTTGTTTGTAAAGAATAGAAAAGAGCATTACCAATCGGATTTGTTTCAGGCGCGTTTGCTTGGAAAAACATTTATTTGTATGAGCGGCGCGGAGGCCGCGAAGGTATTTTACGATACGGAGCGATTTCAGCGGCAGGGTGCTCTTCCGAAACGTGTGCAGAAATCCCTGTTTGGCGTTAATGCAATCCAGACAATGGATGGTGAAGCTCATCTTCATCGGAAGCTGCTTTTTCTATCATTAATGACACCGCCGCATCAAAAGCGTTTGGCTGAGCTGATGACAGAGGAATGGGAAGCGGCAGTCACGAGATGGGAGAAAGCAGATCAGGTTGTGTTATTTGAAGAAGCAAAAGAAATCTTATGCCGGGTAGCGTGCTATTGGGCAGGTGTTCCGCTGACAGAAACAGAAGTCAAAGAGAGAGCTGATGATTTCATTGATATGGTCGACGCGTTCGGTGCGGTGGGGCCGCGTCATTGGAAGGGACGAAGGGCGAGGCCGCGTGCTGAAGAGTGGATTGAAAGAATGATTGAAGATGTTCGTGCCGGCTTGCTGGAAACATCTGCCGGAACAACGCTGCATGAAATGGCGTTTCACACACAAGAAGATGGAAGCCAGCTGGATTCCCGGAAGGCAGCCATTGAGCTGATGAATGTACTGCGGCCTATCATCGCTATTTCCTATTTTCTTGTGTTTTCAGCTTTGGCGCTTCACGAGCATTCTGAGTATAAGAAATGGCTGGGTTCTGGAAGCAGCCGGGAAAGAGAAATGTTTGTGCAGGAGGTCCGCAGATATTATCCGTTCGCACCGTTTTTAGGAGCGCTTGTTAAAAAGGATTTTGTATGGAATAACTGTGAGTTTAAGAAGGGTACATCTGTATTGCTTGATGTATATGGAACGAATCACGATCCCCGCTTATGGGATCATCCTGATGAATTTCGGCCTGAACGATTTGAGGATCGGGAGGAAAATCTGTTTGATTTGATTCCTCAAGGCGGAGGTGACGCGGAGAAAGGGCATCGCTGTCCGGGGGAAGGGATAACAATTGAAGTCATGAAAGCAAGCTTGGATTTTCTCGTGAATAAGGTAGAATACGACGTTCCGGAACAATCGCTGCATTACAGTCTTGCCAGGATGCCGTCATTGCCTGAAAGTGGATTTGTGATGAGCGGGGTCAGACGAAAAGGGTAAATTTAAAAGCTCTCTTCCTTTATCGAAGAGAGCTTTTAGATTACTTCTTTTTTTCATCGTAATATTGGACGGGATACATGGAGCCTTCGGATACCATTTTGTTATCCTCGATATCTTGCGGGTGCGGGTGGCCGGCTTTATCGACTGGGAACTTCTCCATTTCAGGCTGTTTTGTCATTTTCATTTTCATGCTGTGAATGAATTCTCTTGCTTTTTGGCGATTCGACGGGTCTTTTAATAGATAAGAAGTGATGCCGACAGTTGAAACAGCGAGACCTGAAAGTAACAGCTTTTGTTTCATGGTGATACTCCTTTCTATTTGAAGAGTAGTGTTTCCTGTATCATTCCCGTTCTCATTATTGCTAAACCTTGCCGGTTGTCTTACTCAGGAGAACTGTAAAGCGGATGTTGTTTCTGTATACAGAAAGCTGGAAAGGGAAAGAATAATTGCCATGATAAAACCTTGTGATGATGTAAGAATTTTGTAGTCGATTGGTCATGTTCATCGCGAAATATTACACGAATGTAAACGTTAAATAGGACCATAAGGCTGATTGTTAAGTTATTGTAAATTCAGCGGTTGTTTTATTTACAACCAATTGAACTTGAAACATAATCGAAGTGAGTTTGCTGAATAATGTCTAAACAGAGGTGAACATGTTGGCGATTGATTTACAAACATTACTGTTCGAATTTCTCGGAGGTCTCGGTATTTTCCTGATTGGGATTAAGTTCATGGGAGAGGGACTTCAGAAATCGGCTGGAGATAGATTAAGAAATATTTTAGACCGTTTTACAAGCAATCCGTTGATGGGCGTATTGGCGGGGATCATTGTGACGGTTTTGATTCAGAGCAGTTCCGGAACCACGGTTATTACCGTAGGGCTCGTCAGTGCGGGCTTTATGACGCTTCGCCAGGCCATTGGGGTCATTATGGGGGCCAATATTGGAACGACGGTTACCGCGTTTATTATCGGAATCGACATAGGGGCCTATGCCTTGCCGATTATTGCTCTCGGCGGATTTTTACTGTTTTTCACTAAACATAAAAGCGCACAAAATGCTGGCCAGATTGTGTTTGGGTTTGGGGCTCTGTTTTATGGGCTGGAATTGATGAGCGCGGGGATGAAACCGCTCCGTTCACTTGAAGCCTTTCATGATTTAACGGTTAGTATGAGCACCAATCCGGTCCTAGGCGTTGTCATAGGGACTTTGTTTACGGTACTCGTGCAAAGCTCCAGCGCCACGATCGGAATCTTGCAAGGTTTATTTTCAGATGGTCTGATTGATATTAACGGCGCACTTCCGGTGTTATTCGGGGACAATATCGGAACAACGATCACAGCGATTCTCGCGTCTCTAGGTGCATCTGTTGCCGCGAGACGTGCTGCGGCTACTCATGTGTTGTTTAACCTTATCGGGACAACGATTTTCCTGATTTTGCTCAAGCCGTTTACTTCTTTGATCTTATGGTTGCAGGCATCTATGGGGCTTGATCCAAAAATGACGATCGCCTTTGCGCACGGAATCTTTAATACATCCAATACACTCATTCAGCTTCCTTTTGTCGGAATATTGGCTTTGATCGTAACAAAACTGATTCCAGGCAAGGATTCAATAGTGGACTACAAATCGCATCTTGATCCGATTTTTATTGAGCAATCTCCATCTATTGCTCTCGGGCAAGCAAAAGAAGAAGTTCTGCAAATGGGGAACTTTGCGGTGCAGGGGCTGGAGGTTACAAAACAGTTCTTGGTCACAAAACAGCCGAAATACGCGGCGAATGCATACCAGTTAGAGGATGCAGTGAACAATCTTGACCGAAAAATCACTGATTATTTGATTGATCTTTCTGCAAGCTCTCTCTCAGAGCACGAGTCTGAGGAGCATCATATGCTGATGGATACAGTCAGAGACATTGAAAGAATCGGGGATCACTTCGAAAATGTGATTGAACTGACTGAATATCAGCAGGCGCATCGTGTGGTTCTTACTGAATCTGCCATGGCCGATTTAACGGAAATGATGGATTTGACGATTTCAACTGTGAAGGCGTCCATGGATGCCCTGCACCAGAATGATGTGAAGATCGCTGAACAGGTCATTGACAAAGAAGATGAAATTGACAAAATGGAACGGAAGCTTCGCAAAAAGCATATTATTCGTCTGAATGAAGGGCTGTGCACTGGACAAGCGGGCATTGTCTTTGTCGATATGATCAGCAACCTGGAGCGTATCGGCGATCATGCGGTCAATGTTGCAGAAGCTGTTATTGGTGAAAATCAATGAGAAAAAGCTTAGAATCCTAGGATTCTAAGCTTTTTTTGTAGTCTTTTTTCACATGCTGAAAGACATCAGGGTAATTTGTGAACACTCCTGTCACTCCCCAGTCAAGCAGGCGGAGCATATCTGCTTCCGTATTGACTGTGTAAGGATGAAGCAGGAGGCCGTGGCTGCGGATCATGCGGACGTTTTCTTGATTCAAGGCTTTATAATCCGGACCTGCACCGACAGCGTATGTTTTGATTTCTTCTAGGTCAGCATCTGTCATTGACGCCATTTGTTTGGCTTCCAGCAATTGAACAGTTGGCAGGTTTGGCTGTAATTGCTTGACTTTTACCAGGCTTTCTTTGCTGAACGATTGAATGATCACTTGGCCGGGCTTAGAACGTTTGCCCAGTAATTTATGCTTCTGCAAAGAAGCGATCAGTTTTTCTTCCATACCTGGGTAGGTGTCAGGCGATTTTGTTTCGATGTAGTAGTTCGCGTGTTTTCCGAAACGGTCTAATACTTCGTCTAATGTAGGAACTTTAAGGCCGGCATACTGCGGCTTTGCTTTTTTCGGATAGGCTTCATTAAACCAAGAACCGGCGTCAAGTTTCTTAATGTCTGCGAGTGTATGGTCTTTCACCCAGCCTGTTCCGTTTGTGGTGCGGTCCAGTTTTTCATCGTGCATGACAATCAATTTTCCGTCTTTTGTCATTTGCAGATCCAGTTCAATATAATCTGCTTTCATTTTCTGAGCGGTTTCGTAAGACAGGATCGTGTGTTCAGGCACATATCCGGAAGCCCCTCTGTGCGCGACCGTCAGGATACGGTCAGGTGACAGCAGGTTCCCTTTTGACGCTGCCGACACTGGTGTTACCATTAATGAGAGTAAGCCCAGCGACAGAAGCACCAAGGCTAGTATTCTATTTTTCTGCATGATTTCTCCTCCTTATAGATAAGCCGTACCTCTGCCTTTCATATTAAAAAACTGATGTAAACGGCGTGTTGGAAAACGATTAATCTTTTGTTTTTCTTTCTTAAACGTGCTCCGCCCGTTTTCCTGTATTCCACGTCAAAGCTAAGAAGACGATGGCAAGAATGCAGGAAGAGACCAGCATGATAAAGCCGCCGTTCCAATCATATCGATCAACGACAAAGCCCATAATGGCGTTGGCGAAAGCGGATCCGCCGATGTATCCGAAAAATCCGGTCAAACCAGCCGCAGTTCCGGCTGCTTTTTTCGGCGCGAGATCAATCGCTTGCAGGCCGATCAGCATAACAGGTCCGTAGATTAAGAAGCCAATGCTGATCAGGGCGATGTTGTCTACGAGCGGGTGACCGGCGGGATTCAGCCAGTACACCAATACGGCAATGAAAACGCCCGCCATAAACAAAACGCCTGCCGGTGCCCGTCGGCTTCTGAAAAATCGGTCGCTGATCCAGCCGCACAGGATCGTTCCCGGTATGCCGGCGTATTCGTAAAGAAAATACGACCAGCGCGAGTCCTCAGGAGAAAAGCCTTTGGCTTCTGTTAGGTAAGTAGGTGCCCAGTCAACAACGCCGTACCGTACAAAATAGACAAATACATTCGCAAAAGCGATGTACCAAAGAAATTTGTTGTTCAGCACGTATTGAAAAAGGATTTCTTTTGTTGTTAATTCTTTTTCCTGATTTTTAAAAGCGTGTTTGGGATAGTCATTACGATACTCTTCAATTGGCGGGAGTCCGCAAGATTGAGGCGTATCGCGAACCAATAAAACAATCAAAAATGAAATGATAATGGCGATGATGGCTGGGAAGAAAAACACGCTTTTCCAAGTCGCGAACATCGCAATGCCAAGTGTGACAAGCGGAGCAAGAATACCGCCGCCTATGTTATGGGCGACATTCCAGATCGACATTTTTGTCCCGCGTTCACTAATGGAAAACCAGTGGGCCATTGTCCTGCCGCATGGCGGCCAGCCCATTCCCTGAAACCATCCGTTGATAAACATAAAAATGAACATGATGGTGACGCTCGAAGTCACCCAAGGCATTGAAACGAAAAGAATATTAACGATTGCTGATAAAAATAGGCCTGTCGCGAGAAAATATCTCGGATTGCAGCGGTCAGACACCATGCCCATGATGAATTTACTGAAGCCGTACGCAATGGATACAGCGGCCAGCACCAATCCCAGTTCCGTTTTTGAAAAACCCTGTTCCTGCAGATAAGGAATGGCAAAGGCAAAGTTTTTCCGCAGCAGGTAGTAGCCTGCGTATCCGATAAAAATACCAATGAATACTTGGAGCCTAAGCCTTTTATAAGCCGCATCCGTCTTTGAATCATCCAGTCTCTCAATGTGAGGAGCCGGTTTAAACATGTGAAACATCAAAATCATCCCCTTTGCTGTTTGTGCTGGATGTGTGGCGTGCCTCCTTTCCGAAAAACAAAAAGAGCCAGAAAACACCCCTTGTTTAAAAGGGGTTGGATTCCTGGCTCTCCTCATCTCCATCCAAGCTATTAACTTATCATGATAGCGCTTTCTTAAATTATCATAGTCCGGAGTGAATGTAAACGGGTAATTTTCAAATGTGGACCTAGGGAGTGAAAATTATCCTTTTACTAATTGCGGGTATGTTTTTTTACAAGCAGCATAAAAATCTGGAGGGAGGCTGTTGCAGGTGGATGAATTAGATATCGCATTCGGTATTTTGCCGTTAGGGATTATCGTGTTATCGGTTGTCGGGACTTGTGTTTGTCAAAACGCGTATCTGATGCCGATGTTTAGTTTGATGATTTCGCTAGTGCTCACCTTTACCGTTTTTAATCTATCATTTTTGGGATGGGTTGTTGTCTATACCTTGGTTTCACTGGCTATATCCTATATCACAATGATTGTGATCAGGAAAAGGAAGGCATCAGGAAAATGAAAATACTCCACTTTTCAATATATCGTTGACTATGGCAACTAAATATGATTATAATTGCCTTAATCAACGATATAAGAAAGTGGGGATAGATTTGAAAACCAGTGGATCATCTGTCGGTTTAAAATTCAGAAAGTTCAATCGATTTTATACAAATGTTCTTGGCTTCCTTAATGAGCACATTTACGACAGCCCGTTTTCCTTAACAGAAACACGGATTTTATTTGAAATTTATAATACGCCTAATTGTACGGCAAAAGCCCTTCAGGATAAGCTTGGGCTTGACCGGGGATATGTCAGCAGGATGTTGAAACTGTTTGAAAAAGAAGATTTGATCTATAAACAGAAGAGCAAAGCTGATGCGCGCCACCATTATATTTATGTCACGGAATCAGGAAAAACGATTTATAAAAAGCTGGAGGAGAAAGCGAACGAACAAGTAGAACTGATGCTGAAGGAAATTGACCAAAAGGACCAGCACAAGCTTGCGGAGGCGATGGCAGAAATTGAAGCGATCCTTTCACAGTCACTAACTACCAGAACGTCAGACATATCGATTAGGGATTATTTTCTTTCGGATGATCTTCAAATCCTCATTGAAAAACATAGACAATTTTATGCGGATGCGCATGGCTGGGACGACACGTTTTTAGCTTATCTTCATGTGACATTTGATGCGGAAATCGAAAACATATGGATTGCGGAAAGCGGCGGGAAATTTGCCGGCTGTGTGGGCTTGGTCAAACATGATGAAAAGACTGTGCAGCTCAGATGGTTCCTGGTTGATGACGATTTTCGGGGCAGACGGCTCGGCACTCAATTGCTTGAGCATCTGGTTGCATACTGCAGGGAAATGAAGTTTGAACGCATTTTCCTTTGGACGGTGAGCACCATGGCTGAGGCCCGTCCGCTCTACGAAAAATTTGGATTCAGGATAAGTGAAGTGAAAGAAGAAGCGCCATTATGGGGGCAGCGTCTGACAGAAGAACGGTGGGATTTGGAGCTATCATGAAAAGGCTGCATTATGCTTGGATCATCGTTTCCGTCACCTTTTTGATCTTATTGGCCGTTCAGGGGGTGCGCTTGTCGTTTGGTGCGTTTGTGGAGCCGTGGGAACGGCAATTTTCAATGGATAGAGGCACCATCTCGCTGATTTCTACGATAAGCTTTATTGTCTATGGCATATCTCAGCCTGTGATCGGGCGGCTTGTGGATAAATGGGGTGCTCGGGCTGTTTTGTCATGGAGTGCGCTGCTGACAGGAGTCAGTATTTTCTTAACATACTTTGTCACTTTGCCTTGGCAGCTGTTTCTGCTTTATGGATTAGGTGTATCGCTTGGAGTTGGGGGAGCATCGAATGTGGCAGCAAGTGTGTTGGTCGTCAATTGGTTCAGCAAAAAGCGGGGACTAGCTTTTGGGATCATGGAAGCAGGCTTTGGCGCTGGGCAAATGCTTCTCGTTCCCGGCTCACTCATGCTAATCCATTGGTTTAGCTGGAAGTTGACGGTTGTGGTGTTAGGGCTGCTGTTAATCGTGATTGTCTTTCCGGCTGCAATGCTGATGCTGCGAAACAATCCTTCAGAAAAGAATGCAGAGCCGATAGGCGGGCTTGCGGCTGCGGAAAAAGAAACAGCGCCCGAAACAACTGCTCTTTCAGTGACCGGGATGTTTCGGATGAGGCAATTCTGGTTTTTGATATTGCCGTTTTTGATCTGCGGATTTACGACCGTGGGGCTGATGGATACTCATTTGATTCCCTTTTCTCACGATCACGGCTTTTCAACGACAGTCACAAGTGCCGCTGTCAGTCTGCTGGCAGGCTTTAATATCGCTGGCATCTTACTGTCCGGGATTGTAGCGGACCGGTGGAGCAGCCGGAAAATCCTGTGCTTTCTATATGTGGTGCGCGCGCTGTCGATTGTGATTCTGATTTACAGCCACGAGCCTTACTTGCTTTTAGGCTTTGCGATTCTGTTTGGATTAGTGGACTTCGCCACGGTAGCGCCGACTCAAATGCTCGCCACCCAGTACTTTCAAAACTACTCGATCGGCCTCATGATCGGCTGGCTGTCGCTCGCTCATCAAATCGGCTCGGCACTCGGCGCGTATATACCTGGCGTCATCTATACGGTAACGGGTGAATATACACTGGCTTTTTATTTGTCGATCGGGATGCTTGTGCTGGCGAGTGTGATGAACGTGTTGCTGAGGGAGCCCGCGGCGGTCACGCGTGACAGTGCGGCTGTGGTGGAGAAGCTGTAAGAGAAAAGCATCTCTTCTTTTATTCAGAGATGCTTTTTTTGTATTTCTGTTCTAATACGAAGTCAATCATTCCGACAATGCGGGTGTTTTCGGATTTTTGTTTGAAGCGGTCAGAGATTTGAACTTTTCTTGAAAATGGGAAAACAACAAAAACCCAAAAAAGGCCGATTAACACAAAAAACATTTGTACACCCATTTCTATTAAATCATTATAATGAGAACTAAAAAAATAAATATATAACGTTATTAATGTCACTGTAAATACGATTTTGACAGTGTGTTTGAATGTGAGTTGTGGTTCAATTAAACACACTTTCATTTGGTTGAGTGTGAAAGTGTCTTGTTTCATTAAGTAAGAAAGTAAATCATTATCATTTTGGCTGATTGGCTGCAATTCTGTTTCTATTTTCTTCGTGATTTCCTGATACTTATGTATATTATTTTTCATCAAAATCCTCCTTGAGAATAACTCCATGAATCCTCTTTAAGGAAGGATCCATGGAGAATTAAGACTATCTAAAAGCTGCTAATAATGTACGGAATAGTACTGCAGCTGCCCCCAACTCAGGTGCTATTGTTACAGCTAGAGCGCCAATACCAACAACTATAATGATACCTGTACTTACCATCATTATGTTGTCTACTATTTTACCCCAATCTGGTGAGTACACTTCTTCAGTATCTGGTAAAGTAAAGTGCTTCTGTTTTATTTTAAACGTAATCGTTGTCGTAAGTCCAGTTGTGGCATTGTCACCTACTGGAATATCAGGGGTATAGATTTTAACTTGTATATTTAATGATTGAGCGGTTGGATTTACATAAACCTCCAAATAACCATTACGGACTGATAAGCTGAGACTGTTTAAAAGGTTTTGGTAAGAGTCGATTTGTGACGCAGTGAGAGACGTTTGAGTGTCGCCCAATAAACCTGTGATATAGGCACCTGGTTTACCGTTTGTAATGGTAATCGTATTTGGTGATCCTTCACTTGGGATGGTTGCCAGAAGTGAAGTTGATAGAATAATATCCAACTCAGGTGATGTAAATATGGTTTCTGTCGTATCAAATTCAAACATCGCATTTGCGAGGTTTGTTAGATTTTCTAAAGCCGGAATGGTAGTTAAAATGTCTGTCAGTGTACGCAGTCTTGCATCATATTTCGGATCAGACGGCGGATTTACATGGCTTACGCCTGAGTCTCTTCCTGAAAAGCCGTCTTTATCAATTCCGATGCTTCCAGATCCGCTTCCGATTGTTCCCTCATAGAATTGATCAAAGGCCCAGTTGTTTGGCATCGGATAGCCGAGATTGCCGCTAAATCCTGTTGACATATTTGCCACAAAGCTATACTTTGTCAGTCCTGCTTCTGATGTACGGATACAAATGTTTCTCGGTCCGTAAACCCCAATTTTATATTTAGGTGCGGTTGAAAATGTCTGCATTTTAGCAAAAGCTGACTTGACTTCTTGGAAATATGGGATGATTTTATCGGTTACTTCATAATCGTATGCATCAAAATCGACGGCAAAATAAATGGTCGTACCTGACGGGAAACCTAATCTTCGAGCCGCAGAAGCAGCGCTGTATGCATCTCTTGTGCCTTGGTCTTTGACAAAATAAGAAGATTCATAGCCGCCGTCTTGATAAATGGGAAAAACCTTTAATCCCGCATCAGAAATAACTGAAAGTTCTTCTGACGTCAGAGCTTTCGATGTGAGGCCGATGCTTGTCCGCACATTCCCGGTTAAATATCTTCCAACCGTTTTATAACCGTTATTCCGCAGTGTTTGAGCTTTTTCTGCCGTTATAATTGTGGCGGTGTCACAAGCAGAAGCTGTCCGTGTTGTGTCTCCAGAGCTTGATAATAAAGCTTTAATGGTCGGCATGTCGGCATAACCTGTTTGAGGCAGGCACATGAACTCTTGAAATGCTTTAACGGCTGAAACGACACCAACGCCATATTTGCCGTCAAATTCACCGGGATCGAACGATTTTCCGTTGCAATAAAGAGCGTACTGAACAATCAAGACAAAGCCTGTTCTTGAATCGCCGGGAGTTAAAGTAGGGCATAAACTTGTTGTGCCGTTTCCGAAAAATCCATTGGCGACACTTGTGCTCATGCCTTCTTCTTTTTGCAGGGCATAAATAAGGGCTTTGTTTGTATCGCGGGCATACAGTCCGTCACAAGGCATCAACCCGATGTAGTCATTGTAGTCCCGGTTTAAATTTTGCTGAATCTGGCGTATTCTTGAATCGCCCCCAGATACCAGTTTAAAAGCGCTCATGTCCAATAAAGCTTTCATAATCAACGTGGTGACAATTCCATCCTGTGTTGTCAGTCCAGCCGCTTTCTGAAATTCCTTCACCGCAGTTTCTGTTTGTTCGTAAAAGACGCCTGTAAAACCGCCGGGATTAAAACCTTTGCACCATAAAGCGCCTTGTAAAATAAAATTCATGTTGCTTGGTTTTGAATTTGGATCTTGTTTTTTAAGAGGTTTAAATAAGCGCTGTGTTGTCGGACCAAAGTTATCGGCCGGTTCCGAGATGCCCAGTTCAATTTGAAGCGCCCGAGTCAGGCCGTAGATCGTGTCCCATCCAGTCTTCCCGCTCTCTTCTACTGGGTTATACCCATGTTTTCCGCTGTACGTACTGTTTAGCCATTGCTGAGTGATAAAGACCATTTCATCCATTTTGATTCCTCCTTCATGAGATCGCGTTCATTTATAGGTGGCAAACGTAGGACAAGATAAAAAATAGATGCCGTTAAGCATCCATATGACATCCGTTCTCCACCAGCTTCGCTTTCGGTTTCAGCTCTGAAATGTAGAGGCCTAAAAGTGTAAGCGCACCTCCTGCGAGAGCGATCCAGGTCATGTTTTCGTGCAGGATCAGGAGGGAGGCGGCGATTGTGATGACTGGGACCATGTAAATATACGCGCTGGATTTGACGGCGCCGAGCACGCCGACTGAGTAATTCCATGTGGCAAAGCACAGGGCGGAAGCGCCGATGCCGAGGAAGAGCATGTTGAGTACATTTGAAGCAGATGAAAATCGGCTCAGGTCAAAATGAAAATCGAACAAAAATAAAGCGGGAACCATAAACAACAAACCGTACAAAAAAACTCTCTGTGTCAGCTCGATGATATGAAAGTCGTAAGCGCTTAATTTTTTCATGAATATCGAATAGCCTCCAAACACGATAGCGGCCCCGATTGCCATGATGTCACCGAACGGATTCAGCCGCAGTACGACATTGCCATTGAACGTAATCAATAAAAGCCCGATCAGTGCCGCCCCAAAACCAATGAAAAAAGTCAGCCGCAGTTTTTCGCCTTCAAGCAGAAAGTGAGCCAGTACAGCCGTGATCATCGGGATAATGGACACGATCATGCCGACATTTGAAGCGTATGTATACGTAAGGGCTATATTTTCTAATAAAAAGTAAAGTGTTACGCCAAATAAACCTGCCCCGGCAAATAACAGCTCCTGCCTCCAGTTTTTGAACGGTATCATTTTGGGACGTACGAGAATAAGAGCAATAAAGCCCATCAAAAACCGGTAAAATAATATTTCCATTGGCGTAAAGTCAGTCAGCAGAACCTTTGTCGAAATAAAGGTCGTCCCCCAAACCAGAATGGTCGCGATGGCTGCGGTATGCCCGGCCGTTTCTCTTTGTGTGCTCAAGCTCATCTTTGAAGCTCCTTTTCAAAAATCTTCATGTATTGCTTCGGCGTCAGGCCCACCTGTCGTTTGAAAAACTTCGTCATATGGCTTTGATCGCTGAATCCTGTCTGAAAAGCCGCATCAATCGGTCTAACCCCTTGTTCAAGGAGTTTTTTTGCTTGGTTAATCCGGATTGTCTCCAGGTAACTATTAGGCGTAATTCCTTTTTGTTTTGTAAATGAACGCAATAAATGATATTTGCTCCAGCCTGTTAATTCACTCAAATCATTGAGCGTGACGTTCTCGGCATAATGCTCTTCTAAAAATTCGCAAACCATTTTGACCTCGTCGGACGGTTCGGGGATGCTGCTGAGGAACGTGACGTCAGAATAACGGCTGATCAGCTCTTCCAGCAGGTGAAGAAACAGCTCCTCCTTGCGCAAAGCCTGCTTTTCTCTGGATATCAACATATGCAATTCCTGCAGGCTGGCTGTCAGCTCGTGGCGGAATAACACATGCTGGGAGAAATACGGGAGATGTCCTGTGCCAGTAATCTCTTCCACCGCCTTCTCCATGACATCCGGCATCACATTGATACACCGATAATCAAGCGTCCGCCCGTCAATCTGCTCACAGCTATGCGTGTCACGGGGGTTAAAGAGGAGAAGATCACCTGGATTGATGACGTATTCTTGACCCTGACAGGCCAGATACCGCTGTCCTTTTTCAATAAAGCCAATCACATAATAATCGTGAAAGTGGTTCGGGAATTTTTGCATAATCCCCTTAAAGCGATAGGCTTCTATATGAAGGTGCGGGTCAAGCTGCAGTGTGCGTGTTTCGTTTTGCATGGGATGCCTCCTGTGGGTGTGATGGTCTTGGGTTAAGTGTAGCATGATTTTTGGGGATTTCTTGTATGATGTTGCTGTTTGAAATAGAGAAAGCAGACCGTGATTGGTCTGCTTTCGTATAAGAATCTAAAGATTTTTATTCCTCGATAATAGCTTTATTTGCACAATACTTGTGGATATTTTCTAATGAGGCAAGTTAAGATCTTCTTATTTTGTCTTTTTTAATAAAAATTTATTTTTCGAATATTTCAGTTATAATGATTGGGAAACAGATAGGAGGGGCAAAAATGTACCAATCAAAGAAGGTTTTGTTGTTAGGTTCAGGTGAGTTAGGAAAAGAGGTAGTGATAGAAGCTCAGCGTCTTGGGGTACAGACGGTGGCGGTTGACAGTTACGAGCATGCTCCGGCGATGCAGGTCGCGCATAACAGTTATGTCGTTGATATGCTGGATCGCGAGCAGATCAGAACGATCATTGAGAAAGAAAAGCCGGATTTGATTGTGCCTGAGGTTGAGGCGATCGCGACGGATGAATTGCTGAAGCTTGAAGAGGAAGGATTTTACGTCATCCCGAATGCGTGTGCAGCGAAGCTGACGATGGATCGGGAAGGCATCAGGCGGCTTGCGGCGGAAACGCTCGGACTTGCGACGGCTGGCTATGAATTTGCGAATACATATGACGAATTTGTACAAGCGGCAGCTCAGATCGGCTTCCCTTGTGTCGTTAAACCATTGATGAGTTCTTCTGGAAAAGGCCAAAGTTTATGCCGCTCTGAAGCGGATTTAGCAAGCTGCTGGGAGACGGCGATGGAAGGCGGACGGGTGAAAAACGGGCGCGTGATTGTTGAGGAGTTTATTCCATTCGAATCAGAAATTACGCTCTTAACCGTACGTGCTGTCAACGGGACGACATTTTGCGAGCCGATCGGCCATGTGCAAAAGGACGGAGACTATATCGAATCATGGCAGCCGCATCATATGACAGAGCAGCAAAAGGTAGAAGCGAAGCATATTGCAAAAGCCATTACGGATGAGCTTGGCGGATACGGTCTGTTTGGCGTTGAGCTGTTCCTTGCGAAAGATAAAGTGTATTTCAGTGAGGTATCTCCTCGTCCGCATGATACGGGTCTTGTCACACTGGTGACGCAAAATTTGTCAGAATTCGCGCTGCATGTCCGGGCGATTCTCGGTTTTCCGATTACAGAAATCACCCAGCTTTCTTCTGGCGCCAGCCGGCCCCTCAAAGCACCGGAAGAATCAGCGGACTACACTGTTGAAGGCCTGGAAAACGCGCTGGCAATACCGAAGACACAAGTTCGCGTCTTTGGCAAGCCGATAACGAAAGCCGGACGCCGTATGGCGGTTGCGCTTTCTGGGGCAGATACAGTCGAAACAGCGAGAGAGAACGCAAAGAAAGCGTTGGATCAGCTATCTATAAAGTAGAGTTTAAGCGGGCCTTTGTCATGTACAAGGCCTGTTTTTTTCATCCTCCATAAAAGTTTTATCATAAGAATCAGAAAAGTGATTATAATGTAAAAGTCTTCCATCTATAAGGGTGGTTGACACAAAGGGAGGGAGATGGCTAAAATGAAATTAGTTTCAACATTCAGAAAAAAATGGTTCGCTGGTTTAACGGTTTTATGTTTGACATTGGCAGCAGCGGTATCTTTCGGCGCACCGGCCAAAGCGGCAGAGAATCCGCAAACTTCAGTTTCCAATACCGGTAAAGAAGCTGATGCCACGAAAAATCAACCATCAAAAGAAGAACAGGTTTCCGCCCCTTATGAAGGAACCGGGAAAACAAGTAAATCGTTATACGGCAGCACGGAACTGGCAAAAGACATTCAAGCCTTACAGCCTTCAAGTATCATCGGAACCGATGAACGCACCAGAATCTCCAGTACTACTTCTTTTCCTTACAGAGCAACTGTTCAACTTTCAATCAAGTATCCCAACACTTCAAGCACTTATGGATGTACCGGATTTTTAGTCAATCCGAATACTGTCGTAACGGCTGGACATTGTGTGTACAGCCAAGATCACGGATGGGCTTCAACGATAACAGCCGCGCCGGGCCGCAACGGTTCGTCATATCCATATGGAACTTATTCTGGCACGATGTTTTACTCCGTCAAAGGGTGGACGGATAGCAAAAATACCAATTATGATTACGGAGCTGTTAAATTAAACGGTTCTCCTGGAAACACGGTTGGCTGGTACGGCTACCGGACAACAAACAGCAGCAGTCCCGTGGGTCTTTCCTCGTCAGTGACAGGATTCCCGTGTGACAAAACATTTGGCACGATGTGGTCTGGTACAAAGCCGATTCGATCCGCTGAAACGTATAAGCTGACCTATACAACTGATACGTACGGCTGCCAGAGCGGCTCGCCTGTGTATCGAAACTACAGTGATACAGGACAGACAGCTATTGCGATTCACACGAACGGGGGATCGTCATATAACTTGGGAACAAGGGTGACGAACGATGTATTCAATAATATTCAATATTGGGCAAATCAATAAATACAGCAAATTAGCTATTTTCATGTCTATTTTGTTTTTATGCGGATGCAGTTCACAGACGCATTCTGCTCAGAAAGAAACCGCTATACCTGTCACTCTTCATGTGGAGGATGCCAAGGGGCTGCCGGTTGAAGGGGTTCAAGTGACGATTGTCGAAGCGCCAACCTCAGACCAAGAGCCGAGTATAGAGATTGGCGAGATACTTGGTAAAACAGACAAAAATGGGGACATCAAATGGGATACAGGCAAAAAAGGTGACTACTCAGTCGCATTGACGAAGGGTGAAAAATCAGTAACCCATCACATCTCATTAACTGAGGATAAAAAAGATAAGGTCATTCCATTAGTTTTCAAAGAATAGGCGGTTTCCTTGATTTCGAGGAAACGGCCTTTTTTTATCACAGAAAGCCAAACTATATATATATATACTGGAAATTTATAATATGAGATAATCATACATAGGTATTTTTTCTTACGAGACAAAAGGGGCATTATCCTTGATTTTTATATCAATCAATCCGGAGGAAAAAGAAGAAAATGACACAATATTCGATGCAGCCTGCCGCGGCTGAAAGCAGTCTTAGCTTTTACCAGGCATATGATCAAAGCCTTTCTTTGTGGCCGATTGAGTCGGAAGCATTCTATGTTTCTACTCGTTTTGGAAAAACGCATATCATTGCAAGTGGGCCAAAGGACGCACCTTCGCTCGTTTTGCTTCACAGGGGGCTCTTCAGCTCTCTTATGTGGTATCCGAATATCGCGGCGTGGAGCAGTCAATATCGTACATATGCGGTCGATATAATAGGAGACAAAAACAAAAGTATACCATCAGCTGCTCTGGATACGAGAGCAGATTGCGCAGAATGGCTGAAAGACGTCTTAGATTCGCTTGAACTTGAGACCGCACACTTGGCAGGCCTCTCGCTGGGGGGTTCCCATATCGTGAATTTTTTGCTCCAAGCGCCTGAAAGAGTAGAGCGGGCGGTTGTGATGAGTCCTGCTGAAGCATTTATTTCATTTCATCCAGATGTCTATAAATTTGCTGCGGGTCTTACGGGGGCAAGAGGGGCTGAGGCCTATATCGAGTGGATCACGGCTAGCCGTTATGATCTGCATCCTGCGCTGCAAAGACAAATTGTGGCGGGTGTGGAATGGCAGGGTGAACAAAGAAGCCTGAAACCGACAGAAAACGGCTTTCCGTACGTGTTCACAGACCGGGAATTGAGATCGATTGCGGTCCCGATGCTGCTGATGTTCGGTGAACACGAGGTCATGTACCATCAGCAAATGGCTTTAGAGCGAGCTTCAATATTAGTGCCCGGAATTCAGGCTGAAATCGTGAAGAACGCCGGACACCTATTACCTCTGGAGCAGCCAGAGTACGTCAATCAACGCGTCTTGTCTTTTTTTAGCGGGGAATAAAATTGCCAGAAACATGAAAAGATTGGCATTCATTGTTCAAAAGGTAACAAATGTTGTATAATAATAGAATTTGAGTGCTGCTTTTTGCGGGACGTTTTATGGTATCATGCTTAATAGAGAAATTTTTTCCTGTAACGCTATTCGATCCATTTGGTCGAATAATGATAGATGGTTTTACAATTGGAGGTTTGGTTACACTGTGAATTATATCCCCTGTATGATTACGATAGGAAATTTTATTTGCGGACTGCTGGCGATTCATTCCTTGTTATATCACAACATTCATTCAGCAGTGCTTTTCATTTTTACCGGCATGCTCCTCGATCTTTTTGACGGGATGGCTGCACGTAAGCTGAATGCCGTTTCGGATATGGGAAGAGAGCTGGATTCGTTTGCCGATCTGGTGACGTTTGGCGTGGCTCCTTCAATGCTTGCTTACAGTGTCGCATTAAACTCCCTGCCATTTATCGGGATTTTATGCGCATTGACGTACAGCATTTGCGGAATGCTTCGCCTCTCTAAATTTAACATTGAACAAAGTAAGCTTCCGACATTTATCGGAATGCCGATTCCATTTGCGGGCATGTGTCTTGTGATTCTCAGCTTTACCTATAATCCGATCCTGCTGGCGATCGGCACTTGCGGACTTTCATATTTAATGGTGAGCAAAATTAAATTTCCTCATTTTAAAAAACACGCGGCAGAAAACTTGGAGTCCGGGAGATGGAATTAGTTCAGCAGCTCATAGCGGATTACGGTTATCTCGCTATTTTTTTGATGCTCGTATTAGGGATTGTTGGATTGCCGATACCGGATGAAGTGATGATGACTGTCGTCGGCTACTTTACGCATACGGACGTGCTGAATTATGAGCTTTCGATATTCATCAGTTTTGTCGGGGCTTTGTCAGGCATGCTGATCAGCTACATGATCGGCAGAAAAGCCGGTCGCCCATTTATCGACAAGTACGGCAAGTGGGTCGGATTAAAAGAAAAGAGAATGATGAAAGTGGAAAAATGGATGAAGAAATACGGTCCATATTCGCTTATTTTAGGTTATTTCATACCCGGCGTCAGACATGTGACGTGCTACTTTTCGGGAATCGGCAAAATGGAGCTGAAAACGTATATTGCGTTTGCGGCAATCGGCGCCTTTTTATGGTGCTTTATTTTTATTACAATCGGAAGGGTTATAGGGATTATTCATGTTTAACACAGCTGTAAAGATTCTGTATCGTTCATTGATAGAGCTGACGAATCATCGTCTGTCATCCTATCTGATTAAAGGATTTTGCGAGTCTAAAATCAGCAAACCGGTCATTCCGCTTTTCTCAAAACATTTTCGGCTAAATTGGGATGATGTTGACGGTACGGCCGCTGATTATGGTTCGCTTTCCGAATTGTTCATTCGACATATTAATCTGGAGCGGCGCCCTGTTTCAAAAGAGTTGCAGGCGGTGGTCAGCCCTGTTGACGGTGTGGTTCAGACGGTGGGAAAAATCAACCCGAATCAAACCTTTACGGTAAAGGGGAAAGATTATTCATTCGCTGAGCTGACCGGCTGTAAACGCGCGGACCATCAATACAACGGCGGTTACTTCGTCGTGCTGTATCTAAGCCCGCGGCATTATCACCGTTTCCATTCCCCAATCAGCTGCAGGTATCAAAAGCTGGCCGAGCTCGGAAATCGTTCATACCCGGTAAATCAATTAGGGTTAAAATACGGAAAAGATGTGCTGTCGAAAAATTATCGCTTTGTATACGAGCTGAATGGCGGCAGTCGAAGTGTCCTGATGATTCCTGTCGGCGCGTTGAATATTAACTCTATCGTGCAGACGAGTATCCGGGATGAGCTGGAGATTGGCGAGGAGCTGGGATACTTTTCATTCGGCTCAACCGTCATTTTGATTTTTGAAAAAGACGCGTTCAAGCCGGCCGCCAATTTAACAGAAGGCCAGGAAGTCCAAGTCGGAGAACTGATAGGTTACGAAGAGTAAAAAGAGGGGCTTGTCTAAACGAAGCGCCTCTTTTTTTTGGAAGGAAGTGAGACTCATGGAGAAACAAATCGCCAGCTGGATCACAGATTATCAGAAAACCGGAGATGAAGCCGTCCTGAGGAAAGTGCGGGAGGCGTGCTGGCCGATCGTTGAATCGATTCTGCAAGAAATGGCAACGGATGAGGCACTAGCGAGCGACCTGCACAAGAAAGGAATCGAGCGGTTTCCGTTTATCATCAGCAAATACCAAGCGGATGTACAGCTTCCAGTAGAAACATTTTTACGTAATACGTATCGGTTTTACTTTCAGCAGGTGATGAGAGAATCAAGATAAAGCTTCTTTGAATAGAGAAGCTTTTTTTGTCGGCAGGAAAAGGAAACTTTTTCTATATCTATCTCGTAACTACTAGAGAACCTTGCAGAAAAGGAGAGATAGAATTGAAACGAATGATAGTGAAAACGGCTCTGCCGTTGCTGATTGTCTGTCTGGTGTTTTCTTCTTTTTCAGCCTCAGCCCGTGCTGCTTCTGAAGAAAAACATTGGGAGCGCTGGATTGAACGACATGCGCGTCCACTGGATTCTTCCGATGCTTCAAACAAAGACCTTCGCTTTCTGAAGAAGGTGCTGAAGGGAAAACGAATCGTTCAGTTAGGAGAAACCACACACGGCGGTGGCGAAATCAATGCAACAAAGGTCCGCATGATCAAATACCTCCATGAAGAATTAGGATATGATGTTTTGGCATTCGAGTCCGGATTTTCGGATACAAATACATCCTACCTTAATATGGGCCGATCCACCTCTAAGAGCACGATGAAAAACTCCATTTACGCCGTTTGGCACACAGAAGATGTTCTTGCCCTGTTTGATTACATGAAAGAGCAAAAAGAGAAAGGTAATCCGCTTATCTTGACCGGTTTTGATATACAAAGCCTTAAAGATTCATTTAATGATAATGCGAATCAATGGGTGAAGGCGGTGAACCCGGAAAAAGCTGAGCTGCTTTCCCAATCAGAAAACGATTTTTCAGAATTGGTGACTGGCAGTAGCACCTTTGAGGAATTTACGCAAAAGAAGGAAGTGCTGGTGAAAAACTACGGTGAGCTTATTCAATTCGCAGAAACACATGCATCGAAGTTAAAAGCACAACTACCGAAAGAGCCGAAAGCTTATGAGATGTTTATGCATTCTCTCCAGCTGCGAATTGACGTAATGGAAACGTATATGCCTCAAGAAATGAAACAAAAGCTAGAGGATTATCCGGAGAATTTAGAGGAGTTTCCTTTCGTTTTAAGAGACCGCATGATGGCTGAACAATTTCAGTGGGTAGCGGAAACCCTTTATCCGAAAAAGAAAATCATTGTCTGGGGCCACAATTACCATCTCCGCAAACAGAATACGAAAATGATTAAGGATATGACACAGGCGAACACTCCTAATATGGGTGATTATTTGCCGGAGCGGCTGAAAAAACAAACATATACGATTGGCATTTATGCATATTCAGGCGCCAGTCTTGATAGCTCAGACAATAAGACCGTTACGCCGGTCACAAGCCCGCCGCCGACTGGAAGTCTCGAAGCATTGCTGAAGGCTGCGGACCATCCAGCTGTGTTTGTTGATTTTCTCCATACAAAAAACAAGAAAGGCACTTCGTGGATGTATACCCCGCTGACAGCACTCTATTGGGGGTTCATGGAAGAGCGGATGATCCTAAAGGAACAATATGACGGTGTCATTTGGCTGGAGCATATCACGCCATCTGTCATTATCAAGTGAGCGGCGTCCCCTGCGATAAACAGGGGATTTTTACATATCGCAAAAATCATCAAAACATATAAGCCGTGATCCATTATTCTAAAAAAGAAAGGAGATTGAAGCGTGCAATGTACTATGAAAAAGCTGTCCAGAAAACGATTGATTGGATTGAATCACATTTACATGAGCAAATATCAAATGAGGATATTGTAAACGTTTCAGGCTTTTCAAAATTCCATTTTCATCGGATTTTTCAAACAGAAGTCGGCATGTCGGTTGCTTCTTATATTCGGTTAAGGCGTCTTGCGAATGCAGCGGCAGCTTTGCTTTATACAGATCTTCGTATTATTGATATTGCTTTGTATTATCAGTTTGAATCTCAAGAAGCATTTACGAGGACGTTCAAAAAGCTGTATCACATGCCGCCTGGCGCATATCGAACATTTATGAACCGTTTTACTTCAAAAAAGGAGGAATCTTACATGGAGAAAAAAATGAAGGGCTGGGTTTTGAGCGGGAGCCATCCGTTCCAATTCGAAATGGGAGTTGACCGGGAAAATGTACATCAGGGAAAAGCTTCAGGGTATTTAAAATCAACGATGGTGCAGGATATCGGTGAATTTGCGACGATGATGCAGCAATTTAAAGCAGATCGCTATCTAGGAAAAAGGCTTCGTCTATCAAGTTTTATCAAAACAAAAGAAGTGCAGCATTTTGCCTCACTTTGGATGCGGGTTGACAGTGCTGCTGATGACGTTCTCCAATTTGATAATATGAGCAACAGACCTATTACCGGAACAACCAATTGGAATCATTATGCTATCGTTTTAGATATTCCTGAAAATAGCGCTGTGATATCCTTTGGTGTCCAATTATCTGGGCCGGGTCAGGTGTGGATGGATCATGTTGTTTTTGAAGAGGTAGATGAGAGCGTTCCTTCAACAAACCTTGAAATGCCGGGAGAACTTTTAGATGAACCGGTTAATTTATCTTTTGAAGAGGAACTACAAAAATAGTTTTCAGATAAATATTGTCATTAGTAATTTAATGGAAAATACTACTCGCTATTAATAAACCCTTGTGCCGCATGGGTTTGTAAGAGCTTGGATATTTTTATCAGTCTGTGCGGATATGTTCATCTTTGCGGCATTTTCCTGTATGATATAGTAAGAGTGTGCATAGCAACTAACTATAATTGAACAGGGTGTTTAAATCATGGAAAAACAATACAGAGTATTACTTTACTATAAATATGTTCCGATTGAAGATCCAGAGGCGTTTAGAGAGCAGCATTTGGCTTTTTGTAAGGAGCTTGGTTTGTTAGGCCGTATTCTTGTTTCTTCTGAAGGAATTAACGGTACGGTATCAGGTACGGTTGAACAGACTGAAAAATATATGCAAACAATGAAAGCTGATCCTCGTTTTGCGGATATGGTATTTAAAATTGATGAAGAAGAGGACCATGCGTTCAAAAAAATCTTCGTCCGTCATAAAAAAGAGCTTGTGACGCTTCGTCTTGAAGATGATGTGGATCCGAATCAAACAACAGGACAGCATTTGAAGCCTGCAGAATTTTTTGAGAAAATGCAGGATCCCAACACAATTGTGCTCGACGCGCGTAACGACTACGAGTATGATCTTGGCCATTTCAGAGGTGCTGTCCGTCCTGACATCGAAGCCTTCCGTGAATTGCCTGAGTGGATTGAAGAAAACAAAGAGCTGCTTGAAGGCAAACAGATTTTAACGTACTGCACGGGCGGCGTGCGCTGTGAAAAATTCTCAGGATGGCTGATGAAGCAAGGTTTTGAAGATGTATCACAGCTTGACGGCGGAATTGTGACATACGGAAAAGATCCTGAGGTGCAAGGCAAGCTTTGGGACGGCCAGTGCTACGTCTTTGATGAAAGAATCAGCGTGCCTGTCAACCGTGTCGAGCATGTGGTTGTCGGAAAAGACTGCTTTACAGGTGAACCGTGTGAGCGTTATGTGAACTGCGCAAATCCATCATGCAACAAAAAAATGATATGCACACCGGAAAATGAGTATAAGTATATGCGCAGCTGCAGCCACGAATGCCGCACGAACTCAAGAAACCTGTATGTCAAAGAGCACAATATGACAGAAGAAGAAGTCATCGCAAGACTGGCAGCGATTGAAAAAGAAGATCACGCTGCTGCTGAATAATAGAAAGAACACCTTGTATTCAAGGTATTCTCAGATGTTGACAAAATCCTAAAACATTTCGTTTCGGGATTTTGTCCTTTTTTATTTTGGCGGTGATGTTTTCATGTGCCAACGAAAACATCACCAGCAGGAGGGATTTTTTACTTTATTTGAATGTGCTTCATATCTTCTTCAGATGCATTTGTGAAAATGACCGGTGTTACAGCTGAAGCGGCATGCTGTTTGATGGTATCAAGATCAAATGTGAGAAGCAGTTCGCCTTGTGTGACGGCTTGTCCGCTCGTGACATGTGCTTCGAAGCTTTCCCCGTTTAATTTGACCGTATCAATGCCGACATGAATCAGGATTTCAATGCCGCCGGCGCTCATAAAGCCGATGGCGTGCTTCGTCGGAAAAATGGAGACGATTTCGCCGTCTGCTGGGGCAATGACTTTTCCTTCCGATGGATCAATCGCAAACCCCTCGCCCATCATTTTTTCTGAAAAAACTGGATCAGGCACGTCCGTTAAAGAGACTATTTCTCCTTTGAGCGGATAAATAAAGGATTCGTCAGAAGCGGGAATCTGCTGTACGACAGTTTCCGCATCCAGCGCGGCGGCTGTATCAGGCACGCCACCGGCCATGATCGTTTTGATGTCGTCTTTTAAGGCGTCGGATTTTGTTCCGAATATCGCTTGGAAGTTGTTGTTGACTTCCAGCACACCTACTGCGCCAAGCCGTTTTAATTCATCCTTGCTGACTTGGTTTGGCTGATGAACGGTCACACGGAGCCTTGTAATACACGCATCCAAGTTGGCGATATTTTGCTGTCCGCCTAAGGCCTGCAGCACATGAAAGGCAAGCTGGTCTTTTGCAACAGGCGCTTTTGCCTCATTCTGATCGGCTTCATCTGTTTCACGGCCCGGCGTTTTTAAATTCCATTTCAAAATTGCAAATCGGAACAAATAATAATATATGAAAGCAAATACGATCCCGACAGGAATGACAACCCAGCCGTTTGTCGACAGTCCGTAGTTTAAGACGTAGTCAATTCCGCCGCCTGAGAACGTATAGCCATGGCGGACATGGAATAAATCACAAACGACAAAGATGACGCCGGCGAGAATAGAGTTAATCAAATAGAGCACGGGCGCAACGAACAAGAAAGAAAATTCAACCGGCTCTGTAATGCCTGTCAGCATAGATGTGAGCGCCGCAGAAATCATCACGCCGGAGATCATTTTCTTCTTTTCCGGATGCGCGGTATGGATAATGGCAAGTGCAATTGCCGGCAGACAGAAAATCATGTAAGGGAAATCTCCCATCATAAAGCGCCCGGCTGTCGGATCTCCCGCGAAAAACCTTGTCAGATCGCCGGTTATGGTATTTCCTGTTGACGGGTCTGTGTATTCTCCCATCATAAAATAGAAAGGTGTATAAAAAATATGATGCAGGCCAAAAGGAATCAGCAAGCGATAGATCGTTGCATAAAAGAACAGGCCGACCGTTGAATCGGCAATTAAACTGCTGGCAGCGTTAATCCCGTTTTGGATCAGCGGCCATACCAATGAGAAAATGACGCCGATCACTAATGAACTGATGGAAGTGATAATTGGGACAAACCGTTTTCCTGAAAAAAATCCAAGGACAGGATGCAGTTCAATTGTTGAAAAACGTTTATATAAATAGGCGGCAAGAAGCCCGATGATGATTCCTCCGAATACGCCCATATCAATCAGGTGATCGGCTCCTTCATACGGAGGCTGAAGGCCAAGTAATTTCCCCATGTTGTCGAGGGTAACGGTTAAAATTAAATATCCGATGACAGCGGCAAGTCCGGCTACACCTTCGCCGGCGGCTAAACCGATCGCGACCCCCACGGCGAAAATCAGCGGCAGGTTATCGAATACAACACCGCCCGCATCCTTTATAATAGGGATATTCAGTAAATCCTTGTCACCGAAACGGAGCAAAAGACCGGCTGCCGGCAGGACGGCAACCGGGGTCATCAATGCACGGCCAAGCTGCTGCAGAATTTGAAATGCCTTTTTAAACATGACAATCTCCTTTTATTGTTTTATGAGTAGGATGTATTCTTTAATTTGCTGGCTGCTTTTTGATCTGTGATAACGGTTACATGATTGTGTTTTTGAAGAATGGAGGCCGGTACATCTGTCGTGACAGGACCTTCGGCCATCTTTTGAATAGCATCTGCTTTTTCCTCGCCGCTCGCTAAAAGAACAATATGTTTGCTGAATTTGATGATGGTTTTAATGCCCATTGAAATCGCGAGTCTCGGCACCAGCACAGGATCACCGCCGAAGAATCTGGCATTTGCCTGTATCGTGCTTTCTGACAGCTTAACAACTCGTGTTCGACCGTCAACATCAGAACCCGGTTCATTAAAACCGATGTGGCCGTTGGCGCCGATGCCGAGAATTTGAACATCAATGCCTCCCGACTGACGGATGAGATCCTCGTAGATCATACATTCAGCCTCAAGCTGCGGAGTGTCTCCTTGCGGGATATGGATATGGTTAGGCTGCATATTGATATGCTGAAAAAGCTGATCGTGCATAAAATAGTTATAACTTTGCGGATGAGATGGAGAGAGGCCTGCATATTCATCCAAATTAAATGTAGTAACCTTTGAAAAATCAATTTCGCCTGACTGATAGTCTGAAATCAGCTGCTTGTACAAGCCGACCGGCGTGCTTCCTGTTGCCAGGCCGAGAACGGCATCTTTCTTTGCCTGTACATGTTCTTTGATTATGTTAGCGCTTAACTTACAGAGTTCTTCATAATGCTCGGCGACAATAATTTTCATGCGACACCCCCCAAAGAGATAGACAAGCACCATATTTGTTACAATCAATTTATGATAGTTGTCATTACGAATTTAGCACCATAATCATTAAAGTGTCAATATAAATGTCTGAAAATTTGTTATAAAAGAAAGATACAAATCTTTCATCATTATGAGATTAAGTGGTATGATGGTCTCAATCAAAAAGAACGGTTTGCATACAGGATGGGGAGAATGAAATGACAGCTTTATATTCTGTTATCAAGTTTAAAATCATTGAATTAATTAAGTCGGGCAAATATCAGGCGAATGATCAGCTGCCGACGGAGAGCGAGTTTTGCGAACAATATGATGTCAGCAGAACAACTGTGAGATTGGCTCTGCAGCAGCTTGAGCTTGAGGGATATATTAAACGGATTCAAGGAAAAGGAACATTTGTATCGGCGGCAAAAATACAAACGCCGATTCCGCATCAGATTACGAGTTTTGCAGAACAAATGAAAGGCCTGCGTTCTGAATCAAAAGTGCTTGAACTCGTGGTGATCCCTGCTGATCACTCCATTGCCGAGCTTTTGAAAATGAAAGAGAATGAACCTGTCAATAAGCTTGTCAGAGTCAGATATGCCGAGGGGGAACCTTTGCAGTATCACACCTCATATATTCCATGGAAAGCGGCACCTGGTCTGGCTCCGGAAGAGTGCACCGGCTCGCTTTTTGAACTGTTAAGGACAAAATACAATATTGAAATCAGCAGGGGCACGGAATCGATCGAACCGATTTTAACCGATGAAACGATCAGCGGCCACTTATTAACCAATGTGGGAGCACCGGCGTTTTTAGCAGAATCCCTCACCTATGATAAAAATGAAGAAGTAGTGGAATATGCGCAAATTATTACGCGGGGAGATCGAACGAAATTCACCATAGAACAGTCATATCATTCATAAAGCAATGCGTATGAAAGAAAACGCCTGATGGTTATGAAGAAAGGAATGGTGGTTCTATGTTTCTATTGACGAATGGAAAAGCGCTGTGGGGGTCTGTGATTGCTGCTTTCGTCATTTCAATGGTGTTTTATCCGTTTCTTCCGGCGGAGATGCCGATTCATTATGATGGTACAAACAGCCCGGATTTGACAGTGAACAAGCTGGCGGGGACAGTGATACTGCCTGTCATGATGTTGGTGTTCGCATGGGCGCAGAAGATCAATTGGCAATTTGTGATCGCGGTGTATATTTTGCTGATTTGCCATATTGCCGTCCTGTATTTAGCAGTCTAAAATCAGACAGCCGGAATGAATCTGGCTGTTTTTCTTTTATTTTTTCTTCATTTGACAATGGATGTGGTGTATAATAGCTGATGATCATAAAGAATATTCTGAAATTTATAAATTAAAGCGGTGTATAATCAAAAATGCGGCGGAAGTTTTTGCAGCTTTAAAGAGACTGAATATTTAAACAACTACGATGTGAAAGGTGTGCTGATCAGATTGAATAAGCTTATCGAACGAGAAAAAATTGCATTTCATAAGGCAAAGCCTGACCCGTCATTCTTGGAATTCGGGAAATATTTTACAGATTATATGTTTGTGATGGATTATGAAGAGGGAATGGGCTGGCGCCATCCTAGAATAACGCCGTACGCGCCGCTTACGCTTGATCCTTCTTCATCTGTCTTTCATTACGGCCAGGCTGTTTTTGAAGGATTAAAAGCGTACAGAACAGAAGATGGCAGAGTGCTGCTGTTCAGGCCGGACCAAAATATCAAACGGCTGAACAGATCATGTGAGCGCATGAGTATGCCTCTTTTAGACGAAGAGCTTGTGCTTGAGGCATTGACGCAATTAATTGAGCTGGAGAAAGATTGGGTTCCAAAGGAAAAGGGGACGTCACTGTATATTCGTCCCTTTATCATCGCCACAGAACCGAGTCTTGGGGTGAAGGCATCCAAAACCTATACATTTATGATCGTGCTTTCGCCTGTCGGCTCATACTATGGCGATCAGCTGAAGCCGGTGAAAATCTACGTCGAAGATGAGTACGTGCGGGCGGTAAATGGCGGAGTCGGATGTGCAAAAACGTCGGGAAACTACGCCGCCAGCCTTGAAGCGCAGCGAAAAGCGAATGAGCGGGGCTATGACCAGGTGCTGTGGCTGGACGCGATTGAAAAGAAATACGTGGAAGAAGTAGGGAGCATGAACATCTTTTTTGTCATGAACGGGGAAGCTGTCACACCGGCTTTAAACGGGAGTATTTTAAGCGGGATTACACGCGCGTCTGCGATTGAACTGATTCGCAGCTGGGGCATTCCGGTTCGTGAAGAGAGAATTTCGATTGATGAGATTTATGCGGCCTCTGCGCGCGGGGAATTGACAGAGGTCTTCGGCACGGGCACGGCAGCCGTCGTAACGCCTGTCGGTGAACTCAATATTCGTGGAAAAACGGTGATTGTAGGTGACGGACAAATCGGGGACATCTCGAAAAAATTGTATGAAACGATAACAGATATTCAGCTTGGCAAAGTGAAAGGGCCGTGCAACTGGACAGTGGAAGTCTAAAGATCGAAAAAGAACCTGCTCTGAGGCAGGTTCTTTCAACGTGTCGACAAACCCTCGCATTCGTTGTCAGTCCTGCGTGTTGGTGCTCACTTGAGAAAAGATTAGCGGCTAAAAGCTGAGCATCCTGCTCAAACGCCGCTGTCACCGCATCCTGCGGAGTCTGCTCCAATACTCGTCCTTCCTAGACTTCAAGGGTTTTCAATCACGCTGAAAAGATGACAAAATCCTAAAACAAAAACCGTTTTAGGACTTTGTATACAATCTGAAAGAACCTGCTCTGAGGCAGGTTCTTTTTACTTTGAATGAGTCATATCAGCTGTCGGCTTGTTTATGCGGTTTTTCGCATAATACACTGCGTAGCAGATGGCCATAAAAGAAATGCCGCAATACAGCGCGATTCTTTGATTTGGATCAAAGGCAATGCCGAGCACGGATGCCAGGCATAATAGGAACGCGGCAATCGGCACGAACGGATACCAAGGGGTCCGGTACTTTAAATCGGCGACTTTGTTTCCCGCTTCGATATACCGTTTTCTGAACATGAATTGAGAAGCTGCGATTCCCATCCACACGACAACGACCGCAAAACCTGAAATCGACACGAGCACAACGTATACAGTGTCTGGCGCAAATACGCTGGACAGCAATGAGAGAATGCCGCCGATCATGCTGAACACCAGCGCGTTAAACGGGGTTCCTTTTGATGTCAGCTTTGCAAATGCCGGGTGAAGCGTCTTTTCTTTTGATAAAGACCACAGCATCCGGGAAGAAGCGTAGAGTCCAGAATTAGCCGCTGACAGGATCGCTGTCAGGATGACAAAGTTCATGATATCGGCTGCGTATGGCACACCGACTCTGTCGAAGACAGCGACAAACGGGCTTTTGATGACGCCTGCTTCTTGAATCGGAATCAGCCCTGACAGGACAAAAATGGTACCGATAAAGAAGAGTGAAAGACGCCAGACCGTTGTTTTAATCGCTTTTGGTATCGTCTTGTCGGGATCGACGCTTTCTCCGGCGGCGATTCCGATCAGTTCAGTCCCCGAAAAGGCAAAATTGACAGACAGCATCGTCATCAAAATCGGGACAAATCCATGTGGAAAGAGCCCGCCTTCCGCTGTGAAATTGGACAGCATCGGAGCGGCCTCTCCGCCTTGAATCGGAATGATGCCGAACATGGCAGAGCCGCCTAAAAGAATAAACAATACAATGGCTAAAACTTTGATGCTGGAAAACCAAAATTCCGATTCAGCGAAAAACTTGACCGAAAATGCGTTAAGCAAGAAAATCAACAGCGCAAAGACGGCACTCCACATCCAAACGGACGTATGGGGGAACCAGCGCTGCATTAACAGGCCGGCTGCTGTGAATTCCGATCCCAATGCCACGGTCCATGTCAGCCAGTACAGCCAAGCGACCGTAAATCCAGTTCCCGGTCCTATGTATTTGGTTGCATAGGTGTGAAAGGCGCCTGTCACAGGCATGGCTACAGACAGCTCACCGAGGCATAGCATGACCAAATAGACGATTCCGGCGCCGACTAAGTAGGCGAGTATCGTTCCCGCCGGGCCTGCCTGCTGAATGGTATAGCCGGAGCTTAAAAACAGTCCGGTTCCGATGACACCCCCTAAGGAAAGCATAAAGAGGTGCCGGCTTTTCATGCTTCTCTGAAAGTTTGTCTCATTCTTGTTGTGAGCAGTTTTCATCTTTTTCCAACTTTCTATCGGCGATTTCTTTCCTTTAATAAAAAATCCCATGTCAGCGAGTGACACGAGACTCCGGCGAACCGGCTTTAAGATAGAATATACAAACAATTCCGATAAGTCAAGTTGTTTTTAAAGAGCGCGCCCAAGCCGCGATTTCTTTAATATCTTCGGGTTTTGTCCGGCAGCAGCCGCCAATCAGCTTTGCTCCTTTTTCATGCCACGCGCGGGCGCTTACTCCGTAAGGTTCTCCGCATGCCGCCCCGTTCCACGTTTTTGTCTCCGGATCATACTGCTCGCCTGAATTCGGGTAGACGATGATCGGTTTTGATGTGTGCTTTTTTAACTCCTCTATTAAAGAAGGGATATGCTGAAGCGGCGTGCAGTTGATGCCGAGCGCTGCAATTTGGCGGTGCTCATCAAGCCATGACGCACAGTCAGCGGCAGGTGTTCCGTCACTAATATGAAGGCTGTCTTTTGCACTGAAGCTGATCCACGCATACGTTTCAGGAAACTCCTTCAGCAGCCGCGCAATCGCTTTTGCTTCGCTCAGACACGGGATCGTTTCACATGCCAAAACATCAGCTCCAGCTTCGATCAGGGCCTTCATGCGGGGACGATGAAATTCAACAAGTTCATCCTCTGAGATTCCGTAGTCGCCGCGATACTCAGAGCCGTCTGCAAGATAAGCGCCATAAGGGCCTACAGAAGCCGCAATGATCGGCTTTGGCCGATTGACACGGTTTTCTTCAAATGCCCAAAATTCATCACGTGCTTCAACTGCAATGCTGACAGACATCTCGATGAGCCGGCGTGCTTCTGCTTCGCTCAGCCCGCGTGCGGCAAAGCCTTCAAACGTAGACTGATAGCTGGCGGTGATCGCACAGTCAGCACCTGCCGCAAAATAATCAGTATGCACTTGTTTAATCAGATCTGGCTCTTCCATCAGGATTTTTGCCGACCAGAGACTGTCGTTCAAATCACAGCCCTTGCGTTCAAGCTCGGTCGCCATGGCGCCGTCTAGCACAATAAGCGGGTATGTATCTAGTATGTGTTGGATAGGATTCATAGAATGTACCGATGCCTTCTTTCAGATTTTTTGAAAAGATATGAAAATCGTAATGGAGGTTTACGCGTTTGTCAATAAACGCAAAAGGGAAAGGTGTTCAGCCCGTCTATCTGAACACCTTTTTTTTATGATATTTGTTTGTTGTGTGTGTCAGCTTGTTTGTCAGAAAGCGGCCAGCATTCAATGCCATTGTGGTTTTTGAGCACATTTTTATAAAAGACTGGATCTTTGCCCGCTTTTTTCTGGCGTGTATAGTCTTGCAGCGCCGCAAAAACGACCTTTGATAATAAGAAAATCGCAATTAAATTCACGACGACCATCAAGCCCATGAACAAATCAGCCAGATCCCAGACGAGCTGGACTTTGGCAACACAGCCAAACACAATCATCGCCAGCACGCCGATACGGTAGACAAAAATCAGTTTTTTGCTTTTGTTTAAAAAGCCGATATTGGTTTCCCCGTAATAATAGTTTCCGATTAAAGCACAGAAACCGAATAACAAAATCAGAATGGCGAGAAAGCCTGATGCCCACGATCCGACATGGGAGCTGAGAGAGGCTTGTGTCAACGCGATTCCGCTCAGTCCCGGAGTTTGATAGGCATCCGAAAACAGGATGATAAAAGCAGTGCTTGTACAAATGACTAGCGTATCTGACAGCACACCCAGCGCTTGAATCAGCCCTTGTTTGACAGGATGGCTTGTCGTTGCGGTGGCGGCGGCATTCGGTGCGCTCCCCATTCCCGCCTCGTTTGAAAAGATTCCCCGTCTGACGCCCTGCATTAACGCCGCCCCCAAAGCGCCGCCAGCGGCCTGGTCAAAACCAAACGCATTTTTCACGATAAGCCCAATCACGTCAGGCAGCTGCGTAATGTTGGTTAAAATCACAAAAAACGCAACGCTGATATACAGGGCAGCCAACACGACGACAATGGATTCAGCCAGCTTCGCAATCCGTTTTACGCCGCCGAAAATAATCGTGCCGAACACAGTAATTAAAATGAGTCCCAATATCAGGCGGTTTGTGCCGAACGCGTTTTCAAAGGCGAGGCTGACTGTATTTGATTGGACCGAGTTAAAGACGATACCGAACGATAAGGTGATTAATACAGCGAACAGCGCGCCCATCCACCTTTTGTTCAGCCCTTTTTCCATGTAATAAGCCGGTCCGCCGCGGAAGCCGTTTTCATCTTTTACTTTATAAATCTGGGCCAGTGTGCTTTCCACAAAGCTTGATGCTGATCCGATAATGGCGATAATCCACATCCAGAAGATTGCACCGGGTCCGCCGAGCGCAATGGCGATGGCAATGCCCGTAATATTTCCCGTTCCGACACGGGCTGCCATGCTGATACAGAACGCTTGAAACGGAGAAATGCTGTTTTTCGATCGGGAGGCAGCACCTTCTTTTAATACCCTGACCATTTCTTTCAGCATGCGAACCTGCAAAAACTTCAGTCTAAACGTAAAATAGATTCCCAGAGAAAGGAGCAATACAATTAATAGCTTTGACCACAAAAGATCATTTGCGATACCGACGACATGTTCCAGGATTTGCTGCATACAATCACCTCTTTTTTATGTTTAAAAAATGCTGAGTTCCCACTCCTGTGCCATATGCTTCAGCAGCATTCCGCCAGTGAGGCTGTTGCCGTATTCATCAATGGCCGGTCCGTAAATGCCGATCCCGCAACCGGATGGAAAAGGCTGTTCTCTTCTGGCGCTTGGAGGAACCAGTGCCATGATGCCGCCGGAGACGCCGCTTTTGGCCGGCACGCCGACAAACGCCGCATATTTGCCTGAAGCGTTGTACATGCCGCACGTCAGCATTAACGCCTTGGCCAATTTTGCCACGTCCTTTGGAATCACTTGCTTGCGGTGAATCGGATGATAGCCGTCATGGGCAAGGATCAGGCCGATCAATGCAATATCTTCAGTGGTGCTCTCCATGGCGCAATGCTTCAAGTAAACCTCAAGCGTTTCTTCTACGTCTGCTTCTAAAAAGTTTGTTTCTTTTAAATAGTAGGCCAGCGCTCTGTTGCGGTGGGCGGTTTCCCACTCAGACCGGAACACTTCCTCATGAATTCTCGGCTGTTTTCCTATTAAGGTTTCCATCACCGAGTTAAGAAAATCGAGCTTATCGTGTGCCGACTCTCCGGGAAGAAGCGAGGCGATGGTGAGAGCACCCGCGTTGATCATAGGATTGAAGGGCTTTCCCGGCTTGTTGATTTCGAGCCGAATGATGGAATTAAAGGCGTCACCTGTCGGCTCGACATCTACGCGGTCCAGTACATAGGGAATGCCGCGGCTCATGCAGGCGGCGATAAAGCTGATCACTTTTGAAATGCTTTGCAGGGTAAAAGGGACGTTCCAGTCGCCGGAGTGTATCATCGTTCCGTCAGGCTCCAATATACAAATGCCGAGCTGTGAATCATTGACTTTTCCTAAAGCGGGGATATAATTTGCACTTTGTCCATTAGCGGCAAATGGGCGATAGTGCTCCACCCAATCATGCAGCTGGGACGCCGGGTCTATTTCTTTCCGGGGCTCTTTTATCAATTCTTTCATCAAATTCCTCCTCACTGTTTTAAAGGACTATGGTTTACCAAAACGAAGGATGAAGGGGCATTAAACGCTTTCACTAAAGCGGAGGGTATATTTACTGTATAATGACGACTACAGAATCATACAAAATACGACAAAAATATTTTGAAAATAAGCCGTAAGATTTATAAAAACCTCATGTTCTGGGTCAAAAGAAATTTGCAGGTTTTCTGCCGTTTCCCCAAAATAAAAGCGAGGATGTGATCATCATAAAACTGGAGCATTTTTTTGAAAAAGACGGATATATATTGGCTCTCATGCTGATGACGGTGCCGCTGGCCGGTGAACTGAAATTTTATCCCCTTAATGAAGAGTTCCGGATCAGCTTTGGCGCACCGGTTTTTTTCTTCTTCTTGTCGCTGCTGCGGCATGTGCCCGCTGTGCTGCCGGGTTTTCTGACTGGAGCGGCAGTACTCGTCTTTCGTGTCTTTCTGGAATTGTGGCGCGGGGGACACGATGGACTGACTCCGATTCTGTATGACCAAGCGTCTGGCTTTTTCTTTTATATGACTTACGCCTGCCTGTTTTCTGTATTGAAGGCTAATCGTTTCCGCGAACGGCCGTTTATGCTCGGTTTTGTCGGATTTATGATTGAAATTGTGGCAGATTGTGTCGAGCTGGCTGTGCAGTTTCTCATGTTCCATACCGTCGTCACGCCTGAGGAAATCACCGACCTCGCGGTGATTGCGATTTCTCACACATTTATCGTGATGAGCTTTTATAGTGTGCTGAAGCTGTATGAAACACAATCGAGAGAAAAACAGACAAGGCGGCAGCACGAGCATATGCTGATGATCGTTTCCAATTTATATGAAGAAACGGTGCATCTAAAAAAGACGCTGAAAACGACAGAACAAGTGACGAACGATTCGTATCAGCTCTATCGGGAAGTAAAGGGAAAAGATGATCAGCTCAGCGGCAGAATCCTGAGGCTGGCCGGAGAAATTCATGAAGTGAAAAAGGACAACCAGCGGATATTCGCCGGGCTTTCAAAACTGATTTCTAATGAGAGCTTGAGAGATTATATGAGGGCGTCTGATTTGCTGCAGCTTGTGATTCGCATGAATGAGAAGTACGCTGAAGCACTGGGAAAGCAGATTGATTTTCACTGCTTGATAGAGGGGGAGCATGAAGAATATCACGTATTTATCGTGCTTTCAATTATTAATAATCTAACGGCGAATGCGGTAGAGGCCATGGGGGAAGAGGGAATGATCAGCCTGAGGCTCCGTAGGCCAAATGAGAATATGGTAGAATTCCAGGTGGAAGACAATGGTCCCGGCATTTCTGAGAAAATCGGAGAGATTGTGTTTGACCCGGGCTTTACCTCAAAATATGACGAATATGGCACGCCTTCTACGGGAATCGGACTTTCCTACGTGAAGGAAATCGTGACAGAGCTGGAAGGGGATATCACATTTGATAATCAGCAGCGGGGAGTGGTGTTTGCTGTTAGGCTGCCTGTCCGGCATTTGATTCAGAAAGGGTGAACCGAAGCTATGCGTTTTTTTATCGCTGATGATGACCGTGCGGTACGGTCGATTTTAAGGCAGATCATTGAGGATGAGGATCTCGGGGAAGCTGCTGGTGAAGCGGAAGACGGGAGCCAAGTGGAAGGGCATATGCTGCAATTCAAGCAGATTGATATATTATTAATCGATCTGTTAATGCCTGGAAGAGACGGCATTGAGACGATTCGCCAGCTCCAAAATACGTACTCCGGCAAGATCGTCATGATCTCTCAAGTGGAAGCGAAGGAAATGGTCGGAGAAGCGTACTCACTCGGCATCGAATATTTTATCCATAAGCCGATTAACCGCATTGAAATTGTCACGGTTCTCCAAAAAGTGAAGGAACGGATCGAGCTTGAGCACTCAATTGGGGCTATTCAGCTCTCTCTCAGCCGGCTTGTCAATCGGAATGAACGGAAAACGCATCCTCAGCAGAATCGTGACAGCGGCTTAAAAGAAGCAGGAACATTCCTATTGTCCGAGTTGGGCATGATGGGGGAAGGCGGCGCGCATGATCTCGTGGCAGTGCTGCAGTATTTAGCAGAACATGAGCCGTACGAAAAACATATCCCTTCGCTAAAACAGATCTTCACTCAAGTAGCGGAACGGAAGCTGGGGGCAGGGGCATCCCAAACGGAAGTCAATCGCGAAATGAAAGCCTCGGAGCAGCGCATTCGCAGAGCGATTATCCATTCGCTGCATCATTTTGCTTCACTGGGCACAACTGATTTTTCAAATCCGAAATTTGAAACCTATGCATCGAAATTCTTTGATTTTCCGGTTGTCAGCCAGAAAATGAAAGAACTCCAATCCAAGGATGCAAAACCTCTCGCCACTGCGAGAGTGAATATGAAAAAATTCATCCATGTGTTCTTTTTGGAGGCGAAGCTTTTGCATGAGGCGATGAAACAAAGAAGGGTGTAAAACCAAACAGCCGGCTGTCCCGGCTGTTTTTTTGCTGCGCCAGAACCCCGGAGGTACAGCGGTTTACTTTCTTTTTATAAAATATCAGAAAATAAAGATATTGACTTATTGTTTATTTGTCTTACAATTAAACAAAAGGATGTATGGGAAGGAGCGGATGCGAAACAAAAACTAATAAAAGCGCTTTCATTCAGTGCTGTTTACACAAATAACAGGAGGTTATGTTGATGAGCCGTATGAGAAAAGCACCCGCTGGAATTTTAGGTTTTCCGGTTGCTCCTTTTAACACACAAGGAAAACTGGAGGAGGAAGCTCTTTTTCAAAACATTGAGTTTTTGCTGGAAGAAGGCTTAGAAGCGATTTTTATCGCTTGTGGGTCTGGTGAATTTCAATCTCTCAGCCAGAAGGAATACGCGCAAATGGTCGAAGTCGCAGTCTCGGCAGCCGGAGGAAAGGTTCCGGTTTACACGGGGGTGGGGGGTAACCTCAGCACAGCGCTTGAATGGGCGCAGCTGTCGGAGAAAAAAGGCGCCGATGGCTACTTGATCCTGCCTCCGTATTTGGTACATGGCGAACAGGAGGGGCTCTATCAGTATGCGAAAACGATTATTGAAAGCACTGACCTGAATGCGATTCTTTATCAGCGCGATAACGCCGTTCTCTCTCTTGAGCAGATCAAGCGGCTGACCCAATTGGAACAGCTTGTCGGAGTGAAGGACGGGGTGGGGAACATGGATTTGAATATTAACCTTGTCTATACGCTCGGCGACCGCTTAGGATGGCTCAACGGAATGCCGATGGCTGAAGTGACGATGCCGGCTTACCTGCCGATCGGATTTCACTCTTATTCTTCAGCGATTTCAAATTATATCCCGCATATTTCCCGGATGTTCTATGACGCATTGAAAAACGGAAATGACGAGCTGGTGAAGGAGCTCTATCAGCATGTGATTCTTCCGATCAACGACATTCGCAAACAACGAAAAGGATATGCCGTATCTTTGATTAAAGCGGGCATGGAGATCATGGGATTAAATGTGAGAAACACAGCCAGACCGCCTGTCGGCCCGGTTGAAAAAGAGCACTATCAGCAATTAGAAGCGATTTTGAAGCAGGCGGCTGACCGTTTTCCGAAAAAAGCCGCGACGGTTTGATAAACAGAAAAAACATGAAAGGGGCAATGGGCATGTCTGTGATCACGGAACAAAACACGTATCTGAACTTTATTAACGGAGAGTGGGTGAAGTCTGAGTCAGGCGATATGGTCAAGGTCGAAAACCCCGCGGATGTGAATGATATTGTCGGCTATGTACAGAATTCAACGGCTGAAGATGTGGAACGGGCCGTCGCCGCCGCCAATAAAGCCAAAACGGCTTGGAGAAAGCTGACGGGTGCCGAGCGGGGCCAATACTTATACAAAACAGCGGATATCATGGAACAGCGCTTGGAGGAAATCGCCGCCTGCGCAACGCGTGAAATGGGAAAAACACTGCCCGAAGCGAAAGGAGAAACGGCTCGGGGTATTGCGATTCTGCGCTATTATGCCGGAGAGGGCATGCGCAAAACGGGTGACGTCATTCCGTCTACTGACAAAGACGCGCTCATGTTCACAACTCGTGTTCCGCTCGGGGTGGTCGGCGTGATTTCTCCGTGGAACTTTCCGGTGGCGATTCCGATTTGGAAGATGGCCCCGGCATTGGTGTACGGAAATACCGTTGTCATCAAACCGGCGACAGAAACAGCCGTGACATGCGCGAAAATGATTGCCTGCTTTGAAGAAGCGGGGCTGCCGGCAGGAGTCATCAATTTCGTGACAGGCCCGGGTTCTGTTGTCGGGCAGGGACTTGCTGAGCATGACGGGGTAAACGCCGTTACGTTTACCGGTTCAAATCAAGTCGGCAAAATCATCGGACAGGCCGCTTTAGCGAGAGGAGCCAAATATCAGCTTGAAATGGGCGGCAAAAACCCGGTCATCGTAGCTGATGACGCTGATCTTGAAGCTGCGGCAGAAGCTGTCATTACGGGTGCTTTCCGTTCAACCGGACAGAAGTGTACCGCGACAAGCCGCGTCATTGTGCAAAGCGGAATTTACGATCGTTTTAAAGAAAAACTTCTCCAGCGCACAAAAGATATTACGATCGGAGACAGCTTAAAAGAGGATGTCTGGATGGGGCCGATTGCCAGCAAGAATCAGCTTGACAACTGTCTGTCGTACATTGAGAAAGGCAAACAGGAAGGCGCTTCCCTTTTGATCGGAGGTGAAAAGCTGGAGGATGGAAAGTATCAAAAGGGCTATTATGTTCAGCCTGCCATCTTTGACAATGTGACATCTGAGATGACGATTGCCCAAGAAGAAATTTTTGGTCCAGTGATTGCCCTGATCAAGGTGGACTCGATGGAGGAGGCGCTGGACATCGCCAATGATGTGAAGTTTGGTTTAAGCGCATCCATTTTCACGCAAAACATCGGCCGAATGCTTTCATTCGTTGATGAAATTGACGCCGGGCTTGTCCGGATAAACGCAGAAAGCGCGGGTGTTGAGCTTCAGGCGCCTTTTGGCGGCATGAAGCAGTCAAGCTCCCACTCCCGTGAACAGGGTGAGGCGGCGAAGGACTTTTTCACGGCGATCAAAACCGTTTTTGTGAAGCCGTAAGGGTGCTTGCTGGAAAGAGGCGGACGTCTCTTTCCTCGCTTTATCACCAGCCAGCATATGATTCTCTATTTTGAAAAGGAGAAGATATTATGAAAAAAGACTATGCGAATGTTTCGCCGGCGGGCAATAAAACGTCTGTACGCTGGTTCATCGTTTTTATGCTGTTTCTTGTGACCTCTATTAATTACGCGGATCGGGCGACGCTTTCCATCACGGGAGATTCCGTCCAGCATGACCTGGGATTGGACTCGGTCGCCATGGGATATGTCTTTTCTGCTTTTGGCTGGGCCTATGTCATCGGACAGCTTCCGGGCGGCTGGCTGCTTGACCGGTTTGGTTCAAAGACTGTCATTGCGTTAAGCATTTTTTTCTGGTCGTTTTTTACGCTGCTGCAAGGGGCGATTGGTTTTTTCTCCGCCGGCACAGCGATTATCCTGCTGTTTGCACTGCGTTTTCTGGTCGGCTTGTCCGAAGCGCCTTCATTTCCCGGAAACGGAAGAGTTGTTGCCTCATGGTTCCCAAGCTCCGAGCGAGGGACAGCTTCAGCCTTTTTTAATTCAGCTCAATACTTCGCAATCGTCATTTTTTCTCCTTTAATGGGCTGGCTCACCCACTCATTCGGCTGGCATTCCGTCTTCGTTGTCATGGGCGCCGCGGGCATTCTTTTGGCTGTCATCTGGCTAAAAGCGGTGTATGAACCGAAAAAACATCCGAAGGTCAATGAAGCAGAGCTTGCATATATCGAACAGGGCGGCGGGCTGATTTCCATGGATGACAGCAAAAGCAAGCAAGAAACAGAATCGAAATGGCCTTATATCAAACAGCTGTTGACGAACCGCATGCTGATCGGCGTGTACATCGCGCAATATTGCATTACAACTCTCACCTATTTCTTTCTCACATGGTTTCCGGTATATTTGGTTCAGGCCCGCGGAATGTCTATCCTTGAAGCGGGGTTTGTCGCTTCCCTGCCGGCGCTATGCGGATTTGCCGGCGGCGTGCTTGGGGGCATCGTGTCAGACATCTTGCTCAAAAAAGGCCGTTCTCTGACCTTTGCAAGAAAGGCGCCGATCATTGTCGGCATGCTGCTGTCTTGCAGTATGATTGTCTGTAACTACACGGATTCAGCGTGGCTCGTCGTTGTCATTATGTCACTCGCGTTTTTCGGAAAAGGCTTTGGCGCATTGGGATGGGCTGTCGTGTCGGACACGTCTCCGAAAGAGTGTGCAGGATTAAGCGGCGGGTTGTTCAACACATTCGGGAACATCGCCTCGATTACGACTCCGATTATTATTGGTTATATCGTTAACGCTACAGGATCTTTTAATGGAGCGCTTGTGTTTGTCGGCGCTAACGCGATTGCGGCGATCCTCAGCTATTTGTTGCTGGTCGGGCCGATCAAACGGGTCGTGTTAAAGAAACAAGAGCAGGACCCCGATCAATCATTGCCTGTCTAATACTTATGAAAGCGCTTTATAAAAGGAGGATAAAACATGAGTTCACCAATACAAGAGCAGGTCCAAAAAGAAAAAAGATCGAATATTCCTTCAATTTATGAGATGAAGGTAATCCCTGTTGCGGGACATGACAGCATGCTGCTGAATCTGAGCGGTGCACACAGCCCATATTTTACCCGGAATATCTTGATCTTAACCGACAGCAGCGGAAATCAGGGAGTCGGCGAGGTGCCTGGCGGAGAACAGATACGCCGTACACTCGAGCTGGCAAAGCCGCTTGTGGTCGGAAAATCTATTGGCGCATATCAGGCGATATTGCAGATGGTCAGAAAGCAGTTTGCCGATCAGGACAGGGGAGGGCGCGGCATCCAGACGTTTGATTTGCGCACCACGGTACATGCCGTCACAGCGCTGGAAGCGGCTTTGTTAGATTTGCTTGGAAAGTTTCTTCAGGAACCGGTCGCGGCCTTGCTGGGCGAAGGGAAGCAGCGCGATGAAGTGAAAATGCTCGGCTACCTCTTTTACATCGGTGACCGAAAGCGGACGACCCTGCCGTATCAAGGCGATGAGCAGTCAGATTGTGAGTGGTTCCGTCTTCGCCATGAGGAAGCACTGACGCCTGAGGCTATTGTACGCCTTGCCGAATCCGCGCAGGAGCGCTACGGCTTTCAGGATTTCAAGCTGAAAGGCGGGGTGCTGCGGGGAGAGGATGAAATCGAAGCTGTCACCGCATTATCAAAACGTTTTCCAGAGGCAAGGATCACCCTTGATCCGAACGGGGCGTGGTCATTAGAGGAAGCCATTACATTATGCAAAGGAAAGCATAATGTGCTCGCGTATGCGGAAGATCCGTGCGGGGATGAGAACGGCTACTCCGCCCGTGAAGTAATGACTGAATTCCGCCGCGCGACAGGGCTTCCGACCGCGACAAATATGATTGCGACCGACTGGCGGGAAATGGGTCACGCGATCCAGCTTCACGCGGTGGATATTCCGCTGGCTGATCCGCACTTCTGGACGATGCAGGGTTCGGTGCGGGTTGCGCAAATGTGCCATGATTGGGGTTTGACATGGGGCTCCCACTCCAACAACCACTTTGATATCTCCCTAGCGATGTTTACTCATGTGGCAGCGGCGGCTCCGGGACGCATTACGGCGATTGATACCCATTGGATTTGGCAGGACGGGCAGCGTTTAACGAAACAGCCTTTTGAGATTGCCGATGGCTGTGTCAAGGTGCCGAATAAGCCCGGTCTTGGCGTTGACATTGATATGGAACAAGTGGAAAAAGCGCATGAGCTCTATAAGAAAATGAATTTAGGCGCCCGGAATGACGCGATCCCTATGCAGTTTCTGATCAACAACTGGGAGTTCGACCGGAAACGCCCGTGTCTTGTGCGATAAGATTGATTGTAAATATTGTAACCTTGGCTATTTTGTCTTACAATTGAACAACTGAAGGGAGAGTTGTTCGTGTACGAAGGTTTAGAGGATCTGAAAGTCGATACAGTCAATCGGAAAACATTAGCCAAGCAGGTCATTGAACGGATTGTCCATTTATTGTCGAGCGGACAGTTAAAGGCCGGAGACAAATTGCCGACAGAAATGGAACTGATGGACATTTTGCATGTCAGCAGGCCGGTGCTTCGGGAGGCGCTGAGTTCACTTGAAACGCTGGGCGTCATTACGAGAAAAACCCGCGGCGGCACGTATTTCAACGATAAAATTGGCATGCAGCCATTTTCCGTCATGCTTGCCCTGGCCACTGATAATCTTCCGGCCATCATTGAAGCGCGAATGGCGTTAGAACTCGGACTCGTGACGATTGCCGCGGAAAAAATCAATGAGGATGAACTCCAGCGTTTGCAGAAGACGATCGGCGACATCGCCAGCAGCACTGACAATCTTTATGGTGAAGCGGATAAAGAATTCCATCGAATTATTGCGTTAAGTGCCAATAACCCCGTTGTCGAAGGGATGATTCAGTCTCTCTTAATTACCCATGCGAAAATTGACAGCCAGATTCCGTACAGGGAGAGAGATGTAACGGTCGAATATCACAAAAAAATCTACGATGCACTTGCTAAAAGAGACCCTTACAAAGCGCATTACCACATGTATGAGCATCTGAAATTTGTCCGTGACAAAATTCTGAAAGGCATGGATGAGAAATAATTGCAGAGACAGCCGCAGTTGAAACGAAAGAGCTGCGGCTTTTTTGAACCGATTAAGAAAGCGTTTACTATGATATAAGGAGTGATTTTCATATGGCGATGAACCTTAGGCAGAACCAAGCGCCCCTTTACATCAAAGTGAATGAAACAGATAACACGGCGATTATTGTCAATGACGGAGGACTGCCAAAGGGCACTGTTTTTTCATGCGGGCTCGTACTTGAAGAGGATGTCCCTCAAGGCCATAAGGCGGCCTTAACCGATCTCAATCAAGGAGATGAGATCGTGCGTTACGGAGAGGTGATCGGATTTGCCGATGAGACGATCAAACGAGGGAGCTGGATACGGGAAGCCCTCGTGAGAATGCCCGCTCCTCCGGCTTTAGATGATCTTTCTCTCGCAAACAGAGTGCCCAAACCGCTGCCGCCTCTTGAAGGTTACACGTTTGAAGGGTATCGAAATGCGGACGGCAGTGCCGGGACGAAAAATATTCTCGGTATCACCACAAGTGTTCAATGTGTCGTTGGCGTTTTGGATTATGCGGTCAAACGGATCAAAGAAGAGCTGCTGCCGAAATATCCAAATGTCGATGACGTTGTGCCGCTGCATCATCAATACGGCTGCGGGGTGGCGATCAATGCGCCTGATGCTGTCATTCCGATCCGCACAATTCAAAATCTGGCGAAGCATCCGAACTTCGGCGGCGAAGTGATGGTGATCGGATTGGGATGTGAAAAGCTCCTCCCGGCAAGGATTACGCCTGAGAAGCATGATGATATCCTCTCACTCCAAGATCACCAAGGTTTTGCTGCGATGATTCAATCCATTTTGGAAATGGCGGAGGAACGGTTAATCAGGCTGAACAGCAGAACCCGTGTGACCTGCCCTGTTTCGGATCTGGTTATCGGCCTGCAATGCGGCGGCAGTGATGCGTTTTCCGGCGTGACGGCGAATCCCGCGGTGGGGTATGCGGCTGATTTATTGGTTCGCGCAGGTGCAACGGTTTTGTTTTCTGAAGTGACAGAGGTGCGGGATGCGATTCATTTATTAACACCGCGGGCTGTCAGTGAAGAGGTTGGACAATCGCTGATCAGAGAGATGAAGTGGTATGACAGCTATCTCCGGCGGGGGGAAGCGGACCGAAGCGCGAACCCGTCACCAGGCAATAAAAAAGGCGGATTATCCAATGTGGTGGAAAAAGCGTTAGGCTCGGTAGCGAAATCAGGCACAAGCCCCATCTCCGGCGTGCTCGGCCCGGGGGAAAAGGCAGAGCGAAAAGGGCTGCTGTTCGCGGCGACACCGGCGAGCGATTTTGTGTGCGGAACCCTGCAGCTGGCGGCGGGCATGAATCTGCAGGTTTTTACGACAGGAAGGGGAACACCGTACGGCTTGGCCGTTGCCCCGGTGCTGAAAGTATCGACACGGCATTCATTATCAGAGCATTGGGCGGATTTAATCGATATCAATGCCGGACGAATCGCGACAGGAGAGGCCAGTATCGAAGACGTAGGTTGGGAGATCTTCAGGACGATTCTGGATGTGGCAAGCGGCCGCAAACAAACGTGGGCGGACCGTTGGGGCCTTCATAATGATTTGTGCTTGTTTAATCCTGCACCAGTGACTTGATTCATCTTGTGATTGACTTCAAAAAATAATCAGAGTATTATAAACTTTACAATTAATAGAACGGATCAATAATCGTGAGGAAGAGTAAGTACGCATCAATGTGTGAGGTTCAGAGAGTCGGTGGCAGGTGTGAACCGATCCTCCCTTGGTGCTGAATGGGCTTCTGAATTGCTTTGCTGAACGGATAGTAGGCGATGCCGGGATTCTCTCCCCGTTACCAAGAGAGGAGTATCGAAACATAAGTTTTCTGTACTGAGAGTGAACGGCTGTATAGCTGTTAATAAAGGTGGTACCGCGAGACCCTCGTCCTTTGCATAGGACGGGGGTTTTTGTGTGTCTTAAAGGAGGTGACGGCCAATGGGTGATGGCTGGTGGTGCATAACAGATGAATAGGAAAGGAGGATTCAAATGGTCATAGCAACTGATGATCTCGAGGCCGCATGTCCTAGATGTGAAAGAGCGGGAGAAATTGAAGGCAGTCCATGTCAGGCTTGCGGCGGGAAGGGTGTCATTCTGACGGCTCAAGGATATACGCTTCTGGATTTTATACAAAAGCATTTAAACAAGTAAAGGAGTAAAGCTTAGCTGAGATGAGAGTAGAAGAGCAGAGTAAGATTCGCGAAGCCGCATCAGGTACAATTTTTTTGCTGATCGGAACGGTTTGTTTTGCGTCTAAGTCTATTTGGATTAAATGGGCATATCAAATGGGTGCTGAGCCAGACGCGGTGTTGTTATACAGACAGCTGATGGCTGTTCCGCTGTTTTGGCTGATTTTTTTGATATACCGTCCTCCAATGCCAGACGGCAAGAAAAAAGGAGACCTAGTGAAGGCTTGTGGCGCGGGAGTGTTTTGTTTTTTTATGTCTCCCTTGCTTGATTTTATCGGGCTAAACCATGTATCCGCAATGATTGAACGTATTTTGCTGATGAGCTGTCCCATATTTGTAATCGTATTTACCGCGTGCCGTGACCGGAAAATGGTTTCGATTCAGGACCTTTTCACAGTGCTGGCGGTCATGTTCGGCCTTTTCTTTGCGCTTGGCGGCTGGGGTACTGAGCTCTTTCGGGCGAATATGATTGGATCTGTATTCATTTTGTTATCCTCAGCCGTCTATGCTAGTTATCTTGTCCTTTCTGGGCGGCTCGTCCATCAAATCGGCGGCATCCGTCTCAATGCATACGGAATGACAGCAGCCGGAACGGCCATGATGCTTTACACAGGGATAAAATCGGAGGCTGGCATGAATACGCCAATAGGAGCTTATCCGCTTGCTATGTACGGTTTATTTGCGTTAATTGCAGTCGTGACCACTGTGATTCCATTTGTGCTGATGCTTGAGGGCATAAAGCGAATAGGAGCACAGCGAGCTGCCATCATTTCAATGGCAGGGCCTGTCCTGACAATCTTTTTTGGAGCCTTATTTCTCGGTGAACGGTTCCAGCTTATTCAAGCCATTGGATGCGCTGCCGTATTTTTTGTCATTACGGGCATGGAATACAGGAAGCTGAAAACAGGAAAAAATAAATAATTTTTGTAAAACACACACGTTTTTCAATTACAATAAGTGTAATCACGTGTGTGTTTTTTGATTTTACAAAGGTTAGGTGAGAAGATGCAGCGCATACTGCTTGTGGAGGACGACCATTCAATCAGTGAAATGGTGGATCATTATTTAACAAAAGAGGGCTTTGAGATGGTGCATGCTTTTGATGGAGAAGAAGGCATCCGTCTGTTTATGCAGGATTCATACGATTTGATTCTCCTCGATATCATGCTTCCGAAGCTGAACGGCATGGATTTTCTGAAAATTGTCCGGGAAAAAAGCAACATTCCGGTTTTGATGATTTCAGCAAAAGACGGAGATGTGGACAAGGCATTGGGACTGGGGTTTGGGGCGGATGATTATATCGCCAAACCGTTTTCAATGATTGAGCTGACAGCCAGAGTAAAAGCCGCGATACGGCGGGCGACGCAATATTCGGCGGAGGAACCGGCTGAGAGTAAGGTGATCCGGATTCGCCAGCTTACGATAGATATAGACAATGTCTCAGTTTTAAAAAACGAAGAACCGCTTCAGCTGACGTCTACAGAATGGCAGCTGCTGTGCCTGTTTGCGGAACATCCTAAAAAAGTGTTTACGAAAGAACAAATCTACCGTTCCGTCTGGAATGAAGAGTACTTTGGCGATCAAAACATCATTAACGTACATATGCGGCGGCTCAGAGAAAAGATTGAAGACGATCCCTCTTCACCTCAATATATTAAAACGTTATGGGGCATCGGTTATAAATTAGGAGAGTTTTAGAATGACAGTGTTATGGATGGCCGCTGTCATCGTTCTGATATGTCTGAATGTCATTCAATTCATGATAAAAAAGAAGCGGGACAGGAGCCTGGCATACACGGCAGAACAGCTTGGCGCCATGCTCAATCGGGATTCGGCAAGGCAAATTTTGCTTCATACAGACAATCAGGCGCTCAGAGACTTGCTTGTCAACATCAACCTATTCGTTGAGGATCGTCAGCAGCTCAGCGCTCAGTTTGCCAAAACAGAGCATTCTATGAAGCGGATGCTGACCAATATGTCACACGACCTGAAAACGCCGTTAACCGTCATTCTCGGTTATATTGAAACTATTCAAAGTGATCCGGACATGCCAGACGAAGAGCGGGAAAGATTGCTGGGGAAGCTCGGCCAGAAAACAAATGAGCTTATTCAGATGATCAATTCATTTTTTGATTTGGCGAAATTAGAATCTGAAGACCAAGACATCCCGCTCACCAAAATACATATGAACGAAATATGCAAACGAAATATCTTGCACTATTATGACGCCGTTCAGTCAAAAGGCTTTCAAGCTGCCATCGATATCCCGGATACGCCGGTGTATGCGCAGGCGAATGAAGAGGCATTGGACAGGATACTGCAAAACCTCTTATCCAATGCGATTCAATATGGCGCGGCCGGCAAGTTTATTGGCTTGACCCTGTCGTATGATGAGATGAGCGTTGCCATCACTGTATGGGATCGTGGAAAGGGGATCAGTGAAACCGATCAGCAGCGTGTGTTTGAGAGGCTGTACACACTTGAAGAATCCAGAAATAAAGCATTCCAAGGAAGCGGCCTCGGTTTAACCATCACGAAACGGCTGACAGAAAAAATGGGAGGCACTATATCCGTTCATAGCAAGCCGTACGAACGAACCGCATTTACAATTACATTAAAACGAATGACATATTAACAAACGTAAGGATTTTTTAAGATTTGAGAAATAAAAATGACAGGGCTCGCGGCTACAATAGAAAACAGGAAAAGAGGAGGAAGGAGAAACAAAATTGACTTATATCGTACAAACAAACGGACTGACCAAAGCGTATCAGGGCAAAGAAGTCGTTTCCAATGTCAGCATGCATATTAAAAAAGGCGAAATCTATGGCTTTCTCGGCCCGAACGGCGCGGGGAAAACAACCATTATGAAAATGCTGACGAGCCTTGTTAAACCGACAAGCGGTGAAATCAGCATCCTAGGGAACAAGCTCACCCACACATCATACGAGGTGCTGGGGAACATCGGCAGCATGATTGAATATCCGATTTTTTATGAAAGCCTGACAGCTGCAGAAAACTTAGATCTGCATTGTGAATACATGGGGTACCACAATAAAAAAGCCATTCAAGAAGTGCTGGATATGGTGAATTTAAAACAAATCGACAAGAAGCCCGTCAAAACATTTTCGCTCGGGATGAAGCAGCGTCTGGGGATTGCGCGTGCCATCCTCACGAAGCCGGATCTGCTTATTTTGGATGAACCGGTAAATGGTCTTGATCCTCTCGGCATCAAAAAGATCAGGCAGTTGTTTCAAGTGCTGAGCAAAGAGTACGGGATGACGCTGCTGATCTCAAGCCACTTGCTGAGTGAAATCGAACAAATTGCGGACACGATCGGCGTCATTCGGGACGGCAGGCTGCTTGAAGAGGTGTCAATGGAAGATGTCAGAGGCCAGAACACTGAATACATCGAGCTTGTCACGCCGAATCAGACAAGAGCCTGCTTTGTGCTGGAGAAAGAGCTGCGATTAACAAACTTTAAAATCTTAAATGAGAAAACGATTCGGATTTACGAGGCAGAAGCCTCTCAAGCTGCCATATCCAAAGCGCTGATTTTAAATAATGTAGACATTGAATCAATGAACAAAAAGTATACGTCGCTGGAGGATTATTTTATCAGCTTGATCAACGGCAATAGCATCGGTGCGTAAAGGGGGAGAGACACGTTGATGAATTTGATCAGAATTGAATTAAGAAAAATGAAGATGGGCTGGTATGTCAGAGGTGCCCTCATTGCCAACTTGATCATCATGGGCTTTCTGTGGCTGATCTGTTATGCAGAAAAAGCCGATACCGGGGTTTCGTTCCAAAGCACGGAGGAAGCGTTTCTCATCATCGGCACTTTCGTCAGAGCGGTATTTATCGTTTTTGGCGCAGTGCTGATTGCAAAATTGGTGATTTCGGAATATAAAAACAAAACCATTCTTGTGATGTTTACGTACCCGATCAGCCGTAAGAAACTGCTCACTGCTAAGCTTATGATCGCGGGCGGACTGACGTTTACCACGATCTTACTATCAAATATACTCATAGCGGCCGGTTTCTTTTGGCTGAACTCGATCTACCATTTCATACCGGGAGAGCTTACTTCCGAGATCATTTCTCAACAGGCGGTAAAAATGGCGGTTTTCGCTTTTGGCGCCGCTGGAACCAGTTTAGTTCCCATCTTTTTTGGGATGCGTAAACACTCGGTTTCGGCAACCATCATATCATCTGTAGTGATTGTAATGCTCATCAGTTCAACGAACCCGGGCTTCTCCATTTCGTCTGTTGTTTATATCCCATTATCTCTTGCTGCTCTCGGTTTGTTTTTTTCCTACATGGCGATCAGTAACGCAGACAAACAGGATGCTTGAAAAAAGGCGCCCAACATGAAAGGCCGATGCTATCAGCACCGGCCATTCTATTATGAATCTGTTCTTGTTTCAAGATAATGCTTCTTGCCAATCTCTTTGCTCATCATATAGAAATGGAAGCAATATTCACCGATGGCCATGGCGATCGCGCCGAATAGAGCCGCCAGTGCAACTTCACCGCCAGTCATCCCCATAGAAAGCGGCATGCCCATCAGCCAAATGACGAGGAAGGCCAGACCGAAATCAGCTAACGTCGCAATCATATTATTCCATCTTGGCAATACATAAAGATCGCCCAGCAAATAAGAAATAACCCCTAACACAAGTGTCATTAAGAGCGTATCACCAAACGTGAAACCGAAGCCCAGACCAAGCACTAGATACAACACAATGATTGTCATAATACCTTTAATCGCGAGTGCTTTCACATGTGTCATTCCAAAGCACCTCCTTCTATTTTTATTTGTTATGTATGATTCCTCAAATGCAGAAAGTTAAACCTTATATTGTGTTTTTACATGCTGTGTAAAAGGAGTGGATGGTTTGTATGAAAGGAAAGATGTTCACAGTGGTGCTGGTGTGTATGATGTTCGGAGGCGGGTGCAAACCTGCTCAAGAACCCGCGCCAACTGCTCAATCGTCTTCACTATCTGATTCTGCAAAAAACAAAGCTTATGATATTCATGAGGGTTTTATTAAAGCGGAGCGTACATTCGGAACCGAATTGTTTCAATACATGTCAGCTCAAGACGGGTTAACGGACAATCTGCTGATTTCCCCGTACAGCTTACAGCAGATGCTGATGATGACGGCAAATGGAGCGGCGGGAGATACATTAAAAGAAATGAAAGCTGCTCTATATTTGTCGGACATTCATGACAGCACCATTAATGAGTCATCGTTCGGGCTCATGAAAAGGTTTGAATCTTTGCCTGAAGGTGATCTGATGACGGCCAATGCTGTATGGACAAGGCTTGAGACCGAGCCGGAATTTAAACAAACGATTAAACAATACTTCTCTGGAAGTGTCTTTAAAATGGATGACAATATTAAAACCGCAAAAAACTCGATCAATCAGTGGACGGCTGGCCAAACAAAAGGGCGAATTGACGATATAGCGGATCATCTTTCGCCGAAAGCTGTTTCGCTTTTGGTAAACGCCGTCTATTTTCAAGCAAAGTGGGCGCTGCCGTTTGACCCACATGTGAGCGATGAGGAGCATTTTTTTCTGCCAGACGGATCGGCCAAAAAACTGCTGATGATGAAGCAGACTGCACGCCTCGCTTACTTAGAAAATGATCTGTTCCAAGCAGTCAAGCTGCCATACGAAGATCAACAACTTTCGTTTACTTTATTTCTGCCGAAGAAAACGCCGGCTTCTTTCATGTCCCTCTTCACCAATCAAAACATAAAAGCTTGGGACCGCGAATTTCAGCCAAAAACAGTAAAGCTGAGTATGCCCCGTTTTACATTGAAAGGGAGGTATAACGTAAAACACGCTCTTCGTGATATGGGGCTGATTTCCGTCTTTTCCGATGCTGACTTTTCGAGAATGTTTACTGAAGGCCGGGGTGTTTCAATCGACGATGTGAATCACCATACATTTATCAAGGTGAATGAATCTGGCACCGAGGCTGCGGCTGCCTCGTCAGCGGAAATTGTTGAGGCCGGACTGGCGCCAGATGTTACCTTGACGGCCAACCGCCCATTTTTCTTTGCCATCACTGATGAACAAACAACAAGTCTTTTGTTTTTAGGCTTTGTCGCAAATCCGCATGAATAAATTAAAAACTTCTCCTGTCCTCCGTCATCACTTTTGAAGTATTGCAATATGATGAAAGGAGATCAAGGGGAGGTGACGTGATGGCGGTCGTGAGAGCAACGAGTGAAGATGTCGATTTGCTGGCAAGGCTGCTCAGAGCTGAAGCGGAAGGCGAAGGCAAACAGGGGATGCTGCTTGTTGGCAACGTGGGAGTTAACCGGCTAAGGGCGAATTGCTCAGATTTTAAAGGCCTCCGCACCATCAGGCAGATGATTTTTCAGCCGCACGCGTTTGAGGCTGTGACTCATGGATATTTTTATCAAAGGGCTCGAGACAGCGAGCGTGCCCTTGCACGACGGTCGATTAATGGTGAAAGGATCTGGCCTGCAAAATTTAGTTTGTGGTACTTCAGGCCGGAGGGGAACTGTCCGCCTCAGTGGTATAACCAGCCGTTTGTAGCCAGATACAAGTCACACTGCTTTTATCAGCCGACTGGGGAAACGTGTGAAAATGTATATAACACATTTTAGAGACAGGGCGCCGTTCAAATTGAACGGTGCTTTTTTTTGAAAAGATATACAATGGAAAATATTCCTGTGAGATAATCAAAGAAAAAAACGGAGATGACAGAATGGCAACAATAGACCTACAAAAGAAAAGCGTAAAGATCGTACTGGAGAAAAAGCAATTAACGAAGGTGACGGCTCGTGTCGGACTTGTACTTGATATTACGGGTTCAATGAGAACGCTCTATAAAAACGGAACGGTTCAAAACGTGGTGGAACGGATTTTGGCGGTGGCCGATCAATTTGATGATAACGGATTACTGGATGTATGGGTGTATGATAACGAATTCTCCCGATTAAAGCCAGTTTCTGAAAAGGATTTTTCTGGCTATGTCGATCGAGAAATTTTGAATAATGACCGCTTGCATAAATTCGGCAGAAATGATGAGCCGCCGGTCATGAAGGACGTGCTGCGCAAATATGTTGCAGAGGAACCCAATTCTTATCCCGCTTTCGTCGTTTTTATTAATGATGGAGGCTGTAAAAAGTCGATCAAATCAATTATTGAAGCCTCTTCTGACAAGCCGGTGTTTTGGCAGTTTGTCGGCATCGGAAACGGAAACTTCGATTTTCTCAATAAACTGGATACGTTAGAAGGACGTGTCGTTGATAATTCGAGCTTCCTGCGTATCGAAGAGATCGACCGTATTTCTGATGACGAGCTTTATGACGCTTTGCTTACTGAATTTCCATTTTGGCTGAAAGAAGCGAAGAAAAAAGGGATTGTAAGAGAACAAGAGCCACCTGCTGAAAAGCCGAAAAAGAAGGGCTTCTTCAGCAGATTATTTTCAAAATAACTGGTACGTCACTGAGTCATTATGCGAAATGGCTCGGTGTTTTTGTTTTTTTAAGATCATGTGAAGAAAAATAGTCCGAATGGGCGGCTTGCAAACGACAGGATATGCGGAAAACGCGCCATTTAGCCAGCTTTCGGCAAGTTTCAGCGGCAGGCTTGTGAGTGAAGACCTGTTTCTGTAGTTCAGCGCTTACAATCGGTTCACACTTCTTCACATCCATTTAACAATGATTTCCTATAATGGAGGCGATCAATGAGAAGAGAGGAGATCTTGAATGGCATACGACAGTCGTTTTGATGAATGGGTACAGAAGTTGAAAGAGGAAAGCTTTCAAAACAATACGTTTGACCGCCGCAAATTTATTCAAGGAGCGGGAAAGATTGCAGGGCTTTCTCTTGGATTAACGATTGCTCAGTCAGTTGGTGCATTTGAAGTCAATGCTGCGCCTAAGTTCTCTAGCTATCCGTTTACGCTAGGGGTCGCGTCTGGAGATCCGCTTTCTGACAGTGTCGTGCTCTGGACGCGCCTAGCGCCAGATCCGCTGAATGGCGGGGGGATGCCGAATCAGGCGGTGCCGGTCAAATGGGAGGTCGCAAAGGATGAGCATTTCCGCAAGATCGTGAGAAAGGGCACTGAAATGGCCAAACCGAGTCTCGCCCACTCTGTTCACATAGAAGCGGACGGGCTTGAGCCAAATAAAGTCTACTATTATCGTTTCAAAACCGGACATGAACTAAGCCCTGTCGGAAAAACAAAAACATTGCCCGCCCCTGGTGCCAATGTGCCGAAAATGACCTTTGCGTTCGCTTCCTGCCAGCAATATGAGCATGGATATTATACGGCCTACAAGCATATGGCGAAGGAAAAGCTTGATCTTGTCTTCCATCTCGGTGATTACATCTATGAATACGGTCCAAATGAATATGTTTCAAAAACAGGCAATGTCCGCACGCACAGCAGCGCAGAAATCATAACGCTGCAAGACTATCGGAACCGCCATGCCCAATATCGTTCTGATGCCAATTTAAAAGCTGCACATGCGGCGTTCCCTTGGGTTGTGACATGGGATGACCATGAAGTCGAAAACAACTATGCCAATAAAATCCCGGAAAAAGGACAGTCGGTTGAAGCATTCGTACTCCGCCGCGCGGCTGCGTATCAGGCGTACTATGAACATATGCCGCTCCGCATCTCCTCTCTGCCGAACGGTCCGGATATGCAGCTGTACCGTCATTTTACGTACGGAAACCTGGCGTCCTTCAATGTTCTTGATACCCGCCAGTACAGAGATGACCAGGCCAATAATGACGGCAATAAGCCGCCTTCCGATGAATCGCGCAATCCGAATCGGACTTTGTTAGGAAAAGATCAGGAGCAGTGGCTCTTCAACAATTTGAGCAACTCAAACGCTTACTGGAATGTGCTGCCGCAGCAGATTTTCTTTGCGAAGTGGAACTTCGGAACAAGCGCTAGCCCGATCTACAGCATGGATTCGTGGGATGGCTATCCGGCTCAGCGCGAGCGGGTCATCAATTTCATTAAAAGTAAAAATCTGAATAATGTTGTTGTGCTGACAGGTGATGTACATGCAAGCTGGGCATCAAATCTGCACGTCGACTTTGAGAAGACAAGTTCAAAGATTTTCGGGGCTGAGTTTGTCGGAACTTCGATCACCTCTGGAGGGAACGGCGCGGATAAACGGGCGGACACAGACAAAATTTTAAAAGAAAATCCGCACATTAAGTTTTTTAACGACTATCGCGGATATGTCCGCTGTACCGTGACACCTCACCAGTGGAAAGCCGATTATCGGGTAATACCGTTTGTGACAGAGCCTGGCGCAGCCATTTCAACTAGGGCTTCATTCGTTTATCAAAAGGACCAAACTGGATTGAAAAAGGTATCCTCCACGACAGTCCAAGGCGGGGTGAAGCAATCCGATGAAGTCGAAGAGGATCGTTTCTTTGCACACAACAAAGCCCATGAAAAACAAATGATTAAGAAACGGGCAAAAATCACGAATTAAGGAGTGAAAAGTATGTTTTCAAACATTGGAATACCGGGCTTGATTCTGATCTTTGTCATCGCCCTCATTATTTTTGGCCCTTCAAAGCTGCCGGAAATCGGACGTGCGGCCGGACGGACACTGCTGGAATTTAAAAGCGCCACAAAATCACTTGTGTCTGGTGATGAAAAAGAAGAAAAATCGGCTGAGCTGACAGCGGTAAAGCAGGACAAAAACGCGGGCTGAGTGCTGATGAGGCAGACACCGGGTCTGCCTCTTTTTTTATGAAAGGGAGGGCTTTTTTGAATGGATAAAAAAGAAACCCATCTGATCGGGCATTTAGAAGAGCTTCGCCGCCGAATTATCATGACCCTCGCGGTATTTCTTCTATTTCTCATCACGGCTTTTTTGTTTGTGCAGGATATTTATGACTGGCTGATTAGAGATTTGGATGGGAAGCTGGCTGTGCTTGGACCGAGTGAAATCCTCTGGGTGTATATGATGCTTGCCGGCATTTGTGCCATTGCGGCTTCCATCCCTGTTGCCGCGTACCAGCTGTGGCGTTTCGTTGCCCCGGCGCTGACGAAAACGGAGCGCAAGGTGACGCTCATGTACATACCCGGGTTGTTTGCGTTGTTTTTGGCGGGGATCTCTTTCGGATACTTTGTCTTGTTTCCAATCGTACTCAGTTTTTTGACTCATTTGTCTTCCGGGCATTTTGAAACAATGTTTACGGCGGACCGCTATTTCAGGTTTATGGTGAATTTGAGCCTGCCGTTTGGCTTTCTGTTTGAAATGCCTTTAGTGGTCATGTTTTTAACAAGGCTGGGCATCTTAAATCCCTACAGGCTGGCCAAAGCGAGAAAGCTGTCCTATTTTTTGCTGATTGTCGTGTCCGTATTGATTACACCGCCTGATTTCATTTCTGATTTTCTCGTTATGATCCCTCTGTTTGTCTTGTTTGAAGTGAGTGTCACCCTATCGGCGTTTGTCTACAGAAAGAGGCTGACGAGCGAAACGGCGGCCGCTTAGTGCAGCGTCCCGCCGGGTGACTTCAAATCTTGCTCGTATTGTGCGGCCGTAACAGCGGCGATCCTCAATGCCCGGACCATCGTGTCCAAGCTGAGGCTCGGCGCTGTTTTGTCGATGGTCTGCTCCGGAATGAAAGGGATATGAATAAACCCGCCGCGTATGTGCGGGGATGTCCGGCTAATGTGATCCATTAATCCGTAGAACAAATAATTGCATACAAATGTGCCCGCTGTATAAGAGACAGCGGCCGGAATGCCGTTTTCCTTCATTTTCGCAGTCATGCGTTTCACGGGAAGTCCTGTCCAGTAAGCGGCGGGCCCACCTGGAGAAATCTCTTCATCAATCGGCTGGTGTCCTTCATTATCGGGGATGCGCGCGTCTGCAAGGTTGATCGCCACCCGTTCCGGTGTGATCTGCATCCGCCCGCCGGCTTGGCCGACACAAATCACGATATCGGGATGATGCTTCTGAATGGCTTGCCGCAGAGTGTGCAGAGCGGTTCTAAAGACAGTCGGAATTTGTTCTGCTTTAATGATTGCTTCATCCGTCTCTAAGCCATTCAGTTGTTTCGCCGCTTCCCATGATGGATTAACGGTTTCTTTGTCAAAAGGGTCAAAGCCTGTGATCAGCACTTTTTTTCTCATCTTCCCATCTCCTTTTTCCTTTTATTCTATTGTTTATTTTTGGGTTTTTCATCAAAATAATAAAAAGGAGTGAATCACAATGGAGCATTTGCCGCAGCAGTATCGCCAGCTGTTCCCAACCGTGCAGACACATACGATGCTTGCCAGCTGTTCTCAGAGCGCGTTGGCAGAGCCTGTATCAAGGGCGATTAAAGACTATCATGACAGCCTGCTGCATATGGGGACGAACTGGAATGAAGCGATCGAAAAAACAGAAAGTGCGAGAAATGAGTTTGCAAAGCTGATAGGGGCTGAACCGGATGAAATTGCAATTGTGCCGTCAGTTTCTGATGCGTTCGTTTCCGTAGCATCATCTTTATCTGTTTTTGGAAAGAAGCATGTTGTGTATACGGAGATGGATTTTCCGGCGGTGTCCCATGTTTGGCAGTCACAATCCGATTATACCGTATCTGTCATTCCATCAATAGACGGGGGACTGCCTCTCGAACAATATGAAACACATATTACCGATGAAACAGTGCTGACGTGTGTTCCGCACGTTCATTATCGTGACGGCTTTGTTCAGGATGTAAAAGCGATCGCTGCGATTTCTAAGAGAAAGGGTTCTTTGTTATTTGTGGATGCTTATCAATCAGCGGGGCACATTCCCATTGATGTGAAGGAATGGGGAGTAGATATGCTGGCGGCAGGCACGCGGAAGTATTTGCTCGGCATACCGGGAATGGCGTTTCTTTATGTGAGAAAGGAGCTGGCGGATGCGCTTAAGCCGAAAGCATCAGCTTGGTTCGGCAGGGAGAGCGGGTTTGATGCGCCGTATGCGAAAGGCGCGCGGCGGTTTCAAGCCGGCACCCCTGCATTTATCAGTGTATACGCAGCTTCAGCGGCTTTATCACTGCTGAATCATATCGACGTCTCTCGTATACGGGATCATGTGAAAACGATCTGTGCCGACGCCTGTCAATATGCTGCTGAAAAAGGCCTGCAGCTGGCGGTACAAGCGAGGCATCTGCCCGGAATGGTTGCGATCCAGGATGAGCGGGCATCGGAAACGGCGATGCTGCTGAAGAAGAAAAAAGTGATTTGCGCTCCGCGGGACACTGTCATCCGTCTCGCTCCCCACTTTTACAACACGAAGGATGAATTGCGTCATGCGATTGATGAAATCGCGGCGGTTTTATCCGCGCGCTGATTGCGGAACATGTAAACATATAAAAGCCCCTGACCTTGAGATCAGGGGCTTTTCATATTAATGATCAACCTTAACCCGCTTCAAAAAGAAAGCGCCAATTAAACCGATAATCGCAACAATCATCGCGAACACAAACGCGTGCTGAACGCCCGCTGTCAAAGCCTGCGGGATGACTGCCGGATCGGCAGGATTTTTGGCTGTGCTCATATAATCATGCTGGCCTGCAGCCATAATGCTGACCGCAACCGCTGTTCCGATAGCGCCCGCCATTTGCTGGAGCGTGTTCATGATGGCGGTGCCGTCTGGATAAAACTCGCGCGGAAGCTGGTTTAAACCATTTGTCTGCGCAGGCATCATAATCATAGAGATCCCGATCATCAAGCAGGTGTGCAAGATGATAATCATCACAGCCGTTGAAGTTGTTGTGACGTTTGAGAAGAGCCAAAGGACAACAGTGACAATCACAAATCCCGGAATGACAAGCCATTTCGGTCCGTATTTGTCGAACAGACGGCCTGTAACAGGGGACATTAAACCGTTTAAAATGCCACCCGGCAAGAGAATGAGACCAGCAGCAAATGCCGTCAGGACTAAGCCGCCTTGCAGATACATCGGCAGAAGCAGCATAGACGACAGGATGACCATCATGCAAATGAACACCATGAGTACGCCCAAAATAAACATCGGGTATTTGAATGCACGGAGGTTCATCATTGGCTGCTTCATCGTTAGCTGGCGGATTGAAAATAGGATAAGACCGACAACGCCGACAATCAGTGAGACGATAACAGTCGGGCTGGACCATCCGCCGGAGCCTTCACCCGCGTTGCTGAATCCAAACACAATGCCGCCGAAACCAATCGTCGACAGGATGATAGACAAAACATCAATTTTCGGCTTTGTAATCTCAGATACATTTTGCATGTATGCCATACCGTAAACAAGTGCAAGCACAAGGAACGGAAGAGAGATCCAGAAAATCCAGTGCCAGTTGAGGTGCTCCAGAACCAATCCGGAGAAAGTCGGGCCGATGGCTGGCGCAAACATAATGACAAGACCGATCGTCCCCATCGCCGCCCCTCTTTTATGTGGCGGAAAAATCACCAAAATCGTGTTAAACATCAGCGGCAGTAAAAGCCCCGTTCCAATAGCCTGAACGATTCTAGCCGCTAATAAAAACGGAAAGCTCGGCGCAAGCGCCGCGATCAAGGTGCCTGCAATTGAAAAGATAAGTGACACGGTAAAAAGCTGTCTTGTTGTGAACCACTGCAATAGCAGGCCTGATACAGGAACGAGGATACCAAGTACAAGCAGGTAGCCTGTCGTCAACCATTGAACGGTTGATGCTGTAATGTTCAATTCCTTCATAAGATCGGTTAACGCGATATTCAGTGCCGTTTCACTGAACATGCCGATAAAACCGGCCAACAGCAAGGAAATCATAATCGGCATCACTTTGTATTGCGGAGATGCTTTAGTTGCTGTTTCCAAAATCATTTCCCCTCTCTGTCAGCTGAATGTATTCATTCAGCTTGTATAAGTATGTCTTTTTTTATCTCTTCAGCAGGGCAGGAATGCGGTTGGAGATATGAAGGAGCGGTGTGCTGTTTTTTGCCGTCAAAGATAGAAGAATACCGCCTTCAATCATCGCGTTAATCACGGTGCTGGCTTCCTTAGCATGGCTCTCGCTGCAGCCTGCCCGCCGCAGTTTTTCCTCATACACAAGGGCCCACTCTTTGTAGGCTTCATGGCAGGCTTCCCTCAATGGTTCGCTTTTCAATGACGTCTCAGCCGCAAGCAAACCGACAGGCAAGCCTTCAATGTCTTCCGTACATGAAAATTGGCACGAAAGCTCCTTCAAAAAGGCTTGAATGCCTTCCGCCGGATCGGTGTACGCTTCCATGCAGTCCGCGATTTTCTGTCGGATATAATCCTTCATCTCATTCACCGCTTCGATCGCCAGCTGTTCTTTACCGCCCGGAAAGTGGTAATAAAGAGAGCCTTTAGGCGCGCCGCTTTCCTTTATAATCTGGCTCAGCCCCGTGCCGTAATAACCCTGCAGCTGAAAAAGCCGGGTAGCTGCCGAAAGGATTTTCTCACGGGAATCTCCATAACTCATAACATTCCCACCTCACTGAATTGCAATCAAAAATATAGTGACTGGTCTATTATCATGATTCAACCATCAGTTGTCAAGAGAAATTGACTGTATGAAAAACAAAAATTGAAGGGACTCTGGGTGCTTTTGGCTTTCTTTATCTTTGAATTTGCAAATGGTAAAATGATTCAAGAAACCCATAAGGGGGGGGTCCCTATATTGCGATTCAATAGATACACAATGATCTTCATCCTTCTTGCCGCAGTATCTCACGTCATTTCAATATACGTATTTCACCAAGGCATCTTAGCTTATCTTTTTGCCATTATCTTTTTATTAATCGCTGGCTATTCCACGAAATTCACTAAACCCAAAGACCAAAATAAAACCAAATAACCTAAAAGAGAGAAAAGGATTACTCCTCTTCTCTCTTTTTTTTATGCCTTTTCCATACACCATCAAGAATGAATGCAACTGCGATAACAACAATTAAAACGATTAATGTCACAGTGAAAGAAAAATGTTCTCTAACACTTGACATGAATAATGCCCCTAATGCTCCAAACACAAAACTCTTTAGTAAATTCACTGCGAAGTTCAAACCTTTCTTCATTTTCATAGGCAAAATAATGCCAGAACGATTGATTGGAAGTAAGTGCAAAAATTGAATGACCTTTAGTAAAGACGACGCGAGACTCACTGCTTAACGCTAACAATGAACAGAAACAAATCGAGACAGTACCGAAAATGATGGTCATATTGAACTCAGCGGCATAATATTTGTCAATATATCCATTTTAAAAACAAAAATAGGAAAAAGATACCCCTCCGAACCTTAAAATCTCTTTAAAAATAAGGTAAAATTACCCTTTGATTAATTAATTTGGTAACGTAATATAATTGGAGAATTTGTTACAAAAAAAGGAGGATATTATGAAATTTGTAAAAAGTAAGTTCATTGCACTTGTAACAATTTTGGTACTGTCAGTTACATCGCTATTTGCGGTGCAGCCGTCAGCAAAGGCCGCTGAACACAATCCGGTTGTTATGGTACACGGTATTGGAGGAGCATCATACAATTTTGCAGGTATTAAGAGCTATCTCGTATCTCAGGGCTGGTCTCGGAGCAAGCTGTATGCAGTTGATTTTTGGGACAAGACAGGTACGAATTATAACAATGGCCCGGTATTATCACGGTTTGTGAAAAAGGTGTTGGACGAAACAGGTGCGAAAAAAGTGGATATTGTCGCTCACAGCATGGGGGGCGCGAACTCACTTTATTACATAAAAAATCTGGACGGCGGAAATAAAATTGAAAACGTCGTAACGCTTGGCGGCGCGAACCGTTTGACGACAGGCAAGGCGCTGCCGGGAACAGATCCTAATCAAAAGATTTTGTACACATCCATTTACAGCAGTGCCGATATGATTGTCATGAATTATTTATCAAGATTAGACGGTGCTAAAAACGTTCAAATTCATGGTGTTGGCCACATCGGCCTTCTATACAGCAGCCAAGTCAACAGCCTGATTAAAGAAGGACTGAACGGCGGAGGCCAAAATACGAACTAATGAGAAACATAACCTTGAAGAATGTCTATTCTTCAAGGTTATTCTGCTTTCAGCACAATCGTTTTCGCCACCATATCATGAACGGCTTGTTTTTTCTTCGTAAAGGCGGCTGTCAAATAGATCAGGCGGGAGAATACATGCACCCACGCGATCATGTAACGGGCAATGGCCTGTGGGAGGGTGATTTTCTCGCATGTTTCGTCCCTCACAATTTGCAGCCCGATGATTTTTTTTCCGAGTGTACCCTTCCAATTTGTCAGCGGCATCAGCAAAGGATACACAAGCAGCATCAAAATGGCGGCAACAATGACGCCGGCGGACCCGTCCCCAAACGTAAATCCAGATGCCAAAATTACTGCGGCTGCGATGATCACATCAAGTATGAGAGCGCAGGCGCGCAGCATAAAACCAGCTGGTTCCAACATAAACACTTCCTTACATTTTGATAAACACCTAATGATTGTAAAAAAGACGAGCCTTAAGTGGAAATAGGTCATAAGTCTCGAATCACAAAATCCAGTTAAAATGTCATAGGTAAATTAACATCGCCAGCCGGCTTTTCATATTACCAAATTCTTTTTTAGCCCGAAACCAAGCCCTCAGAAGTTATTTTTGTTAAAATAGAAAAGTTACAACAGAATTCGGAGGGTTTATTGTGGGAAAAGTGAAACGAAATGCCCCTTGCCCGTGCGGCAGCGGCAAGAAATATAAAAAATGCTGCGGAAGTAAAGTTGTCGACTTCCCGACAGAACTAGCGGCAAAAGAAGCAAAACAAATTCAGGAAGACTTAGTGGAGTTTGCCTTCACAGTACATAGAGAAAGCATGTCAGGATTTATCAATCAGCATGATTTTCTTTCTGCTATGGACAGACAGACGAAAGACATCAGCGTATTTAACTTAGGGATCTGGGGAATCTTCTTCCACCCTCTTGCTGGTGAAAAGACCATTTTCGAAGATTACCTTCAGAAAAAAGGCGATTCGATCACTCGTCCGAAAACGCGTGAGATCGTTGAATCATGGAAGAGCATGACGCCTGCGTTATTGCTGCTGCAAGACCTGAAAGAAGGTGTCATTCACTTTGAGGATGTGATTACGACAAAACAATTCGAAGTGGAAATGGATGCCAATAACCAAGACCTCCCGCCAGCGGGAAGCCTGATTCTCGGCTATCCGATCCATGAAGCGGAAAAAGCAGAATTCTTCATGCAGTTCACGATCTTCCCGGTGAAGAGAACCGAAGCGCTGATCAGCAAGGTGAAGAAATATGCGGATGCCGCTGTGAAGAACGGCAAAACGCCGGAGGACTTCATGAAGCAAGAATTCAACAACGTTCTGTTCGCGCTGTTAGCGGAGAAAGAGGAAGAGCCGCAAGCAGAGGCAGCGGAAGAGAGCAGCGTTGAGTGGGCAAACGACATGGAGAAAGAAACAGCTGCGGCTATCGAAGAAGGCATGAGCGGAGATGAGTATCCGAATGAATTGATTCCTGCTGTCATTGATATCTGGAAAACATTCTGCGAGAAAAAATCACCTGTCATCAGAAAACCGGAAGCTTTTGCGGCGGCAGTTGAATATTATGTAAATGCGATTTCTCTTAACGGCGCGTCCGTTTCTCAAGCCAAACTGGCGAAAAAATACGGCGTCAGCGCATCTACCATTTCCAGCCGCTACAAAGAAATTGAAAGCACGCTGCAAGACGAAGCGGACCGTTTTGCACAAGCGTTATCCTCATAATGAAAAAAACCTTGAAAAGCCGGGCTTTTCAAGGTTTTTTTATTTCTGGACAGGAATTTTGATTTCTAACCGGAAGACAGGGTGGCGATAGGTAAAATCCAATCTGCCAGAAGCGCTTTTCACCAGTTTTTGAATGATATACGTGCCCATGCCTTCATGATCGCCGCTTTTCGTTGAACGGCCAAATGATTGATACAGTGTGTCGAGCACATTTGGGTCCATGCCGGGCGTGCTGTTTTCGCAAATCAGCACATAAAGCCCGCTGCGCAGCGAGGTTTCTAGTTTAATCTCCGCTTTTTCTCGGGCCTCCGCTGCGCTGTCGAGCGCATTTTCCAATAGGTTGCCGACCAAGCTGACCTGATCAGCGGGTGAAAACGGAAGTGAAGAAAGCGGTGTATACATATGCAGCGAAACCTTCACACTTGAAGCACGTGCTTTTTCAAGAAAATCGTAAAGCACCCCTGCAATATAAGCATTCTCTCCCTTCAAAAAACGGTCATATTGACTGTACTGATCCGTCCAGTTTTGGATATATGATTGTGTATCTGTCTTGGACTGCGCTGAACGGATCGCTGTCATATGTTTCATTGTGTCGTGATTTCGGCTTCTGACATCCATCAGCATTCGATTGGCGTGCTGTTCAGCTTGCGTCAGCTTATCAATTTGATCAAAAAGCCTAGCCAACGAGGCAGACTGTCCGATACGGACCCCTTCACAAGCTGCAAATATCACGATCACACACAATTCCGGCAATATGGAAGCGCCATTTAGGACCACTGCTGAAAATGACATCACTTGAATTACGGCAATCCAAGCACAAAGCTGGAGGGAACAGCTGTCCCACACCCGCTTCGTTTTCCAAAGGTACAAGCCTGCCGCCGCCGTGCCCAAAGCAGCCGCGAGCAAAGCGACAGCTGTACTGTGCGAGAGAGCAGCAGCCCCCTGATAAAATATGAAACTAAATAAAAACAAGCAAAGACATTGAAAAGAGGTTATCACGTTCCGAACTCCTCAAAAATAGTAGTTTTGAAAATAATCAAGCTGCTGCTTAGTGATCATCGCTTTTTTAGGCGTTCCCTCAAAGGCGACCGTAAATGAATGCTTTGTATAAGCGGAAAAATGCTTTATGTAATGAATGTTGATAATAAAAGAACGGTGCGAACGGAGAAAATCCTTCTCAGGCAGGTCGCCTTTAATATCATTTAATGTTTGATACGTCTGCACCTCTTCGGCGGTTGTCACAATCGTCGTCGAACGTCCCGTCCGTTCTGCGAAGATGATATCTTTCTTTTGCAGGACGTGCATTTCAGATTTTTGCTTAATTAATATCCGTCCATTCAAGCTCGTTTCCGTTTTCTTTTTCACATAACGGTCGAAAGAAGCCTTCAGCCGGTCAGCATGGTACGGCTTCATAATATAATCATGGACGTTCAGGTCAAAGGCGTGAACGGCATAGCCGCCGTTGCCGGTGACGAAAATCACATCCACATCAAGCGAATGGGATCTGATCAAATCAGCAAGCTCGTACCCAGACATATGAGGCATCTCGATATCGGCAAGCAGCAGATCAATGTCTCCGTTCTTCACCCGCCTGTAGGCTTCCTCCGCTGAATCGGTCGAAAAGACCATTTCGACATCCTGTATTCTGGACACGATCGCTTCCAGTTTCTCTAAATCTACTCGATAATCATCGACAAGTCCGACTTTTACCATTATCATTCCCCTAGTTACATAGAATCATCTTTATTCTATCCTATTTCGCGACATAAAAAGAACTCTTCGCGACAACTTTATCCAACAAATCCAGCATTTCGTATATAGTCATTACTAGAAATAACGAAAAGGAGATTGTGACATGATTACACTGACCGATTGCAGCCGCAGGTTTCATGATAAGAAAAAAGTAGTTAAAGCGGTGCGAGATGTAAGCTTAACCATTCAAAAAGGAGAAGTCGTCGGCATTCTCGGAGAAAACGGTGCCGGCAAAACAACGATGCTGAGAATGATTGCTGCCTTGCTTGAGCCGTCACAGGGTGCAATCACAGTAGCCGGCTTTGACACGGTCAAGCAGCCGGCCGAGGTCAAAAAAAGAATAGGTGTCTTATTCGGAGGAGAAACCGGACTTTACGACCGGATGACCGCTAAAGAAAATTTGCAATACATCGGCCGGCTGTACGGGTTAAACCGTCACGAAATCAAAGCAAGAATAGAAGATTTATCGAAACGGTTCGGCATGCGCGATTATATGAACAGGAGAGTGGGCGGGTTTTCGAAAGGCATGAGGCAGAAAGTCGCCATTGCCAGAGCGCTGATTCACGATCCGGACATCATTTTATTTGATGAACCGACAACAGGGCTTGATATTACATCCAGCAACATTTTCCGCGAATTCATTCAACAGCTGAAAAGAGAACAAAAAACCATTCTTTTTTCAAGTCACATTATGGAGGAAGTGCAGGCGCTCTGTGACAGTGTCATCATGATTCACAGCGGAGAGGTGATTTATCGGGGAGCTCTTGAATCATTATACGAGAGCGAGCGAAGCAACGATTTGAATTACATCTTTATGTCTAAGCTTGTCAGGGGGATTTCTTAAATGCTGAGCCATATTTATAAAAAAGAAATGATCGACGCGCTGCGCGATAGAAAAACGATATTACTCACGATCTTAGTTCCGATGATTACAATGCTTGGGCTTGTATTCTTTTATGAGAGCATGCTGTCCGACAAAGGGGAGCAATACACACTGGCTGTCGGCCATTCTCTGCCGTCCGCACTGGAAAGCAAGCTCAATGCGATTAACGAGATCAGCGTAAAAACATTTACAAATCCTGAAGAGGCGGTTGATGACGGAAAAGCAGATGTGTATCTGAACGTCCCGAAAGAGTTCGATTCATATGTCAACAGCATGACGCCTTTTAAGATTGATGTTTACGGTAATTCAATCGATCAAGACTCGTCAAATGCCATGCAGCTTGTGCAGTCTGCCTTAGATCAGTACAAAAATGAAATTGTCCAAGACCGTTTAACAAATAAGCATATTGATCAATCGGTAATCCAGCCGTTTACGATTCAGCAAAAGGAAGGGGACGAGGAGAAAGAGGCTTCGGCTATTATGATTTCTGCCATTCTGCCCATGCTGATTCTGACATCCATTGTTTCCGGCGCAATGCCGATTGCTCTTGATATCATGGCCGGGGAAAAGGATCGAAAATCAATTGAGGCGCTGCTGTTGACGCCGGTCAGCAGAAACAAAGTGCTGGTCGGCAAGTGGCTGGCGGTTTCCACTTTTGGAATTGCTTCAGGCGTATTGGCTTTGGTGTTTTTGATTTTGTCCACCATGTTATTTACCGAAAATTTAAGGACCGCCTTCCAGCTGGGAGACCATATGTGGGTCGTGCTCGGCGCTTCCGCCTTAATCATCGTGCTTTCTGCATTGCTGATCTCTGCGATGGAGCTTTTCATCAGCATCATTTCCAGCTCGGTAAAAGAAGCGCAAAGCTATATGTCTCTTGTCGTCTTTCTTCCTGTGTTCCCGATGTTTTTCATCCTCAGCAAGGCACCGAACCAATTTGATTTATCATACTTTTTCATCCCATTTCTGAACCTGCACGCTTTATTCAAACAGCTTTTATTCGGGATGATTGACCCGGCTGCCATTCTGTATACGTCAGGAACCATCGCCGTGCTCATCGCCATATTCTTTTTACTAGCCAGAGCCTGCTTCTTGAAGGACAAATGGGTTCTGCCAAAATAAACTTGCAAAAGGAGAAATACACTTTCTCCTTTTTGTATATCCTGATAAAAGGAGGAAAATAGAAAAAGGATATCTAATACAGAAAGTGACCCTGCACTATTTTTCATCAAAATTGGTTTCGAAGGAGAAGAAACAATGGATCAAACACGTACTCTTGGCAAAACGAAGCTGCAGGTGAAGCGCATCGGATTCGGCGCGAACGCGGTCGGCGGACATAATCTATTTCCGAACCTGAATGATGAAACAGGGAAGGATTTGGTGAGAACGGCATTGGATGGCGGCGTGAATTTTATTGATACCGCCTTTATATACGGACTGGGGCGTTCTGAAGAATTAATCGGCGAAGTTGTGCAGGAACGCGGCGCACGGAATGAGCTCATGATTGCCACCAAAGGGGCCCATAAAGAAGTGAACGGCAGCATTGAAATAGACAACAGCCGGGAGTTTCTTCGCGGCGAGGTGGAAAAGAGTCTGAAGCGGCTGAAAACAGATTACATTGATTTATATTATGTTCATTTCCCGGATGGCAAAACGCCTCTCGCTGAAGTGGCGGGCACGCTGAAGGAGCTGAAGGATGAGGGGAAAATCAAAGCGATCGGCGCTTCAAACCTCGATGATCAGCAATTGCAGGAATTTAATGCAGACGGTTATTTGGAGGTCTTCCAGGCAGAATACTCTCTCATTCAGCGTGATGCCGAGAAGGAGATTCTTCCATACTGTGTAAAACACGGCATATCTTTTATTCCTTATTTTCCGCTCGCGTCCGGACTGCTGACAGGAAAATTCACGAAAGATACGGTCTTTGATGACTTTAGAAAGGATAAGCCGCAATTTCAGGGAGAAACGTTTATTCACAACCTCAAAAAAGTAGATAAGCTGAAAGCGGTGGCGGAGGAAAAACAAGCGGAGACGGCACATGTCGCATTGGCGTGGTTGTTAACGAGACCGGCGATAGACGCCATCATTCCAGGCGCTAAGCGTCCAGAGCAATTGAAAGATAACCTGAAAACCTTGAACATTGAACTGACCGAAGATGAAGTGGAATTTATCAGCGGGATTTTTACATAAAAAAGGAAATAGCCGCGGGCTATTTCCTTTTGGTGTTTTATTCTTTGATGAATGCTTCGACTAATTCTGCCGCTCTGTAATCGTCCATATCAAGCTGCCATTGGTCGATGTCGTTCTTCTTCATTTTCACTTCAACCGTTTTTTCAGATGAAGCCGGTCCGAGCTTTTTGAATTCCTCAGGATATACTTGAAGCGCGTATTTCACAGCATCCTCATAGCTCGCGCCAGCATTCTTGCTGTAGTAGTCTTTCACTCTGTCTTCGATGCGGTCTGAGAGCGAAGACGCATCTACAGGTTTGATAGTGGCTTCAACAATTGCTTCGTCTTTAGAGAGCGATGTTGTTTTCGCCTGGATGGAAGAGTTTTTGCTTAATCCCGCTTTAATGCCGTTCACGATATTATCAAGCGCTTTGCTGTCCGCGTATGTGCTTGAAAGGCCGGAAGCAGAGAGGTAGCCGTCTTTGGCTGATTCGTTGAAATCATGTACAATTTCATTTTTGTTGGCACCGGTGATTTTTTCGAAATCAGCGTTGTCTTTACCGAAAAGAAGGACGTCAACATAAGCCGATAATGCTTTTGCAGAGTCTTGTAGCTGATCGGCTGTTGCAAGGATTTTTTTGTCTTTGCCATTAATTTTGAAAGTAACTGATTTTGGCTTTTTATCACCGTAAGATTCCGGCGTATAGTTAAGCTCGTATTTCTCGCCTTTATCTACAACAAAGAAAAGGCTTCCTTCAACGGATTTATCAGCGTTAATCGTGCTGCTGCGCAGCTTTTCGTTATAGTCTTCAGGGTCTGTGTCAGACATTTTGGTATCGTCTTGGTACAAAGTGAAATCCATACTGTCTACATTCAGCGGCTCTTTCCCTGTGTTTTTCACAGCGACATTGACTTTTAACACAAGCTGGCCATCTGTAGTGGACTTATCATATTTAGACGGCAGTGTATAAGAGACATCTTTGAGTTTGACTTGAGCTATATCTGAGCTTTTTTCTGTTTCTGACTCTTTCTTCTCCGCGCTTGTTTTGCTTCCGGAACAAGCGGCTGTAAACATCATCAGCAGAAGAATTAGGAAAACAGCGTGCGTTTTTTTCTGGAACATTCTTTTTCCTCCTCAAATGGTTTTGGGTAAGGGAGTCTTTTGTCTTTGAGAAATGGATCTTTTTGAATGGATTAGCATCAAATAACCAAAAAAATCAGTTCTTTTCTCACGGTTTTCACCGGGTTTTATGGAAACTCCGCCCTTCTTTGTTATAAATGGACCTATAAAAAGTTACAACGGATTTAATTTTAAGATTATTGGCTTTTATATTGAATAGGTTCATCATCCTATTTTTGGTGAAAAATGTTCTGGTAAAACTGGTAAACTCAGAAATTTGTGTATTTTAGACTATTACTTTTTGATTAGTTAGAGGGGGCGTCTTGTTGAACAAAGAGGAAATGAAACAAAAAGCACTGGAAATCGGCCGGGTTCCGGAACACTTAAAACTGGAAATTGAAGATTATGGCGATGATGAGAAAAGAACCTATTTTTGTTGGATAGATCCTCACGATGAACACATCGGTATTATCGTGGAACTTGATCCGGACGGGCAGCTTACGTCCCTTTCCCGTGATATTGAGCCTGAGAGCAAAAAAAGGCTGTCTGAAGAGCAATTAGAGAATATCATGCGCCAATTTGTCGAGACTCATTATCCCGGAGCGCTCTCTGCCTTTGTCCGTGATGAAAATGACTGTACCTCCGACGATAAAGTGAGATTTTCATATGTTCAAATAGAGGACGGTCTTCCTCTTCCCATGAGCGGATTTATGGCGGATATCACCTTATCAGGCGAGATCATTTACTTCCGCTATTACGGGAAAGCAGGCAGCGTGATGAAGCCAAAGCGGGTCGCCGATTACGAAGAGGCGCTTGCCTTCATGAAGAGGGATGTAGAGTTCGATCTTTTATTTGAGGTTCTTCATCGTTCTGTTTACAAAAACGGGGACGATCAGCCGCATTTGGTGTATGAGCCTGAATGCAGAGCCATCACCGTGCCCGCGGATTTGATTCAAGAAGAACGAGTATTTGATGACGATGACAGGGAGCGTGAAAGCTTTCCTCTTCCTTTATTCGAAGACATTTATGAAAAGGCTGATCTAAGCAGCATGATCGGCATCGAAAAAGAGTTTGTCAAAGAGCGGGAAGTGGATTTGGGAGACGGGAGAATCGGGACCGTTTGGCGGAATCCGGATGATCCTGTATATCAGCCGGCGGATAAAAGCATGGACAGCTGGTTTAGAGGAGGGGTTCATCAAGTGCTGAAAACCATCCATAACAAAGATACCGGAAAACTCGAAGGTGTCATGTCATTTATGGAGAAAAAAGGGCCGTTAACAGTAACTGAGGCAGAGTGCGAAAAAATTGCGATTCGCTTCCTGTTTGCTTTATTTCCGAATGCCGATCAATATTTTAAGATCAGGTACGACGAACCGGATGAAGAAGAAAACGCAGTCGCTGGTTTTACATTTGAAGCGCACTGTCATGGTGTTCCGCTCCGGTTTGGACAGACCAGAATCTGCGTCAGCCGCCAGACAGGCCACATTACCGCTTATATGGGGCCGGATATTGACCCGAAGGAGCTGGAAACTATTCATCCGGTTCCGGCTATTTCAGCAGAACAAGCGAAGTCTATCTTCTGGAAGAATTTTGAAGTTGAGCTTAGCTGGGAGAGGGAATACCGTGATGATGAAGAAAACAGCTACCGGCTCGTCTACAAGCCGGTGTATCCGCGTTTTATTGAAGCCCATACAGGAGAGCCAGTGATGAGTGTCTGGTAAAACAGTGAAAAGCCACACAAATGCCGCAAATATATAAGATGACGTGTGATGAAAGTAACAGAAAGAATATTAGAGAATAAAGACAATAATATAAAAGGACCTTTCTTCACTTTAAATGAAGAAGGGTCCTTTTATATAATAAACAGGATTCTCTTTGTCGTAGACTCTTTTGAAAGGATGACTTCATTGGTTAATAAACAGCTGAAAAAGAAGGCGCAAGGAATCGGGAATGTACCGCCGCATTATGAGCTTGAGATAGAAGATTACGACCAAAAGCAAAAGAAAAAGGGGCAGGCGTACTTTATCTGGAAGGACCCTAAAGATCCTGAAAAGCACATTACAGTTGAACTTGGAAATGACGGCGCTTTGCTCACCTTTTCAACAACCGTGCGCTCCGAGGCAGACAAAAAGCTCCCAGATGCCGAGCTGAAGCTGAAGGCTCTTCAATTTGCTGCTGCCAACCATCCCGGCACATTTATGAAATTTCATTTTCAGGGCAAGGAAGAACGGGGACAACGCATCCGTTTTATATATGCCAAAATGGAACTGGGGCTTCCGCTTCCCAATTCAGGCTTTTTGATTGATATGACACGCAGCGGACAGATTGTCCATTTTTTATATTACGGAGAAGGGCATAAAGCCGAAGTTCCAAAGGAATTTGTAGCAAAAGAGAAGGTTGTGTCCCATTACGTAAATACAATGTCTTTGCGGCTGGTGTACGATGTCATAGATGGCGAACAGGCACCAAGGCTTCTGTATGAACCGATTCTGCCGGGATACAGCTATCCCGCCGATGTAGACGAAATCGTTCCCGACCAGCATATCGCTGATGAAAGAATAGAAAACGGGACGCCCCTGCCGACGCTTCAGAATACGGAAAAAATCGATATATATACGATGCTGGGCTTCACCCCTGATATGCAGAAAGTCAGTGAAAAGGACTTTGGAGAAGAAATGGGAAGCACGTGGCGCGAAGGAACTGCGCCGGAGCGGAAGGATTTAAGCATAGGGAGTTATTTTGAAACGAGAAATAAAAACACAATCAAAATCAAAACGGACAAAAGAACAGGGAAGTTAAAAGCAGCGCTCTCTTTTATGGAACAGCGGAACACCCGCCAATGCTCAACAGAAGAATGCCAAAGGACAGCGCTTCAATTTTTATATGCGCTCTATCCTAGAGCGGCTGAGTTTTTCAAAGTGAATCCCATCCTAATTGATGAAAGAGGGAGGGTCCGCAATCATTTTTCTGTCTGGTATAAAGAAGTGCCGCTGCGGTTCGGTGCTGCCCGAATCATTGTCAATCCGGAAACCGGAATAATAGATGCTTTTATGGCGCCGGATATTGATCCTGAACAATTAGAAACAATCAATCACAGACCGGATGTTTCAGCTCAAGAAGCGAGAGAAACGTTTTTAGCCGCTTTTGATGTAAAGCTGGAATGGCAGCCTGATTTTACAGCGGGCAGTGTTCAGCATTACAAGCTGGTGTATAAGCCTGTTTATCCTTCCTACATTGATGCGCACATAAGGAAAAAGAAAAGGCTGTGAGGGTGTCTAGTCAGGAATCATCTGCAAGTGGGGGTAGTCCTTGAATCGTTTCCAGTCCCCGCCCCACTCAAAACCGAGCTTCTTAGCAATCTCGACAACCTCCAGCCAATCTGATTTTCCATTTTGATTGCCATCATATTCTATGTCCCAAATGATGCTGCCATCCTTTTTTTGCAGGGCGAAATCTATAGCTAAACCATAGTTATGATACGATTCTCCTCCTCTTGCATAGGTGACAATATTCCCTTCTTTTGTACGCCCCTGTTTATATAATTCGTCTTGTTCCTTAAAGGACCTGAATCCTTCTGTAATGACAACGTTAATGCCTTTTTTCGCCGCTGCGGCCTTGAGAGCATCGGCGTTCTGTTTCACAATCGGATGAAGATCAGAAGGGACAGGCATATTCTGCAGGGCGTTTTGAGAATGCCATTCGTTTCGTATATAACTAAAACACAGATCAAGAAGAAACAGAATACATAAGATAACGGATATTTTTGCGGATAATTTCATATCGGTCTCACTTTCTCATGATGTGCTTATTGTTTTCGTTTTTAAGCGATTGACTCTCTCTAAAAGAGAACAGCTATGATAAAATATAACATAAATAGTAGCAGGAGGAAGGAGGCAGATAGATGAGAGCAAAGATTCCATCTGAGGAAGTAGCAGTAAAGCTAAACGAATGGTACAAGCTCATTCGCGCATTTGAAGCAGATCAAGCAGAAGCGTTAAAGCAGGAGATCGAATATGATTTAGAAGACATGGAAGAAAATCAGGACTTGCTTTTATATTTTTCTTTGATGGAATTCCGGCATCGAATCATGCTGGATAAGCTGATGCCGGTGAAAGACAGCGACACCAAGCCTCCGTTCTCTGATATGCTGAACGAAATTGAAAGCAATCAGCAAAAACTCACAGGCTTATTGGAATACTACTTTTATTATTTCAGAGGGATGTACGAATTTAAACAGAAAAATTTCATATTAGCGATTGACCATTATAAACATGCCGAGGAAAAGCTTGAGTATGTCGAGGATGAGATCGAAAAAGCTGAGTTTCTTTTTAAGGTTGCAGAAGTGTATTATCACATCAAACAAACGTATTTTTCCATGAATTATGCGAGCCAGGCGCTTGATATCTATACGAAGTATGAGCTGTACGGGCGCCGCCGCGTGCAGTGTGAATTTATCATTGCCGGAAATTTGACCGATGTTTATCATTATGAAAAAGCGCTGATACACTTGTGCAGTGCCTTAGATCATGCAAGGCAGCTTGAAGAATCGTATATGATCGCCGCTGCCCATTACAATGTCGGACACTGTAAGTACAGTCTGGGAGATTTCGATGAAGCGGAGGGCTATATCAAAACAGCCGCCGCCATTTTTGAGGAGCACACCTTTCAGCAGGCCGTACAAGCCCTTTTTTCTCTGACCCATATCTACTGTAAACAGGGAAAATACGACATAGCGGCAGAAACATATGACCGTGGGATCAAGAGCGCTGCTGAATGGGCAGATGACATGTACTTGACGAAATTCCGCCTCATTCATGAGCTTTATCTTGGCAGCGGCGACTGGAAGGTGCTTGAAGAATGCTTCGACCTGCTGGAATCCCGCCAGCTTCTTGCCGATGCTGAAGAACTGCTGCATGATACAGCGGAACATTTCAATCAACAAGAACGTTACGAGTCCGCCGCTTTCTTTTACCGCAGGCTGATGAATATTAAAAAGAAGCTTGCTGAGCAGCGTTTTCGATAGAAAATGGCAGAGAACATACAGGTTCTCTGCTTTTTTATGCTGTTTTCAACCCGGAAAAATGGGGTATTTTCCACTGCATAATGGAAAATCAGAGGAGGATATCGTTTATGTATAAAGATTTAACCGGAAAAACAGCGATCGTGACAGGTTCTTCAAAAGGAATCGGGAAAGCCATTGCGGAACGGTTCGGGCAGGAGAAAATGAATGTTGTTGTGAATTATCACAGCGACCCGTCTGGAGCCGATGAAACGGTGGACATCATTAAGGATAACGGAGGGAAAGCCGTCGCAGTTGAGGCGGACGTGTCAAAAGAAGAAGGGATTCAGTCGCTCTTGGACACCGCTTTAGGGCATTTCGGCACGCTCGATGTTCTGGTGAACAACTCGGGTTTTAACGGCGCGGAGGCTATGCCGCATGAGATGAGTCTTGAAGATTGGCAGAGAGTCATTGATGTCAACATCACCGGAACCTTTCTGGGAGCAAAAGCAGCCCTTAGCCACATGATGAAAAACAACATCAAAGGCAACGTGCTGAATATTTCGAGCGTTCACCAGCAGATCCCGCGCCCCGTCAATGTTCAGTATTCCACGACGAAAGGAGGCATCAAGATGATGACAGAAACGCTGGCGCTCAATTATGCGGATAAAGGAATTCGCGTCAACGCAATAGCGCCCGGCACCATTGCCACAGAATCAAATGTGGATACGAAAAAGGAAGAGAGCAGACAAAAACAATTGAAAAAAATCCCAATGAATGCCTTCGGAAAGCCGGAAGAAGTGGCAGCAGCAGCGGCTTGGCTCGTATCTGAGGAAGCGAGCTATGTGACCGGCACCACACTCTTCGTCGACGGCGGAATGACACTCTATCCGTCTCAGTTTGAATGAAATATAAAACAGGGGGATTGCGGGATGAAGACAGACTGGTGGAAGGATGCGGTGGTCTATCAAGTCTATCCGAGAAGCTTTCAGGACAGCAATGGAGATGGAATTGGAGATTTGCGGGGAATTATTTCCCGCCTTGATTACATAAAGGAACTCGGAGCAGACGTGATTTGGATTTGCCCGATTTATCCTTCTCCGAATGTTGATTATGGCTATGATGTGACAGATCATAAGACGATTATGGATTCATACGGAACGATGGACGATTTTCACGAGCTGCTTGACCAGGTGCATCAGCGCGGATTAAAGCTGGTGATGGATTTTGTGTTAAATCACACCTCGGTCGAGCACCCGTGGTTTAAAGAAGCGGAGCTGGACAAAAACAGCAAATACCGCAGCTATTACATTTGGCGCCCCGGCACAAAGAACGGCCCGCCGACGGACTGGTTGTCTGACTACGGATGCCCGGTCTGGCAATACGAGGAGCACACGGGAGAATATTATCTCCATATGAATGCCGTCAAACAAGCTGATTTAAATTGGGAACATCCTGAGGTGCGCCAAGCGGTATTTGACATGATGAGATTTTGGCTTGATAAAGGGGTGGACGGGTTACGGATTGATCAGCTCCATCTCATCTCTAAGAAAGAATATCTTCCTTCGTATGAGGACTATATTAACCACCGGGCAGAGCCGAAGTCTTTCCAGCCAAATGGCCAACGGATTCATGACTATCTAAAAGAAATGACAGATAAAGTATTTTCTCAATATGATGTCATGTCCGTCGGAGAGGCAGGAAACGCCACACCGGAGGAAGGCCTGAAGTATACGGGAACAGATAAGCATGAACTGAACATGATTTTTCACTTTCAGCATATGGAGCTTGACCAGCAGCCGGGAAAAGAACATTGGGATGTAAAGCCCCTTGAGCTTTCTGATTTAAAGTCTGTTTTGACAACATGGCAAAAGAAGCTTGAATATGAAGGGTGGAATACATTGTTTTGGTGCAACCATGATCAGCCCCGGATTGTGTCGCGATTCGGAGACGATGGGGAATACCGGAAAGAATCCTCGAAAATGCTGGCCGCCGTTCTTTATTTCATGAAGGGCACGCCGTATATTTATCAAGGAGAAGAAATCGGGATGACAAACGCGCCGTTTACCCGAATTGAGGACTACAAAGATATCCAAACGGTCAATATGTATCATAAACGGGTGTTTGAAAAAGGCTATGATCCAGAAGATGTAATGAGATCGATCTTAGCCAAAAGCCGGGATCACGCCCGGACACCGATGCAGTGGAGCAGCGGCAAGAATGCCGGATTTACTGACGGCACGCCTTGGCTGAAGGTCAACCCGAACTTCTCGACTATCAATGTGGAGGAAGCACAGGCAGACCCTGATTCGGTCTTAACCTACTACAAAAAGCTGATCAGCCTGAGAAAGCAGTACGCTGACCTCATCAAAGGAAGCTATGATCTTTTGCTTCCGGATGATCCGAAGCTGTTTGTATACATGAGAGAAAATGGAAAACAGCAGCTTTTGTCGGTCAATAACTTTTCAAAAGAGCAGGCTGTTTTCCGTTGGCCTAAGCATTGCGGAAAGGATCAGGCATCCTTGCTTCTCAGCAATTATAAAAACAACGGTGATCTGGCTGACGAAATGGTGTTTCAGCCTTACGAGAGCAGAGTATATCTTCTGGACAAAACAATCAAATGACTCAGCCCGCCCGGCTTTTTAGCCGGGTTTTTTAAGTACATATATTCGCCCCATAGACGGGAAGAATAACATCAAAACGAAAATTACTCTTGCAAAACGTAATGACTTCGGTTTATTATGATATAGGATTACAAAATCGTTATCATTTTGATTTAAAGTTCATGTGAAAAAGAGGGGATATACGATATGTTTAAAAAATGGAGCGGCTTGTTTGTGATTGCAGCGTGCTTTTTATTAGTCGCAGCATGCGGCAATTCATCAACAAAAGGGTCGGTGGATTCTAAGAATGATAAACTGCACATTGTCACAACGTTCTACCCGATGTATGAATTTACGAAACAAATTGTAAAAGATAAAGGAGATGTGGATTTGTTAATTCCATCTTCCGTTGAACCGCATGATTGGGAACCGACGCCAAAAGACATTGCCAACATTCAAGATGCTGATTTGTTCGTTTATAATAGTGAATACATGGAAACTTGGGTTCCGTCAGCTGAAAAAAGCATGAGCCAAGGCCATGCCGTTTTCGTCAACGCGAGCAAAGGCATTGATTTAATGGAAGGCTCGGAAGAAGAAGAACACGAAGAGCATGAAGAACACGGAGAGCACGAGGAGCATGAGCACAGCCACAGCCATAGCCATGCAATGGACCCTCACGTATGGCTCAGCCCTGTTCTGGCGCAGAAGGAAGTTGAAAATATTACGGCGCAAATCGTAAAGCAGGACCCGGATAACAAAGAATACTATGAGAAAAATAGTAAAGAATATATTGCAAAACTGCAGGATCTTGATAAACTATATCGTACAACCGTAAAAAATGCGGCGAAAAAAGAATTTATCACACAGCATACAGCTTTTAGCTATTTGGCAAAAGAATACGGTCTGACGCAGGTTCCGATTGCAGGGCTTTCGCCTGACCAAGAACCGAGCGCAGCCGACTTAGCAAAACTGAAAACGTATGCCAAAGAACATAACGTAAAAGTCATTTACTTTGAAGAAATTGCATCCTCAAAGGTCGCAGAAACGCTGGCCGGTGAAATCGGCGCAAAGACTGAAGTGCTCAATACACTGGAAGGCTTAAGCAAAGAAGAACAAGATAAAGGTTTAGGGTATATCGACATTATGAAACAAAACCTCGATGCCCTTAAAGATTCACTATTGGATAAATCATAAGATAGTGTGCGCCGGAGGGTGCACACTATTTCTTTGTGAGAAAGGAAGATTGACATGAATCTCGTCTCATTGAAAGATATCGTTTTCGGCTATTCCCATACGCCTGTTTTGGATAAAGTATCACTTGATATTGAAAGCGGTGAGTTTGTCGGCATCACGGGCCCAAACGGCGCCGCTAAATCGACGCTTATGAAAGTCATGCTCGGCATGCTGAAACCGTGGGAAGGCACGGTGACGATCAGTAAAAGGAATACAGAAGGAAAACGCCTGACGATAGGCTACGTCCCGCAGCAAATTTCTTCATTCAATGCCGGTTTTCCAAGTACGGTGCTGGAGCTTGTGCAGTCAGGACGATACACAAAAGGGAAATGGTTTAAACGTTTAAATGAAGAAGATCATATCGAAGTGGAAAAAGCGTTGAAAATGGTGGAAATGTGGGAGCTCCGCGATCGGAAAATCGGCGACTTATCAGGCGGACAGAAGCAGAAAATCTGTATCGCCAGAATGCTTGCAAGCAATCCGGATCTCTTAATGCTGGACGAACCGACAACAGCCGTTGACTATGACAGCAGAAAAGGATTTTACGAATTTATGCACCATCTCGTGAAAAATCACAACCGCACAGTTGTGATGGTCACTCATGAACAAAATGAAGTGCAGCAATTTTTAGATAAAGTGATTCGATTAGAGAGAGGAGAAAAAGGCGGATGGAAATGTTTGACTTGGAATTCATGCGACGAGCTTTTCTAGCAGGCGGCATGATCGCCATCATGGCCCCGATTTTAGGGGTGTATCTCGTTCTCAGAAGACAGGCCTTAATGGCTGACACACTATCACATATTTCATTGTCAGGTGTTGCCATCGGCTTTTTTCTCAGCACCAATATTACCGCGGCGAGCATCGTCGTTGTGACCGTCGGCGCAATCGGGATTGAATACATGCGGCGGGCATACCGGACCTATTCAGAAGTTTCCATTGCCATCTTAATGGCGGCTGGTTTGTCCTTCGCGATGTTTTTAATCAGCCTTTCAAAAGGCACAGCCAATATGAGCATTGATCAATACCTATTTGGATCGCTCGTGACCGTAAACCAGCAGCAGGTCTATATTATCGGCATCATTACACTGTTGATCCTGCTTTACTTTATCGTACTGAGAAGACCGCTCTACCTGCTGACGTTTGATGAAGCAACAGCAAAAACGTCCGGAATCAATACAAACGTTCTGTCGATGTCATTCAGTATCGTCACAGGGCTTGCGATCTCAGTCATTATTCCGATCATCGGGGTTCTTCTTGTATCAGCCCTGCTCGTATTGCCGGCAGCATTCGCCATTAGAATTGCAAAAGGCTTTAACATGGTATTTATCGCAGCTATACTCATTTCGTTATTCAGCGTTTTTATGGGACTGACATCATCTTATCAGCTCGGAACGCCGCCAGGGCCGTCTATTACCCTGCTTTTGATCGTTCTGCTTTTGATTGGATTTGCGGTTCAGGGCGTTTGGACGTTTATCAAAAAAGAAGCCCTGCGTAAAAAAGGGCGCCGGTAACACGAAAAGCAGTTTTTCCATCGGAAAAACTGCTTTTTTTATAGAAACAACCCGGCAAGACGCTCATATGATTCCTTTTTCGCCTCAAAATCAAACACATTGCAAAGAACCATGATTTCATTTGTTTCATAACGCTCTGTGAGCTCTAAAAGCTGCTGTTTGACAGTGTTTGGAGAACCGATCACCATTCGCTTTCTGTTTTCTTCTATGAGCTTTTTATCGGACTCTGTGTAGGGATGCGTTTTTGCCTCCTCGCTGCTCGGCACGCGGCTGTCCAAGCCTTTTCCGACGCGAAGAAGCCATAAATCCTGGCTTAACGCGAGCTCTTCTGCCTCCTCATCTGTTTTTGCGCAAATGACAAAAATCGTAAACAATGCGGACGGAGACGAGAAATGAGCTGACGGCCGAAAGTTTTCCCGGTAAACACGAAATGCATTTTCTCCTCGCTCGGGGTTAATGAAATGCCCAAACACATATCCAATCCCCTGATGCGCCGCGCGTCTTGCGCTGTTTTCACCGAGACCGAGCACCCATAGCTCCGGTGCAGTTTCAATAAGCGGCGCCGCTTTGATTCCGGCATACGGATGCCCGGCAGGAAGCGAATCCGTGAGAAAATAAGAGACATCCTGCAGTTGTCTGTTGAAATCGGTTAAGCTTTTTTTCACCCCGTCCGTTAGCGCAAGGCGGGTTTTTGTCGTGCCGCCGGGGGAACGCCCGACACCGAGGTCAATCCGGTTGGGATACAGGGCCTCAAGCTGGCGAAAGGTTTCGGCCACTTTAAACGGGCTGTACTGGGGCAGCAGCACGCCGCCTGACCCGACACGGATCGTGTTTGTCTGTGCCGCGATGCGGGCGATCATAATTTCCGGCGCCGTGCTTGCCAGTCCTTTCGTGCTGTGATGTTCGGCAAACCAATAACGCTTATAGCCCCACTGTTCGCTTAATTGGGCAAGCTCAACCGAATGCTGAAGAGTTGTCACAGGGCTTTCTCCTTTATAAACAGGTGCCTGGTCAAGTATGCTGAAATGAATCAAAAGGCCGCTTCCTTTCTGTCTGTTTTTAGAATGTGACACAAGAATAGGCAAAATGACTCGCTCACGTCAAATGGTTTGTTTTAGAATCACAATTCATATGATTTGCAAAAATCACATCAAATATGGAAGTTTTTTTCGAGGATTTTCGTCAATTATTCTTAACTTTTATGAAACTTTGCTATAATAACAAACGTATCTATTAATAATTTACGGCATACTCATCTTCCCTTTGTACGTAAAAATAAATGTGACTATATTCACATCTTGATGATTAGGAGTGAATCGTGTGGCGATTTCTTTAGAAAAAGGACAGCGTATTGATTTAACAAAAGGAAAAGCGGGCTTATCAAAATTGATGGTCGGTCTCGGCTGGGACCCGGTTTCATCAGGCGGAGGCGGTTTTTTCGGAAAGCTTCTCGGCGGGGGCGGACCCAATGTCGATTGTGACGCTTCAGTATTGATGCTGGAAAACGGCAAATTCACCGATAAGAAAAATATCATCTATTTCGGCAACCTGAAAAGCCGCTGCGGCGGTGTCAAACACACAGGCGATAACCTGACAGGCGACGGTGCGGGTGATGACGAACAAATTATGATAGATTTAGAAAAAGTGCCTGCAAATATCGACAGGCTTGTATTTGTTGTTAATATTTATGATTGTGTCAGAAGAAAACAAGATTTCGGCATGATTCAAAATGCGTTTATCCGTGTGGTCGATCAATCTAAAAATGAAGAAATGCTCAAATACAATTTAAAAGACAATTATGCCGGCAGAACAAGCTTAATTACGGCTGAAATCTACCGCCAGGACGGCGAGTGGAAATTCGCGGCGATCGGTGAAGGCACAAACGATACGAGATTAGAAGATATTATCAGCAAATACGTATAAAAGAAAAAAGGAGTGGATGAAACATGGCAATTTCATTGGCAAAAGGACAAAAAGTAGATTTAACAAAAACGAATCCAGGTCTTTCAAAGGTTGTTGTCGGTTTAGGCTGGGATACGAATAAGTATGACGGCGGACATGACTTTGACCTTGACTCAAGTGTATTTCTTTTAGATGCGTCTGGAAAATGCGCATCTCAAAATGATTTTATTTTCTACAACCAGCTTGAAGGCGGCAATGGTTCAGTCGTTCATTCAGGCGATAACCTGACAGGCCTTGGCGAAGGCGATGATGAGAATGTAAAAGTGAATCTCAGCGCCGTACCTGCCAATATCGACAAAATCTCATTTGTCATCACGATTCACGAAGCGGAAGCGCGCAGCCAAAACTTTGGACAAGTGTCAAACGCGTTCGTTCGCATCGTCAATGAAGAAACAAATGAAGAGCTCATCCGTTACGATCTGGCGGAAGATTTCTCTATTGAAACAGCAATTATCGCTGGAGAGCTTTACCGACATAACGGCGAGTGGAAATTCTCCGCTATCGGCTCAGGCTACCAAGGCGGCCTTGCCCGCATCGCAACAGACTTCGGCTTGCAAGTTGGTTAGGACGGATTACGAAGAGCAGAAAGGGGAGAGGCAGTATGGCTATTCAATTAGCAAAAGGACAGCGTGTTGATTTAACGAAAACAAATCCGGGACTCACAAAAGCGGTGATCGGTTTAGGCTGGGATACAAATAAGTACTCAGGCGGACACGATTTTGACCTGGATGCTTCAGCTTTTTTAGTTGATGCGCATGACAACTGCGTGAACGATCTCGATTTCGTCTTCTATAATAACCTTGAGCATCCGAGCGGCGGTGTCATCCATACGGGTGACAACCGCACGGGTGAAGGTGACGGAGATGATGAGCAGCTCATCGTTGATTTTTCAAAAATCCCTGCTCACATTGAGAAAATAGGTATCACAGTGACCATTCACGACGCGGAAGCACGCAGCCAAAACTTCGGACAAGTTTCCAATGCGTTTGTACGCGTTGTGGACGAAGAGACGCAGAATGAACTTCTTCGCTTCGACTTGGGAGAAGATTTCTCTATTGAGACAGCCGTTGTCGTTTGTGAGCTTTACAGACACGGCGAGGAGTGGAAATTCAATGCGATCGGCAGCGGTTTTTCCGGCGGGCTGGCTGCATTGTGCCGGAACTACGGTTTGCAAGTGTAAGCGAGTGACAAATAGAGAAGTCACCGTTTTCAATTAATAGGAGGAAAAAATTTGGACTTTTTACATCATATCATGTCTACGTATGCTTCATTTTTCGATTGGAAAATGTGGGGGGAAGTGTTGTCTGATCCTGTTTCCTGGGGTCTGATCGGTTCTCTTGTTGTTTTGGAAGGCCTTTTATCGGCCGATAACGCGCTTGTTCTTGCGGTGATGGTCAAACACCTGCCGGAAAAACAGCGGAAAAAAGCGTTAACGTATGGTTTATTTGGAGCTTATATTTTCAGGTTTATTTTTATCGGGCTCGGTATGCTCCTCATCAAGTTTTGGTGGATCAAGGTGCTTGGCGCGCTTTATCTGGCTTGGCTCGTCATTAAGCACTTCTGGATCGGCGAAAACGATGAGGAAACGGACGGCATGAAGAAAAACTCTTGGATGGTCCGCACGTTCGGTATTTTCTGGGCGACTGTTATTTCAGTTGAATTGATGGACCTTGCCTTCTCTGTGGACAGCATTCTGGCCGCATTTGCGGTATCTGAAAAAGTATGGGTGCTTCTGGTCGGCGGTATGCTCGGTATATTAATGATGCGTACAGTGGCAAAAGTCTTTCTTGTACTGATTGATAAAATTCCTGAGCTGGAAAACACAGCATTCGTGTTAATCGGAATTATCGCGCTGAAAATGGCCGGGAGTGCCTTCCATTACGAAATGCCGCACTCTGTATTCTTCATTATCATTATCGCTGCTTTTGCGATTACATTTATCATTCACTATATCAACAAACAAAAGCAAGTGCGCGAACAGACAGCCGCGTCAAAAGAAGAATAAAACAAAACAAGGAGGGAGGTTTATGTCCTTCCTTTTTTGTTACAGAAAAGAGGTGACGTGTGTGCGGTATTTCCACTATTTATCAACACATCAAGAAGAAAATGTATTTTATCAAGCGCCGAAGCAGGTCATGAAAGAGGCGCCTAAGAAGCTGCTTGAGCACGCACTGGGGGCCGTATTATATATGCCGGCAACCCGCCCGGACATAGCGGCGATGATAACAGAACACAAATATGAGGATTTATCATCTATTGTTTTCTGCCTGGAGGATGCGATTGGAGATCATGAGGTCAAGCGGGCTGAACATAATGTGAGCCGCCAATTAGAGTTGATTAAGCAGGCGATCCAGCACCGCAAGATAAAGCCGGACCATCTCCCGTTTATGTTTGTGCGTGTACGGTCTCCGAAACAGCTGCTGCAATTAGCCGATTCCCTGAAACCTGCACTCCATTTGTTAACAGGATTTGTCTTCCCAAAATTCTCAGCGGAAAACGCCCGTGACTATGTTGAAGCACTTGAAGGCATATCCGGTGACATGACAGTGCCGCTTTACGGCATGCCGATATTAGAAACACCCGATTTGTTAATGAAAGAGACAAGGGCTGCTGCTTTGTCTGAACTGAGTATGATTTTGCATCAGCATCAGGACTTGATCTTAAATGTGCGGATTGGTGCGACTGATTTATGCGGACTATACGGCATCAGAAGAAAGTCGGAGCAAACGATATATGATATCCGCATGATTGCGGACTTTATGTCAGATATCATCAATTACTTCGGCCGGGAGTTCGTTATTTCAGGCCCTGTATGGGAGTATTTTCAGGCATCGCAAAAGCCCCATCTGCTATCGACGCACCCGCCAGTTGAGCTGAATGAGTATGTAAAAGGTTTGGTGAAGGAAACCGAACTTGACATCGCCAATGGCATTCACGGGAAAACGGTCATTCATCCGACCCATCTCAAAATTGTAAACAGCCTGTATGTTGTAACAAAGGAAGACTATATGGATGCGTTAAGCATTATTCATCACGGAAACGGTTCAATCGGCGTGATGAAAAGCCATTTTTCTAACAAAATGAATGAAATCAAGCCTCATATGAAATGGGCTGAAAAAATCTTATTAAAATCAGAAATTTATGGGGTGTATCATGAAAACCGATCTTTCACCGATTTGCTCAACGAACAGCAAAACCCTTCAAATATTGGACAATATGGCGGTTGATCTGTCGGTCACAGACAACCCGCTTTTCATACCTGAACAAGCATTATTCGAGATGGCGGCAAGAGTGAATAAAAAAAGGGGTTTTTTATTTGTCAGCAAAGTGTTGGGCAAACATATCCCGGTTCACCCGCTGAAGCCGCTTTTAGCGTCCGGGCTGCTTGCCTTGGAATACGCTGAGCGGAAAACCGGACAGGAGATAAAGGAAAAAAACGAGATTTTGAACGGACTTCTTTCAGAAACGGAAAGCGAGCTTCAAGCTGCTTATCAAACGCTTCAACAGCACCCTGTTACACTGGACGAAGCGCCGCTTGTAATCGGGTTTGCGGAAACGGCGACGGCGCTTGGACACGCGGTTTATGATTGCATTGAACAAGCGTCGTTTGTCCATACAACACGTGAACAGATCCGAAACACAGAGCCTTCGATCACATTTGTGGAAGAGCATTCCCATGCCACTGATCAGCTGTGTTACGCAGAACCAGATATGATGAACAACAGCTGTCCGATTCTTCTTGTAGATGATGAAATCACCACAGGGAAAACCGCATTACATATTATTCGGGATATCCAATCCAAATTTCCGCGCAAAGAATACGCTGTCCTGTCTTTATTGGATTGGCGGACGGAGGAGCATAAGAAGGCATACGCAGAGGTTGAACGGGAATTAGGCGTCACAATTTCAACCGTTGCTTTATTATCAGGGCGGATTTCCTTTAAGGGTGTGCCGTTGTCCGAGTCCTCCTGCAACTACAGCCCGAAGCCGCAAGGAACAGCGATAAACAGAACGGACATTGATATATCGGATTTCTTCACATCCGTTCCTTATCAGCCGGAAACATCCGCAAACGTTCATTCTTACGTGAAAGAAACAGGGCGATTTGGCGTAAAGCCGTCTGAGCGAAAGGCTGTTCACGAAGCTTGCCGCCAAGCAGCGCTTTACATCGAACAATATCGGAAGGGCAAAAGAACACTCGTGCTTGGAACGGGAGAGCTGATGTATCTGCCAATGAAAATCGCCTCAAAGCTTGGCGGTTCGGTTTCCTATCACTCTACCACGCGCAGTCCGATTCACCCGGTTGCAAAACAAGGTTATGCCGTGCAAAACGGTTATTCATTTATGAATCCGGAAGATGAGGCGGTTCGCCATTTTGTCTATAACCTTCCTGCCGGAGCGTATGACGAAGTCTTTTTCTGTCTGGAAAAGAACGTTTCGGATGAGGCGTTACAGCCGATTTTTGATATTTTCAAAGAAAAAGAAGTGCCTCATATCCACATTGTAACTCTCTCAGGAAAGGCGTGATCTGATTTGAAAGACGTTATTGACCGTATTGGGAGCTATCCAGAAGAAGATGTGACCTTTCTATTAAAAGACTTGTCCGCTGTATCCATTGAAAAAAGTACGGAAGAACGGGAGAAGTCAATTCAAAGCGGCATCCATTATTCAGAAATGCTGCCGATCGAATACAAGCCGACAGATGAATACATGAAACTGTTTTATGCCTCGCTGGAAGACAGCAAACAGAAGGTCGCATTAGCGGCGGGAGTTGTTGCCGAGCAGATTTATAAAAAAAGCGGGAAAGATGCGGTTTTGTGCAGTTTGGCAAGAGCAGGCACGCCGATCGGTGTCCTGATCAAACGTTATATCAAAATGAAGTATCATGTCTCGCTGCCGCACTACAGCATCTCTATCATTCGGGACAGGGGAATTGATGAAAATGCCTTGCATTATATGTTGAAGCATCATCCGGATGGCAAGGTTGCGTTTATCGACGGATGGACAGGCAAAGGCGCCATCACGAAAGAACTGATCCGCTCTGTAGAACGCTTTAATCAACGCTTTGGAACAAGGTTGTCTTCTGAAATCGCGGTGCTTGCCGATCCGGGGCATTGCGCGGATATTTATGGAACGAAGGAAGACTTTCTGATTCCTAGCGCCTGCCTCAACTCTACTGTATCAGGACTTGTCAGCCGCACGGTTTTAAATGAAACATGGATCGGGCCGGCTGATTTTCACGGGGCGAAATATTACAAAGAGCTCAGCGAAGAGGATGTATCCAATCTCTATATTGAAACGATAGCGGAGCAATTTCCGTCTATTCATAAAGAAGCAGAACGCCTGGCACTTAGGCTGCACAACGATCGTGTGAAACCAGATTGGAACGGTCTAGCTTCCATTGAGACTATCCAAAAGCAATTCGACATCAGCAACACAAATCTGATTAAGCCGGGTGTTGGGGAAACGACCCGCGTGCTTTTGCGAAGAGTGCCTTGGAAAATACTCATTCAGCCGGGTGCTGAAGAAGCATTGCAGCATATTTTATTGCTTGCGAAGGATCGGGGCGTGCCTGTGGAAGAATACAAGAATATGTCATATCGCTGCTGCGGGCTGATTCGTCCGGCGGAGAAAAGCCTATGAACGGATTCGCCAGTGATTTAGACAGAACATTAATTTACTCGAGGCGCATGATCAGCAATCCTGATAAGGAAGCGGGGGTTGAGCTGATAGAAACACTGAACGGCCGTGACATCTCTTATATCTCGGGAGTGACAAAAGAGAACGTAAGGCAAATTCAGAAGGATCACTATTTTATTCCTGTCACCACACGCACAAATGAGCAGTATAAGAGAATTGTTTGTTTTCAGCAGGACATTGTGCCCGAATATGCTGTGACTACGAATGGCGGCTGTATTTTAAAGGACGGCCAGCCTCTGAAAGAGTGGGACGAGTTCATAAAAGAGCAGCTCGCATCGTGTCTGCCGATTGAGGCTATGCTGAGAGAAATCGCAAGTCTGTCTGTAGCACAAGCGGTTGAAAGAACCCGAACGGCATATCATTATTTTGTCTATCTTATCTTGAACGAAGAGAAAATAGCCGGCATCGATCCCGCTGCTGTGAAGGAGTGGGGGGCTGAAAAGGGATGGCAGGTATCCCTGCAGGGGCGAAAGCTTTACTTTATTCCGAAGCCGCTTAATAAATGGAGGGCGATAGAATATCTGAAATCGAGGCTTTCGCTTGATGAAATCTATACAGCGGGAGATTCGCTGCTGGATCTTGAACTGATTCAGGAAGCTGATTTCGGCATCGCGCCCGCTCATGGCGAGGTGCTGCGCCACTGTCCGGAATTACGCAAAACGAAAGCAAGCGGCATGATGGCAGGTGAAGAAATCACAGCGTCTGTTTTATCCCGAATAACCCGATTAAAACAAGTATAATGCATACAAACAGACCAGGAAGGAGGATATGATGAGACAAGAAGAGTTAATCATTCATAAAACAGTTCCCGCCGACGGTGATTGGAAAAACATGTTGTTTCAGACGCTGCCTGAGCGGGACCGCTATGAGAAGGAACACGGGCTATCTTTTTCGAGGCTCGCCGGACAAATACTGGGTACGCCCATAGATGAAACGGACTATTATAACGACTTGTATGAGCTGTCGGTTAAGGATCATATTTATATTTTAAGCGAAACGCTTGATAAAACGATCGCGCCGGAAACGTTTCAGGCGCTTCAGCATATTCATTCCATCAACCAGAAAGAAAAAGGGCTGTCGGTCAGCCGTTTTGTCGCCTTTCTGGACGGGGAGCAGCTGATTGCGAAGCATACAAACCCCCTCATGCACCGCCATTTGAGAAAAGCATTGATGACGCTTTTACATACCTTTGCAGACCATCATGAGCAGGGGCTGAATCATCCTGATTTTCGCAGAGTATTGCTTGATGTCTCTAAGTTTTCTTTGAATCACCTGAATCCTTGGCTGGAAAAAACCGATATAGAACGGGAGATGCCAAAAGTTGTTTGGTACGGAGACGCAACGAAGAGCCAGCTCTATTTCTTATATTACCTGATGTTAGCCGGCTGCGATGTCCTATTGTTCCATCCGGCGGGAACCGATCAGCTGGCGCTTGTCGATCCGAAGCAGGAGCTCAGTTTTACGGAAAAGCTCCCTGATGTTTCGGAGCTTCAGCCGTTTCCAAAAGAAAAACCGGATCGGAAATCAACAGTAGCCTACCGCTCAACAAAGGAAATTGAACATGTGCTGAATCATGAGGAATCCATGCTGTACAAGCCATGGCAGTTCAGGGATCATACACCGATGTCTGTTACGCTGAAAACGACCTATGATGAACTGTTTTTAATCGCAAAAGAGCGGGCCTTCATTCGGCCGAATTTCAAAGCCGATAAACATTCCATTGAGATCCCGAATGTATTCGCCAAAATCATGGGCGTGTCGAAAGACCATAAAGAATATTGGAATAGGCTTCATACATTAGAGGATTATCAGGAAACAGAAATGGTAAGAAGCTTTCCGTTTACAGAAGAAATCAAATCGAACTATCAATTTCATTACAGCCACGCGCTAGACCATGAAGGGAACATTGATCCGGACAAGCTGATGGCAAGCAATGTGTGGCAGTACAAGCAGCTTCCGGCGGGCGTTCAGGCAGCCATTGCCAAAACGATTTCGAGAATGTGCAGGCACCCGCGTCTTAAAGCTTTGCATCAGGAACAAGTCAAGGATGTTCAAATTTACTTGTTTAAACAAACAACGAACCTGTCTGCTAAGCTGCTGAAATTGATTCAAATGTTCGACTATGCGCAAACTGTTCCGAAACTCGTTTTATATCATACGGAAATGAGCGGCGGACTCACGCGTTCAGATGCTGCCGCCCTGCTGTTCCTGAATGAAATCGGAATCGATATCATCATGTATAACCCTCCCGGCCATCAAGACATTGAGCAGTTTATTGAAGAGGATCAGTATGATATCCACTGGCTGGACGACATGGTGTTTCAGCAGGACTATAAGGAGCCTTCACTTGTAAAAAGGCTGTTCAGAACGATTACCCAAAAGTAAGGAGAGAAGAAAAGCATGACAACAGAAAATCAAAACCCGCTTATTCTTGATAAAAACGAAGAAATTTCCCAGCAAAAAGCTGACGATATCCGTCTGCAGCTCCGCCAGGAACCAGAGGTGAAACGGCTAGTACAACAAATTGACGTTAAAAACCAAATGGAGCTGCTTGAGTACGGAAAGGAGCCGGCCGTTGAAATCTCTAAGTTCTCTGACCGCATCTTGGGGATGATGAAAACGACAAGCGTGACAGACTCAGGCACGATGCTGACCCAGCTTGGAAAAATCATGGACCGTTTTGACAAAAACGATTTTGACGAGCCAAAGGGACTGATGGCTAAAATTTTCAAACGCGGCGGCAGCATGATTGAGAAAATCTTTAAAAAGTACCAGACGCTCGGCGGAGAAATTGAAAAAATCAACGTTGAGATTTCTAAATATAAAGATGAGATGACCAAAACAAACTATACGCTCGATGAAATGTATGAAAACAATATTAATTACTATATGGAGCTTGAAAAATACGTTGTTGCCGGACAAATGAAGTTGGAAGAGATGCAGTCCATTCTCCCTTCATATGAAGAAAAAGCAGCAAGCGGAAATCAGCTTGCGCAAATGCAGCTTGATACGTTGCGCAACGGCATTCAGGCGCTTGAGGAGCGGGTATACGACCTTGATATGGCGCGAATGGTGGCGCTTCAAACTGCACCGCAAATCCGCCTTCTTCAGCGCGGTAATGCGAAGCTGATCGGAAAAATCAACTCCGCTTTCATCATCACCATTCCGATTTTCAAAAACGGCATTATTCAGGCTGTCACAGTAAAACGGCAAAAGCTTGTGGCTGACTCTATGAGCGAGCTTGACCGCCGGACAAACGAGATGCTGAAACGAAATGCGGAAAACATCTCGAGCCAGAGTGTTGAAATTGCCAGAATGGCCGGCAGACCAAGCATAGATATTGAAACGATTGAATCGTCTTGGAACACGATCGTCAGCGGTATGCAGGAAACAAAACAAATTGAAGAAGAAAACAAACGCCTCCGCGAAGATGGTGCAAGACGAATTGCCGAGCTTCAGGATAATATTAAAAAAGCAGCATTGCAGCAATAAAAAGCCCCCCGCTTGTGAAATATAAGCGGGGGTTTTATATTTACACCATTTAGTTAATGACATTGTGTAAAGACAGTTGTAAACTTAAACGGTAATCATTTTGCATATCAGAGGTGTTGACTATGGGAAAACAACAGCCTATATCCCAGCGTAAGCTGCTGGGTGTCGCCGGTTTGGGGTGGCTGTTTGATGCAATGGATGTCGGAATATTATCATTTATTATCGCCGCGCTCCACGTGGAGTGGAATCTTGCGCCTGAAGAAATGAAATGGATTGGAAGCGTGAATTCCATCGGCATGGCTGTGGGTGCGTTTTTATTTGGTTTGCTGGCTGATCGAATCGGCCGAAAAAAAGTGTTTATCATTACCCTTTTGTGCTTTTCCATCGGAAGCGGCATTTCAGCTTTTGTGACAAGCTTATCTGCATTCCTTATTCTGCGTTTTGTTATTGGGATGGGCCTTGGTGGCGAGCTGCCAGTCGCTTCAACACTTGTATCTGAAGCGGTTGCGCCTGAAAAGCGGGGCAGAGTGATTGTGCTTCTGGAAAGCTTTTGGGCAGTAGGCTGGCTCGTAGCAGCACTGATTTCTTACTTTGTGATACCAAGCTTCGGCTGGCAGGCCGCCCTGCTGTTGACGTCACTGACTGCTTTTTATGCTCTGTACTTGCGGACGAGTCTGCCTGATTCGCCGAAATATGAGTCGCTTTCTGCTAAAAAGACATCGGTATGGGAGAATGTAAAAAGCGTTTGGGCAAGACAGTACATACGGTCGACCGTGATGCTGTCGATCGTTTGGTTCTGCGTGGTGTTTTCTTATTACGGCATGTTCCTATGGCTGCCTAGTGTCATGCTGCTCAAAGGCTTCAGCATGATTGAAAGCTTTGAATACGTCCTGCTGATGACGCTTGCTCAGCTTCCGGGCTATTTTTCAGCTGCGTGGCTGATCGAAAAAGCGGGACGGAAGTGGATACTCGTCTTTTACCTGATTGGTACAGCAGGAAGTGCCTATTTCTTCGGAACGGCGGATTCCTTAGGCTTGCTGCTTACAGCTGGAATGCTGTTATCGTTTTTCAATCTTGGTGCGTGGGGCGTGCTGTATGCCTATACACCGGAGCAATACCCGACAGCGATTCGCGCCACAGGTTCAGGGACGACAGCGGCGTTTGGAAGAATCGGCGGTATCTTCGGGCCGCTGCTCGTCGGAACGCTCGCAGCCCGTCATATTTCGTTTTCAGTGATTTTTTCAATCTTTTGCATTGCGATCTTGCTCGCGGTTGCTTGTATTTTGATTATGGGAAAAGAAACAAAACAAACTGAGCTTGAATAGGAAAAGCACCTCGCGATTGAGGTGCTTTTTTACATTTGAACCCGGGCTGCGGTTCATCGTTTCCCAGCTTTACTGTTTGTCTGGCAGAGCGCCATGGCAGTATAAACAGAATCGTGTAACGTACCGAAACGGTGTGTGTTGATATAAAAAACCTGCAAGACATGTGCCGACAGTGGTGCTTCGCCGCAAAATGGATTGAAAGACACCATCACTTCTTATCACGCCTATAAATTTTATAATGTTGAAATTATGAAACAGATATGTATTGAGAAACCTCTATTTCGTCCACGAATCTTTTCGGGGTGCGTCTACCCCGCTTCTCACATGAGTAAGATGCGGTGATTTTGACAATGTTGCATTTTGACCTGCATGTCGGTAGGTGAGTTCTTTTCCGCTGTAATCAAGCGTACGAATAATAGCAAGTCCCGATTCATCAGACACATTTTAAAAATTTGGCATCTGTTTGATTATTTGGTTGTTTCTAGTCGTGAAACTACAAATAAGTCAACTTATTTTTCCAGATCGAGAGTAATAAGTCCTGAAATATAAAAAACAAAAGAATTTTTTGAAAGCGCTTAATAGTAGAAAAAGCCTGAATTTTATCTGTAATATGCACTAATTAAGAAGGATTAAAGAGCATTTAGGAGTATTCACAAGGTTAAGGAGCTATAATAAAGAATATAGAGAAATGATACAGAATAAAAGAGTATATGCTGTTTGTATGGAATGTTACATAAGTGTTACGGTAATAAAGATTGCTTCATATGGAGGGAAAATATGAGTGTAGATGAGAAATCAATTAAGATAAAAGTCGAGAAAGTATCTAAAATTTTTGGGAAACAAACTAAGAAAGCAGCTCAAATGCTTGCCAACGGAAAGACAAAAAAAGAGATCCTGAAAGCGACCGGATCAACCGTTGGGGTAAATCAAGCAGATTTTGATGTGTATGATGGTGAGATATTTGTCATCATGGGTCTATCAGGGAGCGGTAAATCAACATTAGTACGGCTGCTAAACCGTTTGATTGAACCGACTGCCGGAAACATTTACATTGATGGTGACATGATAACAAATATGTCTAAAGACCAGCTCCGGGATGTCCGCCGGAAAAAAATCAGTATGGTCTTCCAAAAGTTCGCTCTGTTCCCGCACAGAACGATACTTGAAAACACGGAATACGGGCTGGAGCTTCAAGGTATAGACAAACAAGAACGTCAGCAAAAAGCGCTTGAGTCCCTTAAGCTTGTCGGACTTGAAGGATTTGAACAGCAATATCCTGACCAGCTTTCCGGCGGAATGCAGCAGCGTGTCGGCCTTGCCCGCGCGTTGACGAATGATCCGGACATCCTTCTGATGGACGAAGCGTTTAGTGCGCTCGATCCATTGATTCGTAAAGATATGCAGGATGAGCTTCTTGATCTTCACGAAAATGTCGGGAAAACAATTATCTTTATTACGCACGACTTGGACGAAGCGTTGCGGATCGGTGACAGAATTGTTCTAATGAAGGACGGTAACATTGTTCAAATCGGCACGCCTGAAGAAATCCTGATGAATCCATCTAACGAATATGTTGAGAAATTCGTCGAGGATGTTGATTTATCTAAAGTCCTCACAGCAGGCCATATTATGAAACGCGCTGAAACGGTGCGGATTGATAAAGGGCCTCGCGTAGCTTTGACACTGATGAAAAACCTTGGAATTTCTTCGATTTACGCAGTGGATAAACAAAAGAAATTGTTAGGTGTTATCTATGCGTCTGATGCGAAAAAAGCGGCTGAGTCTGATTTGTCACTTCAAGATATCTTGAATACAGAATTTACGACTGTACCAGAAGATACGTATCTGACAGAGATTTTTGATGCTGTTTCTGACGCAAATATTCCAATTGCGGTGGTAGATGAGAAGCAAAGAATGAAAGGGATTGTCGTAAAAGGCGCACTGATTGGCGCGCTTGCCGGCAATAACGAGTATATCAATGCTGAAAGCACTGACGAACAAACACAAGATCCTTCTGTACAGGAGGTGAAGTAAGATGGATAGACTGCCTAGAATACCTTTAGCAGATATCATTGACCGTTTTGTTGACTGGATTACGATGACGTTGGGCGGATTCTTCGACGGAATCTCAAACGGACTTGCCGCTTTTGTAAATGGAATTGTCAGCGGACTTGGATTTATACCATCTATTTTGTTAACGATTATTTTCGCCGCACTTGCGTGGTGGATCAGCACAAGGGGAATTGCGTTATTTACGTTGGTTGGTTTCCTCTTGATCGATTATTTAGGATATTGGGACCCAATGCTTCAAACATTGGCGCTTGTTCTGACATCGGTCATTATTTCGATTGTGGTCGGGGTTCCGATCGGAGTTTGGGCGTCCCAGAAAGAAACGGTTCGCCGTATTGTAACACCTATTCTTGATTTAATGCAGACAATGCCTGCTTTCGTATATCTATTGCCGGCGATTTTCTTCTTCAACATCGGTGTTGTGCCCGGGGTTGTAGCATCTGTTATCTTCGCGATGCCGCCGACAATCCGCATGACTGTTCTCGGCATTAAGCAAGTGCCGGCAGATCTGATTGAAGCAACTGAGGCGTTCGGTTCTACGACAGCTCAGCGTTTGTTTAAAGTTCAGCTTCCGCTTGCGACAAAAACCATTCTGGCCGGAATCAACCAAAGCATCATGCTTGCGTTATCAATGGTTGTTATCGCCGCAATGGTCGGTGCACCGGGACTTGGTTCTGAAGTATACAGTGCCGTTACACAGCTGAAAACCGGGGTCGGCGTAGAGGCCGGTATCGCCATCGTTATCGTTGCCATTACGCTGGACCGCATTACTCAAAACATTAAAGTGAAGAAGAAAAGCAGGGGGAATGCCTGATGCTTAAAAAAATCATCGGTATTGGCGTTTCCGCCATGCTGGCGCTCTCACTTGCGGCTTGCGGTTCAGAAAGCGATGAAAATGCAACCGCGGCTCAACAGGTGAATAAGACCATCATCGGAATTGACCCCGGTTCAGGGATTATGGCCCTGACCGACAAAGCGATGAAGGATTATGAGCTGAACGACTGGACATTGATTTCGGCGTCAAGCGCCGCGATGACCGCAACACTTAAAAAGTCATACGACCGTAAGAAACCGATTATCATTACAGGATGGACACCGCACTGGATGTTCTCCAGATATAAGCTGAAATATCTCGATGATCCGAAACAATCTTATGGCAGCGCAGAGGAAATCCATACGATCACACGCAAAGGCTTCAGCAAAGAACAGCCGAATGCCGCTAAGCTTCTGAGCCAGTTTAAATGGACGCAAGACGACATGGGTGAAGTCATGATCAAGGTGGAAGAAGGCGAGAAACCTGCCAAAACCGCTGCTGAGTATGTGAAGAACCACAAAGATCAAGTTGCGGAGTGGACAAAAGGCGTTCAGAAGGTGAAGGGAGACAAAATCAACCTTGCTTATGTGGCGTGGGACAGTGAGATTGCAAGTACAAACGTGGTTGGCAAAGTCTTTGAAGACTTGGGCTATGACGTAACGTTTACTCAGGTAGAGGCTGGCCCGATGTGGACCGCGATTGCGACGGGAAGCTCGGATGCATCCCTTTCCGCATGGCTGCCGAATACCCATAAAGCATACGCTGCCAAATATAAGGGCAAATATGATGATGTTGGCACCAGTATGACTGGCGTGAAGATGGGACTTGTTGTGCCTCAATATATGAAAAACGTTAACTCAATTGAAGATTTGAAGAAGTAAAGATAATGAAGGCTGCCGAGTAAATCTCGACAGCCTTCATTTTTTCCTTCAAGAAAAAAGATATAAGCGGAGCCAACAAAGAAAACCTTAAGTGAGAATGTAAAAAGGTTATGATGACTTAGTCACTTATCACTTTTTCCTAATCCAAATGGTCTTTAGGTTTTTCTTTATGATTTCTATCTTTCACTTCCGTAAATATATTATTTGCAGGTTTTTCGGATTCATTGGAGGGCTTAGAGTGATGTGATTCAATCAGCGATTTAAGCATTTGAATATCCTCTTTCGTCGCGGATTGTTTTTCGGATTTTAACATATAACCTAACTGGCCGTTCGATTCTATTGTAGCCCATTGTAAATCAGCCAAGTGCTGAATATTTTGTTGTCTCAACCTTACTTCAAGCATATCAACTGTTAAGCGCAGTTTTTTTAAATTTCTTTCATTCACTTCGCCGTTTTCGACTACTATAAGTGATTTTCCATAAATAAACGTCTCAAGGGCATCCGATTTCAAAACGATATATTCAATAAAAAGAAGCGTGAGTACCATTAAAAACGTAATCACCATTGTAATCCAAATGTTCCTGTTGCCAACAGGTTGAATAATTAATGATCCAACAGCTATCATCATGACAGTCTGAGCTACCGTAAGCTGAGAAACGGATTTTCTCCCAGCTAACCGCAAAATAAGAACTCCTCCTGCGACGACCACTATAGATTTCCATATGAAGTTGAAATCCAAAAAAACATCCCCTCTTTTCAACCAATCAATAAATTCCTGCGCTGTTTTTATTGTGGATTAAATTTTGAATTCTATTCTTTAGCGATAGTCACTAAACGGAATCTAAATGCAGCAGACTGCTTTTTTTATTTCATTATGTCTAAGGCTTTTTTTTTCTTTTCGACATTTTCAATGGTTTCTCCGTGAGCGATTTGATATAACCTGCTTTTAGGTTCATATATTTTTTGAGAAGGCCATAGTCCATGATGTCCTGAAAATAAATAACTAACGATACAAGCGACAAAAAAGTACTCTATCCCCTTTCCGTCAAACATCTCCATTGCCAATAGGAAGGCTGCTATAGGAGTATTGGCACCGCCGCAAAAAACAGCGATCACTCCTAATGCAGCGAGAAATGACATGGGTAAATCCATGAATGTGTGTAAGGTGTTCCCTAATGTTGCCCCCATAAAAAATAAAGGTATGGCCTCTCCGCCAACAAAGCCGGTTCCAAGCGTAACTGCTGTAAAAACCAGTTTGGCGAGGAAGGCAAAAGGAGGAACATCTTCTTTAAAGGATTGCTGTAGCATCTCTAATCCCCGGCCATTGTAATCTTGTGAACCTGCTATTAGCGTTAATGCCACAATGACTATTCCGCCAACAAAGGCTCTCTTCATATGATTTTTTTTGAAAAGCTTCTCCGAAAATGTTTGTATACCGTGTCTCATTTGGCAGTATAAAACACTTAATAGACTGAACATAACAGCTGCGAGAATCACTTTTATAAACGTCATAACAGATAGTTGCGGCACAAGTTGTATAATGAATTCTTCGTGTTTATGTCCCAAAGCTGCTGTTGTCATAAAGTGACCGACAAAGCTGGCCGCCAGACAAGGAACAAGTGCTTCGAATTTCAGCTTTCCTAAAGCAGCCATTTCCATCCCAAAAACAGCACCTGTTATGGGGGCTCCAAAGGCGGCGCCAAACCCGGCGCTTATGCCGCTCATGATGAACAATTTACTGTCGAATATGTTTAAACGAAAGAACCTGTTTACTGCTGCAGCGATACTTCCTCCCATTTGAACAGCCGCACCTTCTCTGCCTGTAGATCCGCCAAAAAAGACTGTTATGAAGGTTCCCAAGTAGACGATAGGTCCCATTCTCCGCGGAACGCTTTTTTTTCCATGAACCGCGTCTATCACTAGATTATTTAATTCAGCAGTATCATTTAAGGTATTATTCAAAAATACCTTTCCGTAGCTCATATAGACGTATCCTAAGACCAACCCGCCTAAAGGGAGAAGGAAAATTAACCAATCCCTTTTTTCTCGTATTTCTCCTAGATAATCGTTTGTCTCTAAAAGAAAAGTTGTTGTCGAGCCAACAATGATACCAATAATGCTTCCAAAAATAATCCATCGAACAAGAACTGAAAAAAAGTTTTTATATCTTAGTATGATTTCATTCATCCATTACCCTCATTTCACATTTCTAGCTGCATAACTTATGTAAGATTCTGATACGCTTGTTTGATTTGCTTTTGGAAATTGGTGGAGAAACGGATTTACAACCATCTAAGCTAACCGTTCGAACCTATTGTTGCCCATTGTTCAAAAATTGATGATCGAAATTTTAATGCAAAAGGAAAAGCTTCTACATGATGAGCTCTTACATAGGCAGTGGCGAATGGTGAAAACCTGGCCGAAGGCAGCAGCCAAGTCCGGGTGCAGATATCTTGTATGGCTGTGCATGCCGCAAGTGGTATCTCATATGTGAAGCGGCTTCGGTATATGCTCCTGCTTGCTCTGATTCGGTCTTAATCGGTCTTTGTGTTGAGTTGTAACTAGGGAGCGTTTTTCTATAATGCTGCCAGCCGGCTTGTACGACGGGCTTTTGAGTTATTCATTGCAGAAGCACAGGCTGTTATTGTAAGATGTAAGCCAAAGCCATTCGTAAAAGTGCGGGAGGAAGGTCATGAATAATCTGCGTAATAGACTTTCAGGCGTGAATGGGGAAAATAAGAGAGTAAAAGAAAAAGAACAAAAAATCTGGACGGAGATTGGGATGATAGCGGGAGCGTTTGCACTCCTTGATGTGATCATCCGCGGCATTATGTTTGAATTTCCGTTTAAAGAATGGGCTGCAAGCCTTGTGTTTTTGTTTGTTATGATCTTATATTACTGCATCAGGGCAGCGGCATCTGGAATGCTCCTGCCGAGAATAAACACCGAAGAACAATTGAAAAAACGGGTGAAGCAACAGCGATTAGATTCAATTGCGGTTGCTTTTGCGGTAGTGATGCTTACGATGTACGACAGGGGGATTCCCCATACATTCTTCGCTTGGCTGAAAATGATCCTTCTTTTTATCGTCTGCGGCGGCGCACTGTTTCTGCTTCGGTATGTTATTGTGAAGTGGTCTTACAGAAGAGCGGTAAAAGAAGAAATAGAGAAGAAATCATCTTAGGTGAGATGGTTTCTTTTTTTGTTTGGGAAAACGGCTCATGTTCCGGGCAGCGTTTTCTAGTTGGATAGGCACATGGATTTGAATTCACTCTACTAAGTTGTTTTGATAGAGTGATTGTGATAATTTAAAATGTAAGCGTTAACAAAATTCTCCAGTCTTCACATCAGTTTGAAAGGAGGAAGCGGAAGAATGAAGTAAGAGGGATGTTTGACTCCGCATTAAGTCTTTAATAATTAAATAAGGAGTGTCAATAATGTTTGAAAAACGATTCAAAACCTCTTTACTGCCGTTATTCGCTGGACTTTTTCTGCTGTTTCATTTGGTTCTGGGAGAACCGGCGGCTGCGAATGCTGAAACAGCGGACAAATCGAATGAGCTTACAGCGCCATCGATCAAAGACGGAACCATACTTCATGCTTGGAATTGGTCGTTCAATACGTTAAAACACAATATGAAGGATATTCATAATGCAGGATATACAGCCATTCAGACGTCTCCGATTAACCAAGTAAAGGAAGGGAACCAAGGAGACAAAAGCATGTCGAACTGGTACTGGCTGTATCAGCCGACATCGTACCAAATTGGCAACCGTTACTTAGGTACTGAACAAGAATTTAAAGAAATGTGCGCTGCTGCTGAAGAATATGGCGTAAAGGTCATTGTTGACGCAGTGATCAATCATACCACCAGTGACTATGCTGCGATTTCTAACGAGATTAAGAGTATTCCAAATTGGACACATGGAAACACACAAATTAAAAACTGGTCCGATCGATGGGATGTCACGCAGAATTCATTGCTCGGGCTGTATGATTGGAATACACAAAATACACAAGTACAGTCCTATCTGAAACGTTTCTTAGAACGAGCATTAAATGACGGCGCAGACGGATTTCGCTTTGACGCCGCCAAACATATAGAACTGCCGGATGACGGGAATTACGGCAGTCCATTTTGGCCGAATATCACAAATACATCTGCCGAGTTCCAATACGGAGAAATCCTGCAAGATAGTGCCTCCAGAGATGCTGCATATGCGAATTATATGAACGTAACAGCATCTAACTATGGACATTCCATGAGGTCTGCTTTAAGAAACCGTAATCTGAGCGTGTCGAATATTTCCCATTATGCGTCTGATGTGTCTGCGGACAAGTTAGTCACATGGGTGGAATCGCATGATACGTATGCCAATGATGAGGAAGAGTCAACATGGATGAGCGATGACGATATTCGTTTAGGCTGGGCGGTGATTGCTTCCCGCTCAGGCAGTACGCCTCTCTTCTTTTCCAGACCCGAGGGCGGCGGAAATGGGGTAAGATTCCCGGGGGAAAGCCAGATCGGCGATCGAGGGAGTGGTTTATTTGAAGATCAGGCTATCGCTGCGGTCAATACATTTCACAATGTGATGGATGGACAGCCTGAGGAGCTCTCGAATCCGAATGGTAACAATCAGATATTTATGAATCAGCGCGGCTCACATGGCCTTGTGCTGGCAAATGCAGGTTCATCTTCTGTCACCATCAATACGTCAACAAAATTACCTGATGGCAGCTATGATAATAAAGCTGGAGACGGTTCATTTCAAGTAACGAATGGTAAACTGACGGGCACGATCAATGCCAGATCTGTGGTTGTTATTTATCCTGACGATATCGCAAATGCGCCTCATGTCTTCCTTGAGAAATATAAAACAGGGGTAACACATTCTTTCAATGATCAGCTGGCGATCACCCTGCGTTCAGATACGAATACAGCAAAAGCCGTGTATCAAATCAATAATGGGCAAGAGACAGCGTTTAAGGATGGAGACCAATTAACAATCGGAAAAGGAGCTCCATTTGGCACAACATACACCATTACGTTAAAAGGAACGAACAGTGATGGTGTAACGAGGACCCAAGAATACACGTTTGTCAAAAAAGACCCGTCTTCAGCCAAGATCATCGGCTATCAAAATCCAAATCATTGGGGCCAAGTAAATGCTTATATCTATAAAGATGATGGAGGCCGCGCAATAGAGTTGACCGGATCTTGGCCGGGAAAAGCAATGACCAAGAATGCGGATGGAATTTACACGCTGACGCTTCCTGCGGATACGGATACAACGAACGCCAAAGTGATTTTTAATAATGGCAGCGCCCAAGTGCCTGGCCAAAACCAGCCTGGCTTTGATTATGTGCAAAACGGTTTATATAACAACTCTGGGTTAAGCGGTTCTCTTCCTTATTGAGGGAAGAGAAAAATCTCATAGAAACCATCATAGATGGTTTCTCAGCGTGTCGACAAACCCTCGCATTCGTTGTCAGTCCTGCGCGTTGGTGCTCACGAATTCCTACATTCGCTGTGCTCCAATGCTCGTCCTTCCTAGACTTCAAAGATTTTCAATCACGCTGAAAAGATGACAAAATGCTAAAATGAAAACCATTTTAGCATTTTGTCAACAATCTGAGAAACCATCATAGATGGTTTCTTTTTTGTTCATAAATCAGACAAATCTTTTCTCTTGCAAAAGTTTGTGAAATGTTGCACAATATAAATGTGAAATACTTCACAAATAAACACCGAAGAAAAACAACCCTTGGAAGGATGATTAATGATGAACAAACATGTAAATAAAGTAGCTTTAATCGGAGCGGGTTTTGTTGGAAGCAGTTATGCATTTGCGTTAATGAACCAAGCGATCACAGATGAGCTTGTGGTCATTGATTTAAATAAAGAAAAAGCAATGGGCGATGTAATGGATTTAAACCACGGAAAGGCGTTTGCGCCGCAACCGGTCAAAACATCTTACGGAACATATGAAGACTGCAAGGATGCTGATATTGTCTGCATCTGTGCCGGAGCAAACCAAAAACCTGGTGAGACACGCCTTGAATTAGTCGAAAAGAACTTAAAGATTTTCAAAGGAATCGTCAGTGAAGTGATGGCGAGCGGATTTGACGGCATTTTCTTAATCGCGACAAATCCGGTTGATATTCTGACTTACGCGACATGGAAATTCAGCGGCCTGCCAAAAGAGCGAGTGATCGGAAGCGGCACAACACTAGATTCTGCCAGATTCCGTTACATGCTGAGCGAATACTTTGGCGCAGCGCCTCAAAACGTGCACGCGCATATTATCGGCGAGCACGGCGACACAGAGCTTCCTGTCTGGAGCCACGCGAATATCGGCGGTATGCCGGTTAGTGAACTTGTTAAGAAAAATAATGCATATAAACAAGAGGAGCTTGACCAGATCGTAAATGACGTGAAAAACGCCGCTTACCATATCATTGAGAAAAAAGGCGCGACTTATTACGGTGTTGCGATGAGTCTTGCCCGCATTACAAAAGCCATTCTTCATAATGAAAACAGCATTTTAACTGTCAGCACATATCTGGACGGACAATACGGCACAGATGACGTGTACATCGGCGTTCCGGCTGTCGTCAACCGCGGAGGAATTGCAGGCATCACTGAGCTGAACTTAAATGAGAAAGAAAAAGAACAGTTTCTTCACAGCGCCGGCGTTCTCAAAAACATTTTAAAACCTCATTTTGCAGAACTAAAGGTCAACTAATCGCAACTATAGAGTAAAGGGCTGATTATCAATGGTTGAGCAGCTGTATGATCCGTTTGGAAACGAGTATGTGAGCGCGCTTGTGGCGCTCACTCCAATTCTCTTTTTTCTCTTGGCTTTAACTGTTTTTAAAATGAAAGGCATTCTCGCGGCATTTCTTACCTTAGCCGTCAGTTTCACCGTCTCCGTTTTGGCATTTCATATGCCGGTAGAAAAAGCGATTTCTTCCGTTTTGCTGGGAATCGGAAGCGGGCTGTGGCCGATTGGCTATATCGTCCTGATGGCGGTGTGGCTGTATAAAATCGCAGTGAAAACCGGGAAATTCACTATTATTCGTTCCAGCATTGCCGGCATTTCGCCTGACCAAAGGTTACAGCTATTATTAATTGGTTTTTGTTTTAACGCGTTTTTGGAAGGCGCGGCCGGTTTTGGTGTTCCGATTGCGATTAGTGCGGCGCTGCTTGTCGAACTTGGTTTTAAACCGTTAAAAGCGGCGGCGCTCTGCTTGATTGCGAACGCAGCCTCTGGAGCCTTTGGGGCGATTGGGATTCCTGTGATCACAGGGGCGCAGATTGGTGATTTGTCCGCTCTTGAGCTGTCACGGACATTGATGTGGACACTGCCGATGATCTCATTTTTGATTCCGTTTCTGCTTGTCTTCCTATTAGACCGAATGAAGGGAATCAAACAGACTTGGCCTGCCCTATTGGTTGTAAGCGGGCTGTATACAGCGGTTCAGACACTGACAATGGCGGTGCTCGGACCGGAATTAGCAAACATCTTGGCGGCCTTATTCAGCATGGGCGGGCTTGCGCTCTTCCTTCGCAAATGGCAGCCGAAAGAGATTTACCGGGAGGAAGGAGCCGGCGAGGCTGGAGAGAATAAGGCATACAGTACCGCTGACATTGCGAAAGCGTGGTCTCCTTTCTACATCTTAACTGCGGCGATCACAATCTGGAGCCTTCCTGCCTTCAAAGCGCTTTTTCAAGAAGGCGGACTGTTGTATCAAACAACGCTTCTTTTTAAAATGCCTTTTCTGCATCAGCAAATGATGAAAATGCCGCCGATTGCGCCATCCGCCACGCCGTTAGATGCAGTCTTTAAAGTCGATCTGCTGTCAGCTACTGGTACAGCGATTTTAGCGGCGGTCATCGTGACAGGCCTGTTCAGCAAAAATTTCTCTTGTCGGGATGCCTTTGCGTCCATGAAGGAGACAGGAAAAGAGCTGTGGGTGCCGATTATGACGATCTGCTTTGTGATGGGGTTTGCCAATCTGGCCAACTTCGCAGGGCTCAGCTCTTCAATTGGGTTAGCACTAGCGAAAACAGGAGACTTGTTCCCGTTTGTCAGTCCTGTTCTCGGCTGGATCGGCGTGTTCATTACCGGTTCTGTTGTCAGCAATAACGCTTTGTTCGGACATTTGCAGGTTGTTACCGGAGCGCAGATCGGTGCGGGTTCTGATTTGCTGTTAGCCGCAAATACGGCGGGCGGGGTGATGGCGAAACTCGTTTCTCCTCAATCCATCGCAATCGCCGCCGCAGCGGTCGGCCAGACAGGCAAGGAATCTAAACTGTTTAAGCGGACAGTGGCGTACAGCCTCATTCTGTTATTGATCATTTGTATATGGACATTTATTCTAGCAAGATTAGGAGTGTAATCAAAAAAGCAGTACATGCCAGCCATGTACTGCTTTTTGGTGTTAATTTGCTTTCTTCGCCATTTCCGCTGTTGTTTTCACTCTGGCTTTTCCCATAAACAAAATGGTAACCGCCGCGAGGATAATTGGAATCAAAGCGAGCAAAAAGATGTACGTGATACTTGATGACATCGCGTCAATGATGCGATTCAGGATCATATCAGGAATTTGGGAGCGTGTTCCCGCTTGGAAAATCTCCTGCGGATCGCCGATATTTTGCGCGGCGCCTGAGCCTGCTGAGCCTTTCATGCCGCTGAAGGCATCACTTAGCTTGTTTGTGAACACGTTTGTTTGCACCGTTCCGAAAATAGTGACGCCCAGGGTCATGCCGAATGACCGCAAAAATGAATTTGTAGAGTTGGCCGTCCCCCGAAAGCGAGGTTCAAGATCGTTCATCGATGCCGCCGGCAGCAGGGAAAAATTAAAGCCTACACCAAAGCCGGTAATCATCATAAAGACTGTCAGCCATACCCGTGCCGTCTCCGGTGTCATATTGGATAAAAGCAGCATGCCGATAAAGAAAGCCGTGACAGATATCAGCATCAAATTGCGGAAGCTTGCCTTCGTTTGGAAGATCCCGCCGATCATGCTTCCGATGACTGATCCAATCATCATCGGCGTCAAAATAAAGCCTGCGCTTGTCGCAGAGCTGCCGTAAACCGCCTGAACGAAAATCGGAATAAATACCGCTAAAATAATAAATGTGCCGCCATACAGGAAAGCGAGAATCTGCGCTGTGGCAAACAATCGGTTTTTAAACATCCAGAAAGAAATGATCGGCTCTTCCGCTTTTCTCTCCACAATAAAAAAGGCAATGAAGAAAACGGCGAACACAATAAACAAGCCAATGATCTGAATGGAATTCCAATCGTATGTTTTGCCGCCAAGCTCAAGGGCGAACATCAGGCATACAATGGATACGACCAAGGTTATCGCACCGCCCCAGTCAATTTTTTGCTTTCTGTGCTCCAGAGATTCTTTGTAGTAGCGAATAATGAAAAACAATGACAATGCGCCGATCGGCACATTGATGTAAAACACCCAGTGCCAGCTGATCGCGTCTGTAATAATCGCGCCTAACAGCGGACCAAGAACACTGGATAATCCAAATACAGCACCGAACATGCCGGACATTTTTCCGCGTTTTTCCGGCGGAAACAAATCAAAGATGATGGTAAAGGCAATTGGCAGGAGCGCGCCGCCTCCAATACCCTGAATGGCCCGGTAGATGATCAGCTGATTCATCGTCTGGGCAATCCCGCATAAAGCCGACCCGATTAAGAAAAAAATAAGTCCAAACAGGAAAAAGCGTTTTCGGCCGTACATATCGGAAAGCTTGCCGTAAATCGGCATTCCAGCCATGACTGCCACCATATAGGACGCCGTTACCCAAGCGAATTTATCGAAGCTTCCAAGATCGGCTACAATGCTGCCCATCGCGGTGGCAACAATCGTATTGTCCATCGCAGACATCAAGATGCCCAGCAGGAGACCGAGGACCACAAATTTGGTGGAAGCCTGTTTTGCTAATGTTGTGTCCATTTGTTCTACCTCCTCTTACTTTTCTATGTAAGTTCTGATATCATGATAATAGTTTGGTCATCGAATATCTCGGTCATCAAGATAAATTCGATTTTATAGGGAGGATTGTCAGTTGTCAACAAGAAATTCCAGAAGTGAGTTGGAAAAGACTGCCGTTCAGGTATTTCGGAAATTGGGCACAAGAACGGTTCTGTTTCACCAGGCAGCCGCTCAAGCTCTCGGTCTGTTTCCCACCGATTTAAAATCAGCTGACATCTTAAATGAAGCAGGGCCAATGACGGCTGGAGAGCTGGGGAAAAAGACGGGCCTCAGCACGGGTTCGGTCACGGCGCTTGTTGACCGTCTGGAAAAAGCGGGGTATGTGGCTCGTGAAAAGGACCCTAGTGATCGCCGTAGAGTCATGATTGTCCCTTTGACCGCTTCGAAAAAACATGTAAAAGATTTGTTTCGTTCACTGTCGGAGTCTACGATGGATTTATGCCGCGACTATACCGAAGAGGAACTGGAACTCATTTTCAGTTTCGTAGGAAAAGCCGCCGATATTATGGAGGAAGAGCTTGAACGTCTGAAACAGTAAGCGAAATTGTGCATAGCTTGGCCCGTTCCCGAATAAATTGTACAAGTTACGTAAGAGAAGGGAGTACGGGCCGGTGAACATTTTTTTGAGCTATATTGTGCTGGGACTGTCCTTGTCTGCGCCTGTGGGACCAGTGAACGCGGCGCAAATAGACAAAGGAATTAAAAACGGTTTTTGGCATGCGTGGATTTTTGGTTTAGGCGCCATGACAGCGGATGGACTGTATATGCTTTTTATTTATTTCGGGCTGTCACAGTTTTTGACCGCTCCATTTGTGAAGACGTTTTTGTGGCTCTTCGGCTTTTTTGTTCTGACCTATACCGGAATTGAAACGCTGAAAAATGTCAGAGAACCGATGGATGTGAGAAGCTCGCGGGGAAAAGCTTCATACCAGAAAACATTCGCTTCGGGTTTTCTCATTTCATTGTCAAATCCATTGAGCATTCTTTTTTGGCTTGGGATTTACGGGAGCATACTTGCGAAAACAGCAGAGGCCTACAATATGAATCAGCTTCTTATCTATAGCTCCGGCATCATGATCGGCATTTTAATCTGGGATTTTTGCATGGCGATCACAGCCAGCATGTTCAGAAATCTGCTTCATGAAAAGCTATTGAGAGGATTGACCGGAATCGCTGGTATATCCCTGCTTGTATTTGGATGTTACTTCGGTTATCAAGGCATCAAACAGTTATTGGGATGATATATAAAGGACAGTCACGTGCTGCCTCCAGATTTAATATAGTATCCAGATGATACTGGAGGTGGATCAATAGTGAATGGGATTTACACCAAAAGTTTTCTGGAACGTAATCAAGAAGAGCTTCTTGAATGGCAAAGAATCGCTTTTGAGCTTCTGGCAGAAACTGTGGCCGATGACGCGGATACGTTTCCATGCATTCCCGGACGGCAGGCGTTTCTGACTGACCAGCTCCGCATTGCGTTTGCCGGAGATCCACGGGAAAACGGTACGGCGGAGGAGCTGGCTCCATTGCTTGCGGAGTACGGAAGGATTTCACGGGACACTGGAAAATACGCATCCCTCGTTGTGTTGTTTGACACACCGGAGGATTTGGCTGAGCACTATTCGATTGAAGCGTATGAAGAGCTGTTTTGGAGCTTTTTAAATAGACTGAGTCATCAAGACAAAAAAGAATGGCCGGAAGACATTCCGGCCGATCCAGAGCATTACAAATGGGAGTTTTGTTTTGACGGCGAGCCGTACTTTATTCTGTGCGCTACACCTGGGCATGAGGCGAGAAGGAGCCGGAGCTTTCCCTTTTTCATGATCACGTTTCAGCCAAGGTGGGTGTTTGAAGAGTTAAATGGATCAACCGCATTTGGCCGCAACATGAGCAGGCTGATCCGCTCTCGTTTGAAAGCCTATGATCAAGCTCCGATTCATCCGCATTTAGGCTGGTACGGAGGAAAGGATAATCGCGAATGGAAACAGTATTTCCTCCGTGACGATGAAAAGCAGGTATCGAAGTGCCCGTTTTCTTATTTCAAGAACATGTTCAATAAAATGAAATAAAATCACGAGCTGGCAGGGCGGTCTTTATGTCCCTGCTTTTTTTGATAGATCACTGTAACGACGGCAATGATCGCGAGAAAACCTATACTCACAAAAAAACCGGGCCGGCTTGATTTTTCAAATAGTGTGCCGGACACAGCCGCAGCAATCAGAATCATCGCTGAATAAATTTGCGTTTTCCCCATGCCTTCGGGATCTGTCAGCTTTTTGCTGGAGAACAAGATAAACAGCCAAGTGTATAAAAGCATAAGCCCCGCTGCTGTGGTCATGTGCTCATAAATGTTTTTGGGCAGCACTAAAGACAGTATGATGGATAAAATAAGCCCTGCAAACGTCAGCCCCAGCGCCGGCCAGCATATTTTTTTGCCTTCCTTTAAGGTAAAGCATTTCGGCGCGTCGCCGTCATCAGCCATCGTACAAAGCAATGTCGTGACCGCAAACAGGGAAGCGACGAGGGTCGAGAACCCGGCGATAATGAAAATCCCGTTAAAAATATCGAGGATAATCTTAAGGTTATATCCTTTTAACGACGTAATGAACGGGCTGTCCTGCTGTGTAAACGTGTCTAATGGAACCAGCAGCAAAGCCAGTCCGATCGAAATAATATAAATAACCGCCAGTGTCGCCAGCATCAGCTTCCCTGATTTTGACGCTTCCTCTGGTTTTTTTAAGTGAACCGCCATCAGCCCCATGACCTCAATTCCTCCAAAGGCGTAAAACGCGTAGATTAAACCTGTCCACAGCCCCATGGCGCCGTATGGGAAAAACTCACTCGTCTTATTTGGAATCTGTACATCGTGCTTTCCGCCGGATAAGATGCCGCATAATGCCAGGATGGCAATCACAATAAACATAAAAATAGCGGCTGTTTTGATGACTGCCAGTACGTTTTCAGTCTTCTCAAAAACAGACAGCCCGGTGAAAATAATCAGAAGCCCAAGTACCGCATAGATTGAAGCGAACACCCATAGCGGGACTTGTGGAAACCAATGCTTCGTAAATAGCGAAATGGCTGTCAGCTGGCTTCCGGTAATCAGCATTTCTGATGACCAATAAACCCAGCCGTTGCTGAACCCGGCCCATCTGCCGAATGCTTTTCTTGCATACGCGCAAAACGAGCCTTTTTCCGGCTGCTTTGCCGACAGCTTGGCAAGCTGCTCGAATACAAAATACGTGCCGATTGCCCCAATCAGAAATGAAAGCAGAACGGAAAAACCGCTTTTCACTATGGCAATGCTGGAACCGAGAAAAAATCCTGTTCCGATTGTGCATCCTATCCCGATTAATGACAGCTGCCACCAAGCCAAATTTCCTTTTTGCTGGTCTTTTTTTGTTTGACTCATCAATTTCAACCCCTTTTATCTACGGTTAGATTGCGACCCGCCCGAAGCTTATATACATCGGATTTTTGCCTCTTTTTACATGGAGAAGGCGGCGAACGCCCATACTAATGAAAAAAGGAGCGAAGCAATGACACAGCAATATATTATTGAGCCGAAAAAAGGGCTTGGTCTGGAGCTGAAAAAGGGGCAGATTTTGAAGGTGGTTGATGTAGAAGGGCAGCAGGTAGCAGATTTTGTCGCATACCATGCCAAAGATTTTTATGAGCACCTTGATCAGGGCGCGACCATTGATGCCAATCATTCTATTCATGTGAAGGTCAATGACCATCTCTACTCCAATCTGTACAAACCGATGCTGACGCTGATTGAGGATACGGTCGGCAAACATGATCTCCTGCTTCCCGCCTGCCGACCTGATATGAACAGGCTGTTATACGGCAAGCAAAAGGATGAGTTTCAGGATACGTGCTATGACAATATGAACCGTGCGCTTGAGCAGTTTGGCGTACCGAAGCCTCACATGCATTACCCGTTTGCGATTTTTATGAATACTGTCCTTGATGAGAAAGGGAACCTGTCTGTGGAAACGCCGCTTTCGAATGCCGGCGATTATGTAAGGCTGAGGGCGGAAACGGATTTGATTGTCGCGTTTTCTTCCTGTCCGATCGAAAAAGGAAAGTGTAATGGAGACAGTGTAACGTCAATACGGGTGGAAGTCAGCTGATCTCTCTTGTTCACTGCAAATGAAAACCTATGCTATATTTAATAGGAATACATAACGATGATTCATTTCCATTCAGTTGGGGAAATGATCAAATAAGAAACAGCGATTGTACAGGAGGAATGAGTAGGATGAGTGTGCAGGAAACGATTATGCGTGAATTACATGTGAAGCCCTCAATTGATCCAAAACAAGAAATTGAGGACCGAATCAATTTTTTAAAGCAGTATATAAAGAAAACCGGCGCTAAAGGCTTTGTATTGGGAATCAGCGGCGGACAGGATTCATCTCTTGCCGGGCGCCTTGCCCAGCTTGCCGTGGAAAGCATTCGCGAAGAGGGCGGAGACGCTCAGTTTATCGCGGTCCGTCTTCCGCATGGCACACAGCAGGATGAAGACGATGCCCAGCTCGCTCTGAAATTCATCAAGCCGGACAAATCCTGGAAGTTTGACATTCAATCAACAGTCAGCGCTTTTGCAGATCAATATCAGCAAGAGACAGGCGATAAGCTGACAGACTTTAATAAAGGGAACGTAAAAGCGAGAACGAGAATGATTGCTCAATACGCGATCGGCGGCCAAGAAGGCCTTCTTGTGATTGGAACAGACCATGCGGCCGAAGCCGTAACTGGTTTCTTTACGAAATACGGTGACGGAGGCGCAGATCTCCTGCCACTGACAGGCTTAACAAAGCGTCAGGGAAGAAGCCTGTTAAAAGAGCTGGGTGCACCGGAACGCCTATACTTAAAAGAACCAACTGCCGATCTGCTCGACGAAAAACCGCAGCAGACGGATGAAACAGAGCTTGGCATTTCCTACGAGGAGATTGACGATTATCTTGAAGGAAAAGAAGTATCAGCGAAAGTGTCAGAAGCGCTGGAAAAACGCTACAGCATGACTGAACATAAACGCCAGGTTCCAGCTTCTATGTTTGATGACTGGTGGAAATAAGACCAAGAAAGCCCGCTCTCGGAGCGGGCTTTTCAGTGTGGTGACAAACCCTCGCATTCGTTGCCAGGCCTGCGCGTCGATGCTCACGTGAAAAAAGATCGGCGGCTGAAAGCTAGAGCGTCCTGCTCAAACGCCCCTGTCGCCGCATGCTGCGGAAATCTGCTCCAATGCTCGTCCTTCCAAGACTACAAAGGTTTTCAATCATGTTGGGATATTTTAATGCTTTTTTGCGTCGAAGTATTAAAATATCTGTGGAAATGTTGTACAATGAATGTCATTCAGGCAAAAGCGCCGCCAAAAGGACGGGCAAGCCGATATCTATATAAATATGCGTGAAATAAGCATATAATGAATATAAAATTTCATTCCTTAGGAGGATTTCGCCGAAGATGAACGCTAAACGAGCCATCCCAGTAAGAGAAAGAAATATCGTCCTGATCGGATTCATGGGTGTAGGAAAAACGACAATCGGCCAATTGGTCGCTAAAAAATTATATAGAGATTTTATCGATATAGATCAAGAGATTGAAAAAGATTTCAATATGTCGATCCCTGAGCTGTTTGAGAAAAAGGGTGAAGATTTTTTTCGGAAAACGGAGAAGGAATATATTTTAGACATTTGCCATCATAAACGATTCAAAATCGTATCTCTGGGCGGCGGGTCTTTTAAACAAGAGGAAATCAGAACGTGCTGTCTGGAAAACTGTCTCGTGCTTTATCTAGACCTGTCATGGGAGAACTGGAAGCAGCGCGCGGACTTATTGATCGAGAGCCGCCCTGTGCTGCATAACCGCTCAATGAATGAAATGGAAAAGCTTTTTAACGAAAGAAAAGTCATTTACGATAAACACAATTCAAAAGTGGCAACAGACAACCTGTCTCCTGAAGAGGTCGCCGATTATATTGCGGAGACATTGAAAATCGGCTGGGATCTTTATCAGCCAATGTAAAAGCCGTGCGGAGCGCACGGCTTTTTATCATTTTATACCTTGAATCAAAATCGCTTTTAAGCAAAAGGAGTCGGGCTGTCCGTTTTGGTTCAATTTGATACAGAACGTGTCACGTGCTTCGTCTGATGCCTGATGTAAATGGCTGATAATCTGTTTTTCTCGATCGGCAGGGGTTCCGCCCCGTTTGATCCAGCTTTGATATTGAATCGGCAAATTCCACTTTTGGACTTTTTGATAGCCCAGCTGATTAGCGGCGAACATCGACTGCCATTCTGATAATGAACTTTCCCGCACGTGGGAAGGGTCTCGGAGCCGGTTCAAATGATTGACAAACTCATCAAGAACTGGATCTTCAGGCGCGTAATGATCGACCAAGAGAAAACGTCCGTCCTTTTTCAGCACGCGTGCAACTTCGCTGACTGCTTTGCGGACATCAGAAAAATGATGGGCCGCGTACCGGCAGGTAATGAGATCAAATGAATCATCGGCGAAGGGAAGCGACTCCGCTGTTCCTTGCCGGAAACGTACGTTTTTCGTTCCTTTTTCTTGCGCAAAGGAGGATGCAACCTCTACCATTTCTATCGTCGCATCAACACCGATGCACTCCTGTACATATGGAGAAAATGCCAGCGCCGTATGGCCGGCACCCGCTCCGATATCCAGCACCCGATCATCAGCCCGGCATTGCGCCGTTTTGATCATAATACCCAAATCTTCCCCCTCGGCAAATACCTTCTCATCCCGATACATCTCGGCGTTTTTCGAAAACGGTGTTTCATTTGTCATGTCAACCAGCTCCTTTTTTCTGTTTGATGATATGGATTATGTTAGCAATTTCTGTTATGATTCGTCCAAGATATAAAAATGATAAAAACGATAGGTTTAACCTATGGAGGCTGAAATGGATATTAAAGTGATGGAATACGCAGCGGAAATCGCCCGGCGCCAAAGCTTTACAAAGGCGGCGGAGCATCTTCATATCGCTCAGCCATCTCTCAGCCAGCAAATCAAAAAGCTTGAGGCTGAGCTTGGGCTTACCCTTTTCCACAGATCCCACGGCTCTGTTACCCTGACACCCCACGGCCGGCGTTTCATTGAAAAAGCCGAGGACATCATTCGTTCCAGAGATGATTTGCTCCGGGAGATGCAGGAGCGGTCGCAGGGGCTTGGGCATAAGCTTTCCATCGGGATTCCCGCTGTCACGGGGAGATATCTCTTTCCGCCTCTGCTGAAGCAGTTTTTGGCGCGCTATCCTCATGTAGAGGTTCAGCTTGTTGAAAAAGACCCTGCTTCATTAGAGGAAATGACGGCAAAGGGAGAGGTTGACCTTTCTGTTTTGTCCTTGCCGATCGAGGATGAACGGCTCGCCATTACACCCTTGCTCACGGAACCGATTGTTCTCGCGGTGCCTAAGGAAAAACAAAGGTGGATGCCTCCGGAAATGACCGCGCTGATTGAGAAAGCGCTGGAAGGAGAGGAGGGCCGCCAGCCGTCCGTGCCCCTTGAAATGGCGAGGCACGTGCCTTTTATTCTGTTAAAAGAAGGCTTCGGTTTTCGAAGGACAGTTCTCGATCTCTGTGCGGAAAGCGGCTTTAAGCCGAATACTGCCTTTAAGACGAGCCATATTGAAACCGCGCAATCTCTTGTGGCAAACGGCTTAGGTGTGACAATGGCGCCGAATATGGTCAGAAGGGATAAGGACCCGGGTGTAATCTATTTATCTATTCAATCAGCGCCATCCCGAACCCTTGTCTTTGTATTTTTAAAGAACCGATATGTCAGTCTGACAGCTCAGGCTTTTATGGAAATGAGCCGGGAAAATCTTAAACAAACGTTTGATGAAGGCTGTTTGGAAAACAAAAGTGAAAATATTTAGAAAACGTGGTAGTATAGAATACAAACTAAAACTAATAAAACAAAGGGGAATAATCGGAAATGCAACTATTCGATATGCCGCTCGACCAATTGCAAACGTATAAGCCTGAAAAAACAGCACCGAAAGATTTTTCTGAGTTTTGGAAATCGTCTTTGAATGAACTTGCAAAAGTACAAGCGGCACCTGATTTACAGCCAGTTGATTATCCTGCTGATGGAGTCAAGGTGTACCGCCTCACATATAAAAGCTATGGAAACGCCCGCATTGCCGGATGGTACGCGGTGCCTGACAAGGAAGGCCCACATCCGGCGATCGTCAAATATCACGGCTACAACGCAAGCTATGACGGTGAGATTCATGAAATGGTGAATTGGGCGCTTCACGGATACGCGGCATTCGGCATGCTTGTCCGCGGGCAGCAGAGCAGCGAGGATACGAGTATTTCTCCGCATGGTCACGCTTTAGGCTGGATGACGAAAGGTATTCTTGATAAAGATACATACTATTACCGCGGCGTTTATTTGGACGCCGTCCGCGCGCTTGAAGTCATCAGCAGTTTTGACGAAGTCGACGAAACAAGAATAGGTGTGACAGGCGGAAGCCAAGGCGGCGGCTTAACAATTGCCGCAGCAGCTCTGTCAGACATTCCGAAAGCCGCAGCTGCCGATTATCCTTATTTAAGCAACTTTGAACGGGCCATTGATGTGGCGCTTGAACAGCCGTACCTTGAAATCAATTCCTTCTTCAGAAGAAATGGCAGCCCGGAAACAGAAGAGCAGGCGATGAAGACACTTTCATATTTCGATATTATGAATCTTGCTGACCGAGTAAAGGTGCCTGTCCTGATGTCGATCGGCCTGATTGACAAGGTCACCCCGCCGTCCACCGTGTTTGCCGCCTACAATCACTTGGAGACAGAGAAAGAGCTGAAGGTGTACCGCTACTTCGGGCATGAATATATCCCTGCCTTTCAAACGGAAAAACTTGCTTTCTTTAAGCAGCATCTGAAAGGCTGATAAATATGAAAAGCCGCCGCACATCATCAGGCGGTTTTTTTCTGCAAACTGCGGGAATGAAACCAGACTGGAGACGAATAGATATGAAACAAAGGATCATTGATGAATTAAAACGAATCGAGCTGTCATACGGAGTCAAAATCGTATATGCCGTTGAATCAGGAAGCCGCGCTTGGGGATTCCCGTCCCAGGACAGTGATTACGATGTCCGCTTTATTTATGTGCCGAAAAAGGAATGGTATTTTTCAATTGAGCAGGAGCGTGATGTCATTGAGGAACCGATTCACGATTTGCTGGATATCAGCGGCTGGGAGCTGAGAAAGACGCTGCGCCTCTTCAAAAAATCAAACCCGCCGCTCCTTGAATGGCTGTCCTCAGACATTGTGTATTACGAAGCATTTACAACCGCGGAGAAGCTAAGAAAGCTGCGGACGGAGGCGTTTAAGCCCGAAGCAAGCGTGTATCACTATATTAATATGGCGAGAAGGAACGTCAAGGATTACCTTCAAGGGCAAGAGGTCAAAATCAAAAAGTATTTCTACGTGCTTCGGCCAATCTTGGCTTGCAAATGGATTGAAAAGCACGGAACCATTCCGCCAATGGATTTTACTGTTTTGATGAATGAACTTGTTACTGATTCTGAGCTGAAGGCAGAAATGGAAACCTTGCTTGAACGGAAAAGAAGAGGCGAAGAGCTTGATCTTGAAGCGCGAATTCATGTTATTCACCAATTTATTGAAACGGAAATCGAAAGAATCATGGAAGCAGCAAAAACGCTGAAAGCAGAACAAAAGGATATGACACCTGAACTGAATCGTTTGCTTTTGAATACGGTTGAAGAAGTATGGAAGGATGGAGGAAGCTGATGTTTTTTGTCGCTTCCTTTTCCCCTTTATTCGACACGATTCCCCGACTTTCTAACTATCTGATTGTGGTAAATCCACAAAAATAATCAGAATCTTTGTATTTTGAGAATATTGTGAACGTGGGTTTTGTCCATTTACAATTAACTCATACAAATACTTCTTAGATTGCGGGGTGTTGAGGTTGGAAGTGATCACAAGAGATTTTTTCTTATTTTTATCCAAAAGCGGCTTTCTCAATAAAATGGCAAAGAACTGGGGAAGCCGGGTAGCAGCGGGTAAAATTATCGGAGGGAATGATTTTAACAGTTCAATCCCGACGATTCGACAGCTTAACAGCCAAGGCTTGTCAGTTACTGTCGATCATTTAGGAGAGTTTGTAGACAGCGCAGAGGTCGCGCGGGAGCGTACGGAAGAGTGCATTCAAACCATTGCGACGATTGCGGATCAGCAGCTGAACTCACAAGTTTCTTTAAAAATGACGTCTTTAGGTCTCGATATAGATATGGATCTGGTGTATGAAAATATGACGAAAATCCTTCAGACGGCCGAGAAGCATAAAATCATGGTCACCATCGACATGGAAGATGAAGTCAGATGCCAGAAAACACTTGATGTTTTCAAGGATTTCAGAAGGAAATACGAGTATGTGAGCACAGTGCTGCAAGCCTATCTGTACCGAACGGAAAGTGATATTGACGATTTGGATTCTTTAAACCCGTTCCTTCGCCTTGTAAAAGGAGCTTATAAAGAATCACAAAAAGTAGCTTTCCCGGAGAAAAGCGATGTCGATGAAAATTATAAAAAAATCATCCGAAAGCAGCTCTTAAACGGTCACTATACAGCGATTGCCACACATGACGACAAAATGATCGACTATACAAAGCAGCTTGCCAAAGAAAATGGCATCGCCAATGACAAGTTTGAATTTCAGATGCTGTACGGCATGCGGTCGCAAACCCAGCTCAGCCTCGTAAAAGAAGGTTATAACATGAGAGTCTACCTGCCATACGGCGAAGATTGGTACGGCTACTTTATGAGACGCCTTGCAGAACGTCCGTCAAACATTGCATTTGCTCTCAAAGGAATGACAAAGAAGTAAAAAAGGAGAGATTATCATGACAACACCTTACAAACACGAGCCATTCACAAATTTCCAGGATCAAAACAATGTAGAAGAGTTTAAAAAAGCGCTTGCGACGGTAAGCGAATATTTAGGAAAAGACTATCCGCTTGTCATTAACGGCGAGAGAGTGGAAACAGAAGCGAAAATCGTTTCGATCAACCCGGCTGATAAAGAAGAAGTCGTCGGCAGAGTGTCAAAAGCTTCTCAAGAGCACGCTGAGCAAGCAATTGAAGCGGCTGCGAAAGCATTCGAGGATTGGAGATACACGTCTCCGGAAGAAAGAGCTGCTGTCCTTTTCCGCGCTGCTGCCAAAGTCCGCAGAAGAAAACATGAATTCTCCGCTTTGCTTGTAAAAGAGGCAGGGAAGCCATGGAACGAGGCAGATGCTGATACGGCTGAAGCGATCGACTTTATGGAATATTATGCACGCCAAATGATCGAACTGGCAAAAGGCAAACCTGTCAACAGCCGTGAAGGCGAGAAAAACCAATATGTATACACGCCGACTGGTGTAACAGTTGTTATTCCGCCTTGGAACTTCTTGTTTGCGATCATGGCGGGCACAACAGTGGCGCCGATCGTTACTGGAAATACAGTTGTTCTTAAACCTGCGAGCGCGACACCTGTCATTGCTGCGAAATTCGTTGAAGTGCTTGAAGAGTCTGGATTGCCGAAAGGTGTAGTCAACTTCGTTCCTGGCAGCGGGGCGGAAGTCGGTGACTACCTTGTTGACCATCCGAAAACGAGCCTTATCACATTTACGGGATCAAGAGAAGTTGGTACGAGAATTTTCGAACGCGCGTCGAAAGTCCAGCCGGGCCAGCAGCACTTAAAACGTGTGATTGCTGAAATGGGCGGAAAAGATACAGTTGTCGTTTGTGAAGATGCAGATGTTGAACTTGCTGCACAATCGATCTTCCAGTCAGCGTTCGGCTTTGCGGGACAAAAATGTTCTGCAGGTTCACGTGCAGTTGTCCATGAAAAAGTGTATGATCAAGTATTGAAGCGTGTCATTGAAATTACGGAATCTAAAGTGACAGCAAAACCTGACAGTGCGGATGTTTATATGGGACCTGTCATTGACCAAGGTTCTTATGATAAAATTATGAGCTATATTGAGATCGGAAAACAGGAAGGGCGTTTAGTAAGCGGCGGCACTGGTGACGATTCAAAAGGATACTTCATCAAACCGACGATCTTCGCTGACCTTGATCCGAAAGCAAGACTCATGCAGGAAGAAATTTTTGGGCCTGTCGTTGCATTTTCTAAAGTGTCAAACTTTGATGAAGCTTTAGAAGTGGCAAACAATACTGAGTACGGTTTGACAGGCGCTGTTATTACAAACGACCGCAAAAACATCGAGCGTGCGAAACAGGAATTCCATGTCGGGAACCTGTACTTCAACCGCAACTGTACAGGCGCTATCGTCGGCTACCATCCGTTCGGCGGCTTCAAAATGTCCGGAACGGATTCAAAAGCAGGCGGGCCGGATTACTTGGCACTGCACATGCAGGCTAAAACGATCAGTGAAATGTTCTAAAGCGGGACTAAATGGGCATCCTCCCTGCGGGGATGTCCATTTCATCCATATACCATAAAAAAGAGGAGGAAGTGCCATAGAAAACACACAGCTGATTATTTCGATTTGTATTTATATGGCAGGGATGCTGCTGATCGGCTACTTTGCTTACAAGCGTACGTCGAATCTGACGGATTACATGCTGGGAGGACGTTCTTTGGGTCCGGCCGTAACCGCTCTCAGTGCCGGCGCTGCCGATATGAGCGGCTGGCTGCTGATGGGGCTCCCGGGCGCTATGTTTTCAACGGGTCTGAGCGGTGTGTGGATTGCGTTCGGACTTTGTCTTGGAGCATGGGCGAACTGGCTCTACGTCGCGCCTCGGCTGAGAACCTATACGGAACAAGCGGGGAATTCCATCACAATTCCCGGATTCCTAGAAAACCGCTTCGGAGATCAAACAAAGCTTCTTAGATTGTTTTCAGGGATTGTGATTTTAGTCTTCTTCACATTTTATGTTTCGTCTGGAATGGTATCCGGCGGTGTTTTATTCAACAGTATTTTGGGGATGGAATATCATACAGGCTTGTGGGTTGTGACTGGTGTTGTTGTGGCATATACTCTGTTTGGCGGCTTTTTGGCAGTCAGCTGGACAGATTTTGTTCAGGGGATCATTATGTTTGCCGCACTCATTCTTGTTCCGATCGTTACGTTTTTCCACACGGGAGGAACAAGTGAAGCAGTTACTGAAATCCGGTCTGTTGATCCAGATATGTTTAATATTTTCAAAGGAACAAGCGTCCTTGGCATTATTTCTTTGTTTGCATGGGGGTTGGGATACTTTGGACAGCCGCATATCATTGTGCGTTTTATGGCAATAACGTCTGTCAAAGAGATCAAAAAAGCGCGCAGAATCGGAATGGGCTGGATGATGTTGTCGGCAGTCGGCGCTGTGCTGACCGGTTTGGGCGGAATCGCTTATTACCATCAGAATGGCATGACACTGAAGGACCCAGAGACGATCTTTATTCAATTAGGGAATATTTTGTTCCATCCGATTATCACAGGTTTTCTGATATCAGCTATTTTGGCCGCGATTATGAGTACAATTTCTTCCCAGCTGCTTGTGACATCAAGCTCTTTGGTAGAAGATTTGTATAAGTCGATGTTCAGGCGCTCAGCCTCTGATAAAGAGCTGGTGTTTTTGGGCCGTTTGGCTGTGCTTGTGATTTCTGTTATCGCGTTATTCCTAGCTTGGGAGAAAAATAATACGATCCTTGGATTGGTTAGCTACGCGTGGGCTGGCTTCGGCGCATCATTCGGGCCGGTTGTACTGCTCAGTCTGTTTTGGAAACGAATGACTAAATGGGGGGCACTCGCCGGCATGATTGTGGGAGCAGCAACTGTAATCATTTGGGCGAATGCCGGTCTTTCGGATTTTCTGTATGAAATCATACCTGGTTTTGCTGCGAGCCTATTATCTGTCTTTATCGTCAGTATATTGACGCAGGCTCCGTCACAAGCTGTCGCAGACCAGTTTAAAGACTACCAAGATACAATGTCACAATAAAGATCGAAAGGAGGAGGAAGGGGCTGTCCCTTTTTCCTCTTTTCTCCTTTTAAACGGGCCGTTTTTTTCTTTTGGAAACAAACGTATTTTTTTTCTATACAAATAGACCCCGTATGGATATGATTAAAGTAAAAAAAAGTATAGGAGAAAAAGGTATGGAAGAGCTTTTAGAGAGAGTTTTTTCATTTTCAGATGTTGATAAGCTGATTGACTTCATCAGTTATGAACTGCAAAAACCAGTCATACTGGAAAGCGCAGATTTCTTTTTGTTAGCCTATAATTCTTACTATATTAACCATTTTGATTCTGCCAACCAGCAGACTATTTTTTCAAAAAAATGCCCGGTTCAGATTTTTGAGAGATTTCTGAAGGATGGAGTCATTGAAAAACTGAAAACAGAACCTGAGCCTTTTCGCGTCAATAAAATTGAAAGCATTGGGTTAAACCAGAGAGTGGTCGTGAGTGCGAAACACAAAGGGGATGTCATGGGCTACATCTGGGTTCAGGAGCTGGACCAAAATCTGACGGAAGAAGAACTCGACTTTTTGTATGAGACCTCTTTCCATGTCGGGAAAATCATTTATAAAACGAACAAGCTGAAACAGGAAAAGGAAGAAAAAGCAGAAGATCTTGTCAAACGGGCGATCTATCAGCAATTTACCTCTGAGAAGGAACTCAAACGGGAAGCCGAAAGGATTAACACCGTGCTGCCTTCCATGTTTTCAGTTGTCATCCTGCACGCCGCGAATGGGGATGGGGAAGCGGTTGAGGATTTAAAGGAAAATATCAGGTCGTACCTAAATTTACGGGATAAAGTCAGTCATGTCTTAACGATTGATTCAAATATTGTCATCGTCGTAGCGAGTTTTTCCCAAAAAAGCTCCGTCTCCTCGGCAGCTTCTGAATTTATTAACAAGCTGTTAACACATTTTCACTTTCAAAGAATTCCCACCCCTATTTATATCGGTATCGGAAACGAATATGATCACCTTTTAAAGCTTGGCAAGAGCTACACAGAAGCGCTTGAAGTGATCAAAGCCGCGGAAATCACCGGCAATCAGGAAAACATTCCATATGAATATGCAAAACTCGGTATTTACCGTTATTTAGAAAGCATTGAACAGAAAAATAAATTTTTAAAATACGAGAATAAGGATTTGGCTTTATTAAAAGCGAAAGACCAAGAAAGCAGCACCGAGCTGCTGAAAACGCTGGAAATCTATCTTCTCAACAACTGCAAAACAAAACCAGCAGCAGAACAGCTGTTTATTCACCAGAATACATTGAATTACCGCATCAAACAGATTACTGAAATGACGTCGATAAATTTAAGCGATTTTAGGACACGATGCCAGCTCTATCTCGATTTGATGCTGATGAAAAAGAAATAAAAAAGAAACCAGTCCGTGTACTGGTTTCGTCTTCACTTAAAATCCTCTGTAAACGTACGGATCATCAGGTTTTTTAATGGTGTTCCAGTCGGTCACTTTCACAACAGGAAGCGTTGATTTGAAAGGCTGATAATATTCTGAGGCCAGCGTGCCCTTAATATGAATCCATTCATCATCCTTGATGTTGATGTCCTTCGGAAACTCCACAAGCATCCCGTACACGCCGGAATCAGCGATACAGTGAATGACGCCAAACCTCAACACGAACAGCTGGTTTTTGTTAATCGCATTTCCTTTATACGCAAATCCATGAAAATCAATCGTCCGTCCGAGAAATTCACCAGGATAGTTATATATGGTTTCCATGCCTTTTAGGAAATCATCATCGGTCAGCGAAATCTCTTTCTTGCTGGAATATTTCTTAAACAGCTGTTTCATCTGTTTGTCATAGCTGTCTTGCGCGTAGTAAAGGCTGGCATCAGGCCGCAAATACTGTGTTTGCGAGTAATGGTCTCCGCTTTCCATCGCCTTAAACGAGAACCCTTTTGTTTTGACAATGGATGAGTCAAGCGTCGCAATCGGGAAGAAAATGCCCGACACCAAAGGGAAAAGAAAAACAACATAAATCAAATAACGCTGATAAAATGGCTTGTTTTGTTCATGTTCGTGATCATGGCCGCACCCGCAATCATGATCATGGTGATGCCCGCCTTTTTCAGGCGACTTGATAAATACATACGCTTGAACGACTGTCAGAATGGCCAGCAGGAAGATCGCAATAAAGGAAAGATAGGCATATTTCATATTGATATATTTTGTAAGATTTCCTGAGGCATGCAGATGATAAAAGAAAAACGTAAATCCCATCAGCGCCAATAGTCGAAACATCCACTCACCCCTTTACCAGTAGTGATCCCGCTAAGACGAGCACGACAATGTACGTAATCAGCAGGAAAACAAATCGTTTTTTGAAGGCCGCAAGCATCATCAATAGATTCTTAATATCCACCATCGCACCAAAGACGAGAAAGGCGATTAACGATCCTAATGAAAATGTGCTGCTGAAGGAAGACGCGATGAACGCATCAACTTCTGAACAGAGCGACAAGACAAACGCCAGCCCCATCATCACAAGGGAAGAGGATACATCATTCTGCCCGATCGCAAGCAGAGTGGATGTTTTGACATACGTCTGCATAGCGGCTGCGATAAAGGCGCCGATAATTAAATATTTCCCCACGGAGAAAAATTCATCAATGGCATGACGCAAGGTCCCTCCCAGCTTTTGCAGCAGGGTGTGGTGATGATGGTGGTGATGCCCGGGTTCATGAGGCTTTAAAAGCTGGTTATCTTTAAATTGATAGGATAAGATAATCCCAATGATCACCGAAACCGCAAGCGCCAGTCCGCCCCGATAAAAGACAACGCTCCATCTGTTCCCGAACGCAATAAAAGTAGAAAATAAGACGATTGGATTGATGATCGGCGCGGTCAGCATGAAAGCAACGCCCGCATGCAGAGGAACCCCCTTTAACAGCAGACGCCTCGTTATTGGGATAATGCCGCATTCACAGGCGGGAAATAAAACGCCGGCCAGCGCGCCGAATAGAACGGCGAGAAAGCGATTCTTTGGCATGATCCTTGCAATCATTTCTTCAGAAACAAACATTTGAATGATTCCGGAAAGGATGACGCCAATCAGAATAAACGGAATGGCTTCTATTAAAATGCTGATAAAAATAGAATTCAGCTGAAGAAAAGATGATTGTGCTGTCACAATAAAACCTCCGCTCATGTTAAGCTGCCTCTTATCATACCAGAAAAAAGGCACTGCTTGTTTGACGGAGGAGGGGAAAGGATTGTTTCACTTTGTTTAGGATTCCAAAAACTCGAGTATGATTCTATCTGTTTCTGCAACTTCTTTCCCAAGCCAGATCAGGTGCCCCCATGAGTGAAGCAAACAGAGAGCAGCGTCAGGAATGTGTTTTTTTGCATAATGTGCATGTGACTTGTTGATAAATCCATCATAAACACTTTGCATAATCAGTACGGGGCACGAGATGGCATGCAGCTCCTTTGAAGAGATAGCGGCGGTTTGTGATAAGTCTAGCAGAAATCCTTCACTGGAGCGCTGTCGGCTGTTCATTTTTCGAAATGCTTCTATATCTTTTTCATCCATCATGGACTTGATTCTCTGAAACGAAAGCGTGCTGAATTGCGGGCTCATGGCTTGAAACATTAAACGCGGGAAGGCGTTATTCAAATAAGAAATCAGCTTCCATATCCGCTTTTCCAATGGCGGGCGGAAGAGGATTCTCCCCATTTTATATTCAATGTCTTTTGGAGTGAGCCATTCTTTGGTGACCGCGGATTGCAGGGTCAGAGTGTTCACCCTTTCCGGATATTGTGAGGCAAAGCTTATGCCGCTCGGCCCTCCTGCTGAGATGGCTATGACATGGACACTGTCGATTTGTAAATGATCTAATAGTTTTACATAGAAACGACAGGCGTCAGCAAGACTTTTTCCAATCTCTTTTGACGTTCGTCCGTAACCGGGCCTTGAAGGCGTGATGATGGAATACCCATGCTCAATCAGCGCCGTGTACCCGAATTCCTCATAACAATTTGAATGCCCGCCATGCATGACAAGAATGGGAGCTCCCTTGCCTGTAACAGAATATTCTAGTGTATGTCCTTCGAAGGTGATCGTTTCAACTCGTCTTTTCATCTGTTTCTCCCATTTGTTTTTCTGCCTATTATAGGGTTTTCAACAATTTATCACAAGGAGCAGAAATGAATAAACACAAGTTCGTGAAATATGATATACTTTTTAATGATATTCATTCTCAATTAAAATGATTTTGATATAGATGTGAACGGGAGGCAGGACGGATGGCTGAGAATCAACAGGTGTATGACGTCACAATTATAGGCGGAGGGCCGATCGGGCTGTTTACGGCTTTTTACTGCGGGATGCGGGAGCTGAAAACGAAAGTAATCGAATTTTTGCCGCGGCTCGGAGGGAAGGTATCTTTATTCTTTCCTGAGAAAATCATTCGGGATATCGGCGGAATACCGGGGATTGCGGGAAAGCAGCTGATCGAGCAGCTGAAGAAGCAGGCGGCGACGTTTGATCCTGACATCGTGCTGAATCAGCGTGTGACCGGATTTGAACGCTTGGAAGACGGCAACATTGTGCTGACAAGCTCTGAAGGAGAAAAGCATTATACACGTACCGTGATTTTAGCTGTCGGCATGGGAACGCTTGAGGTGAATGAGTTTGACAGTGAGGATGCAACCCGGTACGCGGGCAAAAATCTTCATTATGGAGTGGAGAAGCTTGATGCGTTTAAAGGCAAGCGGGTCGTGATTTCAGGAGGCGGAGATACTGCGGTCGATTGGGCTAATGAGCTGGAACCGATTGCGGCTTCTGTGACTGTCGTTCACCGGCGTGAGGAATTCGGCGGAATGGAAAGCAGCGTGACGAAGATGAAGCAATCATCGGTGCGGGTGCTCACTCCTTATCGGCTAGAGCAGCTGAGCGGCGATGAGGAGCGTATCCAAAGCGTGACTGTTTGTCATAATGCGTCTGGCCGGAGTGAAGACATAGAGGTTGACGAGCTGATCATTAATCATGGCTTCAAAATTGATCTCGGGCCAATGAAGGAGTGGGGGCTGGAGATTGAAGAAGGCAGGGTGAAAGCTGACAGACATTTGCGGACGAATCTTCCGGGTGTGTTTGTGGCGGGTGACGCAGCTTTTTATGAAAGTAAGCTGAGATTAATTGCCGGCGGCTTTACCGAAGGTCCGACAGCGGTCAACAGCGCGAAGGCTTATTTGGACCCTAAGGCTGAGAATATGGCGATGTATTCAACCCATCACAAAAAATTGGTGCATAAATAAAACAGCCCTTAAGAAAAGGGCTGCTCAAATTGTTGACAAAGTCATAAAACGCATAACTTTGTCATCTTTTCAGCGTGATTGAAAACCCTTGAAGTCTAGGAAGGACGAGCATTGGAGCACAGTGAATGTAGTAATTCGTGAGCACCAACGCGCAGGACTGACAACGAATGCGAGGGTTTGTCGACACGCTGAACAGCCCTTAAGAAAAGGGCTGCCGCAATCAGCTGTGAAGAAGTTTTTTTTCAGCCTGTTGATTCTGAATGAAAGCAAACACTTCATCCTGATCTCGGACCGCTGTGAATCCATAAGCCCCGGCAGCTGTGTCATCGCCTATGCAGATGATGGGAGGCCGGCTTGCTGATGGTTCCAGCGAAATGCCAATTTGTTTGCCTGCGCTGATCAATTGCTGAACGGACGGTTTGCTCGGGCAGATGATCATGTGCAGCGGAGATTCACTGATGGTTCGCTGAATCATGTGGGTGAACCGGTCATCTATGACGTTTTCATGGGTGATATAAAACGTACAGGACTCATGCTTCTGCATGCTTTCCACTGCATGACGGCTCCCGACAACAAGACGTTTTTCTGAATCAGGATGAATGGCGGAGACGAGTAAACCTCGTTTTGCAAGCTCTGTCACTGCTTGTTCAGATGCCGAACTCAGTCGGGCTGTCAGCTGGCGGACGTCGATTTTCTTGGATGCCAGCGCTTGGAAAAATTCACAAACCGCACAGCGCGATGTGAAAACAATGTCTTCAAAGGTGCCGATCTTTCGAAGAACCTCTTCATTGACAGGCATGTTTTCGGTCCGCCATTTCGGCCATTCGGTGACATCGGCACCGGAAGCACGCAGCTTGTCTGCAAGCGGGTCTTCATCATCGCCATGAGTGACAACCATCATGTGCTGGCCGATGAGCGGTTTACTTTCAAACCAGCTGTGTGTTTGAAAATTGACGATATCCCCGATGACGATAATCGCAGGGTTTGTGATCTGGTGTTCCTGTATTTTTTGCTGAATGTTCTCAAGCGAGCCTTTCACACTCCGTTGGCGGCCCCACGTTCCCCATTGGACCACAATGACAGGAACGGAAGGAGATTTTCCGTACGCAATGAGCTGCTGGCAAATATAAGACAAATTCTTAACGCCCATGTAAAAGACAAGGGTTTGAACGCTTCTGGAAAGTCCTTCCCAATCGAGATTCGGCGTTCCTTTTAATGATTTATCATGTGCTGTAATCATGGCAAAAGATGATGCGAAATCCCGATGCGTGACGGGGATGCCCGCATATAACGGCGCTGCAATTCCGGAGGTGATACCCGGCACCATTTCATAGCGGATGCCGTGCTCATAGAGAGCATCTGCTTCCTCGCCGACTCTGCCGAATACGCTCGGATCTCCGCCTTTCAAACGGACGACGGTTAATCCTTTTGATGCTTTTTCAACCAGCAGGGCATTAATTTCTCTTTGTTTCATAAAATGGCGGTCTGGCAGTTTTCCGCAATAAATAAATTGGCAGTCTGGTGATGCGAATTCGAGCAGCTTCGGGTTGGCGAGCCGGTCATATAAAATAACATCTGCTTTCTCCAGCGCCTGTTTCCCTTTGATGGTGAGCAGCCCCGGATCGCCGGGGCCTGCTCCCACGAAATATACGATTCCGTTCTTCATGTCATGTCATCCTTCCGTCACTGTAAAAATGAAGGATCACTTGAAAAGTGATCCGGTCTTTTGATCAATATACGAGATAAACATGTTCTCCTTCGATCAGCGTTTCGTATGTTTTGACGCATCCGTGATCCGGTTCTTGGACGATTCCGTCTTCTAAGGAGATTTTCCAGTCGTGCATCGGGCAGAAAACATATTCGCCGCTGACGATACCTTCCGCCAGAACGCCGCCCTTGTGCGGACAGCGGTTTTCGATGGCGCGGACGCTTCCGTTTGAAAGCTTAAAAACCGCGAGTTCCTTATCTTCAATATACACTGTTTTGCCTAATTGTTCAGGCAATTCTTCAATTTTTCCGATCCATACTTTTGTTGCGCCTTTGTTTGCCATGTTCATTCCTCCTTCATGTTTGTCTTTTGTCATTATGATGTGGTCACGACGTTTTCAAATAATTCTTTAGAGGTTTGTTTATTTTCCAAAAAGCCCTTCCACGGATCCTTGTGGACAGAGAGTGTTTCATTCATTCGGTCGTTCAGCTCCTGCCGCTTTTCTGGATCATTTAACACGGATTGGACATGGGATAAACCGACGCGCTCAAGCCATGCGGATGTACGCTCCAGATAGTTTGCAGTTTCGCGGTAGTATTGCAGATAAGCGCCTGCGTATTCTAAGACTTCTTCATTTGTTTTCACCTTCATCAGCAAATCGCCGGCACGTAAATGAGTTCCGCCGTTTCCGCCGACATAAAGCTCCCAGCCTCCGTCAATGCCGACAACGCCAAGGTCCTTAATGCCCGATTCCGCACAGTTTCGCGGACAGGCAGACACGGCCATTTTCACTTTATGAGGCGTGTTCAGTCCTTCAAATTTTTTCTCGAGCGCAATGCCCAGTGCCATGGAGTCTTGCGTGCCGAAGCGGCAGAATTGCTCGCCTACGCACGTTTTTACTGTGCGGAGCGTTTTCCCGTACGCGTAGCCTGACGGCATATCGAGATCTTTCCATACCCTCGGAAGGTCTTCTTTTTTCACGCCGATGAGATCAATCCGCTGGCCGCCGGTCATTTTAACGAGCGGGATCTCATATTTGTCGACGACATCGGCGATCTTGCGCAGATCTTTGGAATTGGTCACACCGCCGTACATCCGTGGCACGACTGAATATGTTCCGTCTTTTTGAATATTGGCGTGCATTCGTTCGTTAACAAAGCGGGATGTTCGTTCATCCTCGTATTTGGTTGGATTGATCATGCCTAGGTAGTAGTTCAGGGCCGGCCGGCATTTGGAACAGCCTTCTGGCGTTTTCCAGCCGAGCACGTTCATGATTTCTCTTGTATGTGACAGCCCTTTGGCTTTGATTTCTTCTACGACTTCATCTCTCGACAATGTCGTGCAGCCGCAAATTGCTTCTTTCTGCGCTGACGCATCAAAGTCAGATCCGAGCGTATGCTGGAGGATTTCTTCTACGAGCGGCTTACAGCCTCCGCATGAGCGGGATGCACCTGTGCATGCTTTGATCTCATCCGTTGACGAGCAGCCTTTTTCATGTATGGCTTGAATAATCGCACCTTTTGACACGCCGTTACAGCCGCAGATGATTTCATCGTCGCTCATCGCTGCGGTAATGCTTGTGCGTGCTTCTTGGTTGAGAGGCTGTAAGATTGATATTTTAGAGGTTTCAGTGATGTCGGCTTCTTTTTGAATCATAGAAAACAGGCGATTGCCTTCGCTGCTGTCGCCGAATAAAACAGCACCGACAATTTGATTGCCCCTCAGGACGATTTTTTTATAGATGCCGTCCTGCTCATCGAAGACTTTAATTGCTTTTTTCTCCTCTGATTCATCAAAGTCACCGGCAGAGAAGACTTCGACGCCTGATACCTTTAACTGAGTGGAGAGAACGGAGCCTTCATACGGTTTTGTTTCGATGCCGCAAATATGCTTCGCCAGCACTTTTGCCTGTTCATAGAGCGGCGCCACGAGTCCGTATGCGATCCCCCGATGCTCAGCGCATTCGCCGACCGCATAAATGTGCGGGATTTCAGTTTCCATATAATCGTTGACGATGATTCCGCGGTTCACCGGAATGCCACTTTCAGCTCCGAGCGATGTATTCGGGCGGATGCCTACGGCCATGACGACTAAATCAGCTTCAATGCTTGTGCCGTCTGTGAAGCGGAGGCCTTCAACACGGTCATCACCGATAATCTTTTCGGTTTGTTTTTCAAGCAAGAATGTCATTCCTTGTTTTTCTAGCTCGTTTTGCAGCAGGCGTCCCGCTGTTGCATCGAGCTGTCGTTCCATCAGAAATGGCGCGAGGTGGATGACGGACACGTCCATGCCGAGATTCAGCAGTCCGCGGGCTGCTTCTAAACCGAGCAGGCCTCCGCCGATGACGGCTGCTTTTTTATATTGTTTTGACGCGGCGAGCATCGTGTCTGTATCTTTTATGTCCCGGAAAGCCGTGACGCCTTTTTTGTCTGCGCCCGGAATCGGAAGGATAAAAGGAACAGAGCCTGTCGCCAGAATCAATTCGTCATAAGGCTGGATTCTGTCTGCATCTGTGATGACCGTTTTGTTTTCCGGGTCCACCTTGATGACTGTTTCATTTGTATACAATTGAATGTTGTTTTCTTCGTACCAGTCCCAATCATTTAACGTAATATCTTTAATGTCGGTATCGCCTTGAAGCACTTTTGACAAAAGGATTCGGTTGTAATTGGGATGCGGTTCGGCACCGAAAATTGTGATCTGAAACTCGTCTTTTGCAACACTCATTATCTCTTCAATGGCCCTTACCCCGGCCATTCCGTTTCCAACAAGAACTAGTTGTTTTTTTCCCATCAGATGATCCGCTCCTTATCAATGTTTTTTCCAGCGTAGCACAGCAAAAAGGAATATTTAAGATACATGTTATAAAATGTAACAAAATATACGAAAAGTTCTAAAAATTTTATGAAAAATTTAAAGAGGTCTGATTCGGACGGCGCATACTTTAAAACCGGGCATTTTACAGGCTGGATCTAAGGCTTCGCCGATTAAATCATTCACATTTTGAGCATCTGCCCAGTGGATGGGAACAAAAACGGTGTCTTTTCTGATTTGTTCCGATAATTTGCTGCGGACGGTGATGCTTCCCCGCGGTGATTCTATTTTTACGAGCACACGGTCTTCGATATGGAAGGATGCCGCAGTTTGCGGGTGGATTTCCATAAATGATTCAAAATGTCTCGCGGCAAGGGCGGCGCTTTTTCTCGTTTGAACGCCTGTTAAGTAGTGAGACATGACTCGGCCTGTCGTTAAATAAAGCGGATAATCGGCTGTCGGCTTCTCTTTTGGAACGGCCGATTCGTTTGGAATCACACTTAGTGCCGCTTTTTGATCCGGATGGGCAAATGAGTCCGCAAACAAGCGTCCTGTTCCGGGGTGATCAGGTTCCGGACATGGCCAATGAATGCCGCCTTCACGTCTGAGCCTGTCATATGTGATGCCTGAATAATCGGCAATCCCGCCTTGGCTCGCTTCTCTCAATTCATTAAAAATATCCTTAGCTGACGTGTAAGAAAAGTAGCGGCCTTTCCCGAGAGCGGATGCGATGTCACAAATAATCTGCCAATCATGCTTTGTTTCACCGGGACATGGCCGGGTTGCTTCTCTTAATGTCACGCGGCCTTCGACATTTGTCATGGTGCCCTCATCTTCTAAATAAGAGGAGGCGGGCAAAATCACATCTGCGTATTTCGCAGACTCAGACATAAACAAATCGATCGCAACAAAGAATGTCAGTTTTCTCAGAGCTTTTTTGACGAGATTTGCATTTGGGCTGGAGACAGCTGGGTTGGAGCACATAAGGAATAGTCCTTTGATGTCGCCGGCATTGATTTTTTCCATCATTTCATAGGCCGAGACACCTTTTCGAGGGAGTTCATCCTGATGGATTCCCCACACTTTCGCAATATGCGCACGGTGTTGTTCATTTTCGATAGAACGGTAGCCCGGAAGCTGATCGGCTTTTTGTCCATGCTCTCTTGCGCCTTGTCCGTTGCCTTGTCCGGTGATCGCCCCGTAGCCCGAATAAGGTTTGCCGATTTTTCCTGTGATCAGCACCATGTTTAAAAAGCCCTTTACAGCCGCTGTTCCATCGGTTTGCTGTTCAATCCCGCGGGCTGTAAAGAGCATGCCGGACGTTTCTTTCGCAAACTTTACAGCGGCTTTTCGCATGTGCGCCAGCGGGACACTCGTCTGTTCGGCGATCTCATTCAGGCTCAACGAGTCAGTATGCTGCTTCAGCTCAGCGAATCCATTTGTTCGTGATCGAATGAAATGTTCGTTTGCGAGCTGTTCGTCGATGATGATTTTGACGAGACCGTTGGCAAGGGCAGCGTCTGTGCCGGGCTTGATTTTCAGATGAAGATCGGCGATTTTCGTCGTGGCTGTTTCGCGCGGATCAATAGCAATGATGTAAGCGCCGTTTTCTTTCGCTTTTTCAAAGTACGGCATCATCGTAGGCTGGCATTCCGCAATATTGGTGCCGGCCAGAATGATCACACGGGTGTGGGGAATGTCTGATAAGGGATTCGTTAAGCCTCTGTCCGCGCCGAATGTTTGGTTGGCTGCGGTTGCTGCGGCGGACATACATAGCCTCCCATTGTAGTCGATGTATTTTGTCTGTAAGCCAACCCGTGCGAACTTCCCTAACAAATACGCCTCTTCATTCGTAATTGAGGCGCTTCCGTATACAGCCAGGGCGTCATGGCCGTGTTCGTTTTGGATCATCGTCACTTGGTCTTTGATGTGATTCAGTGCTTCTTCCCAGGAAACAGGCAGAAATTCGCCGTTTTTCTTCAGCAGCGGCCGGGTGATGCGGGAGGAGTTCAGGGCATGCTGGTGGGCGTTCATGCCCTTCATGCATAACCGGCCCTGTGTCGTAGGATTATCAATCCCGATCGCTGTGTACTTTTTCCGTGTGACGATGGTTTGTTCCACAAGCTGCATTTTGCACTGCATGCTGCAAAACGGACATTGGGTGTCATACGTTTTTTCTGATTGGATGTCTTGCTGTTTATCACGGAAATATTTAAGCAGTCGTTCAGTCAAAATGCCTCATCCTTTCTTATGTGCGCCAGCCTGTATATGCGGGTTTTGAATCAGTGACAGGTCTGTTTGGAGGTTTTCCAGCAGCTGTGTCCTAAGGTCCTCTTCAAATAGCACTTCTCTGATATGAACGATCCCGAGACGGTCCACCCACTGATGAACGGCTTCTAAGTAATGAGCTGTTTCACGGTAATACTGAACCAGTCCTTTGATCATGCCGGCAGTGCTGTCTGCGCTGTCTGTCACACAAAACAGAGCTCCGGAACGGGCATGAGTTCCCCGGACGCCGCCGATGTAAATGTCCCAGCCAGCTTGCGTTCGAATCGCGCCGACATCTTGTATGGCGGCATCGGTGCAGTCTGTTTCACATGATAAGCTGATAGACATGGAAGCGGGCATGGAAAGCATCTCAAGATGTCTTTCAATCTGGGCTGCCAGCTGCTGAATCGACCGGTTTTGCCCGCATGTACATGCTTTGACACTTTGCAGCGTGCGGCGGTGTTCATTGGTGCAAACGGGCATTTTCAGGTCTTTTTTAATGTTCGGGAGCTCCGCCGGCTTGATCCCGGCAAGCTTCAGTCTTTGGCTATGAGTGATGGATACGTCAGGGATGCTGTATGTCTCGATGATGTCGGCGATATTTCTTAGCTGCTCCGCGTTTGTCATCCCGCCGTACATTTGCGGAATGAGGATGCATGTGTCTTCTGAGGATGATTCCGGCTGAACAAAACCGGCATGCAGATTTTCCAGATAGTATTGAATCGCCGGGACACATTTGCGGCAGCCGTTTTTCGTTTTCCAGCCAAGCTGGCTCATCGCTTCTGCAGGATCGGTGAATGGTCTGCGCTGAAGCTCAGCAATGATGTCGTCTTCCGTCAAATCGGTGCATCCGCAAAATGCAAGTGTATCGGCGGGCTCTGTATATTCGCCGCTGGCCATGTACCTCAAAAAGTCTTCAACGAGCGGCTTGCATCCTCCGCAGGAGCCGGCTGCGTTGGTACAGTGTTTGACTTCCTCAACTGTTGTTAAGCCTTTCGTGTGCACCGCTTCTTCAATCGCGCCTTTAGTCACTGAGCTGCATTGGCAAATCGTTTCACTGGAAGGCATGGATTCAAATAATCTGCCGGTTTTCTCCGGTTCGATGATCTGCTTTTTGACTATGGAGATATCTCGTTGTTTGAGCAGGCTGTCGAGAAGCCGCTGCTTGTCACGTGTGTCTCCGAACAAAATAACGCCGGCCGGTTTGTCATCCTCAAAGAGTGCTTTTTTATAGATGCCTGCTTGTTCATCGTAGATGTTAATACTCGTCGTGCGTTCATCTTCGTGAACCTTTCCGGCTGACCACACATCAATTCCGGCTATTTTTAAAGCGGCAGATGGTGATGAGCCTTGATATCCTTCGCATGGAACGCCGCAAATATGTTTGGCGAGAACGTTTCCCTGTTCATAAAGGGGTGCCGCCAAGCCGTACACCGTTCCGTTATGCTCGGCGCATTCCCCGACGGCATACACATTCGGTTCGCTCGTCTGCATGCAGTCATTCACGATGATCCCGCGGTTCACTTTGATTCCGGCGGATACAGCCAATTCAATATTCGGCCTCACGCCAGCCGCCATCACAATCAAGTCTGCTTTCAGTGAAGAGCCGTCTTTAAAATAGATGCCGTCTGCCCGCGAGTTTCCAGAAATGGATACGGTGTCTTTCTCCAAAAGAAAGGTTAAGCCTTTTCGCTCCAGCTCCGTCTGCAGCAGCCGTGACGCGGTGTGATCGAGCTGTTTTTGCATGATGTAGGCGGAGTGGTGAATGACACTGACATCCATGCCGAGGTGCTGTAAACCGACTGCAGCTTCCAGTCCTAATAATCCGGCTCCGATTACCGCTGCCTTTTGATAGTGTTCGGCCATGCTCATCAACGCTTGGCAGTCTTCTATTGTTCGAAATCCATAGACGCCTTCTTTGTCCGCCCCGGGAATGGGGAGAATATGGGGGGAGGAGCCTGTTGCCAGAATGAGTTTGTCATAAGAAAGGGTTCGTTTGCGATCCGTGATGACCAGCTGCTGATCTGTATCAATTTGAACAACCGTTTCGCCCGCGTAAAGGGTAATCCCGTGCTTGGCGTACCAATCCTTGCTATTCAGTGTAATGTCATCGAGTGACGCCTCCCCCTGCAAAACAGAGGATAAGAGAATGCGATTGTAGTTGGGATGCGGTTCGCTTCCGAAAATGACAATCTCAAACATTTGGCGATTCAGCTTTAAGACTTCTTCAATACAGCGGATGCCGGCCATTCCGTTTCCTGCCAACACCAGTCTTTGTTTCTTCATGTACCAGACCTCCTTTATTGCAGCGTGTAAGTTTTCTCTTATTTAAAATTATGTCAAAATGCTTTGTTAACGCATTAAACGTGTCACAAAAACTTACACATGTCTTTTCCAGAAAAAATTGCTCATATATCATTAATTCAGAAAATTAAAATAATTTTGGGTTAAGAAAGGGGAATCTTATGAAGCTGTCGGAACTGAAAACCAGCGGTCATCCACTCACTTTACTCTGTTCCTTTTTATACTTTGATGTGAGTTTTATGATATGGGTTATGCTTGGGGCACTGGGGGTTTATATTTCTCAGGATTTTGGCCTGTCTCCTTTTGAGAAAGGGCTTGTGGTGGCAGTACCGATTTTAGCAGGATCTGTGTTTCGTATCATTCTGGGTATTTTAACGGACAGAATCGGACCGAAAAAAACGGCAGTGATCGGCATGCTGGTGACAATGATTCCTCTCTTGTGGGGGACATTTGGCGGCCGTTCGCTGCCTGAGCTGTATGCCATCGGGATTCTGCTAGGCGTAGCGGGGGCAAGCTTTGCCGTTGCGCTGCCTATGGCAAGCCGATGGTATCCGCCTCATTTGCAGGGGCTTGCGATGGGGATCGCCGGCGCGGGGAACAGCGGCACTTTGTTTGCAACCCTGTTTGGCCCGCGTCTTGCGGAGCAGTTCGGCTGGCACATTGTCATGGGAATTGCGCTTATTCCTTTGCTGATCGTCTTTATTCTATTTGTATCCTTGGCAAAGGATTCTCCTGCACAGCCGGCGTCGCAACCGCTCAAAAACTACCTGCATGTGTTCGGGCAGAAGGAAACATGGTTTTTCTGCCTGCTGTACAGCGTCACATTCGGGGGATTTGTCGGACTATCAAGCTTTTTATCTATTTTCTTTGTCGATCAATACCAGCTGTCAAAAATTCACGCGGGCGATTTCGTTACATTATGTGTGGCGGCGGGAAGTTTTTTTCGGCCTGTCGGGGGCTGGATTTCAGATCGTGTCGGCGGCACAAAAGTGCTTTCTGTATTGTTTGTCATCGTGGCCCTGTGCATGGCCGGGGTCAGCAGCCTGCCGTCTCTTTCGATGGTCATCGTTCTTTTGTTTGTCGGCATGATGGGGCTCGGAATGGGCAACGGGGCAGTATTCCAGCTCGTGCCGCAGCGCTTCCGCAAAGAAATCGGTATGGTGACGGGAATCGTCGGCGCGGCCGGCGGAATAGGAGGTTTTTTCCTGCCGAACATCTTAGGATCGCTAAAACAGATGACAGGCTCATATGCTATCGGATTTATTACATTTTCCTTTATCGCACTGCTGGCGTTTGCGCTCGTGCTTGCCGCAGGCTATTACTGGAGAAAAAGCTGGAGCGCGGAAAGCAGTCCGGCGGATGTTTAGATTTTCACGGATACGCATTTGTGCGTGTCTTTTTTATTTTCTCTTGATTTTAATCGCTGAACCGATCAAAATAAATAGTAATTATTACGATTTATTGAGAGGGGTTTTCTGATTGAATCAACACACGCTGCTGCCGGAAAAACCGGAGCGTCTTCAATACTTTGGGTCGGTCAGTCCGGTGAAAGGCGAAAAACCTGTAGAAAAAGAGAAAATGAAGGATATGCAAAATATCAAGAAGGATTATTTTTTTGACATTCAGCATGTAGGTGTCGCTAATGTGTCCCATCCGGTCACAATCACTTCTGCCATGGCGCCTGCTGAGCAAACAACGGCTGCGAACTTTACAATGACTTGTGATTTGCGGAGAAATCAAAAGGGAATCAACATGAGCCGGTTAACAGAGCTGCTGCAAGTCTATCATCAAAACGGCTGGGTTCTCTCATTTTGCTCTCTTCAGCAATTTACGAAAGAGCTTGCAGAAAATATGGGTCAGTCATCAGCTTCAGTCGAAGTGCGGTTTCCATGGTTTTTCGAACGGAAAAGTCCGAAGCTTGAGAAATCGGGCCTGATGCATGCTGACATATTGATGTCTGTCACCTATCAAGAAGATCAGCCGTTTAAACAGCGTGCCGGCATTTCAGCGAAAGTAACGACCCTTTGCCCTTGCTCCAAGGAAATCAGTGAATACAGTGCCCATAATCAGAGGGGAACGGTCACTATTTGGGCTGATATTCATCCTTCGGCATCAATGCCAAGCGATTTTAAAGCTGATTTGCTCCACGCCGCGGAATCCAATGCCTCTGCGAGACTGCATCCTGTGCTGAAGCGCCCTGATGAAAAAGCCGTGACAGAAGCAGCATATGAAAACCCGAGATTTGTTGAGGATCTCGCCCGGCTGATTGCCGCTGATTTGTATGAGCTTGAATGGGTGTCAGCCTTTGAGATTGAATGCCGCAATGAAGAGTCGATCCACCTCCATGATGCCTATGCGAAGCTGCGTTTTTCGAAACAGGTGGATCGAATATGAAACTCTCATTATTCATTGCTGCGGTTCTGCTGCCGGCCTGCCTGCTGTCAGCCTGCTCTGGCCATGCGGAAGAACACGCAAGTGCCGATACAAAGAAAACGGAAGAACAAGTAAGCGCTGATAAGAAGAAAATGGCAGAGCACGCAACATTCGATCAAAAAACAGAAAAAACAAGCATTGATTGGACAAAGCCTTCAGGCGGTGAATACCCGGATATCAAGCAGAAGCATGTCTGGATTGATGTAGATGTGAAAAAGCAGAAGGCTTACATCAAAGAAGAAAGCAAAACCCTATATACAATGATTGTCTCGTCAGGACTTGATCAAACAAAGAATGACGCTACGCCAAAGGGCACCTTTCATATCGAACCTGAACGGGGAGAATGGTTTTTCTCCGAAGGATATCAGGAAGGCGCGGAATACTGGGTCTCATGGAAAAACCATGGCGAATTTTTATTTCACAGCGTTCCAATGACAAAGGATAAAAAAGTCATTGAAAAAGAAGCGGAAAAACTAGGAACGAAAGCATCTCATGGTTGTATCAGGCTGACCATCCCGGATGCGAAATGGATATATGAAAACATCCCTGGCCATACGAAAGTTGTGATCAGCTGAATGGAAAGGTGGTTGACAAAAAGGAGAAAAGAACATACGATTTAAATCGTAACAATTACGTTTTATAGAGAGGAGATTCTCCCATGTATAAATGGCTGATCATTGGCGGCGGCATCCAAGGCTCAACCTTGGCTGTGCATCTGGTGAAAAGCGGAAAGGCAACAATTGAGGATCTTGCCATCATTGATCCTCATGAACGGCCTCTTGAATGCTGGAAACGAAACACAGCCCGCATTCAGATGAAATATTTGCGCTCTCCTTCGGTTCATCACGTAGACACAGAGCCGTTCAGCCTGCAAATGTATGCGGATAAAAGCCAATGGCCGGAAGTGTTTTTTGGAAGATATAAGAGGCCCTCGCTGTCGCTCTTCAATGAGCACTGCGAGACTGTCCTGGACGAGTTACATATTGTTCGAGCGTGGAAAACAGGCATGGTAACAAATTTGAGAAGGAAAAATGGGTTATGGGAAGCGGAGACAGATGCCGTTGGAACACTCACGGGGGAACGAGTGGTTTTAGCCATGAGTTTTTCTCATCAGCCTTCTTGGCCGGAGTGGGCAAAACCATTTCAGAATGACGGCATTTATCATGTGTTTGACAGAGATGTGCATGATGTTAGGAATGAAAGTGTGCAAATCGCAATTGTGGGCGGAGGGATAACGGCGGCTCATTACGCCATAAAACTCGCGGATGACGGGCATGATGTGACGATGCTGGTGAGGCATCCCTTCCGAACCTATGACTTTGACAGTGATCCGGGCTGGCTTGGTCCAAAATATATGAAAGCATTCAGTAAAACGTCAGACTATCAAAAGAGAAGGCAATGGATTACAAGCGCCAGGCATCGCGGCTCTTTTCCAAAGGACATTTCAAGAACGCTTGCTGTCTATAGGAAGGAGGGCAGAATAAAAGTCATTCAGGATGAAATTGAGTTTTGTCAAAAAATATATGATGGCAAAATACAGATACACGGTAAGAACAGCGAACCGCCATACGAATATGAGCGTATCGCACTGGCAACAGGTTTTACTTCGGACATCAGCCGGTTCGAGTGGGTACAGAGAGCGGCGGAAGCGGAGCAATTGCCGTATGCAGGCTGCGGTTTTCCGATTGTCGGCCAGGATTTGCAATGGGGAAAAGGATTATATGTGATGGGGGCCTTGGCTGAATTAGAAATCGGGCCGACAGCGAGAAATATTTCCGGAGCGCGAAAAGCTGCTTACACCATTGCACATACGGCGAAGCATACAAGTTAAATCGTAATGATTCTATTTTATTAGGAGGACATCACCATGAAAAAAATTCCGGTTACCGTACTGAGCGGTTATCTTGGGGCGGGAAAAACAACATTGCTGAACAGCATTCTGCAAAATCGTGACGGCTTAAAAATAGCAGTCATTGTCAATGATATGAGCGAGGTGAACATTGACGCGGGTTTGGTTAAGCAGGAAGGAGGCCTTTCCAGAACCGATGAGAAGCTTGTGGAAATGTCAAACGGCTGTATTTGCTGCACGCTTCGCGAAGATTTATTAATTGAAGTCGAGAAGCTGGCAAAGGAAGGGCGGTTTGATTATATCGTCATCGAATCCACTGGAATCAGCGAACCGATCCCGGTGGCGCAAACTTTTTCTTATATTGATGAAGAGATGGGGATCGACCTTACGAAATTCTGTCAGCTGGATACGATGGTGACAGTGGTTGATGCTAACCGTTTTTGGCATGATTATCAGTCAGGCGATAGCCTGCTGGACCGCAAAGAAGCATTGGGAGAAGGGGATGAAAGAGAAATTGCCGACCTCTTGATCGACCAAGTCGAGTTTTGTGATGTTCTGATCTTAAATAAATGTGATTTGGTCAGCGAGCAAGAGCTCGAACAGCTTGAAAAAGTTCTTCGCACATTGCAGCCTAGGGCAAAATTCATTCGATCCGTCAAAGGAAATGTAAAACCGCAGGAGATTTTGCATACAGGATTATTTAACTTTGAGGAAGCGAGCGGATCGGCCGGCTGGATTCAAGAGCTGACTGCGGGTCATGCGGAACATACGCCGGAAACAGAAGAGTACGGCATCTCTTCATTTGTGTATAAGAGACGTTTACCGTTTCATTCCACACGGTTTTATCGCTGGATGGATCAAATGCCAAAGAACGTGGTTCGCGCCAAAGGAATCGTCTGGTGTGCATCTCATAACAACCTTGCTTTGCTGATGTCGCAAGCCGGGCCGTCCGTTACGATTGAGCCTGTATCCTATTGGGTGGCGGCGCTGCCTAAGCTGGAACAGGAGCAAGTCAAACAGCAGGAACCGGAAATTCTGGAGGACTGGGATCCGGAATTCGGCGACCGACTGACACAGCTAGTGTTGATCGGAACAGATTTGGATGAAGAAGAGATTACGAAAGAGCTTGATCAATGCTTGCTGACTGAGTATGAATTTGATTCAGATTGGTCGCTGTTTGAGGATCCGTTCAAGTGGAAGCTGAATCAATAGAAAAAGCGTGTTGGCAAACCCCGCATTCGTTGTCAAGCCTGCGCGCCGGTGCTCACATTAAAAAAGATCAGCGTCTAAATGCTAGAGCGTCCTGCTCAAACGCCGCTGTCACCGACTTCAAGGGTCTGAAAAAAAGACAAAATCCTAAAACGAAAACCGTTTTAGGATTTTAAGCCGTCTCCTGCGGAGCGGCTTTTTTTAATGAAACGTTTGTTTAAACATAATGAGCGTATTTCTTCTCAAGGATATTTTGAAAAGCTGCCGCTGCTGAGCAGATGGCCCAATAGATGAGAGCGGTCAGAATATACATGGTCATGTAATCAAACTCTCTGCCGCCGATGATTTTCGCATGCTGGAGCAATTCCGGCACTGTAATCATCGCAGCGAGAGAGGACGCTTTGATTAAGTCAAGCAATACATTGGCAAGCGGAGGCAGCGCGATACGGATCGATTGCGGCAAAATGATGCCCCTCATCGTCTGCCAATAGGAAAGGCCGAGCGAGGATGCGGCTTCCCACTGGCCTTTTTCAACGGATGAAATGGCTGAACGGTTAATTTCCGCAATGTAGGCGGCGCTGTTAAGGCTAAAGCCGATTAAAGCGGCCGTGACAGCGGAAAATTCAATGCCGATATAAGGAAATCCAAAATAAAGGATAAACAAGATGACCAAGATTGGAACGCCCCGCATAAAGGAGATATAGAGCTTCGCCGGCCATCTTAACAGGGCAAGTGTAGACATTCTGGCGAGTGATATGAACAGGCCGATCGCCGTTCCCGCAAACATGCTCACAAAAGAGATGAGCAGCGTGTATCCAATCCCTTGTATGACATAAGGAAACGATTCAATCGCCAGCTTCGTGTTGAAAATATATTCCCACTGAATGCTATTTATCATGGCGTCCGATTACAAATCAACGTCCTGAACGTCGACTTCCAGTTTCTTTGATACATCTGCTTTATTGAAGAATTGTTTCGACAGCTTAGTCAAAGTGCCATCCTTGCTCATCTCTTTGAATGTTTCGTTCATCTTTTTCTGAAGTGCCGCATTGCTTTTTTTCATGACAAGCGCCTGTTGATTCGGCATGTACTTGATGTCCGGGTGGATCGTAATGTTGAGATCCGGGAATGCTGCGAGCGCAAGTTTCTGCAGGTAATAGTCGTTTAAAATGACATCAGTGCGTCCGTTGGCGACATCTTTTAAATATTGCTCGTTGGTCGCATTATCATAAATCACTTCTTTGGCGCCGTATTTTCTCGCTACATCCATGTAGACTGTCGTAGCCGCGCCAGCCGCTTTCTTCCCTTTTAAATCCTTAAGCGTTTTAATCCCTGATAAATCGTCTTTTCGGACAATTGCTGTGCCATATGAATATTTATATGGAGTGGAAAACGCGAACTTCTTCTCACGGTCTTTCGTTACGTCGATGTCATTTGCGGCTGCGTCAACCTGAGCGCTGTTGACCGCTGTCAGCATCCCGTCAATGCCCATCTCCTTAAATTCAATCTTCAGTCCCAAGCGTTTTGCCGCTTCGCGAACAACTTCAACCTCGTAGCCCGTCAGCTTATCGGAACCAGAATCGGTTTCGTGATAAGAAGTGGGATAAAGCGTACCGGATGTAGCGACAACGATCTTCTCTTTGTCTTTAATCTGATCCCAGCCTGTATCCTTGGAATCGGCTTCATTTTTGCCGGAACAAGCTGCCAATATAAGAAAGAAAGCCATTGTGAAACTGAATATAACGGCTTTTGATTGCATGAATGATTTCACCTTTGTTTCCCCCAATCTGTTAATCAACTAAAAAGATAGCATTGAACATAGAGGGTTGCAATATGTTGATGACGTTTTCAAAAAGTTCGAATTGTGTATACAAAAGCGTTTTAGTGTTTAAATGCGGTTATGACGGGAAGATGTGATAAAAAAGGAGTTGTTCAAGGATGCATGCACTGACATACCAAGGGAAAGAGCATGTTGAGCTGATCTCAGGCCATTATACGTAGTGAAGAAAAATGAAATCGCCCTTCCAGATAAAGTTAAATCTTGCTGATGCTCCTAAGGCATATGTTATAGTCGATAAGAAAGAAGATGGAACATCAAAGTCATATTGAAGACATAATGGGGGAGTCAAATTGAATATTTAAAAACCAGCAGGATTCTGGATCAGACTGGGAGCTTCATTGCTGGATTATATGATTGTCTCGGTGCCTCTTTTGCTGATCTATTGGCTGATTACAGGAAAAGACCCGAACGACAGCATGTTTATCAGTCTGATTGTTCTGCTGTACTCTATTTTGCTGCCGGTGTTTTGGCATGGCTACCTTATCGGAAAAAGAATCTGCGGTATCAGAATCGTAAAAAAAGACGGATCACAAGTCAGCCTTCTAACGATGTTTTTGCGGATTATTGTGGCCGGTCTGGTTTACACCTTAACCTTCGGGCTCGGCTCTTAATCGCCAGCCTGATTCTCATCGCCGTGCGGGAAGACAACCGGACACTGCATGATTTAATCGCTGGAACGTATGTCACTTACGCGTCACCGGGTGAAGAAGAACTTTATACTGACGAACAGATCGGAAAGAGCGAATAATGATTCGCTCTTTTTATTTTGCATGCATAAAAAATGCAATGCAGCAAAACATATGGAAAATAGGATTGGAGGAATAAATTGGATGAAACGAATGAGAACAAACATCATCACAATGTTCATCGCCGCGGCTGTCATTTCTTTGTCCGGTACAGCTGAAGCTGCTGAAAAACAGCAGCAGCCACCCGCAAATGTCAAACTGACAGAACAGGAAAAGAAAGAAATTGAACAGCTCGAAGCAGACATACTCAAAAAGCGCAAAGACGTTATTTCAAAGTACGTACAATACGGTGTCCTGCCTAAAGAAAGAGGAGAACACATCAAAAATCACATGGACAAACACTTTGAAATGATGAAACAAAACGGCTTTGTTCCAAAGGCTCACCCCCATCCGCATAAATTTGAAAAAAGACATTAAGATGGTAAGCATCCAATGGGAATTGGGTGCTTTTTTTATTGTGAAAAAGCTGTTAGAAATCAATAGGTGTAATTGTAGAAAGTAGTATCGTACCTAACAGTTATATCGTATAATGCGATATAAAGGGGTGTATATGATGGAAATGGATTTCATAGCTAAACTAAATCAGCAGTGGACAGATATTTATTATTTATTACATTACAAACATAAAGAAAATATTTCTCACCAGGCAATACGTCTCATGCAGCATATTGAAAAGCAAGGCGAATCAACAATAGGTGCTTTGGCTGAATACTTGTCTGTCTCTCATAATACAGCGTCAGAGCATACTAAACGTTTAATTCAAAAGGGATTTGTAGCTAAACGGCGAAGTCACCAAGATGAACGAAAGGTTTTCGTTTTCTTAACACAAGAAGGAAGGTCTGTTCTTGAACAGCATACACAGCTAGATAAAGAGAAATTAAAAGAAATCATTAAACGAATAAGCACTTCAGAAAAGGAATTACTTGAACAGGCCTTTGAACTTTTAAGTAAGGAAGCTAAACAATGACAATGTTAAGCAAAGTGATCATCTCAGCGGTTATTATCGGTGTTGTAACTGAAATATCAAAAAGACATCCGACCTATGGAGGGATTATTGCCGCTTTACCCTTGGTCAGTTTATTAAGCCTTTTTTGGATGCAAATACAGGGTGAAAAAACAGCTCAGTTAAGTCAATTTGCATCTGGTGTGCTTACCGGAATTCCAGCTACAGTTTGTTTACTCGCTATTTTGGCGCTTTTGCTGAAAATTCATGTGCCATTCTGGTTAGCGTTATGCGCTGGAATACTAGGATGGGCTGTGTTTTTATGGATACAGAAGATTTTTCTCAATATATTATGTAACTGAGTGATAGAAAGGAGATGCCATGTTTTTAAAAAAGATTACTCTTCTTCGAGATAAGATTTCGGACTTCGACAGATTTCCTTTTTCTATCCCGGCTATAAGTCAATTAAATGAAGTTTTATTTACTAGCCAAGTGACTTTTTTTGTGGGGGAAAATGGATCTGGTAAATCTACTTTGCTTGAAGCGATAGCGGATAAGTGTGAATTCAATACAGCGGGAGGAAGCCGAAATAATCTCTATGAATTACAGGAGTCAGACTCTCTTTTAGGAGATTACATACGCTTATCTTGGCTTCCAAAGGTAACAAATGGCTTCTTTTTAAGAGCTGAATCGTTTTATCATCTTTCTCTTCATCTTGATGAGATGGAAAAAGATGCTCCGCAGCCATACCGTTCTTATGGAGGGCGGCCGCTACACAAGCAATCACATGGAGAGTCTTTTATGTCTCTATTCCGTCATCGTTTTAAAGAAAAAGCGATTTATCTTTTAGATGAGCCGGAAGCGGCACTTTCTCCGGCTAGGCAGCTCGCTTTTTTGAGAGTTGTACATGATTTGGTGAAGGGTGGAAATGTACAGATGATCATTGCGACTCACTCTCCGATCCTGTTGGGATATCCCAATGCTAATATTTTAAGCTTTGATGGTGGAAGAATACATCATACAGAATATGAGAATACAGAACATGTTCAATTAACACGATATTTTCTTGGACAAAGAGAAAAAATATTAGCTGAGCTGTTCCGCGATTAACATAGAGTTGATATGAAACGCGTTTCATAACCTATGATAGGTTTATCAAATATTTCAGGAGTGATAAACACTATGATCCACCAGCATCCAGAATCTTTTCCGAAACATTTTTTGTGGGGCTCTGCTTCTGCAGCGTACCAGATTGAAGGCGCTTGGAACGAAGAAGGCAAAGGCCCTTCTGTTTGGGACGTGTTTACAAAAATACCGGGCAAAACGTTTAAAGGAACCAACGGCGATATTGCGGTTGACCATTATCACCGTTATAAAGAAGATGTCGCTCTGATGGCTGAGATGGGCTTAAAAGCGTATCGATTTTCCGTCAGCTGGCCGCGGATTTTTCCAAAAGGAAAAGGGGAGATCAATGAAGCGGGCCTAGCGTTTTATGATCATTTGATTGATGAATTGCTTTCTCATAACATCGAGCCGGTTCTGACTTTATATCACTGGGATTTGCCTCAGGCGCTTATGGACGAATATGGCGGTTTTGAATCAAGAAACATCATAGAGGACTTTAATAACTACTGTATTACTCTTTATAAACGCTATAGAGACAGAGTGAAATACTGGGTTACGTTAAACGAACAGAACTACAATTTTAATCACGGCTTTATTACAGCCATGCATCCGCCTGGAGTGAAAGACAGAAAACGTTTTTTCGAAGCAAACCACATTGCGTTTCTGGCTAATGCGAAAGCCATTGAATCTTTTAGGGAATATGTTCCTGAAGGCAAAATTGGTCCGAGCTTTGCTTATTCGCCGGCTTATCCTCTATCAAGCCATCCAGAGGAAATACTGGCATTTGAAAATGCTGAAGAATTTATGAACAATTGGTGGCTGGATATGTACATCTGGGGAACCTACCCGCAAATTCCTTTCCGTTATTTAGAAAAACAGGGCTGGGCACCGACAATCGAAGCGGGAGATATGGAGCTGCTTGCGAAAGGGAAGCCTGATTTTATAGGTGTCAATTATTATCAGACCATCACCTATGAACGAAATCCGCTTGATGGTGTGTCAGAAGGGAAAATGAATACAACAGGCCAAAAGGGGACCAATCAGGAAACAGGGATACCCGGGGTATTCAAAACGAAAAAAAATCCGCACCTGAAAACGAGCAACTGGGATTGGACAATTGACCCAATTGGATTGCGTATCGGCCTTCGCCGCATTACAAGCCGTTATCAGCTTCCAGTGTTTATCACAGAAAACGGTTTAGGTGAGTTTGATAAGGTTGAAGACGGTACTGTGCTGGATGATTATCGAATCGATTATTTGCGTTCGCATCTTGAGCAATGCAGACAGGCCATCAGCGACGGTGTCGATTTGATCGGCTATTGCAGCTGGTCATTTACTGATCTGTTAAGCTGGCTGAACGGCTACCAAAAAAGATACGGATTCGTTTATGTCAATAGAGATGAAGAACATACACATGATTTAAAACGCTTGAAGAAAAAAAGCTTTTATTGGTACCAGAATTTGATTAAGACGAATGGAGAAAGTTTATAAAGAGTCCCTGAGAGTCATTCTCTCAGGGCTTTTTCATTACACAGAAACAGCATCAATAATATAAGTGTCGGCATGAAAATCTGACCTCTCAGCTGGTACAGTCCAGCATGTCAATTGATAGTCTCCTTTAGGAAGATCAAAGGACAGCCTTTGAGACATAATACTTTCAATTTCAATACCGTTCTCTGTGACATGAAAGGGAACAGTCACTTTTTTTTCGTAGGAGTCTACAGTTGCTGAACTGTTAAGACGCAAAAGAATAAAGGCCTTTGCATTTCTCTGCGCTTCAAAGGAAATTGCTCCGTCCGCTGAAGCATATCCTTTTTCAATGGCTTCGTCAGTCCAATCCATTACAGGAGGTGCAGAATCCTTTTGAAATACAGTAAATTGATGATATGAAATCGACAGTTCTTGCGGCTTCCATGACTTGATCAATGTGCTGTTCCTCCTCTTTTAACATGTTTACTGAATTGTGAATAAAACCTTTGTGCCGTCGGGATAATCGGTAAGCTGATGTCCAACCCAAGAGCCTGCACCGCGGTTGTCAGCGGGAGAAATATATTCTACAGAAGCCCCTTCACCGCCTTCTTTGCACATGGCCATTGGCCATTCGTCTCTGTCATACCCCGTTTTAGGAGGTACGTCTTTTAATGATTGCTCGCGGCGTTCTTCAGCTCCGTCTCTGTCGATGGTGCACACATCTGAGTGCCCCTCATTTATCGCATCCTTAATATGTTTGGCCGTTTCGGGATAACGGTCAGAAGGGAGGGCGATTGTTTCGTCATATTCTTTCGTTTGAGACGTTTTTTGATCAGTTGGGAAAAAGTCCCCCTTTATCAGGCCGACAGCTGCAGCTGCTATGACTACGATGACGAGAAGTAAAGTTTTTATGATGTCCATCGTGATGTTCACCTCCCGCTTTTAGCAACTTTAAAACTGACCCAAGAGTAATCCAGAAAGCGTTTGGTGTAAAGGTTGAAAAATTTTGTTTTACACTCATTTTATTGCTGAAATTGTAATTTTAGCAGGTCGAAATATTTGTTTTTAGTAATATGCTGTTTCTAATTTACAATAATGATACTGAGTCATCGGCCGTTTTCAGGTTGATCAATCATTTTAAATTGGCTTATGATACCGGTAAGCTCCTCAGCTAATTGGGATAGCGTTTCAGAAGCGGCAGTAATCTCTTCCATTGCAGCAAATTGCTCTTCTGTTAGTGCAGCCGCCTGCCGGGTATTTTCTGTAGATTCTTTTATGTCAGCCGTATTGGCTGCAAAGGAATCGTTTATGCTATGCGCACTGGCTGAAATGTTTGATACCGATGCTGATAAATCACTAATCTCGGCGCTGATTTCACCTGTTGCGGCTGCAATTTCCTTAAATGCATCTCTGGTGCGCTTAATCATAGTGACACCTTCTGCAGCCTCTGTTTTCACATGCTCAACAGATCTAGCAGATAGGTTCATATCATTTTGTATTTCTGTAACCAGTTTTGAAATCTGTTCCGCAGATTGTTGAGATTCTTCCGCTAATTTACGTACTTCATCGGCAACAACTGCAAAGCCTTTGCCATGTTCACCGGCTCTGGCAGCTTCAATCGCTGCATTCAGCGCAAGGAGGTTTGTCTGATCGGCAATTTGGGTGATGACGGATAAAATGTGTTCAATTTGTTTAGAGCGACCGTCCAGCTGTTGTATGATTTCTCCGCTTTTCTGAATCGAATGGTGAATCGCATCCATTTGTGCCTGTACATTTAGAACTTCCTTTTGCCCAATATCGGCTTTTGTTTGCGCAAGCTGTCCTTTGTCAGCAATTGCAGCCGTATTTGAAGAAATATCCCGGATGTCTGCTGAAGCTTGTTTTAGTGAGCTTTCACTGTTTTCAATTCGGTTGATCTGATGCTGAGCCCCGTTTGCAATGTGCTGTACAGTCTCTGTGATCTTTTCTGAAGCTTGATTTGTTTCCTCTGCTCCGGCTGAGAGCTGCTGAGAGGCGGATGCAAGCTGAAGGGCTGATTGCTGCACAGTCTGGATGGTATCGTTCAGTTTCATTCTCATCTTATTGTAATAGACGCTGAGTTCTGATAGCTCGTCACCGGATTTGTCTGACACCTCTATTGTCATATCTCCGTTTCCGGCGCTTTCAAAGGCGAATTTTAAAGCGTTCAGCCGCTTATTGATCCTTCTGGTGAAAAGCAGGACAAGGATGACTGATACAATAATGACGATAACAAGAACGATAGCGAATTGAGTGAAGAGTGATTGCGTAAGTGATGCTAAAATGCTTTGATTGGCTCCTGTATACAGCATGCCGATGATATTCCCGTTTTGATCTTTTAAAGGCATGTATGCCGTCTGATAAGAAGAGCCTGCTACGTCTGCTTGTCCGTAGAATCGTTTTCCATTCTTCAAAACAGCGTCAGTAACTTCATTAGAAGCCTGAGTGCCAACAGCTCTTTCGCCGTTCTTCATGACATTGGTTGCAACACGAGTATTTCCTTGGAAAATAGTAACGGTATCACCTGTTTTTTCGCCAAGCAGATCAACGATATCTTCATTTCCGTTGATTAGTGTTTGCCCTTTATAAAGCTCATTGTTTTTTACATGCCAGTCCCCTGAAATGACATCATCAATATAAACGCTGCTTAAAGCGAGATCGCCTTTCGCTTTTTCAGTCGCCATTTGTTTCATGCTGTCTGTAATGTCTTTAAGCATTACAATACCGACTGATATCGAAAACAAAAGAATAATCACGAAAACCAGACAGAGAATTTTAGTTCCGAGCTTAAGCTTTAGTTGTTTTAACAACATAATTCCTCCTTTTTATGATTTGTGGGTCATATTACTTATCGGGTTTTTGGATCTATAGGTTTATTTTTAGAAAATATAAAAACCGGCCTGATCGCCAGGCCGGTTGTGTTACACTATTCTAGGTTTGCGTGGTAAGTGAACATGGTTTCAGAATTGAGTCCTTTTTTCTCCATGAGTTTTAAAATCACTGCATCATAGAATAGCAGTAAAGTTTGCTCAAATAATGAACCCATTGGCTGAATGGTTTTATCGCTTCCGTTTGACCGGTCTTTAGGAGAACCGGGCATTTTAACGATGAGATCCGCTTGTTTGCCAATGCTTGATTCCGGATTGATGGTTAAAGCGGCAACAGCCCCGTGTAAGCTTTTTGCTTTTGCTGCTGTATGGATCAGGCTCTTTGTCTCGCCTGATCCTGAGCCGATAATGACGAGATCTCCTTTGCGGAGCGGGGGAGTGAGAATCTCACCGACGATCTGAGCGTTGAAGCCCATGTGCCTCAATCTCATTGCGAAGGATTTTGCCATCAGGCCAGACCGCCCCGCTCCCGCAGTGAAAATTTGATTGGAAGAGAGAATGTGATCGGCAAGCTGATCTGCTTCTTCATCAGAAATATAAGCCGCTGAACGGTGTAACTCATTAAGAATTTCCGTTACGTATTCAGTCGTTTTCATATCATTATCCTTGGGCAATAAGCTGCTTCATTTTTGAAGCTGTTTCCGCTTTATCGGCTGCGCTTGTAATTCCGCCCCCAACAATGACAAGGTCTGGCTTTTGTTTGACCACTTCTGGCAATGTATCAATTTTGATGCCGCCCGCAATTGCGGTTTTTGCGTTTTTAACGGTATTTTTGATAGTCGTTAATTCTTCGAAAGAGTTTTTGCCCTCTGCTTGAAGATCATATCCAGTGTGGACGCAGATGTAGTCAACACCGAGTGCGTCAATTTCTTTTGCACGGGATTCAATATCTTTTACGTTAATCATGTCCACTAAGATTTTCTTCTTCTGTTTTTTAGCTTCTTCTACTGCTCCTTTAATTGTTGCATCGTCTGTAGCCCCTAAAACGGTGATGATGTCAGCGCCTGCTTCCGACGCTTTCATGATCTCGTATCCGCCGGCATCCATAATTTTGAGGTCTGCTAGAACCTTCAATTGCGGAAATGCCTCTTTTACTTCTTTAACGGCTCTGAGGCCTTCATTAATGACAACCGGTGTTCCGATCTCTACCACGTCGATGTATTGTTCCACTTCTTTGACGAGCTCGATGGCTTCCGGGATATTTACGAGGTCTAATGCTAGCTGTAATTCCATTGTTGATCCACTCCCTTTTCGAATTATTTTTCATTCTATAGGTTCTCTCTTTTGATGAGAAGTAGGCACTTTAAAGTCAACTAGTTACTTGGAGGATACTATGAGAAGAGGCAATCAGATTTCTTTCGCTTGGTTTTATGAGTGAGTATAATAATAAGGAGTCTGCAAATAAAGTAAGTGATGATACGTATCTAACATATAAAAAGTATGCTAAGGGGGGGATTACTTTTGAGCCGGATGGACGACAAAAAGTTTAACTGTGAGAAGGAATTAACGCTTGCAGTGATCGGCGGTAAATGGAAAATGCTCATTTTGTGGCATTTAGGAAAAGAAGGTACAAAACGGTTCAATGAATTAAAAGCTTTGATTCCTGATATTACGCAGAAGATCCTCGTGAATCAGCTGAGAGAGCTTGAGCAGGATATGATTGTTCACAGAGAAGTGTATCCGGTTGTCCCGCCGAAGGTTGAATATTCCTTGACCCCGCAAGGAGAAAGCCTGATGCCTATTCTTGATGCTATGTATGAGTGGGGGAAAGGTTATATGGAATTGATTGATATCGATAAAAATGTCATTAAGGAATCATTGTAAGGCGCTCTTCGCAGGGGTGTCTTTTTTTTTCGGTTTTTGCGCGGTAACAGAGGGGATGTATAGATTGTAAATGGCTTTCAGCAATTAAAGGAATTGAAAGGAGCAATACGTTTTAAGAATTTTTATTTTTCTGTAAATAATGTTAAGTGGAAATTGTTGCGGTATCCCGCAAAAATATCCCAGTAAATAAACTGGAATCTTTCGGTATCCCGCATGAAACTTTTCACCTATTTTTCGGTGATAAAAACATTTTTTTCATTTAAAGTGAACGGTAGCAATGTAAAAAAATATTGAAAACAATGAATAAATAGCCAAAAATGTTTCGGGTTAGGATGAAGGGTTTTGCGGTCTTTATCCGCTTGTGTTAAACGCCGCAAAGATGATTGATGGCAGCCGTTTTGATAGCGGCAATCTGTTTTGTGTTTGGATGCAATGCTTTTTAAGCGTAGTACTTTGGGCTTTTTCGGCTGTTAGTTCATAAGAATTAAGCGCTTATATGGATAAGAAAGGGAAATACGCTGCACATGTTCACTGCTTATTGAAGATTAGGGGAGGTATGACAATATGGAAATAACTTTTTACCCTTTAACGGATGCGCAAAAACGAATTTGGTATACAGAAAAATTTTATCCTCATACAAGTATTTCAAATCTTGCGGGGATTGGTAAGCTGGTTTCAACTGAAAAGGTTGACTGGGTGCTGGTTGAGCAGGCGATTCAAGAGTTTATCCGCAGAAATCACGCCATGCGCCTTCGTTTGCGGCTCGATGAAAACGGGGAGCCTGTTCAATATATAAGCGAGTATCGGCCTGTTGATATAAAACATACTGACACCACTGGAGATTCGAATGCGATAGAGTCTATTTCACAATGGAGCCGGGAGGAAACGAAAAAGCCTTTGCCGCTTTACGATTGTGATTTGTTCCGTTTTTCCATGTTCACGATAAAGGAAAATGAAGTGTGGTTTTACGCAAATGTTCATCACGTGATTTCTGATGGGATCTCTATGAATATTCTCGGAAATGCGATTATGCACATTTATTTAGAATTAGCCGGCGGTTCAGAAACAAACGAAGGAATCACGCATTCATTTATCGATCATGTTTTATCTGAACAGGACTATGCTCAATCGAAGCGGTTTGAAAAGGACAAGGCGTTTTGGAACAAGCAATTCGAATCGGTGCCTGAACTTGTTTCCCTGAAGCGGAATGCTCCTGCGGGAGGAAGCTTAGATGCTGAGAGGTTCTCTAAAGATGTGCCTGAAGCGCTTCATCAGCAGATTCTGTCCTTTTGTGAGGCAAATAAGGTCAGTGTTCTTGCGGTGTTTCAATCGGTGCTCGCCGCCTATTTGTACAGAGTCAGCGGCCAGAATGATGTCGTGACGGGAACCTTTATGGGCAACCGTACAAATGCGAAAGAGAAGCAGATGCTTGGCATGTTTGTTTCCACAGTTCCGCTCCGGACAAACATTGACGGCGGGCAGGCGTTCTTAGACTTTGTCAAAGACCGGATGAAGGATCTCATGAAAACACTTCGTCACCAAAAGTACCCGTATAACCTCCTGATCAACGATTTGCGTGAAACAAAGAGCTCTCTGACCAAGCTGTTTACGGTTTCTCTTGAATATCAGGTGATGCAGTGGCAGAAAGAAGAAGAACTTGCATTTTTGACTGAACCGATTTTCAGCGGAAGCGGATTAAATGATGTCTCGATTCATGTAAAGGATCGATGGGATACTGGGAAGCTTACCATTGATTTTGATTACCGCACTGATTTGTTTTCACGTGAAGAAATCAACATTGTTTGTGAACGCATGATTACGATGCTCGAGAATGCGTTATCGCATCCAGATCATACAATTGATGAATTAACGCTGATTTCTGAAGCGGAGAAAGAAAAGCTGCTTGAGAGGGCCGGCGGTAAATCTGTCAGCTATCGTAAGGATATGACGATTCTAGAGCTGTTCCAAGAAAAGGCTGAGCTGCTTCCTAATCATCCGGCGGTTGTGTTTGAAGATCGAACATTGTCCTATCGAACGTTACATGAACAATCTGCGCGCATTGCCAATGTGCTGAAACAGAAAGGGGTTGGACCGGACAGTCCTGTCGCGGTTCTGATTGAACGCTCTGAACGGATGATTACGTCTATCATGGGGATTTTAAAGGCTGGCGGAGCCTATGTGCCGATTGATCCCGGATTTCCGGAGGAGCGCGTTCAATATATCTTGGAGGACTGCGGTGCGAATGTCATCCTGACTGAATCGAAGGTGGGGGCTCCTGCAACTGGTGCTAAGCTGATTGATTTCGATGAGGCGATTGAGGAAGGTGCAGACGAAAACCTTAATGCAGATGTGAACGCACGGAACCTCGCTTACATTATTTACACATCGGGAACAACCGGACGTCCGAAAGGCGTTATGATCGAGCATCGCCAGGTTCATCATTTGGTTGAATCTTTGCAGCAGACGGTTTACCAAAGCGGCAGCCAAACGCTGCGGATGGCATTGCTTGCGCCGTTCCACTTTGATGCGTCAGTGAAGCAGATTTTCGCGTCGCTTCTTTTGGGACAGACTCTTTACATCGTACCGAAGAAAACAGTGACGAATGGGTCTGCTCTTGCCGCGTATTATCGCAGGCACAACATTGAGGCAACGGACGGGACACCAGCCCACCTGCAAATGCTGATCGCGGCGGGCGATCTCGGCGGCCTCAAACTGAAGCATATGCTGATCGGAGGAGAGGGTCTATCGTCTGTTGTTGCGGACAAGCTGCTAAAGCTGTTTAAAGAAGCAGGCGCGGCGCCGCGTTTGACCAATGTGTACGGGCCGACTGAAACGTGTGTTGACGCGTCCGTTCATCCGGTTATCCCGGAGAGTGCTGTTCAATCAGCGTATGTGCCGATCGGGAAAGCGCTGGGGAATAACCGCTTATATATTTTAGACCAAAAAGGCCGACTGCAGCCGGAAGGCGTGGCGGGCGAGCTTTACATCGCTGGCGATGGTGTCGGCCGAGGCTATTTGCATTTGCCAGAATTGACGGCTGAAAAGTTTTTACAAGATCCATTTGTGCCAGGCGATCGCATGTACCGGACCGGAGACGTGGTGCGCTGGCTGCCAGATGGAACAATCGAATATTTAGGAAGAGAGGATGACCAAGTAAAAGTCCGCGGATACCGGATTGAACTTGGGGAAATTGAGGCTGTGATTCAGCAGGCGCCGGACGTTGCAAAAGCCGTTGTTTTGGCACGACCTGACGAACAGGGAAATCTTGAGGTTTCCGCATATGTTGTGCAGAAGCCTGGCAGCGAGTTTGCTCCGGCCAGCCTGCGGGAGCACGCGGCCAGACAGCTTCCTGACTATATGGTGCCGGCTTACTTTACTGAAATGACAGAAATCCCGCTCACGCCAAGCGGCAAAGTCGACCGCCGCCAGCTGTTTGCACTAGAGGTGAAGGCGGTCAGCAGCACGGCCTATACGGCGCCTCGCAATGAGACGGAGAACGCAATCGCAGCCATTTGGCAGGGTGTGCTGAATGTTGAGAAGGCGGGGATCTTTGACAATTTCTTTGAAACGGGCGGACATTCATTGAAGGCCATGACGCTTTTAACAAAGATTCATAAGGAAACAGGCGCTGACATTCCGCTTCAATACTTGTTTGAGCATCCGACGATTGCGGCTCTTGCAAAGGAAGCCGAACACAGAGAAAGCCGGGAATTTGCAGCGATTGAACCTGCTGAAAAACAGGAGCATTACCCGCTTTCGTTGGCACAGCAGCGAACTTATATCGTCAGCCAGTTTGAGGATGCGGGTGTCGGCTACAACATGCCTGCGGCAGCGATTTTGGAAGGGCCTTTAGAGATTCAAAAGCTGGAGCGCGCATTTCAAGGGTTAATCCGCCGCCACGAGTCTTTAAGAACGTCATTTATTCTTGAAAGCAACACGCCGAGACAGAACATTCATAACAGCGTTGATTTCAACATCGAGATAGTTGAAAGAGGCGGCCGCTCTGATGAAGCTATTATGACTTCATTCGTCCGGAGATTTGACTTGGCAAAAGCGCCGCTGTTCAGAATCGGCTTGATGGAGCTTGAAGAGAATCGTCATATGCTGATGTTTGACATGCATCATTTGATTTCTGACGGTGTGTCTATTGGCATATTATTGGAGGAGTTAGCACGGGTATACAAAGGCGACCAGCTTCCTGAGCTTCGACTTCAGTATAAGGACTACGCCGTGTGGCAAAGCGGCCAGGCTGCTGAAGGATACCGGAAGGACGGGGCGTATTGGAAGGAAGTCTTTGCGGGCGAGCTTCCGGTGCTTCAGCTACTGTCCGATTATCCGAGACCGCCTGTTCAAAGTTTTGAAGGGGATCGGGTGTCAATCAAGCTGGATGCGGGATTAAAGGATCGCTTACATCGTTTAGCTGAACAAAATGGCGCCACGCTGTATATGGTGATGCTGTCCGCTTACTATACGCTTTTGTCAAAGTATACGGGACAGGATGACATCATTGTCGGAACGCCGTCAGCGGGCAGAAACCACTCTGATACAGAGGGCATTGTCGGGATGTTCGTCAATACGCTCGCGATACGCAGTGAAGTGAAGCAGGACGAGACGTTTACCCATTTGATCACGCGTGTCCGTAAACAGGTGCTGGATGCCTTTTCTCATCAGGACTATCCGTTTGAGTGGCTTGTTGAAGACTTGAACATTCCGCGTGATGTAAGCAGACATCCGCTGTTTGACACGATGTTCAGCCTTCAAAATGCGACAGAGGGTATTCCGTCTGTCGGCGATCTGGCCTTGTCTGTTCATGAGACCAACTTCAAGATTGCCAAATTTGATTTGACGGTACAGGCGAGAGAAACGGATGAAGGCATTGAGCTTGATTTGGACTACAGCACGAAGCTGTTTAAACAAAGCACGGCTGAAAGGCTGCTTACACATTTTGCGCGTGTGCTAGAAGATGCCGCGGCTGAGCCTGAGAAACAGATATCTGAATACAAGCTTCTTTCTGAAGAGGAGGCTGCTTCGCAAATTCAACAGTTTAACCCGGGAAGAACACTTTATCCGAAAGACAAAACGATTGTTCAGCTGTTTGAAGAGCAAGCAGCGAAAACGCCAGACTATCCTGCACTTCAATATGAAGGCGAATCACTCACTTATCGTGAGCTGAATGAACGGGCCAATCGTTTAGCCCGCGGAATTCTTTCTTGTGGAGCAGGAGAAGGAAGAACAGCGGCTGTCTTATGCGAGCGGTCAATGGACATGATTGTGTCGATTCTCGCGGTTTTAAAAGCTGGCTCGGCTTATGTTCCGATTGATCCGGAACATCCGGTTCAGCGGATGCAGCATTTCTTCCGCGACAGCGGAGCGAAGGTGCTTCTCACCCAGAAAAAATTAAAGGCTTTAGCAGAAGAAGCCGAATTTGGCGGCGTTATCGTACTTGCAGATGAGGAAGAAAGCTATCATGCTGATGCGCAAAATCTCGCACTGCCTCTTCATTCAGCGGCAATGGCCAACCTGACGTATACGTCAGGAACGACAGGGACACCAAAGGGAAATATCGTGACACATGCCAATATTCTGCGCACGGTGAAGGAAACGAATTATCTCAGCATTACAGAACAGGATACGATTCTCGGGCTTTCCAATTACGTGTTTGACGCGTTTATGTTTGATATGTTCGGTTCTTTGTTAAACGGAGCCAAGCTTGTGCTGATACCGAAAGAAACCGTTTTGGATATGGCTCGCCTGTCTCGTGTCATTGAGCGGGAGAACATCAGCATACTCATGATTACAACGGCTTTGTTCCACCTGCTTGTCGACTTGAATCCGGCGTGCTTGTCAACGTTGCGCAAGATTATGTTTGGCGGGGAGCGGGCTTCGGTTGAGCATGTCAGAAAGGCTTTGCAAACGGTTGGAAAAGGCAAGCTCCTTCACATGTACGGACCGTCTGAAAGCACGGTTTTCGCGACGTATCATCCGGTTGATGAATTGGAGGAGCACACACTGTCTGTGCCGATTGGAAAACCGGTCAGCAATACGGAAGTATACATCCTTGACCGGGCGGGACACGCGCAGCCTGCCGGGATCGCCGGGGAGCTTTGCGTCAGCGGCGAAGGCCTCGTGAAAGGCTATTACAACCGCCCCGAACTGACTGAGGAGAAATTCGTTCCGCATCCGTTTACCTCCGGCGAACGCATGTATAAAACAGGTGACCTTGCCAGATGGCTGCCGAATGGCGACATCGAATTTATCGGGCGGATCGACCATCAGGTGAAAATTCGCGGACAGCGCATCGAGCTTGGGGAAATCGAACATCAGCTGCAAACCCACGACCGCGTGCAGGAGACTGTCGTGCTTGCTGTTGATCAAGGAGCGGGAGACAAGCTGCTCTGCGCGTACTTTGTTGCAGAGGGAGAAATCTCATCTCAAGAGCTGAGAGAGTATGCGGCGAAGGATCTGCCGGCTTACATGGTTCCTGCTGTGTTTATTCAAATGGACGAGCTGCCGCTGACCGGGAACGGAAAAATCGACCGGAGAGCGCTGCCGCTTCCTGATGCCAGCGTCTCAAGAGGTGTTTCATATGTAGCGCCTCGAAATGAAACGGAACAAAAAGTCGCAAACATTTGGGAGCAGGTGCTTCAGGCTGAAAAGGTCGGCGTTTATGACCAATTCTTTGATATCGGTGGACATTCATTAGCAGGCATGAAGATGCTTGCCCTGATTCATCAGGAACTGGGTGTTGAGCTGTCACTCAAAGATCTCTTCCAGTCACCGACGGTTGAGGGCTTAGCAGAGGTGATTGCCTCTGCTGAAAAAGGGGCGGCCATCAGCATCAGCCCGGCAAAGAATCAAGATACGTATCCTGTATCTTCACCGCAAAAACGGATGTACGTGCTCCAGCAGCTTGAAGGAGCGCAAACGAGCTATAACATGCCTGCGGTTCTGCGCCTTGCAGGTGAGCTTGATGTTGAAAGGCTTAACAGCGTCATGCAGCAGTTGATGAACCGCCATGAAGCCTTTAGAACCACGTTTGAAATAAAAGATGGAGAAACGGTGCAGCGGATCTGGGAAGAAGCTGAATGTGAGATGGCCTATTTTGAAGCCGCAGAAGAAGAGACAGAGCGGATCGTTTCTGAATTTATCAAGCCTTTCCAAATCGATCGGCTTCCGCTGTTCAGAATGGGGCTGATCAAGCTTTCAGAAACTGAGCATCTGCTGCTGTTTGATATGCACCATATTATTTCAGACGGAGCGTCTGTCGGCGTGCTGATTGAGGAGCTTTCGAAGTTGTACGACGGAGAAACCCTTGAGCCGCTCAGCATTCAATATAAGGATTATGCCGTGTGGCAGCAGCAGTTCATTCAGTCCGAGCTTTACAAGAAGCAAGAGGAGCATTGGCTGAAGGAGCTGAACGGAGAGCTGCCAGTGCTGACGCTTCCGACTGACTGCAGCAGGCCTGCCGTTCAAACATTTGAGGGAGACCGCATTGCATTTTCATTAGAAGCAGGAAAAGCTGATGCTCTGCGCAGACTTGCAAAAGAAACGGATTCCACGCTGTACATGGTGCTTCTGGCTTCATACAGTGCGTTTTTATCGAAGCTAAGCGGTCAGCACGATATTATCGTCGGTTCACCTGTAGCCGGGCGCTCTCAAACAGACGTCAGCCGCGTTATCGGAATGTTCGTCAATACATTGGCGTTGCGTACGTATCCGAAGGGTGAAAAGACGTTTGCTGACTATCTTAGTGAAGTGAAAGAAACCGCGCTTAATGCTTTTGATGCGCAGGATTATCCGCTTGAGGAGCTGATCGGAAACGTACAGGTGCAGCGTGACACGAGCAGAAATCCGTTATTCGATGCCGTATTTTCGATGCAAAATGCAAATATCAAGGATCTAACGATGAAAGGGATTCAGCTGGAACCGTATCCGTTTAAACGGAAAACGGCGAAGTTTGACATCACGCTGACGGCTGATGAAACGGACGGAGGGCTTACGTTCGTACTTGAATACAACACAGCGCTGTTTAAGCCGGAAACAATCGAACGATGGAAGCGATACTGGATGCAGCTTCTAGATGCTGTCACCGGCAACCCGAACCAGCCGCTTTCCAGCCTGTCACTCGTCACCGAAACAGAAAAACAAACGCTTCTCGAGGCCTGGAAAGGCAAAACATTGCCTGTGCCGACAGATAAAACCGTTCATCAGCTATTCGAAGAAACGGCTCAGCGCCACAAAGACCGCCCGGCTGTCACATACAATGGCCAGTCGTGGACGTACGGCGAGCTGAATGCCAAGGCGAATCGTCTTGCCCGGATTTTGATCGACTGCGGGATCAGCGCGGATGAGCGCGTCGGTGTTCTCACGAAGCCGTCGCCTGAAATGTCCGCCGCGGTGCTCGGCGTCTTAAAGGCGGGAGCGGCGTTTGTGCCGATTGACCCTGACTATCCGGATCAGCGGATTGACTACATTTTACAAGACAGCGGCGCGAAGATTCTCTTGAAACAGGAAGGCATCGCAGTGCCGGACAGCTATACGGGAGAGGTCATTCTTCTTGATGGTGACCGCACGATTTTAAGCCTGCCGCTTGATGAAAACGACGAGGAAGATCCGCTCACAGCTACAAAAGCGGAGAACCTCGCGTACATGATTTACACGTCAGGAACGACCGGTCAGCCGAAGGGTGTCATGGTCGAGCACCATGCGCTTGTGAACCTGTGCTTTTGGCACCATGACGCGTTCAGCATGACAGAGGAGGACCGCAGTGCGAAGTACGCGGGCTTTGGATTCGACGCCTCCATTTGGGAGATGTTCCCGACGTGGACAATCGGCGCCGAGCTTCACGTCATTGATGAAGCGATCCGCCTTGATATCGTCCGCCTGAACGACTACTTCGAAACGAACGGCGTAACGATCACGTTCCTGCCGACGCAGCTGGCGGAACAGTTCATGGAGCTTGAGAACACGTCACTCCGCGTCCTCTTGACCGGAGGAGACAAGCTGAAACGCGCGGTCAAACAGCCGTACACGCTCGTCAACAACTACGGGCCGACAGAAAACACAGTCGTTGCCACAAGCACAGAGATCAATCCGGAGGAAGGCTCACTTTCCATCGGGCGGGCGATCGCCAATACGAGAGTATACATTCTCGGCGAAGGCAATCAGGTGCAGCCGGAAGGCGTGGCCGGAGAGCTTTGTGTAGCGGGACGCGGATTGGCGCGCGGCTATCTGAACAAGGAAGACGAAACCGCGAAGCGGTTTGTCGCCGATCCGTTTGTGCCGGGTGAACGCATGTACCGCACCGGCGATTTGGTGAAATGGGTGAACGGCGGTATCGCATACATCGGCCGGATCGACCAGCAGGTCAAGGTCCGCGGCTACCGGATCGAGCTCTCAGAAATTGAAGTCCAGCTTGCCCAGCTTTCTGAGGTGCAGGATGCGGCGGTGACAGCCGTGAAGGATAAAGGCGGCAATACAGCGATCGCGGCGTACGTGACACCGGAAACAGCTGACATAGAAGCACTGAAATCAGCACTGAAAGAAACCTTGCCGGATTACATGATCCCGGCGTTCTGGGTGACGCTGAATGAACTTCCGGTTACGGCAAACGGCAAAGTAGACCGCAAATCCCTTCCTGAGCCGGACATCGAAGCGGGGAGCGGGGAATACAAAGCGCCAACAACCGACATGGAAGAGCTGCTTGCCGGCATTTGGCAGGACGTGCTCGGCATTTCGGAGATCGGTGTCAGTGACAATTTCTTCTCACTCGGCGGAGATTCCATCAAAGGAATTCAGATGGCGAGCCGCTTGAACCAGCACGGCTGGAAGCTGGAAATGAAAGATCTCTTCCAACATCCGACAATCGAGGAGCTCACCCAATACGTGGAGCGTGCCGAAGGCAAACAGGCGGACCAAGGGCCTGTGGAAGGCGAAGCCATTCTGACGCCGATTCAGCGCTGGTTCTTTGAAAAGAACTTCACAAACAAGCACCACTGGAACCAATCGGTGATGCTTCACGCCGCGAAGGGCTTTGACCCTGAACGGGTGGAGAAAACGCTGAAGGCGCTGATCGAACACCATGACGCGCTCCGCATGGTTTATCGTGAGAAAACGAAAGAGGTCGTTCAATATAACAGAGGACTTGATGCTGCTTTAGCTCAATTGGAGATCATCCAAATTGAGGGCCAAGCGAAAGATCATGAAGATCGTATAGAGAGAGAAGCGGAACGGCTGCAAAGCAGCATTGGCTTACAGGAAGGCGGCTTGTTAAAAGCTGGCTTGTTCCAAGCGGAAGATGGAGACCACTTGCTTCTTGCCATTCACCACTTAGTGGTAGACGGCGTGTCGTGGCGGATTTTACTGGAGGATTTCGCCGCGGTTTATACACAGCTTGAGCAAGGCAATGAACCGGTCCTCCCACAGAAAACACATTCATTTGCGGAGTATGCGGAGAGATTGCAAGACTTCGCGAATTCCAAAGCCTTTTTGAAAGAAAAAGAGTATTGGAGACAGCTTGAAGAACAGACTGTTCCGGCAAAGCTTCCGAAGGATCGCGAATCTGGTGATCAGCGAATGAAACATACAAAGACAATCGAATTCTCGCTGACTGCTGAAGAGACAGAACAGCTCACCACAAAGGTGCATGAGGCATATCACACAGAAATGAATGATATTTTGCTGACGGCATTCGGATTGGCGATGAAGGAGTGGACAGGTCAGGATCGAGTAAGTGTTCATTTAGAGGGGCATGGACGTGAAGAAATCATAGAAGACCTGACCATTTCCCGCACAGTCGGCTGGTTTACGAGCATGTACCCGATGGTGCTCGATATGAAGCATGCGGATGATCTGGGCTACCAGCTGAAGCAAATGAAAGAAGATATCAGACATGTACCGAATAAGGGAGTCGGATACGGCATTCTGCGCTATCTGACAGCACCGGAACACAAAGAAGATGTGGCGTTCTCGCTTCAGCCGGATATCAGCTTTAACTATTTAGGACAGTTTGATGACATGTCGGACGCAGGCTTGTTCAAGAGATCAGAGCTGCCGTCAGGACAGTCGTTAAGCCCGGAAACAGAAAAACCGAACGCGCTCGATGTTGTCGGATATATCGAAAACGGAAAACTGACGATGTCACTGGCCTATCATTCTCTTGAATTTCATGAAAAAACGATACAAACATTCAGCGACAGCTTTAAAGCCCATCTACTCAGAATCATTGAACATTGCCTATCTCAAGATGGAACGGAACTGACGCCGAGTGACCTTGGCGACGACGATTTGACGCTGGATGAACTAGATAAATTAATGGAAATTTTCTAATAGAGGTGGCATATGAGCAAAAAGTCGATTCAAAAGGTGTACGCACTGACACCAATGCAGGAGGGAATGCTGTATCATGCGATGCTTGATCCGCATTCTTCCTCGTACTTCACACAATTAGAGCTTGGGATACACGGTGCTTTTGATCTTGAAATCTTTGAGAAAAGCGTCAATGAACTGATTCGGTCTTATGATATTCTCCGTACGGTATTTGTGCACCAGCAGCTGCAAAAACCGCGTCAGGTTGTGTTAGCTGAACGCAAAACAAAGGTGCACTATGAAGATATTAGTCATGCGGACCGTGACCACCAGAAAGAGCACATTGAGCGTTATAAACAAGATGTGCAGCGCCAAGGTTTTAACCTGGCAAAAGACATGTTGTTCAAGGTGGCGGTTTTCCGTCTTGACGCAGATCAGCTGTATCTTGTCTGGAGCAATCATCATATTATGATGGACGGCTGGAGCATGGGCGTGCTCATGAAAAGCCTGTTCCAAAACTACGAGGCGCTCAGAGGAGGCCGGACACCGGCAAACGGTCAGGGCAAACCTTATTCCGACTACATCAAGTGGCTCGGAAAACAAGACAATGAAGAAGCAGAGAGCTACTGGAGCGAACGCTTGGCGGGTTTTGAACAGCCGAGCGTGCTTCCGGGCCGCCTGCCTGAGAAAAAAGACGAATATGTCAATAAAGAATACTCATTTACATGGGACGAAACACTGGTTGCCCGCATTCAGCAAACCGCAAACCGTCACCAAGTGACAGGGCCCAACCTGTTTCAGGCTGTTTGGGGTATTGTTCTCAGTAAATACAACTTTGCAAATGACGTTGTCTTCGGCACGGTCGTATCGGGACGGCCGTCTGAAATCAACGGGATTGAAACGATGGCGGGGCTGTTTATCAACACGATTCCGGTGCGGGTAAAAGTTGATCGTGATGCTGCTTTTGCTGATATTTTCTCAGTTGTCCAGCAGCATGCGGTAGAGGCGGAGCGCTACGATTACGTGCCGCTCTATGAGATTCAAAAACGCTCAGCCCTTGATGGCAATCTCTTGAACCATTTGGTCGCGTTTGAAAATTATCCGCTTGATCAAGAGCTTGAAAATGGCAGCATGGAAGACCGCCTCGGATTTTCTATCAAGGTAGAAAGCGCATTTGAGCAAACAAGCTTCGACTTCAACCTGATTGTGTATCCGGGCAAAACGTGGACCGTCAAAATCAAATATAACGGAGCTGCCCTTGATTCCGATTTTATCGAACGGACAGCAGAGCACCTTACCCGCATGATGGAAGCTGCTGTCGATCAGCCGGACGCTTATGTGCGTGAGTACGGGCTTGTGGGAGACGAAGAGCAGCGGCAGATTGTCGAGGTGTTTAACCAAACGAAAGCCGAACTTCCTAAGGGAAAGGCCGTTCATCAAGTGTTTGAAGAACAAGCGCAACGAACACCGGCAAGCACTGCCGTCGTATATGAAGGAGCCGAGGTGACGTACCGTGAGCTGAATGCAGCGGCAAACCGTCTGGCGAGAAAGCTTGTCAAACAAGGTCTTCACAAAGGGGAAACAGCCGCGATTATGAACGACCGCTCGGCAGAAACCGTTGTCGGTATGCTGGCTGTGTTAAAAGCAGGCGCCGCCTATGTGCCGCTTGATCCGGCGCTTCCTGAGGACCGTCTACGTTTCATGGCGGAGGACAGCACGATTCGCATGGTATTGGCCGGAAAGTCTTATACAGAGCAGGCGCATCAGCTGCAAGTGCCGGTTCTTACACTGGACAGCGGCTTTGAAGAAAGCGAAGCGGCTCCCAATCTCAATCTGCCATCCGCACAGTCTGATTTGGCATACATCATGTATACATCTGGTTCGACGGGCAAACCGAAGGGCGTCATGATTGAACATAAAAGCATCTTGCGCCTCGTCAAAAATGCCGGTTACGTTCCTATCCATGAAGAGGACCGCATGGCGCAAACGGGAGCTGTCAGCTTTGATGCAGGCACCTTTGAGGTATTCGGCGCACTGCTGAATGGCGCAGCGCTTTATCCGGTCAAAAAAGAGACGCTGCTTGATGCGAAACAATTTGCGGCCTTCCTGCGCGAACAGAAAATCACGACCATGTGGCTGACATCACCTTTATTCAACCAGCTTGCCGCAAAGGACGCCGGCATGTTCGGCACATTACGCCATTTAATCATCGGCGGAGACGCGCTCGTGCCGCATATCGTCAGCAAAGTGAAACAGGCATCGCCGTCGCTTTCGTTGTGGAACGGATATGGCCCGACAGAAAACACGACATTTTCAACAAGTTTTCTGATCGACCGTAAGTACAGCGGCTCTATTCCAATTGGGAAGCCTATCGGAAATTCAACTGCCTACATCATGGATGAACAGCAGCGTCTGCAGCCAATTGGCGCGCCGGGTGAGCTGTGCGTCGGAGGAATTGGTGTAGCGCGAGGATATGTCAATCTCCCTGAGCTGACGGAGAAGCAATTTCTCGAAGATCCGTTCAGACCGGGTGAAAGGATTTATCGCACTGGCGACTTGGCGAGATGGCTGCCGGACGGGAATATCGAGTTTTTAGGCAGAATCGACAATCAAGTGAAGGTGCGCGGCTTCCGAATTGAGCTTGGCGAAATTGAAGCAAAACTGAACATGGCGGATCATGTGACAGAGGCTGCGGTGATCATCCGCAAGAACAAAGCGGATGAAAATGAAATTTGCGCGTACCTTACGGCGGATCGCGAAGTATCTGTGAGCGGGCTTAGAAAAACGCTGTCTCAGTCTTTGCCTGATTATATGGTTCCCGCCCATTTGATTCAGATGGACAGCCTGCCGCTCACGCCGAACGGAAAAATCAACAAAAAAGAACTTCCTGCGCCTCAATCAGAAGCTGTGCAGCGGGAATACGCAGCACCAGAGACAGAGAGTGAAAAGAAATTAGCGGAGATTTGGGAAGGGATTCTCGGCGTCAAAGCAGGCGTTACCGATAACTTCTTTATGATCGGCGGTCATTCGTTGAAAGCGATGATGATGACGGCGAAAATCCAAGAGCAATTTCATAAGGAAGTGCCGATAAAAGTGCTTTTTGAAAAGCCGACCATTCAAGAACTGGCGCTGTATTTGGAAGAGAACGAAGGCAAGGAGGAGCAGACGTTTGAACCGATCAGGCAAGCACCTTATCAGCAGCATTATCCTGTATCCCCAGCCCAGCGGAGAATGTATATCCTCAATCAGCTTGGACAAGCAAACACAAGCTACAACGTCCCCGCTGTACTTTTGCTGGAGGGAGAAGTAGAGAAAGACCGGCTTGAAAACGCGATTCAGCAATTAATCAACCGGCACGAAATTCTCCGTACATCATTTGACATGATCGACGGAGAGGTTGTACAAACCATTCATAAAAACATATCGTTTCAGCTGGAGGCTGCCAAGGGACGGGAAGAAGATGCGGAAGAGATGATCAAAGCGTTCATTCAGCCGTTTGAATTAAACCGCGCGCCGCTCGTCCGTTCGAAGCTTGTCCAGCTTGAAGAAGAACGCCACCTGCTGCTCATTGATATGCACCATATCATTACTGACGGCAGTTCAACAGGCATTCTGATCGGTGATCTCGCCAAAATGTATCAAGGTGCTGATCTTGAGCAGCCACAGATTCACTATAAAGATTACGCTGTTTGGCATAAAGAACAGGCTGATCATCAAAAGGATGAAGCATACTGGCTCGATACCTTTAAAGGAGAGCTGCCGATTCTTGATCTTCCGGCGGATTACGAGCGGCCTGCTGAACGGAGCTTTGCGGGAGAGCGCGTGATGTTCGGGCTTGATAAACAGATGACGGCTCAAATTAAGACACTCTTGGCCGAAACGGATACGACAATGTACATGTTTTTGCTGGCGGCGTTCAATGTCCTTCTTTCTAAGTACGCGTCACAGGACGATATCATTGTCGGCTCGCCGACTGCGGGAAGAACACATCCTGATCTGCAAGGTGTGCCGGGCATGTTTGTCAACACGGTGGCATTAAGAACGGCGCCTGCGGGGGATAAAACCTTTGCGCAATTCCTTGAAGAAGTCAAAACAGCCAGCCTTCAAGCCTTCGAGCACCAGAGCTATCCGCTTGAGGAGTTGATTGAAAAGCTTCCGCTTACAAGGGATACGAGCCGAAGTCCGCTGTTCAGCGTGATGTTCAACATGCAGAATATGGAGATTCCTTCGTTGAGATTAGGAGATTTGAAGATTTCTTCGTATTCCATGCTTCATCACGTCGCGAAATTTGATCTCTCCTTGGAAGCGGTCGAGCGAGAAGAGGATATCGGCCTAAGCTTTGACTATGCGACTGCCTTATTTAAGGACGAGACGATCCGCCGCTGGAGCAGCCACTTTGTCAATATCATCAAATCGGCCGCGGCTAATCCGAACGTTCGGCTGTCTGATGCAGACTTGCTTTCACCTGCAGAAACGGCTGCTTTGCTTGAAGAAAGACATATGACTCAAAAGACTGAAGCAACCTTTGCAGCTCTTTTCGAAAAACAGGCTCAACAAACACCCGATCATCCTGCGGTAAGGTCTGGGGGACATCTGCTGACCTATCGCGAGCTTGATGAACAGGCGAACCAGCTGGCGCATCATCTTCGCGCGCAAGGGGCAGGACGTGAAGACATCGTCGCGATTGTCATGGATCGGTCAGCTGAGGTTATGGTATCGATTCTTGGTGTCATGAAAGCGGGGGCGGCTTTCCTGCCGATTGATCCTGATACGCCCGAAGAACGAATCCGCTATTCATTAGAGGACAGCGGAGCGAGAATTGCGGTCGTGAACGAAAGAAACATGACGGCCATTGGGCAATATGAAGGAACAATCGTCAACCTTGATGACGCGAAATGGAGAAATGCGAGTAAGGAGCGCCCCTCTTCGATCTCCGGGTCTCATAATCTTGCATACGTCATTTATACGTCCGGTACGACCGGGAAGCCGAAGGGCGTGCAGATCGAGCATCGCAATCTGACAAACTATGTTTCTTGGTTTAATGAAGAGGCGGTTCTAACGGAAAGCGATAAGACTGTATTGCTTTCGTCTTACGCATTCGATCTGGGCTATACGAGCGTGTTCCCTGTGCTTCTGGCAGGGGGCGAGCTCCACATCGTGCCGAAGGAAACCTATACGGCGCCGGATGAAATGGGGCGTTATATCAAGGGGCACGGAATCACTTATATCAAACTGACACCGTCTCTGTTCCATACGATGGTGAATACGGCCAGCTTTACAAAAGAGCCAAACTTTGAATCCTTGCGCTTGATTGTCTTGGGAGGAGAAAAAATCATTCCGGCTGATGTTCTCGCCTTCCGCAAGGTGTACGGACATACCGAATTTATCAATCACTACGGCCCGACTGAAGCAACGATCGGCGCCATCGCCGGACGGGTTGATCTATCTGAACCGGACGCGTTCGCGAAACGCCCGACAATCGGAAAGCCGATTGCGAATGCCGGCGCGCTTGTTTTGAATGAGGCTTTGAAGCTTGTGCCTCCGGGAGCGAGCGGCCAGCTCTATATCACGGGACAGGGGCTTGCGAGAGGGTATCTCAACAGGCCTCAGCTGACGGCGGAGAGGTTTGTTAAAAATCCATATTCACCGGGCAGCCTCATGTACAAAACCGGAGATGTCGTGCGGAGACTTTCTGACGGTACACTTGAATTTATCGGCCGAGCTGATGATCAGGTGAAAATCCGCGGCTATCGAATTGAGCCAAAGGAAATTGAAACGGTCATGCTCAGCCTCAGCGGTATTCAAGAAGCGTTTGTGCTGGCGGTTTCCGAGGGCGGGCTTCAAGAGCTTTGCGCGTATTATACGGCGGAGCAAGCCATTGAAAAAGCAGCGCTCCGGAACCAGCTTTCACAAACACTGCCGTCTCATATGATTCCTGCTTTTTTTGTGCAGGTGGACGCCATTCCGCTGACCGCAAACGGGAAAACCGACAGAAACGCATTGCCAAAGCCGCACGCGGCACAATCCGTAAGCAAGGCCTCAGCTGCACCGGAAACAGCGCTTGAAGAGAGTCTATGCCGTATTTGGGAGAAAACGCTTAGCATAGAAGCGATCGGCATCGACGACAATTTCTTTGATTTAGGCGGCCATTCATTAAAAGGGATGATGCTCATCGCTAATATTCAGGCCGAGTTGGAGAAAACCGTACCGCTTAAAGCGCTGTTCGAGCAGCCGACTGTTCGCCAGCTTGCGGCTTACATGGAGGCATCGGCAGTTTCAGGCGGACATCACGTGCTCAAACCGGCTGACAAACAGGATATGTACCCACTGTCATCTGCGCAGAAACGGATGTATGTACTGAATCAGCTTGACCGGCAGACGATCAGCTACAACATGCCATCTGTTCTTTTGATGGAAGGCGAGCTTGATATTTCTCGTCTGCGCGACTCGCTCAATCAGCTTGTGAACCGCCACGAGTCATTGCGGACATCATTTATGGAAGCTAATGGTGAACCTGTACAGCGCATTATGGAGGCGGCGGCGATTGATCTTCACGTGTTTGAAGCGGAAGAAGTTGAAGCGGAACAAAAGATCAAGGAATTTATCCAGCCATTCGACTTAAATGACGCACCGCTCATTCGCGCGGCGTTGCTTCGAATAGAAGCGAAAAAACATTTGCTGCTGTTGGATATGCATCATATTATCGCAGACGGCGTATCAAGAGGCATTTTTGTAAAAGAGTTGGCACTGCTTTACAAAGGGGAGCAGCTTCCGGATCCGGCGCTCCACTATAAGGATTTCGCCGTTTGGCAAAATGAAGCGGAGCAAAAGGAGCGGATGAAGGAGCATGAGGCGTACTGGCTCTCGATTCTTTCAGGCGAGCTGCCTGAGCTTGATCTTCCGCTCGATTACGCCCGTCCGCCTGTGCAAAGCTTTAAAGGGGACACGGTCCGTTTCCGTACGGGGAGTGAGACGGCAAAGGCGATAGAAAAACTGCTCGCGGAAACCGGGACGACTTTGCACATGGTGCTTCACGCTGTTTTCCACGTCTTTTTAAGCAAAATTTCCGGACAGCGTGATATCGTCATCGGCTCCGTTACTGCCGGCCGGACGAATGCTGATGTCCAAGACATGCCGGGAATGTTCGTTAATACGCTTGCCTTAAGAATGGAAGCGGAAGAACAGCAAATATTTACAGAGCTCCTCGAGCAAGCGAAGCAGACGAACCTGTCAGCACTGGAGCATCAGGAATATCCGTTTGAGGACTTGGTCAATCAGCTTGATCTCCCTCGGGATATGAGCAGAAATCCATTGTTTAACGTAATGGTGACGACAGAAAATCCTGATAAAGAACAGCTCGCATTGCAGAATCTAAGCATTTCACCTTACGAGTCCCATCAAGGAACTTCTAAGTTTGATCTGACATTAGGCGGATTTACTGATGAAAACGGCATCGGCCTGCAGCTCGAATATGCGACTGATCTGTTCTCAAAAGAAACGGCTGAGAAATGGAGCGAATATGTTCTTCGTTTACTGAAGGCTGTTGCGGAAAACCCGAACCAGCCGCTTTCCAGCCTGTCACTCGTCACCGAAACAGAAAAACAAACGCTTCTTGAGGCATGGAAAGGCAAAACATTGCCTGTGCCGACAGACAAAACCGTTCATCAGCTATTCGAAGAAACGGCTCAGCGCCACAAAGACCGCCCGGCCGTCACATACAATGGCCAGTCGTGGACGTACGGTGAGCTGAATGCCAAGGCGAATCGTCTTGCCCGGATTTTGATCGACTGCGGTATCAGCGCGGATGAGCGCGTCGGTGTTCTCACGAAGCCGTCGCTTGAAATGTCCGCCGCGGTGCTCGGCGTCTTAAAGGCGGGAGCGGCGTTTGTGCCGATTGACCCTGACTATCCGGATCAGCGGATTGACTACATTTTACAAGACAGCGGCGCGAAGATTCTCTTGAAACAGGAAGGCATCGCAGTGCCGGACAGCTATACGGGAGAGGTCATTCTTCTTGATGGCGACCGCACGATTTTAAGCCTGCCGCTTGATGAAAACGACGAGGAAGATCCGCTCACAGCTACAAAAGCGGAGAACCTCGCGTACATGATTTACACGTCAGGAACGACCGGTCAGCCGAAGGGTGTCATGGTCGAGCACCATGCGCTTGTGAACCTGTGCTTTTGGCACCATGACGCGTTCAGCATGACAGCGGAGGACCGCAGTGCGAAGTACGCGGGCTTTGGATTCGACGCCTCCATTTGGGAGATGTTCCCGACGTGGACAATCGGCGCCGAGCTTCACGTCATTGATGAAGCGATCCGCCTCGATATCGTCCGCCTGAACGACTACTTCGAAACGAACGGCGTAACGATCACGTTCCTGCCGACGCAGCTGGCGGAACAGTTCATGGAGCTTGAGAACACATCACTCCGTGTCCTCTTGACCGGAGGAGACAAGCTGAAACGCGCGGTCAAACAGCCGTACACGCTCGTCAACAACTACGGGCCGACAGAAAATACAGTCGTCGCCACAAGTACAGAGATCAATCCGGAGGAAGGCTCACTTTCCATCGGGCGGGCGATCGCCAATACGAGAGTGTACATTCTCGGCGAGGGCAATCAGGTGCAGCCGGAAGGCGTAGCCGGAGAGCTTTGCGTGGCAGGGCGAGGACTGGCGCGGGGCTATCTGAATAAAGAAGATGAAACCGCGAAGCGGTTTGTCGCTGATCCGTTTGTGCCGGGTGAACGCATGTACCGCACCGGCGATTTAGTGAAATGGACGGGTGGCGGCATTGAATACATCGGCCGGATCGACCAGCAGGTCAAGGTCCGCGGCTATCGGATTGAGCTCTCAGAAATTGAAGTCCAGCTTGCCCAGCTTTCTGAGGTGCAGGATGCGGCGGTGACAGCCGTGAAGGATAAAGGCGGCAATACAGCGATCGCGGCGTACGTGACACCGGAAACAGCTGACATAGAAGCACTGAAATCAGCACTGAAAGAAACCTTGCCGGATTACATGATCCCGGCGTTCTGGGTGACATTAAACGAACTTCCGGTTACGGCAAACGGCAAAGTAGACCGCAAATCCCTTCCTGAGCCGGACATCGAAGCGGGGAGCGGGGAATACAAAGCGCCAACAACCGACATGGAAGAGCTGCTTACCGGCATTTGGCAGGATGTGCTCGGCATTTCGGAGATCGGTGTCAGTGACAATTTCTTCTCACTCGGCGGAGATTCCATCAAAGGAATTCAGATGGCGAGCCGCTTGAACCAGCACGGCTGGAAGCTGGAAATGAAAGATCTCTTCCAACATCCGACAATCGAGGAGCTCACCCAATACGTGGAGCGTGCCGAAGGCAAACAGGCGGACCAAGGGCCTGTGGAAGGCGAAGCCATTCTGACGCCGATTCAGCGCTGGTTCTTTGAAAAGAACTTCACGAACAAACACCACTGGAACCAATCGGTGATGCTTCACGCCGCGAAGGGCTTTGACCCTGAACGGGTGGAGAAAACGTTGCAGGCACTGATTGAACATCATGATGCACTTCGTTTGGTCTATCGTGAAGAAAACGGGGACATCATTCAAGCATATAAACCGATCAGTGAAAGCAAGGTCAGCTTCGAGATCGTTGATTTGTACGGCACTGATGAAGAGATGCTGAAAAGCCAGATCAAAATTCTCACGGACAGGCTGCAAAGCAGTCTCGATCTGCAAAACGGACCGCTTCTGAAGGCGGAGCAATACCGTACGGAAGCTGGCGATCACCTGCTCATCGCTGTACACCATCTCGTGGTCGATGGTGTGTCATGGCGGATTTTGCTTGAAGACTTTGCTTCAGGCTACGTGCAGGCTGAAAAGGAAGGGAGCGTTGTCTTTCCGCAAAAAACGAACTCCTTCAAGGACTGGGCGGAAGAACTGGAAGCATTCAGCCAATCAGCGCATCTTTTACAACAGGCTGAATACTGGGCACAAATGGACGCAGAACAAGTTTCTCCTGTGCCGAAGGACTACGAAACAGAGCGGCGGATTGTCAAACATACCTCATCCGTCCTCTGTGAATTAACGGAAGAAGACACCAAACATCTCTTAACAGATGTTCATCAGCCATATGGAACTGAAATCAATGATATTCTTCTCAGCGCGCTCGGTTTAACGATGAAAGAATGGACAGAAGATGCCAAAATCGGCATAAACCTGGAGGGACACGGACGGGAGGACATCATCCCGAATGTGAATATCTCCAGGACGGTCGGCTGGTTTACGGCACAATATCCTGTTGTGCTCGACATATCTGAAGCAGACGCCTCAGCCGTGATCAAATCAGTCAAAGAAAACCTGCGCCGTATTCCGGACAAAGGTGTTGGCTACGGCATTCTCCGTTATGTCACAGAAACAGCGGAAACCAAGGGCTTCACGCCAGAGATCAGCTTTAACTATTTAGGCCAATTCGACAGTGATGTAAAAACCGACTTTTTTGAGCCGTCCGTTTTCGATATAGGGCGTCAAGTAAGCGAAGAATCAGAAGCGCTGTACGCTTTAAGCTTCAGCGGCATGATCAGAAATGGCCGGTTTGTGCTTTCCTGCTCCTACAATGAGAAGGAGTTTGAGAGAGCTACAGTCGAGGAGCAAATGGAACGGTTTAAAGAAAACCTCCTGATGCTGATCCGCCATTGCACGGAAAAAGAGGACAAGGAGTTCACGCCAAGCGACTTCAGCGCCGATGACCTTGGAATGGACGAGATGGGCGATATCTTTGACATGCTTGAGGAGAATTTAAAATAAGACGCAAGGGAATTACAGGAGGCGGGAGCGAAGCATATGAGTCAATTTAGCAAGGATCAGGTTCAAGATATGTATTACCTATCGCCGATGCAGGAAGGGATGCTGTTTCATACCATCCTGAATCCCGGCCAGAGCTTTTACCTTGAACAAATTACGATGAAAGTGAAAGGCAGCTTGAATATTAAATGCCTTGAAGAAAGCATGAATGTGATCATGGGCCGGTACGATGTATTTCGTACCGTGTTCATTCACGAAAAAGTAAAAAGACCTGTCCAAGTCGTATTGAAAAAACGCCAGTTTCATATAGAAGAAATCGACCTGACGCACTTAACGGACAGCGAGCAAACAGCCAAAATCAATGAATACAAAGAACAGGATAAGATCAAGGGCTTTGATTTGACCCGGGATATCCCCATGCGGGCAGCCATTTTCAAAAAAGCTGAAGAAAGCTTTGAATGGGTGTGGAGCTACCACCACATCATTTTGGACGGCTGGTGCTTCGGCATTGTCGTGCAGGATCTGTTCAAGGTATACAATGCCCTGCGCGAACAAAAGCCGTACAATCTGCCGCCTGTCAAACCATATAAGGACTATATCAAGTGGCTTGAAAAGCAGGATAAACAAGCGTCACTCCGTTACTGGCGCGAGTACTTAGAGGACTTTGAAGGACAGACGACGTTTGCGGAGCAAAGAAAGAAACAAGGGGGCGGATACGAGCCGAAAGAACTGCTCTTCTCGCTGCCGGAGGCGGAAACAAAGGCCTTTACCGAGCTTGCGAAATCGCAGCATACCACTTTGAGTACGGCGCTGCAGGCAGTTTGGAGCGTGTTGATCAGCCGCTATCAGCAGTCTGGCGATTTGACCTTCGGCACAGTCGTTTCCGGGCGCCCCGCGGAAATCAAAGGCGTTGAACATATGGTCGGACTGTTTATCAACGTTGTCCCGAGACGTGTGAAATTGTCTGAGGATCTCACATTTAACGGTTTGCTCAAGCAGCTGCAGGAGCAATCGCTCCAGTCCGAGCCGCATCAATATGTGCCGCTTTATGACATCCAAACTCAGGCCGATCAACCAAAACTGATTGACCACATCATTGTCTTTGAAAATTATCCGCTTCAGGATGCGAAAAATGAAGAAAACAGTGAAAACGGCTTTGATATGGAGGATGTACATGTTTTTGAGAAGTCGAATTATGATCTCAATCTGATGGCTTCTCCGGGGGATGAGATGCTGATAAAGCTTGCCTATAATGAGAATGTGTTTGATGAGGCGTTTATCATGCGCTTGAAATCTCAGCTTCTCACTGCAATTCACCAGCTTATAGAGAAGCCGGATCAGCCTGTCAGCACGATCAGCCTCGTTGACGAAAAGGAGAGAGCGTTTTTGCTAACCGGCTTAAACCCGCCGGCTCAAACTCATGATGCAAAGCCTCTGACGGAGTGGTTCAAGGAAGCGGTGAACGTTGATCCGGATGCACCGGCGCTTACGTATGCCAACCAAACCCTTTCCTATCGCGAATTAGATGAGGAAGCGAACCGCCTTGCACGCCGTTTGCAAAAGCAAGGCGCGGGCAAAGGCTCCGTAGTAGCTTTATACACGGAGCGCTCACTTGAACTGGTGATCGGCATTCTCGGCGTATTAAAAGCGGGAGCGGCTTATCTGCCGGTTGATCCGAAGCTGCCGGAAGACCGAATTTCGTATATGCTGACTGACAGCGCGGCAGCCTGTCTGCTGACACATCAGGAGATGAAAGAAAAAGCGGTTCAGCTGCCGTATACAGGAACAACGCTCTTCATCGACGATCAAACTCGGTTTGAGGAACAGGCAAGCGACCCTGCAATCGCGATTGAACCCGATGGTCCGGCATATATCATGTACACGTCCGGCACAACCGGAAAGCCGAAGGGCAATATCACCACTCATGCCAATATTCAAGGATTGGTCAAGCATGTAGACTACATGGCATTTTCTGAAAAAGATACGTTTTTATCTGTTTCGAATTACGCCTTTGACGCTTTTACCTTTGATTTCTACGCTTCAATACTAAATGCGGCACGGCTCATTATCGCAGATGAACATACGCTGCTTGATACAGAACAGCTCACAGATCTGATCCAGCAGGAGAATGTCAATGTTATGTTTGCGACAACCGCACTATTTAACCTGCTCACCGATGCGGGAGAGGATTGGATGAAGGGGCTTCGCTGCGTGTTATTCGGCGGGGAGCGGGCGTCAGTGCCTCATGTCAGAAAAGCGCTGCGGATCATGGGGCCGGGCAAGCTGATTAACTGCTACGGGCCTACTGAGGGCACGGTATTTGCGACAGCTCACGTTGTACATGATATACCGGAGTCCATCTCCTCTTTGCCGATCGGAAAGCCGATCAGTAATGCCAGTGTTTATATTCTCAACGAGCAACACCAGCTCCAGCCATTCGGAGCGGTCGGTGAACTATGTATCAGCGGAATGGGCGTATCAAAAGGGTATGTAAACCGTCATGACCTGACAAAGCAAAAGTTTGTCACGAACCCGTTCAAACCGGGAGAAAGGCTTTACCGAACAGGGGACTTAGCACGCTGGCTGCCGGATGGAACGATTGAATACGCCGGCCGTATTGACGACCAGATCAAAATACGCGGACACCGGATTGAACTTGAAGAAATCGAAAAACACCTGCAGGAATATCCGGGTGTGAAAGATGCGGTCGTTGTGGCGGACCGCCATGAGTCTGGCGATGCGTCAATTAACGCCTACCTCGTGAACAGGGCGGAGCTTTCAGTTAGGGACGTAAAGGCGCACCTGAAAAAACAGCTTCCTGCTTACATGGTGCCGCAAACCTTTACGTTCTTGGACGAGTTTCCTTTAACGACAAACGGAAAGGTCAATAAACGGCTGCTGCCAAAACCGGATCAGGATCAGCCGGCGGAAGAATGGATCGGACCGCGCAACGAGACGGAAGAAACGATCGCGCAAATCTGGTCCGAGGTTCTCGGCAGACAGCAAGTCGGCATTCATGACGATTTCTTTGAACTCGGCGGGCACTCCTTGAAGGCGATGACCGCCGCTTCACGCATCAAGAAAGAGCTCGGGATTGATCTCCCGGTGAAGCTTTTGTTTGAAGCACCGACGATCGCCGGCATCTCAGCATATTTGAAAAACGGGGGCTCAGATGGATTGCAAGATGTAACGATTATAAATCCCGATCAGGATCAGATCATTTTTGCATTCCCGCCGGTATTGGGCTATGGCCTCATGTACCAAAACCTGGCCAGCCGCCTGCCGTCATATAAACTGTGCGCCTTTGATTTCATTGAGGAGGAAAACCGGCTTGACCGCTATGCGGATTTGATTCAGAAGCTTCAGCCGGAAGGGGTTTTGACATTGTTCGGGTATTCAGCGGGGTGCAGCCTGGCGTTTGAAGCTGCCAAAAAGCTTGAGGAACAGGGACGCATTGTTCAGCAGATCATCATGGTAGATTCCTATAAAAAACAATGTGTCAGTGATCTGGACGGACGCACGGTTGAGGCCGATGTCGAAGCGTTGATGAATGTCAACCGGGACAATGAAGCGCTCAACAGCGAAGCCGTCAAACAAGGCCTCAAGCAAAAAACACACGCCTTCTACTCATACTACGTCAACCTGATCAGCACAGGCCAGGTGAAAGCGGATATTGATCTGCTGACTTCCGGCGTTGATTTTGACATGCCGGAATGGCTTGCATCGTGGGAAGAGGCAACAACAGGCGCTTACCGTGTGAAAAGAGGCTTCGGAACACACGCTGAAATGCTGCAGGGCGAAACGCTGGATAGGAATGCGGAGATTTTGCTCGAATTTCTTAATACACAAACCGTAACGGTTTCTTAAATGAAGTGATGAAAGGAGGAGACGGCCATGAGCCAACTCTTCAAATCCTTTGATGCGTCGGAAAAAACGCAGCTCATCTGTTTTCCATTTGCCGGCGGCTACTCGGCATCGTTTCGCCCTCTCCATGCTTTTTTGCAAGGGGAATGTGAGATGCTCGCTGCCGAGCCGCCAGGACACGGCACAAATCAAACATCAGCCATTGAGGATCTCGAAAAGCTGAGCGATTTGTACAAACAAGAATTGAATCTTCGTCCTGATCGGCCTTTTGTGCTGTTTGGACACAGTATGGGTGGAATGATCACCTTCAGGCTGGCGCAAAAGCTGGAGCGTGAAGGCATCTTTCCGCAGGCAGTTATCATTTCAGCGATACAGCCGCCTCATATACAGCGGAAGAAAGTGTCCCATCTGCCTGATGATCAGTTTCTTGATCATATTATCAAATTAGGCGGGATGCCCGCAGAGCTTGTTGAAAACAAGGAAGTCATGTCCTTTTTCCTGCCTTCCTTCAGATCGGATTATCGGGCTCTTGAACAATTTGAGCTTCACGATGTAACCCCAATCCAATCACCTGTTCATGTCTTTAACGGGCTTGATGATGAAAAATGCATGAGGGATGCGGAAGGCTGGAAGAAGTGGGCGAAAGACATCAAGTTCCATGAATTTGGCGGCGGGCACATGTTTCTGCTGTCACATACGGAAGAAGTGGCAGAACGAATTTTTGCGATATTGAATCAGCATCCGATCATTCAGTGATGATCAAAAGCGGACAGCGCTGGCTGTTCCGCTTTTTTTTCGAGAAGCGGGAATTTTTTCATGGCGCAATAATCACAATATTCAAACAAAGGCAAGCCGAAACATGAGCGCGTCCCTAGGATGAATGATTTGTATTGCTGTTTACGTTTGTTTTGGCCATAGGAATGAACTCATTCAGAATTTCCTTTCAATTTTTCATGCTGCCAATGGCGGATCGCTGGGGCTCTCAGTGTGTATGCGGGCGGGTTGTTTTTTGACATGGCCCATGATTATCTGCTGATTGTTGTTGTGTGCATCGTGTTTGCAGGTGTATCGGCTGGAATAGAGCTGGTGCCGTTTTTAGATAAACAGAAGGCAAAAGAAACGCATCAATCAATATAAAAGGACCAGCACTGTCAGCGCTGATCCTTTTTGAATTTTACTTTTTTTGTTTCGGTATGATTAAGGATAATTCCTCGGAATCTGTTCATCTCTTCTTTGGAATGAAAAAAATGTTTTGGTATCGCAATATATTGGCTGCTGGATGTATTGATCCGGAAGATATTCTTATATTCGAAAACAGCCGTGATTTCATTCCAATGAAAAATGAGGTCATACTTTTTAGAACATATACGGATTCCTTCTTGATTGAGGGTATACGTTCTTTTGGATTTAATCCGTTCGTTCTTCTTGTATGCTCTAGAAAACTTTACATATAGAAGAAGGAGGAGCAGCAGTGTAAACAGAACTGACATCACGATAATCAAAATACTATTCATAAACAAGTTAAGCGCGTCGCTGCCATAAACGAGACGGGGCCATCCGTTAATGAAATGAACTGCAGCAAAAATGGCGCAAAACAACAGAAAGTAATAGAATGAGATTTTTCCGAGTTGATAAAAAAAGATTTCTCTTACGTCTTTAAAAGTAATTTCTCCTGGAAGATTGATACTTTCACTAGCATATTGAATCATACGGTAACCTTACACCTCAAACCATGTTTTTCCTACCAGTCTAGCATAATTTCTCATTTTTTTGCAGGAGCCCTATGGCGATTTGTCTTTTTCTGCAGATTCGTATTGCTCCCCACCACGCCGATCATAATACAAACGGCTCCAGCAAGATGATACCAGGCAAGAGTTTCGTTTAGAATCACCACGCCCGCAATCATCGTCACGATGGTGGACACATGACTAAAAGCGCTCATTTTAAACGCCTCAATCCTCGAAAGTGTATAGTTGGACAGAAACGAAGTGACGAGTGAAGACAGCACGCCCAGATACACAATGGCGAGAACAAAGCCGGGTTCCCGGAATGGCTGGAAATAAGTGCCGACAGTTCCCGCCGCGCTGTGGCGCACAAGGGCGATGGCGTTAAAGACGACAAAGCCGATCGCTGACATGATGTAGGTGAGCTCGGTCAGCTTGAACCGCTGCGTCATTTTTCTGGCGGCGGTATTATACATCGCGGAGGACAAAGCTGACAAAAGGATCAGCAAAGATCCTTTTAAGCTCGCTGATTCCACGTCAACGCCTTTCATCACAAAAATAAACATAACGCCGGCAACGGATAAAACGGTGAAACCCTTCTGCATCCACGTGGAGCGTTCCTTTAATATATAACTGGCTAAGACCATTGTGAAAATCGGAATGGCTGCTTGAATAATTCCCGCTTCAGAGGAGGACGAGTACACAAGGCCGAATGCCTGAAAGCTGAAAAACAACGCCGGGTACAGCAGGGCGAGCGGCAAAATGGCAATGACGTCTTTTACACGGATTGATAGCTTTACCCAGCCGAATAAGACGGGTACAGTGGCCGCGGCAAACGCAATGGTGAACCGGTGCGCGAGAATATCAAACGGTTCGGCTGTTTGCAGTGCGATTTTTACAAATAAAAAGGATAAACCGATAATGAACGAATATAAGATAGCCGCCATATAAGCGGAGGTTTGCTGATTTTTAAACATAATGGAAGGTGCTCCTTTACCTGATTTGCAGCGCCGGTCGCTCCTTTTATTGTATGGCTGTGAGCAGAAGGGTACAATGAGAAAAACAATGAACTGTACCGGTACAAAAACAGGGGGAGAACGCATGGAGAAATATATGACTCTATTGACGAGGATAGAGGAGATGATGCAAAGCAGCGCATATCAAGAAGGAGACAGGCTTCCGTCCATCCGACAGCTGTCAGCCCGCTATCAAGTCAGCAACAGCACAGTGATCCGCGCGCTGCAGGAGCTCGAAAAGCGCCACCTCATCTATTCCGTTCCAAAAAGCGGCTATTACATTGTGAAAAAGATGGGAAATTTAAAAAGCGGGCAGCCGGGCCCCATCGACTTTGTGACATCGGCGCCGGACCCCGATGTGTTTCCGTATCTTGATTTTCAACACTGTATCAACAAAGCGATTGATACATACAAAAACGATTTGTTTATTTATGGGACGCCAAAGGGGCTTCCGTCGCTTATTCGTGTACTCCAAAAACTGTTGGCCAATCAGCAGGTATTTGCGGACGAACGGCACATTTTCATTACATCAGGTGTCCAGCAGGCATTATCCCTGCTTTGCGCCATGCCATTTCCAAATGGGAAAGAGAAGATTGCCATTGAACAGCCTGGCTATCATTTGATGGTTGAACAGCTTGAGGCGCTTGGGATACCCGCCATCGGAGTGAAAAGAACGGAAGAGGGGCTTGATATCACCGAGATTGAGCGGCTGTTTCAGACAGAATCGATCAAATTGTTTTATACGATGCCGCGCTTCCATAACCCGCTTGGCTGCTCTTTGTCAGAGCGTGATAAACAAGAGCTTGTGAGACTGGCGGAAACGTATGATGTCTATCTCGTTGAGGATGATTATCTCGGTGATCTGGAGGAAAACAAAAAGGCAGATCCGCTGTACGCATATGATCTGTCCTCGCATGTCATCTATCTAAAAAGTTTCTCAAAAATGATGTTTCCAGGCCTTCGCGTAGGGGCCGCTGTTTTGCCGGATGCGCTGACTGACACGTTTCACACGTATAAAAAGCTGAACGACATCGACAGCTCTGTGATTTCTCAAGCAGCGTTAGAAATTTATATCAAAAGCGGAATGTTCAGCCGGCATAAAGACAAAATCCGAGAATCCTATAAAGAACGATCAATGAGGCTTCATCAAGCCATTCAAACGCACAGACAGCTGGGAAGCGGACGTTTTGCGTTTTCCAGCGGGCAGGCGCCCTGCATGCATACCCATCTGGTGCTTCCTCCCGATCTGCCGGCCTCAAGGGTGATGCAAAGGCTGAAACAACAAGGGGTTCTCCTTGAGGCGATAGATCGTCATTATTTATCAGATTATCCAAAAGAAAATCTATTAAAAATCAATATTTCCAATGTGAAAACGGAAGAAATTGAACGCGGTGTCAAGCTGCTGATGAGCCATCTATAAAAGCGCTTCGTACGAGACCATTGTGATATCCTCAGGGAAATCAGAGTGCGCAGCGCATACGGCCATTTTGTAGCCGGTATCCACCTCATAGGTTTTGATATAGCATGGTGAATGGCTGTCCGGAAGCTCAATGGATACCCGTCCATCCTGATGCAGGCGCACCGAAAAGGAATCAAGCGGAAGCGATAAGCCTTTGCCTTCCTGTTTAATAAAGCTTTCTTTCATTGACCATAGATGATAAAAATAGTCTGTCTGCTCGTCTTTGTTTTTGGCTACAAGATCGCTGTACTCTGTTTTTGAGAAGAAGCGTTTGGCGATGTCAAGGCTGATCGGTTTCATTTTCTCAATATCGATGCCGATTGGCTGTGAATCAAACGCGCAAATGATCCAGCGGCCGGAGTGCGAAATGTTGAAATGGGCGTCAGGAAGATCAGGGATGCAGGGCTTCCCGTATTCCTGCGGGCTGAAGCGGATACCGGCTTTGTCCAGCTGATACTGTCCGCTGATGACTGAGCGAACGAGCACATCTCCCAGCAGGGTGCGGTGAGCATCTTCTTTATGATAAAATCTCCGGCATTTCTCCCGTTTTTCAGGTGATACGAATGACATGAACCGTTCAGTCTCTTCCTGTGAAAGCGGGCGGTCCATATAAATTCCGTAAATCTTCATTCTAGATCCTCCGTCTGCAAAAGATTGTCAAAACTATCCTATCATATTTTGTTTTACTTCGGAGTAAGATCCTCGATGATCTCATATACATAGGGGTTTTTGGGCGTATTGATCGTTTCCGCATGTGTTACAGAAACGATTGGAAGCTGTTCGCCGTTTTTATGGAATAGAGCAAGCCTTCCAGTGATCTGAACCCAGTCGCCTTCCTTTATCTCATTATTTTCTGAGAAAGAAGCCGGCAGTCCGTAAACCGCGGCATCCGCAATGCAGCAGGATATACCGTAACGTCCAACGATATAGTGATTTAGCTGTTCATCAAAATAGACAAATCCTTTCATGCCGATCTCTTTTCCTGCATACGCTTCCGCATTCTCCAGCAATAGATTGACGATTGGAACATAATACTTATCTGAAATCGGAATGACATCCTTCCCCTCCAGCTCCCGCGCCAGTTCTTTTTCATACCCGCTTGGCAGTACCGCAGCCGTCCCTGCTTCACCAGAGGATTGCGTTTGAGCATCAGATTTCATCTCTTCCGGGCTCTTGGCACTGTTTGCTGAGAAGATTCTGTTCTGTGCGACTTCCTTTGTCAGCACATGGTTAGGAAAAAGGAAACCAGACATGATAGGGATCAGAAAAAAGCTGTACAGCCATGGGTGAGACGGAGAATGTGTTTGACTGCTTGCACATGCGCAGCACACGTGCGGACTATCTTGTTTTCTCCAGATCAATGACAGTATGCCAAGCGCAAAAGCAGCTACAATAAAGAACTTCGTAAACCAAAGCATACGCGGAGAAATGAAATGCAAAATATGCCCTGTCAGATAAAGTTTAAATGCCATTAAAGCAAAGCCGATTAATAAAAGCCCCCGCACAACAGCATCAAAAGAATACGGTTTATTTTGTCTCAACTCACTCATCCTTTATGAGGTAATCAAACCATACAGCCAGGCGATTGCAAGAACTGAAGCTGAAATGACAACAAAAAATACAAACACAAAGCGTTTTTTAAAAAAGGAAGCATACACAAACGTATTTTTTAAATCTAACATCGGGCCGTACAGCATGAAGGAGAGAAGGGAAGCGTGAGAATAGGTGCCTGAAAAAGTAGATGCGACAAACGCATCCGCATGTGAGCAAAGTGACAGGACAAATGCCAATCCCATCATGACAGCGGAACCAGACAGGTCACTTGTCCCCAGCTCAGCGAGAGATCCGCGGTTTAAAAACGTTTGAAACAGACTGGCGATAAATGCGCCCATGATCAAATAGCGGCCCATATCGAAAAACTCTTCAACAGCATGGGTGACGATAGGTTTCAAGCGTTTTCCTTGCTGCTGGCTGTGTTCCGGCAAGTTATCTGTTTTATGTGGTTTCAGCATGTTCCTGTTTCCGAATATCCAATACATCATGAGCCCGATTATGATACAAATGACGAAGGCGAGCCCAATCCTCGCGTACACAATTTCCAAATGCTTGCTGAAGGCATAGTAGGTGGAGAGGATGACAATCGGATTTAATATAGGGGCTCCAACTAAGATAACAGCGCCGACGTGAAGCGGAAGCCCTTTTTGAATGAGCCGGCGCACCACCGGAATGACAGCACACTCACATACAGGGGAAAGAATACTGATGACGACAGCGGACCCTATCGCGCCATACGGGTTTTTGACGATCCATTTGGTCATCCATTCATCTGAGACAAAGAATTCAATGCAAGAAGAAAAAAAGATGCCGAGCATGATAAATGGAATGGATTCTAGCAAAATACTCAGGAAAATGGTATTCACATTCAGCAGTGAAACCGGAATAGAAAAAGACAGCTTATTAGGTTCAAGCAAAATAAAACAGTACAGTAAAAAGAAAAAGAGCAATATGCTGAAGGAGCGTCTTGCAAAGTGTTGGAGAGCTTCCATCATGATACCTTCCGTCTCTAGTATTTCTCTTTCATCAGAGATAGTACCAATCTATGAGACAAGCCTGCAAAACATGAGTGAAAACAAAAAAACGGGCCATTGAACTGGTCCGTTTAAAGATTAATGCAGAGGCGGAGATGCTTTAACAGCGGCTGTCCGCCTTGCCACAGCATAATTCAGAAGCTGAATTGACTGCGGCAATGAAAAGCGCAAAATGATACCGGTGAGGATGGCGGTCAAAATAGTACCTACCCCGATCGGGCCGCCCATGCCCCAAGCCGCAAACAAAATTGTTATTTCCATGCCGTTCCGCACCCATTGCACATTCCAGCCGGTTTTTTCTGTAATCAGCATCATCAGTGAATCACGCGGCCCCGCGCCAAGGCCTGCTGATACATAAACACCGACCCCGTAGCCGATCAGCAAAACGCCGAGAGAGAAGACAATGACGGAGCCCGTATAAGTGGAGGGGGCAGGCAGGAGAAAATTGAAAAAATCTATAAAAACACCAATGAGCACCATGTTCAGGATTGCGCCAATTTTTGGCCAAACCCTCGTAAACAATGACGTTAATCCGACGATGAGCGCTCCAATAATGATGGACCACTGGCCGACGGTAAGCCCGAAGTGCTGAAACAGGCCGTAATGAAATGCATCCCACGGACTTATGCCGAGTGCTTTTCCTTTTATCGTCAAGGATACACCAAAAGCCAAAATGATCAAACCGGCAAAATAAAATGTCCAGCGCAGCGCAAGTTCTCGCTTCACGTGAGGTCCCTTCTTTCGTAAAAATCAGTCGAGTGTCATTGTAGCACATCTGACAAAAGGGCGGAATAGGCGAATGGGGATCAACAAAAAAACAGGGCTGCGGCAGCCCTGTTTTGGTTTAAATATTTATTGCCTTTTCTGCTACTTGAAATGAGCCTGACTCGTTAGCGTATGATCCTGCATTTAATAATAAACCAGTAAAAAGGAAACCAATCAAACCGGTGCTAATAATAAGTTTTTTCATTATAGCGCCTCCGTAACTTTTAGTATTTGAGTTTGGGCATTAATAGTCCTCTTTAAGAAATTCCTCCCTTCGGCAGAATTTCCTGTCTCAAAATGAAAATCACCTATTTTTTCTGTTAATTCGGCGTATTCAGACCATAAACGTTTCGTTTCCAAATAGTTAAGGCTCTGCTCCACTTCTTTCTCATTATACTCTTCATAAATTGAATAAATGATTGTTAATTTTGCTTTATATTCTTCTTCATTACAATGCAAAGCTAGTTTTAATGCTTTTTGATAAAATAAACGCGCTTCTTCCGGTTTAGAAGATTGATAAAGCACATTTGCCATCATATATAATGTCCTAATGCCATTAGCTGTGTTCACGTGATCTTTCATTTCTAATGCTTTTCTGAAAAAATACTCAGCACCTGTTAGATTTCTACCTCTTGCTGATACAAGTCCTAAGTTGTGGTGGATTACTCCGATAATCCTATTTGCTTGTTTCCCTTTCAAATGTTCAGCCATGTGTAAAGCTTCTTGATAATATGTTTCAGCTTCAGAGAGACGGTGCATATCATACATATTTGCTCCAAACATCATATTGCATCCGATAACTTTAACTTTGTAAAAACAATTGCCTTCAAATAAACTTTTGGCAATTGTTAGATGATTCAATGAAACATAATGTTGGTCGATTTGATAATAAGCATCAGCTAGTTTGTAATGAAATTCTGCTTTTTCGATTTCATCTGTAACTTCGTTTAACTCTTGTTCGGCATCTCGATAATAATGGATTGCCTGGATATATTCTTTTTGATCAAATTCATACATTCCACGAAAAAATAATGAATAATATTTAAGAAGGCCAGTAAGCCTTTTTTGTTGATTTTCAATTTTCTCAAGCAGTTCTGAGAAGCTTGGTCGCTCATATTTCTTTTCTGGCGGTTCTAAGGAATCTAACATCAATTGGTGACGGAAACACATAAGAGAATAATAGAGAAGTAAATCTTGGTCCTGTTCCATTGCCTTTATTTCCTGCTCAACCTCTGACTTTAAAACTTCAGCATCAGGAACACTAAATTGACGAATCATTTTATACCAATCGTTAATCTTAACGCCTACGTGTGAAGATGGTACTGCTGAACCCATGGTTCATCCTCCCTATTCATCCTTTTTATGTAATATTCTATCATTTTCCATATGACGCTTGTCCGCAAAAAAACCGCAAACTTCAAGGAGGCATTATTCAATCTAAAAAAAGAAAAAAACCAAAACAGCTTTCGTTTTGGTTTTTTTGGAATTTTACAACGGGTTCAAAATCCGGTTCAAGAACCGCTGCGTCCGTTCTTCTTTTGGTGCGGAGAAGATTTGCTCCGGCGGTCCCTGTTCCACGATTACGCCGCCGTCGATGAAGACGACTTCGTCGGCCACATCCTGGGCGAATTTGATTTCGTGGGTCACGACAGCCATGGTCCACCCCTCATTGGCCAAATCCTTGATCACCTTCAGCACCTCTCCGACAAGTTCGGGGTCAAGCGCTGAGGTCGGTTCGTCAAACAGCATGAGTTCAGGCTGAATCGCCAGAGCGCGGGCGATGCCGACGCGTTGCTGCTGTCCTCCGGAAAGCTGGAACGGATATAAATCCATTTTGTCCTTCAATCCGACTTTATCAAGTAGCTGAATCGCTTCTTTTCTGACTTCCTCTTTGTTCCGTTTTTGCACCTGAACAGGGCCCTCCATCACGTTCTCAAGAGCTGTGCGGTGCGGGAACAGGTGATACGCCTGAAACACCATTCCGGATTTCCGGCGAAGCCGAAGGATATCCGCCTGTTTCACCTTTTTGGAGAAATCGATAGAGAAATCGTCAAATGCAAGTTCCCCGCGATTGGGGATCTCCAGCGCGTTCAGGCAGCGGAGCAGCGTCGTTTTCCCAGAACCTGAAGGCCCAAGTATAGCGATGACTTTCCCTTTTTCAATCTTCATATCTATCTTTTTTAAAATTTCATTTTCACCGAATGATTTGTTTAATTCTGTAACGGTAAGCATACTCGGAACCTCCTTATTTGGCCACGTAGCGGTCAAGACGCCGTTCGATGACATGCTGGACGAGTGAAAGCAGGAAGCAGATCATCCAATAAATAAAGGCTGCTTCAATATAGATCACTAAAATTTGATCAAGATTCCGCGCGCCGATTTCCTGGGCTTTTCTGAACAGCTCAGCGACCAGAATCTGAGAGGCGAGGGATGTATCTTTGATCAGGCTGATAAAGGTATTGGATAATGGCGGGATCGATACCCGAAACGCCTGCGGCAAAATAACGCGGAACAGCGTTTTCTGATGGGTCATGCCAATCGTATAGCCGGCTTCCCATTGCCCTTTCGGCACGGATAAAATAGATGCCCGGATAATTTCAGATGCATAGGCGCCGACGTTTAGTGAAAAGGCGATCACTGCGCTTGGAAATGGATCTAATGTGATGTTAAAAGCCGGGAACAGATAGAAAATGATGAACAATTGAACGAGAAGAGGAGTGCCGCGTATCGCGGATACGTATACGCTGAACACCCATCTTAAAGGTCTCACTTTCGACATTCTGGCAAGCGCTGTAATCAGCGCGATGATCATTCCAAATATAAAGGAAAGAATGGTAAGGGGAATCGTATAGTAGATTCCCCCTGAAAGTATCGGCCAGAATGACTGCTGCACCAGATCCCACGGGATCGCCGTGCCAAGCGTCAATGCCGGCAGATTATTTAGAAACATCTTCGCCGAACCATTTTTTAGAAATGTTAGAAAGAGTCCCGTCCTCTTTCATTTCTTTTAATGCTTTGTTGACTTGATCCACAACCTCGCCGCTTCCTTTGCGGAACGCGAAATAGGTTGACTGCGGATCACCTGTTTCAAACGCGATTTTCACGTTTTTGTTGTCTGATGTTTTTAAGTAGTTCAATACAGCAAGTTTGTCGTTGTATGTCATATCGACGCGGCCTTGCTGGATGAGCTGAAGGGATTGTGCCAAGCCTTCAACGCCTTCAACTTTCGCGCCGGCATCTGTAGCTAATTTGTTGTAGTTGCTTGTCAGTGATTGAGCTGATGTTTTTCCTTTTACATCTGCTTCAGACTTAATGTCGTTGTTGTCTTTTTTTGTTACGACAACAGCTCTTGATGTTGTGTATTTATCAGAGAAATCGTATTTGTCTTCACGGTCTGTTTTTCCGACTTGGTTGGCAATAACGTCAAACCGTTTGGAATTCAGGCCGGCAAACATACTGTCCCATTGTGTTTCTTTAAAATCGACTTTCAGCCCTAGGCGTTTTGCGGCTTCTGTGATGACTTCCACATCATAGCCAGTCAGCTTGTCCGTGTCTTTGTCGTGGAAAGTGAACGGTTCATATGTTCCTTCCGTACCGACTGTCAGCACACCTTTTTTCTTAATTGAAGCCCAAAGGTCGCCGTCTTTGGCGTTGTCTTTTGACTGATTGTCATTTCCTGCTCCGCAAGCTGCGAGCACTGCAATGCTTACGACCATGAATAAAGCCAAAAATGCTTTTTTCATCTTATTCCCCACTTTTCTGGTTGATTTTATTGAAATAAAAAATTAGCTTACAAATCTAAAGGATAACTTTTTTTTAGTATGAGTCAAGTAATTGGTTTTCATAAGGCCATTTCTTTTAAAATAAATCCAAAAATTGCTGTATCGGTTTTGGCAAGTAACTGTCTGTTCTCCACATGACAGCCGGTGTCATAATAAAGGGATTGTTTTCGATATGAACGGTATGAACGTGATTCCTCATATGAACGGGAATCATCGTGACGGGCAGAATGGAAGCGCCGAACCCGGATGAGACGAGACTGAGCAAAGTGGCGGAATCGTGGCATTCGCAAACAATGCGCGGCTCCAGATTCAAACGATGAAATTCATTCATGACCTGATTATAGACGCCTTTTCCGTTGACGGGCCGCAGCAGAATCAGCGGAAAGGAAGGGATGTCTTCCATTTTAATGGTGTCTCCGCACGTATATCCGGCTTCATCGGAAAGCACGAGCACACATGGAATGTCATCAAGCTGTTTGAATTGAATCGTGTCGCTTTTGATGATTGTCGTCGTGACAGCCGCATCGATTTGACGGCTTTCCAGTAATTCTAACAGCGTCGCGGGCTCATTCTCCCAAATATTAAAGGTAAGGTGCGGGTATCTCTCTTTGATCTGTGTCACTTTTTCAAGCATCAGAGCGGCGCAATAGATGGTTGAACCGACGGCTAGCGTGCCGGCTACCTCCTCCTTCAGCTCTTGTACCTCGATGACTGCATCTTCAAACCTGTGCAGAATCTCCTTCGCTCTTTTCAGAAAAATAGTTCCTTCATATGTTAGAGTCATTTGTTTTTTCTTATTTCGGTCAAAGAGAATGACACCAAGCTCATCCTCTAGCTGTTTCAGCTGTCTGCTTAAAGGCGGTTGCGCCATATGAAGCTTTTTGGCGGCGGATGTGATTTTCTTTTCTTGGGCGATGGTAATGAAATATCGAAGCTGTCGAATGTCCAAAAAAATAGCGCCTCCTCATTTATACCTTTTGGGTATTAAATATAGATTTAACAGATATTTATCATATGGATATATCAGGAGTATGATGGAAATGAAAGCAGAATTCAAGCGTAAAGGAGGGGGCAAAGTGAAACTCGTTGTCGGAATGACAGGGGCAACAGGTGCCATTTTTGGAGTCAGGCTGCTGGAGTGGCTGAAGGCTGCGGAAGTGGAAACCCATCTCGTTGTGTCTCCTTGGGCGAACGTCACGATCAAACACGAAACAGGCTATACCTTAAAAGAAGTGGAACAGCTGGCTACATACACTTATTCGCATAAGGATCAGGCGGCAGCCATTTCAAGCGGATCGTTTGATACCGATGGAATGATTATTGCGCCTTGCAGCATGAAATCTCTTGCAAGCATTCGCACCGGGATGGCGGATAATCTGCTGACTCGTGCGGGGGATGTCATGCTCAAGGAGAGAAAAAAACTCGTCCTCTTAACGAGAGAGACGCCTTTGAACCAGATTCATCTCGAAAATATGCTAGCGCTTACGAAGATGGGCACGATCATTCTTCCGCCGATGCCGGCATTTTATAATCAGCCGGGCAGCTTAGAGGAAATGGTCGACCATATTGTATTCAGAACGTTGGACCAATTCGGCATTCGCCTTCCTGAAGCGAAACGCTGGAATGGGATTGAAAAACAAAAAGGAGGAGCTTGATCATGGCTTATCAAGATTTCAGAGAATTTCTCGCTGCCCTTGAAAAAGAAGGACAGCTGCTGACAGTGAATGAAGAGGTAAAGCCGGAGCCGGATTTAGGGGCCGCGGCACGAGCAGCCAGCAATCTTGGCGATAAAAGCCCAGCGCTTTTATTCAATAACATTTACGGCTACAATAACGCGCAAATTGCGATAAATGTGATCGGTTCCTGGCCGAACCATGCGATGATGCTCGGCATGCCGAAAGACACGCCGGTAAAAGAACAGTTTTTTGAATTCGCGAAGCGTTATGACCAGTTTCCGATGCCGGTCAAACGTGAGGAAACAGCGCCATTTCATGAAAATGAAATCACTGAAGATATCAATTTGTTCGATATACTGCCTCTTTTTAGAATTAACCGAGGGGACGGCGGCTACTATTTAGACAAAGCGTGTGTCATTTCCCGCGATCTTGAAGATCCAGACAACTTTGGCAAACAAAACGTCGGCATTTACAGAATGCAGGTCAAAGGAAAAGACCGCCTTGGCATTCAGCCTGTACCGCAGCACGATATTGCGGTCCATCTGCGCCAAGCTGAAGAACGCGGCATCAATCTTCCGGTCACCATTGCGCTCGGTTGTGAGCCGGTCATTACAACGGCGGCATCGACTCCGCTTCTTTATGATCAATCAGAATACGAAATGGCGGGCGCGATTCAAGGCGAACCATATCGCATTGTGAAATCAAAGCTGTCTGATCTAGATGTTCCATGGGGCGCCGAAGTGGTGCTTGAAGGTGAAATCATTGCCGGAGAACGTGAATATGAAGGTCCGTTCGGTGAGTTCACAGGCCATTATTCCGGCGGCCGCAGCATGCCGATTATCAAAATTAAACGCGTATATCACAGAAACAATCCGATTTTTGAACATTTATACTTAGGCATGCCTTGGACAGAATGCGATTACATGATTGGCATTAACACTTGTGTGCCGCTTTATCAGCAGTTAAAAGAAGCATATCCGAATGAAATTGTGGCTGTGAACGCCATGTACACACACGGTTTAATCGCGATTGTTTCCACAAAAACCCGCTATGGCGGATTTGCGAAAGCCGTCGGTATGCGCGCACTCACAACACCGCACGGACTTGGCTACTGCAAAATGGTCATTGTCGTTGACGAGGATGTCGATCCATTCAACCTGCCGCAGGTCATGTGGGCGCTTTCCACCAAAATGCATCCGAAACACGATGCGGTCATCATCCCGGACTTATCTGTCCTGCCGCTTGACCCGGGATCTAACCCATCAGGAATCACTCACAAAATGATTCTTGACGCTACTACACCTGCTGCGCCAGAAACAAGAGGCCACTATTCACAGCCGCTTGATTCACCATTAACAACGAAAGAATGGGAACAAAAACTAATGGACTTCATGAACAAATAAGGAAAGGATGATTCGATATGCATACATGTCCTCGATGCGATTCAAAAAAGGGAGAAGTCATGAGCAAATCGCCTGTAAAAGGCGCATGGGAAGTTTACCAGTGCCAAACATGCTTTTTTACATGGAGATCCTGTGAGCCGGAAAGCATTACAAATCCCGCGAAATACAGTCCGGCGTTTAAAATTAATCCGAAGGAAACTGAAACAGCAATTGAAGTTCCGGCTGTGCCGGAACGAAAGGCTTGATCAGCGTGAGTTGTATATCAGACCGTCTCTTTGAGCTGCTTGACGGGAATCGCCTGAAGGAGAAGCAGCAGGAGGCTTTCGTTCTGCAAACGGTATCGGAGGATGGCTGGCCGCACGCCGCTATGATCAGCGTGGGAGAAATTATCGCTCTAAGCCGGACAGATATCCGAATCGCTCTGTGGAAAAACACAGTGACTGCCGCCAACATCCTTCGGACAGGAAAAGCGCAGTTCACGGCATGGTGGAAGGGATCAGCCCATTATGTAAAGCTGCAATGTGAGCCTTTGCCGCCTTTGCAAGAAGCCGAATATGACAGAGAACGTTTTGCCTGCTGCGTCGTTTCGGTGAAGGAAGACGTTGCTAAATATGCTGATTTGACTTCCGGTGTCCGTATCCGGCTTCACAGCCCTGATAAGGTGCTGAACAGATGGGAAAAGACGCTTGAGGAATTAAAACAGTAATATAGACAGCTCGAAAAAAGTGAATCGTTTTTTTAGAAACAGCCGGTCTTGAGAGAAAGAAACGCTTTGAAAAAGACATCGCGAATTTGCAGCAAGACATTAAAAAAGATCCTGAGAGACGCTTCGTACACATGTGTACGAAGCGCTGAGGCGAAAAGCTTTTATCAAGAGCGGCCGCATGCTGCTCTATGGGATGGTGATTTCACGAATATGCCGATCATTGATGAATGATGGGGCCATACATTTGCCGGGTTTGTCTTATTAAGCGGTTAGCAGATGTTCAAATGCCGGTGTCCATCGGATAAGGGAGATATGAATACCTGGTCGCCCCTGTTGCGCTGTGGGATATTGTTGACGGTTTATATTCCCATGTGGAGAAGGTAATTTTTGAGGGTAGCGGCCATCAGCCGATGCTGGAAGAATCGCAAGCCTTAGATCAAAGCTTCAGCAAAAGGACGGATAAATAAGAAACAGCCCGCAGGTCAAAATCCGCGGGCTGTTTCTTATTATAAGACCCCTTTCATCGCACGCTTGATGATCGGCGAAAGCAGCAGAAGAATGCCGCCAAGTACGATAGAAATCAAGCCGATGGTGCCGAAGTAAGTTGTTTCAGGAATTTTATCAAATAATCCGGCTACTTGGGCATTGATCGCTTGGGCTGCTGCGTTAGTCAGAAACCACATACTCATTGTCTGTGCAGAGAATGCAGCTGGCGCCAGTTTCGTTGTGACGGATAAACCGACTGGAGACAGGCACAGCTCTCCAAGCACGACAAGCAGGAAGCTGAGAACGAGCCAAAGCGGGCTTACGAGTGCTTCTTTTCCTTGCATAGCCGGGAATACCATAATGATAAATGACAATCCAGCTAGAATAATTCCGATTGAGAATTTAACTGGTGTGGACGGCTGGCGTTTGCCGAGCTTCATCCATAGCCACGCGAAAATTGGCGCGAAAATGACGACAAACAATGGGTTTAATGATTGGAACCAAGATGACTGAAGTTCTAATCCGCCCAATGAAAGCCTTGTGCGTTCATCAGCGTATACCGCAAGAATGGTCGCTCCCTGTTCCTGAATGGCCCAGAACATGACAGCACCGATAAACAAAGGAATGTAAGCGGCAAGACGAGATTTTTCTGTTTTGTCCGCTTTTTTGCTTGTAAACATGATGATGAAGTAAACAATAGGAATCAAAATACCGAGAATACTGACAAGGTCGATGAAACCATTGACCGTCAGCACGCCTGTTTGTACAGAAATAATCACTGCGATCACCACAATGATAACACCGATTCCAGTACCAATCGCAGATTTTTTAGACAGCGGATTCGGCACATTTGAGCCTGCAAGCCCGAGGTTTTTCTTTCTTGTCAGAGCATATACGATAAGCCCGAGAAGCATTCCGACTGCGGCAGCTCCGAAGCCAAGATGATAGTTGTACTTCTGTCCGAGTGTTCCGACAATTAACGGCGCGAGTAAACCGCCAAGGTTAATCCCCATATAGAAAATACTAAAACCTGAGTCGCGGCGCGGGTCTTCTTTCGTGTAAAGATCTCCAACCACACTTGAAACGTTTGGTTTTAATAAGCCTGTTCCGATAATGATAAGTGCCATGCTGATATAGAATGCTGTCGCGCTGCCCGGATAGGCGAGTGCAATGTGGCCGAACATAATGAATATGCCGCCGTAAAACACGGTGTTTGCGGTTCCGAATACCCGGTCAGCGAGCCATCCGCCGATAATAGTGGACATGTATACGAGTGATCCGTAAATTGACATAATGGCAACCGCTGTGCCTTTGTCAAAGCCAAGCCCTCCGTTTACCGTCTCTGTATACAAATAGTAAAGTAAGATTGCTCTCATTCCATAGTAAGAGAAACGCTCCCAAAATTCGGTGAAAAATAGCGTAAATAGTCCCCGCGGGTGACCAAAGAACCCTTTTTGCGGGACGCTTTTGATGATACTTTCGTTATCAATCGAAGCCATGTCAGCCAAACCCTTTCTTAAAAAAGTGTATTATAAAAATCATATTCTTATATAATACTTGTGTCAATATAATTTATACGCATTTCAAATAGTTCCATAATGGAAAAGTTATAAATGTATAAAAATAGTGATTTTGTCCTAATGATTAAATCCTTTTTCGTAAGGTTTTATTACAAAACGATTCCTTTATATTTTTTCAATAAAATTTTAGAGAGATGTACAAGCGGATCGGGCCTTTGTGAGTATCATGATAGTAATCATGGAGAAGGAGGCTCGCAATTGGCTGAATTCATATTAAATGCGGCGGATTTCGGTATTTCAGGAGATGGTAAAACGGATTCAACAGAACTGATTAATCAGTGCCTCAGTACGGCTGTTTCGAAAGGATATCATACGGTCTGGTTTCCAAAGGGAACCTATTTAATAGACGGAACGCTTGGAGCAGATCCTAATCAGAAGTTTCGAAACGCGGGGATTAAAGTTCCCGCCAACCTTGAGATTGTGATGGACCCCGAGTGTATCATCAAAGTCATCCCGAACAGTTCGTGGGGTTATTCCGCATTTTATGTAGGCAAGCAAGAAAATATCACCATTTCCGGAGGACAAATTATCGGCGAACGCGATGAGCATACGTATGCGTCCGCGGGGGTAAGGTCAACCCATGAATGGGGCTTCGGCATATGTATTGAAGGATGTTTGAATGTCGTCATTGATGATGTCAAAATTTCTGATTTTACCGGCGACGGGATCATTGTCAGTCCGAGGGGATTAAAGACAAATAATGATTATCGAACGTCAGAGCATATTACCATTCGCCGCTGTGAGGTTCGGCGGTCGAGGAGAAATAACATTTCTATTACCGGATGTGACAGGGTCACGGTGGAGGAATGCGTGATTGAAGACGCCGGAACGGGGAATGGAACAGCGCCGAAATTCGGAATTGACATAGAAGGATATGGCGAAGGCGATGTTGACTATGAAGAACCGATCAATGTATCCATTCGCAATAACCATTTTATAGGGAATGTCTCAAGTTCTGTGACCAATTTTAACGGGTACGGCATTTCAATAGAAGGAAACCACTCAGACAATACCATCAGCTATGGGTATGGAGCGCAGACTGTGATCAAAGGAAATATTCTCAGACGGGAGAAAGACGCGGCTCTTGCGCCTAGAGTCGGGATTACGGGACTCGGTGTGTCACAAGGAAAAGAGAGCAGTGATGCGGTGATCGCCGGCAATCTCATTACCGGGTTTTCAACCGGGATTGATGTCAGGGGAAAGAGCGTGCTTGTCACGAACAACAAAATCAGCAACTTTGAAAACACAGGGATATTGGTTTATCAGTCATCCGACGTAAAGGTAGACGGCAACCAGATTCAAAACGGACTGTCTGAAACAAGGCGCAGTACCGGCCTTCGCGCAGTGCTGTCAGATGATACCGCATTTCTGAATAACTGCCTCATTCAAGTCATTGACGGCGTGAATATTTCCGGGGGCGAGATGATCATTAAAGATAATGTGCTGAGAAAATTCAGCCGGGGGATCTGGATCGCTCAAGGAAACGCGGTGATTGAAGGAAATACACTGAATCCTGACGCGTTTGAAGCAGCCCCAGAATCATATACTGTTTCTGTTACAAACAATGCGAGCGCTATCATCAAAAACAATACATGTAAAGAGTTTAAAAATTACCCGATTTACTGTTCCACAAGTGCGAAAACCTCAATTATCGGCAACCACTTTGAAAGATCTCCGCTTTTGGTCACCGTCTATATCAACGCCGGTGTGCATGAGATTTTGGATAATACCATTTCAGTCAACAGAACAGCCGGAAATCCGATAGTCATGTATATCAACGGTTCTGCGGGCTCTATCATTTCTGGAAACACCATCAATAACCTCTCCGCAGGCACGGCGACAGCCATTCAAACAAACACCTCAACCAATTCGAAAATCATCGGCAATCGCATTTTCAAAGGAACCATCAGCAAACATAGCAGCGATACCGCAGACGGCAATATAATCGTCTGAAAAAACGCCCCTTCTAGGGGTTCTTTTTTTTTGATTTATACATCAAGAATATTTCTCTGCTCAATTCCAACATAAAAAATAAAAACACAATCCACTCAGCAAACGTTGTCATTTTGAAGCTGGACATATTGTTGTATATGGCTTTTGTCAAACTGAACCCTTGCAGCGTGTCCATGAAAACAGAAATAACTAACAGACAAAACAATAAAAGCGCAGTCACGCCTAATATCTTCAAGATTGATCACCCTCCGCCTATTATTTTCTATCTTTATCAGAGAGTTATACCGTTCGCCGGACACATGCATAATTTTAACGCCTAAAGGGAGAATATGAGAAAACGACAAAGAAAGGTATTTGTGTATGCCTTTATTTTCAAAGCGAAAGAACATTACCGATGCAAAAGACAAGCAGAATACAGAAGAAAAGAATCACGAACAGCAGAAAGAAAAAGAAAGGCCGGTTCTCATTTCCCCAAGTTTGGAAAAAAACATAGCGGAAATGAAGAAGGAAGTCGGAAGCAGCGCTGATGTCATCATTCGCGAGATCAAAATCGGGGAACAGGAGCGTGTCCGCCTCGCCGTTATTTATATTGCGGGTCTGGTCGATAATAACACGCTTCATGAATCCTTAATTGAGCCTTTGGTTGAGGACCAGTCCATTCAAAATTCTCATGCGATCCAGCAGATTCTAGAAAAAACGCTTCCGCTGGGCGGGGTGAAAGCGGATAAGGATTGGGACAAGCTTTTTTCTGAATTAATGCTCGGCAATGCGCTGGTTTTTGCAGACGATTCAGAAGAGGCGCTGATCTGCAGCACACAGGGCGGAGAACAGCGCTCCATCCAAGAGCCGAGCACCCAGGTGTCCTTTCGCGGCCCGCGCCAAGGGTTTACAGAGTCTCTTCAAACCAATATTTCCATGATCCGACGATACATCAAAAATCCGAATGTATGGGTAGAGAAAATGAAAATCGGATCTGTAACACACACGGATGTCGCGCTGATGTACATTCATGGCATTTGTGAGGAAAAGGTGCTGAAGGAAGTTCGCTCACGCCTGAAAAGAATAGATATTGACAGTATTTTAGAGTCGGGATATATCGAGCAGCTGATTGAAGATGAAACATTTACAACGTTTCCGACCATGTATCATACAGAACGCCCTGATGTTGTAGCGGGAAATCTGCTGGAAGGAAGATTTGCGATCCTTGTGGATGGAACGCCGTTTGTTCTGATTGCCCCGGCCTTATTTGTTCAATTCTTTCAGTCTGTTGAAGATTATTATTCGCGCTTTGACATTGCGACAAGCATAAGGATTCTGCGGGTTTTAGTCTTTTTTATTTCACTTGTGGCGCCGGCTGTTTATGTGGCGGCCACGACGTTTCACCAGGAAATGATTCCTACACAGCTGTTGGTTGTCATTGCCGCTCAGCGGGAAATTGTCCCATTTCCGGCTGTTGTCGAAGCACTCACGATGGAGATTGCGTTTGAGATCCTCAGAGAAGCGGGAGTCAGGCTTCCGCGTGTCGTCGGCTCGGCGGTGTCTATCGTAGGTGCGCTTGTTATCGGGCAGGCCGCCGTACAGGCTGGCATCGTCTCTCCGGCCATGGTCATCATCGTTGCCCTCACGGCTATTGCCAGCTTTGCAACACCGGCGTTTGCGATGGCGATTTCAGCCCGGCTCATTCGGTTCATCTTTATTATTGCATCAGCTGTTATGGGATTTTACGGGCTTATTTTAGGAATTATTATCATGATTGTCCATTTATGCAGCCTTCGTTCCTTTGGCGTTCCTTATATGTCGCCGCTTGCTCCTTATTCTTCTCAAGGCGTAAAGGACACGCTGTTTAGGGTGCCGTGGTGGGCCGATGAAAAACGGCCGGAATCAATCAGTAAGAAAGATAAAGTGCGCCAGTCAAAACATCAGCGGCCTTTGCCCGACGCTTCACGCGGAATGGTGAACAAAGAACTGGAAGAAGGGGATAAGGATGATACGTAATCGTGTATTAGCCGTTATCATGCTTTTAAGCATCATTGTGCTGCCCGGCTGCTGGGATAAGCGGGAACTGACGGACCTGGCGATTATTTCGGCAATTGGCATCGATAGAACAAATGAAGGAAACTATGTACTGCATTTTCAAATTATCAATCCCGGAAATGTAGCCGGCGGGCTTCAGGGAGGCGGCGCGGGAGACAGGCCGCCTGTATCCGTTTATTCGATTGAAGGCGACAACATGACGGAAGCGCTGAGAAAAGCCTCCATGAAAGTATCAAGGCGGCTTTACTTTGCCCATACGAATCTGATCGTGATCAGTGAAAAGCTGGCGAAAGAGGAAGGGTTGGATTTTGTGTTAGATAATCTTGACCGCGACACAGAATTCAGAACAACAGCCACAGTGGTCATCGCTCATAAAACAAAAGCGGAAAACATTGTGAAAACCCTGACCCCGATTGACAAAATTCCGTCAAATAAAGTCAATAAAACACTCGACTTTACACAGGCCCAATATGGGCGGGTCATTAAAACAAATATTCAGGACGTCATAAAAACTCTTGCTGCTTCGACACAAGCGCCGGTCATACCCGGGTATTTGATGATCGGTGACAGCGAAAAAGGGATCAGCCTGGAAAACACACAGACGACTGATCCGAAAGCGATTCTTCAGGCGAACGGTTTAGCGGTCTTCGATAAAACCGGCCATTTAAAATATTGGATTGAAGATGATACGGTAAGCTCCGGTGTGGTTTGGCTTAAGAATCAAATTCAGCACACGTATATTAATGCCGATTGGGGCAAGACAAAAGATGCGGTAAGCTTACAGATCACGCATCAAGTCACAAAGCTAAGCCCCGAGATGCGCAACGGCCGCCCGCGAATTCATGTTCATGTCACTGTCGAAGGCATCATAGACGCGGTCAAATACCCGTTTCAATTGTCTGATCCAAAGGTGCTGGCAAGTATCGAAAAAGCGCTAAACAAAGAATTGGAACATGAAATCAGCAGAACTGTTAAAACCATTAAAAAGAATAAAATAGATTTTATCGGATTTGGAGAGACGATCTACAGAAAGTATCCGAAGCAGTGGGAAAAAATGAAACGCACATGGGACAAAGAGTATTTGCCTGAACTGCCTGTCGATGTAAAGGCGGAGACGTATATCAGAAGAACGGGATTGCGTAATAATCCGATCAGGCACCAGCTTGACCATGAATAGGCCTTGGAGAAAGGGGAAGTGACAGATGGAAAAAGCCCAAATCAGCATAAGGCAGCTGTTTGTCATGATTATCATTTTTGAGCTGGGCAGCTCCTTATTGATTACCCCGGGGACGATTGCGGGCCGTGATGCCTGGATAGCAGTGCTTTTGGGCTGTGCGGCCGGTTTGTTTCTGTTTTATTTGTATCAGGGCATATACCAATGCTACCCGGACTTTTCCCCGAAAGAATATATGGATGAAATGCTCGGCACTACGCTCAGCTGGATTTTTTCTTTTCTCTATATCTTATACTTTGCCTATATTGCCGCACGGGTGCTGCGTGACTTCGGAGAAATGCTGCTGACGTTTGCATATCATGATACACCTATCATTATTGTCAATGCGCTATTAATAGTTGTAAGCATTTATGCAGTCAGAAAAGGGATTGAAGTGCTGGCCCGGTCAGCGGAACTTCTTTTTGGGGCCATGTATTTATTAGGTGCGCTCGGTCTCGTACTGCTTATTGTATCAGGCTCTGTAGAACCGCAAAATTTAAAACCAGTTTTAGCAGACGGCGTTTATCCTATCGTTCACTCTGTTTTTACGCAAACGATGTATGTACCGTTCGGTGAGGTTGTTTTATTTGTGATGATTTTTCCTTATCTCAGTGATCGTAAAGGTGTAAAAAAAACGGGGATGCTTGCCATGATCATCAGCGGATTGGTTGTGACGCTTACCGTGGCCATTAATATCAGTGTGCTTGATGGTGATTTGACATTGAGATCTCAGTTTCCGCTATTAAGCACAATTCAGACGATCAAGGTTGAAGAATTTTTAGACCGTCTCGATGTCTTTTTTATGCTGGCGCTGATTATCGGCGGTTTCTTTAAGGTCAGCCTTTATTTATACGCGGTGGTGGTGGGCGCGTCCACGCTTTTTAAGGAAAAGAACCCTTCTCAACTGGCTTATCCGATGGGATTTGGCATCTTAGTCCTTTCCATTACAATTGCGACCAACTTTTCGGAGCATTTGAACGAAGGCCTGAATGTGGTGCCGCTCTATATTCATTTGCCTTTTCAGTTTTTGTTTCCGCTTTTCTTGTTTATCATAGCCGTTTGGAAAAAGAAGAGAAGAGAGAAATTAAAGCCGTCGGAAGAAAAGAAACAATAAAAAGAGCGGGGGGATGCAGCCGCCGCTCTTTTTACGTTCACTTCTATATAAAAGGGGGATATAGGTTGCGCCCCTGTCTGCACTGGCAGAGGCGCGTTTTGTTATACGACTGCGACGTTTTCCTTCACAGTAAAGCTTCCTCTTGAAAGCCTGATGTTGATGTCCGATACTTTCGCAATTTGCTCATCGTGCGTCACCATGATGACGCATTTATTTTCCTTGTGCGCCAGATCTTGAAAGAGCCGCACAATTTCTTTTGATGTATCCTCATCAAGGTTCCCTGTCGGTTCATCGGCTGCGATGAGATCCGTGTCACAGCAGAAAGCCCTTGTAATTGAAACCCGCTGCTGCTGTCCGCCGCTCAGTGTCAGCACTTTTTGCCGGGCTTGTTTTTCATTGATGCCGACCTTCTGAAGCATTTCCAGCGCGTACGCTTCTTTGTTCTTTTCTTTAGAACCTGTGATTTCCATGGCGGTTGTGACGTTTTGAAGAGCCGTCATATATGGGAGCAGGTTGTACGCCTGAAAGACAATTGATACATATTGATTTCTGAAATTTGTTAAGCCGATTTTGGAAACAGCTTTTCCGCCGTAAAGAATCGTTCCTTCTTTTGGTGCGTCAAGTCCGCCTGCCAGAGACAGGAAAGTGGTTTTTCCTGTCCCTGATGTGCCGACGATCGTGTAGAATTTTCCTTTTTGAAAGCTGATGTTGATATCCTGAAACAATGGTTGGCTCTTGTCTTTATACCAGTAGCCGACTTGTTGAAATTCTAATAAGCTCATAGGTTTCGCCTCTTTCTATTCCTGTTTTGTCAATATCGTTTTTGGATGGAGCCGCAGTACTGAAATAGACGGCAGCAATGTTGCGATGATGGCGATTAAGTTGCCGATTCCGCCAAGAACAAGCATGTCGTTCATAGAAACCGCGACGTTCAGTGAATCAATGACATTCGTGTTTGCTGAGCTGTGGCCGAACATTCCGCCCATGCCGCCGCCAGGCATTTGTCCGCTTTGTGCGCTTGCGTTTTGCGTTGAATCAGTTGATGAGCTGACCTGCTGGGATAAAAGCTGATTTCCGAGCTGGTTTGCGACTAGATTTCCCGTCACTGATGCAAGACCGATGGCGATAACGGCCACGATCAAAATCTCAGCTAAGAACTGTCCGATCAATTTCCAGCGTTTTTCACCGATGGCCATTAAAACGCCCATCTCATATTTTCGTTCTCTGATTGACATCATAACAATCAGGCCGAGAATGACCGCGCCAGCCGCTGATACAAGGTACACGACGTTTTTAGAGAATGAAGCCACATTTTCAATCGGACCGACCATTTGCTGGTAAAGCTGGTCGTTTGTATTCAGTGTGTACGTATCGAAATCAATTGATGTTTTCTTCGCTGCTTTTACGAAATTATCCATATTTTTCGCATCGTCCATATAGTAAACAGCTGAGTCAATTGTGTTTTTATAGTCGTCACCTTTCAGCGCCGCTGTTGTTGTGTAAGGTGTGTACAGCTTGTTGTAAGGATTTAAAAAAGAGAAATTCTGGGCTTGGTCGTCGCCTGAAGACGTTGTTTTATAGATACCGACAATCTTCAGCTTCACCGTTGTATCTTCATCCGTTGCTGATTCAATTGTGATCGAATCGCCTACGCTTAAATCATTTTCTTCCGCTAATGTTTCATTAATCACTGTTACTTTTTTGCCGACGTCTGATTTTGTAATCGCGCGTCCGTCTGTGATTTTTGAATCTCCGTCAGAGAAATCATCGACTAACGCTGTGCTGATGACACCTTCAATCGAAAGATCGGCTTGAACCATTTGCGGTCCGCCTTGTCCGCCGCCTTGGCTGTTTTTCGTATTTGTGCTTGAACTGCTTGAACTGGAATCACTTGAACTAGAGCTTTCAATCGCATCAAAGTTTCCCGCGTTGGCTGAAGCAGACGTGATGTAGTTGTAGCTCTTCACATGATCAAGTGCTGCAAGCTTATTCGCATCAGACACTTTGATCAGTGTTGATTCGAAACTGCGCTTTTCTCCGCTGTCCTGCTGTTTTTCCATTTGCTTTTGGCGGTCCACCTGGAGCGTCACGCTTCCGCCGAGCTCCTGTCTGGCCAGTTCGCTTGATTTTTGTGCTGCCGACTGAATGGTGAGGCCTGACAGAACAAAGACACATATGACTGTAAACACAAATAATTGCAATAACGTTTTTCCCTTTTTCGCCTTCATATTCCAAAAGGCCCGTTTGATAAAGTTCATGTATGTTCCTCCGTATAGGTATTTTTATTGATAAGGCCGCCTATGGAGCGGGCCCGCTTGCTGTTAAATTAATAGTAGTCCTAAGGTATGAAAAAACTATGAACAATGTATTGCTAGTTGGTTAAATAAAAACTAACAAATGTGAAACACAAAACCTTCTGTATAAAATGGTGCTATGATATAGAAAAGCATCAAAACAACCGGAGGATACAATGAAAATATTAATGATAGAAGATAACATTAGTGTATGTACGATGACGGAGATGTTCTTTTTTAAGGAAGGTTTTGAAGCGGAATTCGTTCATGACGGGTTAGAGGGGTACCAGCGTTTTGCGGAGGATAATTGGGATCTGATCATTTTGGACATTATGCTTCCCTCTATGGACGGCGTGACCATCTGCAGAAAAATAAGAGAGACAAGCACGGTGCCGATTATCATGCTGACTGCCAAAGACACTGAATCAGATCAGGTTATCGGTTTTGAGATGGGAGCGGACGATTATGTCACGAAGCCGTTCAGTCCGCTGACGTTGGTTGCCCGCATCAAAGCCGTTATCAGAAGATATCAGGCGACAGGCAAGGCGGTTATGGATGATGATATGATCGAATCTGAATGTTTTACAATTAATAAGAAGACGAGAGAAGTATTCTTAAACGGAGAGCCTGTGGAAAACCTCACGCCGAAGGAATTCGATCTGCTTTATTACCTGGTCCAAAATCCGCGGCAGGTATTCTCCAGAGAACAGCTGCTTGAGCAGGTTTGGGGCTATCAGTTCTACGGAGATGAGCGAACTGTCGACGTTCATATTAAACGGCTGCGGAAAAAGCTTTCCAGCGAGGACAAGCCTTTCCTGTATACGGTGTGGGGAGTAGGGTATAAATTTGATGAAGATTAAATATTTATATCAGCTGCTGCTGAGCCATATCAGTATTTTAATTTTAGCGTTTGTCATTATCATTTCTCTCTTTTCCCACTTTGTGAAAGAGTTTGCCTATCAAAACAAAGTAGAGGAATTGACGTCATATGCGGTGCAGATCGCAAACGAATTCCAAGGCGGCCAGATTGATATGCACAGGCTGTACCCGTATCAGGATATACTGGGCACGAGAAAGACAAAGTTTCTCCTCTTTGATGAAAAACAGCAGCCTTATTTTCTTCCTGAAGGGTTCCCGCCAAGGGATAAACTGAAAAAAGAAGAATGGTCTAAGCTGAAAAAAGGGCAGACTGTCATGATTCGATCGGATGGCCGCTTTAATGAAGAAGTTTCACTAGTTGCACAGCCAATCATGATTCAGAATGAATTTAAAGGCGCGGTTGTGCTGGTTTCTCCGATCAGCGGTGTTGAACAGATGGTCAATCAAGTTAATCTCTACATGTTTTATGCCGTGATCAGCACGCTTGCCATTTCCATTCTCGTTAGCTGGCTGCTATCGAAATTCCATGTGAAACGGATTGAAAAGCTGAGAGAAGCAACGGATAAAGTGGCTTCCGGTGATTATGACATTCACTTGGAAAGCAGCTACGGGGACGAAATCGGCGTGCTGGCGTCTGATTTTACGATCATGGCGAAAAAATTAAAGCAATCAAGGGATGAAATCGACCGCCTTGAGAAGCGGAGAAGGCAGTTTATCGCTGATGTATCACACGAATTAAAAACACCGCTGACGACGATTAACGGCTTGGTTGAAGGACTGAACAGCCATACGATTCCTGATGATAAGAAGGAAAAATGCTTCTCGCTCATCAGTGAGGAAACAAAGCGCATGCTGCGGCTCGTCAAAGAAAATCTGGATTATGAAAAAATCAGATCCCAGCAAATTACCTTGAACAAGCTCGATGTTCCACTGATTGAGGTTTTTGAAATTGTGAAAGAGCACTTGGAACAGCAGGCGGAAGAAAAGCAAAACAAGCTGACGATTCAGGTAGAGGATCACGTCATCGTTCACGCCGATTACGACCGACTCATTCAAATCCTCGTCAACATGACAAAAAACAGCATCCAATTTACGCAAAACGGTAACATTTGGCTACGCGGAATAGAAGGATATAAAGAGACGATTATCGAAATTGAAGATACAGGAGTCGGCATCTCAAAAGAGGATATTGAGCATATTTGGGAGCGGTTCTACAAAGCTGATATTTCAAGAACGAACACGGCATACGGGGAATACGGACTCGGTCTCTCCATCGTCAAGCAGCTCGTTGAAATGCATCAGGGCACAGTAGAAATCAAGAGTGAGGAAGGAAAAGGCACAACATTCATCATCCGCCTTCCTTTAACGGCAAAACAGCCATAACATACAGGGCGGCGGCATCATGAGGTGCAACCGCCTTTTTTGCGTATCACTTCGGTTTATTGCGTGCTCCCGAAACAAAGATTGCGTGTTTTTCGGGTTGGGACGGTCTGTAAACATGATAAAATATGACATAAACAGTTTTTGATGGGAGAGGGTGAAGGAATGAAGAGCGGGGTAATTCCTTCTTCAGCGGTCGGTCAAAAAATTAACGAGTGGTACAAATATATCCGCACATTCAGCGTGCCGGATGCCGAAGTGTTAAAAGCTGAAATCCAGCAGGAACTGAAACACATGCAGCATGATTCCAACTTGCTGCTCTATTATTCACTAATGGAATTTCGCCACCAGCTTATGCTTGATTATCTTGAGCCGTTAGAGAAATTAAATATCGAGGACCAGCCAAGCCTGTCTGAATTATCAAGAAACATCGACAGCAACCAGGCGGATCTCAAAGGGTTGCTCGACTACTATGTGAATTTTTTCCGCGGGATGTATGAGTTTGATAAGCGGGAATTTATTTCTGCCATTACATACTATAAACAGGCGGAAAAGAAGCTCTCCTTTGTCGCAGACCATATTGAACGGGCTGAATTCTATTTTAAAATCGCGGAAGCTTATTATTATATGAAGCAAACGTACTTTTCACTGATCAATATAAAAAACGCCTATGAAATTTATGTGGAGCAGGAAACCTATAATGTGAGAATCATTCAATGCCATTTCGTCTACGGGGTTAACCTGATGGATGAAAGGAATTTTGAACAAGCCGCAAGCCATTTTAAATTGGCGCTCGATATGGCCGAAGCAGAACAAAAAGCCCAGCTGGTCGGAAGAGCGTACTACAATCTCGGACTATGCTATTACAATCAAGACATTCTCGACCCTGCTATTGACTACTTTGAAAAAGCGGTCTCCACGTTTGAAAGCAGCCGGATTATCAATTCACTGCCGCAAGCCTATTTTTTAATCACCCTGATTTATTATAAACGGGGAAAACATGATAAAGCTTCGGAATATCACAAGCGGGGCTATGAATATGCTAAAGAAACAGACGATGCAGATTACGCGGTAAAATTCGAATTTTTGAAATCCCTATATCAGGATCAGCCCAATGAAATAGGAATCGAACGATGTTTCCAATACTTAAAAAATAAAAATATGTACGCTGATATAGAGGATTTAGCCCTAGAAGTAGCAAAATATTACTATGAACAGAAATGGTTTAAACTGTCTGCTTCCTACTTTCTAAAAGTTGAAGAGGCAAGAAAACAAATACAAAGGAGTGAAGGTTTGTATGAAATTGAAATCTAAGTTGTTTGTTATTTGTTTAGCCGCGGCTGCGATTTTTACAGCGGCTGGCGTCTCTGCTAACGTGGAAGCACTCGACTTTCATGTGGCGGAAAGAGGAATGACGTAAGAACCAGCCCCTTCTCATTAGTGAGAAGGGGTTTTTTACAGAAACAGCGCCGCAAGACATGTATCTTTCGGCGCTGCTCTTCACCGGAGAATATTTTTCTTAGTATCCCCCGTTATAAAATGCAGTACCCACAATAATCAAGAGGATAAATAACACAACGATCAAAGTAAATGAGTTTCCTCCATAACCTGACATCTTGTGCCACCTCCTTGTGAGATTACATTATCATATGCTGAATGATCACAGAGGATTGGGTATGGACCATATAAAAAACAAAAACGCCGTAAGATTAATTTGTCTTACGGCGCCATACGAGGTAAGTGAAAAAGGTTTAGTAGAAGCCGCCGCCTACATAAGCCGCTCCAACAATAATCAAAAGAATAAACAATACAACGATTAAAGCGAATGAATTATTGTAACCGCCGCCGCCAGTGTATCCTGACATAAGGCTTCACCTCCCTATAATGGATACTATAAGATATGCAGAACAGATCCGTTTGTCAGGGCCATTAGAGGACAAGAGAAAAATGGACACAGCTATGAGCCAAATGGGCATAAAAAAATAGCAGGCGTTTGCGCCCGCTATTTATGTAATTAAGAGATCAGTACGCCCGCGAAAAATTCATGATATAACGCTTGAACGGCTTTTCTTTCTTCGGCTTCTTTTACGCCGAACATCATGCTTACTTCAGATGATCCCTGATTGATCATTTCGATATTCACTTTTGCCTCTGATAATGCCTTGGCCGCTCTTGCCGTTGTGCCGACATTGTGGCGCATCGCTTCTCCAACAACCATAATCAGTGCGAGATGATGCTCGACAATCACTTCGTCAGCGTGCAGCTCCTCTTGAATCTGTTTGATCACGCTGCGTTCAGTGACGGCATCCATTTGACCCTCCCGTAAGATGATGGTCATGTCATCAATTCCCGATGGAACATGCTCATACGTCAAACCATGCTCCTCCAGAATTTGAAGGGCTCTGCGGCCAAATCCGATTTCTCTGTTCATTAAATATTTGCTGATATAAATGCTGCAAAAGCCGGTATCGCTGGCAATGCCGACGACAGGACCGTTTGTGTTATCCCGCTTGCTTGCGACGCGGGTGCCTTGGGCTGACGGGTTGTTCGTATTTTTGATTTGTACGGGAATCCCCGCTCTGAACGCCGGAATGAGCGCTTCATCATGAAAAACTGAAAAGCCCGCATAGGACAGCTCCCGCATCTCTCTGTATGTCAGTTCGCTGATTTCCTTTGGATTCTCAACGAAGGACGGATTGACAGAGTACACAGCGTCCACGTCTGTAAAGTTTTCGTACAAATCAGCTTGAAGTCCGTTGGCGAGAATGGAACCGGTAATATCAGAACCGCTCCGTGAGAATGTGATCACATCGCCATCCTTGCTGAATCCGAAAAAACCGGGAAAAATAATGAGGCTGTCACGTTCCCGAAGACGATAGAGGTTTTGATAGGATTCAGGAAGAACTTGCGCGTTGCCGGGTTCATGTGTCACAAAAAGGCCGGCATCCTTCGGGTTGACATATTCCGCTTTGACGCCTTTATGGCGGAAATAGGCGGCGATCAGCTTGGCGTTGTTATCCTCCCCGCTGGCTTTGACTGCATCAAGATATTGCTCAGGATTGCTTTTATCTCCTTCTAAAAGCGTAAACAGATCATCGCGGATTGTTTCGATAATGCTTTGCTCCAGCTGAAGCTCATTTGCGATGAGGGCATACCGTTCCACAACAGCTTCTGCCAGTTCAGGGGAGCTGCCTGATGCCAAATATTGTTCTGCACATGAGATTAAGAGATCAGTCACTTTCGTATCCTCAGCATAGCGTTTTCCCGGAGCTGAAACGACTACAGCTTTCCGTGCCGGGTCTGAGGTTACGATGTCAAACACCTTTTCAAGCTGGGCGCCTGAAGCGAGTGAGCTGCCTCCGAATTTAACGACCTTCATGTTTACATCTCCTAATGTTTAAAATTTTCACACAAATTTAGTATTTATTATCTCTCTTTCAGACCTGTAAATCAAGGGGTAATTTCTTTCTGGAGTGAACATTTGTATTTTCCGTGAGGAATTATGTCAGGTAAACTACCTGTATGCATGCGTTTTGAAGATAAATATGGTAAACAACCTAACGATTTGGGATGGAAAATGATTAGAATGATTAGTAAAATTAAATACATGACTAGGTTAATATTTTGAAAGAATATTGACTAACACTAGAAAAATGGTAATATGTAAATGATAATGATAATCAATTACTATATGGCCATATTGTTTTGAGTCCTTGCGGAGTAGGAGATACGTTCTTTTTGCTGTAAGGATGTGAGGAGGCAGCATGAAGCTACGTTACTTATTTATTCTACTTATCATATTAGCAGTCACATCTGTATTTATCGGCGTAGAAGATCTGTCGCCGCTTGATCTCTTTGATTTAAGCAAACAAGAGGCGTCAACGCTGTTTGCAAGCCGTTTGCCGCGATTGATCAGCATCATTATCGCGGGTTTAAGCATGAGCATCTGCGGTTTGATTATGCAGCAGATCAGCAGAAACAAATTCGTGTCACCGACAACTGCGGGCACGGTGGATTGGGCGAGGCTCGGCATTTTAATTTCTTTAATGCTGTTTACATCCGCCAGTCCTTTAATCAAAATGCTGATCGCGTTTGTCTTTGCCCTTGCAGGAAATTTTCTTTTTATGAAAATCCTTGCAAGAATCAAGTTTAACGACACCATCTTTATTCCGCTTGTCGGTTTAATGCTCGGGAATATCGTCAGTTCCATCGCGACATTTATCGCATATAAATATGACTTGATCCAGAATGTGTCATCATGGCTCCAGGGAGACTTCTCTTTAGTCGTGAAAGGACGATACGAGCTTCTTTATCTGAGTATTCCGCTCGTCATCATTGCCTATTTCTATGCGGATAAATTTACAGTGGCCGGTATGGGAGAAAGCTTTTCTGTCAACCTCGGCCTGAAGTACAAGCGGGTTGTGAACATCGGGCTCATGATCGTGTCCTTGATCACGTCTCTTGTCATTTTGACTGTCGGTATGCTTCCGTTTCTCGGTTTAATCATCCCGAATATTGTATCGATTTACAGAGGAGACAATTTGAAGAACAGCCTGCCACACACGGCGCTGCTGGGAGCGGTTTTTGTGCTGTTTTGTGATATATTGGGCAGAATCATTATCTTCCCTTATGAAATCTCGATTGGCTTGATGGTCGGAATCATCGGCAGCGGCATTTTCCTGTTTATGCTGTTAAGGAGAAAAGCGTATGCGTAACCAGATGAAAATTGCGTTGCTCGTTGGTTTATCCATTGTATGTATCGGCTTGTTTTTATTTTATGACATAGGCAATTGGGATTACACCCTGCCGAGAAGAATCAAAAAGGTCGCCGCCATTGTGCTGACGGGGGGAGCGATTGCGTTTTCGACGATGATCTTTCAAACGATTACGAACAACCGCATTCTGACGCCGGGCATCTTAGGCCTAGATTCTCTCTACATGCTGATTCAGACCGGCATTATCTTTTTGTTTGGTTCTGCCAATATGGTCATCATGAATAAAAACATAAACTTTATCATCTCTGTTCTGCTGATGATACTGTTTTCCCTTGTTCTTTATCAGCTCATGTTTAAGGGAGAGGGGAGAAATATCTTTTTCCTTCTGCTCGTTGGAATCGTGTTTGGCACACTGTTTGGCAGCCTGTCTTCTTTTATGCAGATGCTGATTGATCCGAATGAGTTTCAAGTGGTGCAGGACAAGATGTTTGCCAGCTTTAACAACATCAATACGGATTTGTTATGGCTCGCGTTCATCATCTTCCTGCTGACAGGCGTTTACGTCTGGCGTTTCACGAAGTTTTTTGACGTGCTGTCGCTTGGGCGCGAGCACGCCGTGAATTTGGGCATTGACTACGACAAAGTGGTGAAGCAGATGCTGGTCGTGGTTGCGATCCTTGTTTCTGTTTCAACAGCGCTAGTCGGGCCGATTATGTTTTTAGGCCTTCTTGTCGTCAACCTGGCGAGAGAATTCCTGAATACATATAAGCATTCATACTTAATCGCAGGCTCCGTCTTCATCAGCATCATTGCGCTGGTGGGAGGACAGTTTGTAGTTGAGAAAGTGTTTACCTTTTCAACGACGCTGAGCGTCATTATCAATTTTGCCGGCGGGATTTATTTTATCTACTTGCTGTTAAAGGAGAATAAATCATGGTAGAGGTCAAAAATGTAAGCAAACAATATGGCGGGAAAGTGGTCCTTGAAGAGACGTCAGTCACGATTCAAAAGGGCAAAATTACCTCGTTTATCGGTCCAAACGGCGCCGGCAAAAGCACGCTGCTGTCTATAATGAGCCGCCTGATCAAAAAAGATTCCGGCGAGATTTTCATAGACGGCCAAGAGATTGGATCATGCGACAGCAAAGAGCTTGCTAAAAAAATGAGCATTTTGAAGCAGGCGAACCAAATCAATATCAGGCTCACCATCAAAGATCTCGTCAGCTTCGGCAGATTTCCTTACTCACAAGGCCGGCTGACAGAAGAAGACTGGGGTCATATCAACCAGGCGCTCGGCTATATGAAACTGGAAGACATTCAGGACAAATACTTGGATCAGCTGAGCGGCGGACAGTGCCAAAGGGCATTTATCGCAATGGTCATTGCCCAGGACACCGATTATATTTTTCTGGATGAGCCGCTGAACAATCTGGATATGAAACATTCAGTTGAAATTATGAAACTGCTGAAACGGCTGGTGGAGGAGCTTGGAAAAACAATCGTGATCGTTATTCATGATATCAACTTCGCATCTGTCTACTCCGATCATATCGTTGCCTTGAAAAACGGCCGAATCGTAAAAGAGGGGCCGCCCGAGGAGATTATTGAAACCTCTGTGCTTGAAGAAATCTACGATATGACCATCCCGATTCAGACGATTGATCATCAAAGAATAGGTGTTTATTTTTCTTAATATATAGAAGAGGTGAAGAGCATGAAAAAGTTTGCATTATTATTCATCGCTTTGGTGACGGCAGTTGTCATTTCTGCATGCGGAAACCAAAGCGCAAGCAGCAGCAAAGGTTCTGATTCAAAGAATGAACAAATCACAGTGAAGCACCTGCTGGACAAAGACGGCACAAAAGTGCCAAAAAACCCTAAAAAAGTAGTCGTGTTTGATTTTGGAAGCTTAGATACGCTAGATAAACTCGGCCTTGATGATAAAGTGGCAGGCCTGCCGAAACAAGCCCTTCCTAAATATCTGTCCCAATTCAAAGATGACAAATATGCAGATGTCGGAAGCTTAAAAGAGCCGGATTTTGAAAAAGTGGCTGAAATAGACCCTGATCTGATCATTATTTCAGGAAGACAATCTGAGTCTTACAAAGAATTCTCTAAAATCGCGCCGACGATTTACCTTGGCGTGGACACAGCGAAGTACATGGAGTCATTTAAGTCAGACGCAGAAACAATCGGCAAGATCTTTGATAAAGAAGATGAAGTGAAAGACGAACTCGCAACAATTGATAACTCAATTGCGGATCTTAAGAAAACAGCTGAAAAGCTGAACAAAAACGGTCTCGTCATCATGGCGAACGACGGCAAAATCAGCGCCTTTGGTTCTAAATCAAGATACGGCCTGATCCATGACGTATTCGGCGTGACACCGGCTGATAAAAACATCAAAGCCTCTACTCATGGACAAAGTGTTTCTTACGAGTACATTTCAAAAACAAACCCGGATTACCTGTTTGTCATTGACCGCGGTACAGCAATCGGAGAAACATCATCTACAAAGCAAGTCGTTGAAAATGATTACGTGAAAAACGTAAACGCAGTAAAAAATGATCATGTCGTCTACCTTGATTCTGCTACTTGGTACTTATCTGGAGGCGGACTTGAGTCTATGACGCAAATGATTAAAGAAGTAAAAGACGGTTTAGAGAAGTAAACAAAAGGGCCTCCGCTAAAAAGCGGGGGCCTTTTTATGTGATCAGCGTGCCGCCTGCTGTTCGGCAGGGCGCTGAGGTTTCTTTAATGTGAATGAGAGAAGGAAGCCGGCTAGTGCGATGCAGGCTGCCACGAGAAATGCGGCGTTCATGCCGTGCAGGGCGGCGTGTTTCACATTTTCCGTACCTGCTTGTGCCGCCTGGTTGCTCATGACGGATACCAATAGAGCGGTTCCGATCGAGCCGCCCACTTGGCGAATCGTGTTGTTCATCGCTGTTCCATGCGGGATCAGATGGCGCGGCAGCGCATTGATTCCGGCTGTCGTCACTGGCATCATGATCATGGCGGTACCTAAAAGACGAACAGTGTATAAAACGACAATCCAAGCGAGTGACGTATGGTCGGTCAGCTGCATAAACGGCAGCGATGTCAGGAAGATGATGCAGAAACCGGCGATTGCCAGCCCTCTTCCGCCGACACGGTCAAAGATTCTGCCGATGATCGGTGACATGAAGCCCATCACAATGGCTCCCGGAAGAAGCATGAGTCCTGTATCAAAAGCTGTGACGTCTCTGACGTTTTGTGTATAAAGCGGCAGGATGGTTTCCGTACCGATCAATAGTGCGAAGACAAGCGTTCCAAGCAGTGTTGTTAAGCTGAAAACGCCAAACGTAAAGACGCGGAATTCCAGCATCGGTTTTTCAAGTTTCATTTGTCTAGTAATAAATAAAATAAGTGCGACAGCACCCACCAGCAGTGAAATCAAGACAGTTGAACTGGTCCAGCCATAAGATCCAACGCTTGAGAAGCCGTACAGAAGCCCGCCGAATCCAAATGTCGATAGGATCACTGATAAAATATCAATCTGTGTTTTTCTTAAAGTCGTCACGTTCTTCATCAGGATGCTGGCAAGAATTAAATCAATCACAGCAAACGGAAGAATGATATAGAATAGAGATCTCCAAGAGAAAGCTTCGACTGCCCATCCGGAAAGAGTCGGCCCGATTGCAGGCGCGAACGAGATGACCAATCCGACCATACCCATAGCCTGGCCACGCTTTTCAATCGGAAAGATCGTCAGGAATACGGTCTGCATGAGCGGCATCATAATACCGGCACCGGCTGCTTGAATGATACGCGCTGTCAGCAGAACCGGGAAGTTCGGCGCGAACGCTCCGACGACTGTTCCGGCAGTGAAAATGCTCATTGCTATGATGAGCAGCGTCCTGCTCGTAAATTTTTCAATTAAAAATGCCGTAATCGGAATTAAAATCCCATTGGTTAACATAAATGAAGTTGTCAGCCATTGCGCTTGGTTGGCATCTACATTGAAATCCCTCATAATATGGGGAAGCGCGGTAATTAACAGCGTCTGATTCAAAATCGCGACAAACGCCCCGGCTAATAAAATGCCGACAATGATAGAACGATTAAAAGGTTTTGGTGCAATACTTTTATCCAATACATATCCCTTCTTTTCTCTAAGTAATTAACAGTGTTTTTAACATCGAAACGGGCTGTGTTAAAACACCGGTTTGTTCCAGATAGCCAATCAGTGATTTGAGCAAAAAAGCGCGGGGTTCTTTCTTCTTCGCTTCTTCCTCCAGCATAGCGGCTGCGGATGTCAGTTCATCTACGTCAAAGTCCGCAGCGGGCAGGGAAGAGATGCCTTGGTGTAATTCCTTCAGGCTTTCCGACAACAGGGCTGATTTATCCTTTGGCTTGTAGGAGGATGCTGAATGAATATAAAGCTCGATGGCTTCAGGAGGAAGGAGAGACTGCCGGGTTTCCTTGTTTTTGACAAGCTGATTGAGGGTGCTGATGATAAACGCTGCGATCGGGTCAAGCTCAAGCGGTTTTTCCTCTATTTTGATCAGCATGACAAACTCGCGCATCATGCCGTGAAGAATGATGACTAAATCCCACACAAACGGGAGAATGGTTTCTCCATACGCCTGGATCAGCGAATCGCGGTGCCAGCAAATAATCGTTGATCTTGTCTGATGGATATGCTGTTTGACTCGGTTATTATGCAGCTTAGGGTTCCCGTAGGTCAGCATATTGAAAAACTGCTGGTTCCGCCTGAAGCCTTCCAGCTCCATTTTGACCTTTTGCATCAAACGCTCCTCCGGTGTCAGCGAGGTATTTTCCTGAAGTCTTGAGGCCGCGGCCACCATTTGCTTCTGGTTAAATGACAGCAGCTCTAAAAGCAGATCTTCCTTAGACTGAAACAGCTTATATATCGAAGCTTTTGACATCTTACATTCTTCTGCGATCGCCTGCATAGAAACCGACGTAAAATCCTTTTCTGAAAAAAGCTTTCTCGCAGTTAACAAGATATCTGTTTTTTTATCAAGCATCTCATGGCTTCCTTCTTTCTTGAACATTAGAAAACCCATTGGTTCACAGAAAACCAATGAGTAACAATGAAAAAATTTTACCAAATAAACTAAATAGAAGTCAATGGATTTTAACCGGACAATCGAAAGGCCCGCCGGAAAATCCGACAGGCCGGGTGAGGCTTATTTTTCAACTTTAAATCCTTGTTTCTCAAGCATTTCACGGATATGCGGATAGTACAGGCGCTCATAATAGGAAGCGATGCCCTGTGACCAGTTTCTTGTTTCTTTTCCGTTTGTCCGCTCATTCATGTACTCAGACATCGTCTCATCATATGCCTGTATGTGGGACGTCAGCTCATCTTGATTCAAATAGGTTTCCTGATGATTGACTGCTTCCTGCGGAAGACGCGGTTTTTTCGCTGAACGGTCAGCTGGATGCCCGATGACAAGGCCGGAAACAGGGAACACGTATTTCGGAAGCTCAAGCAGTTCGATCAACTCTTGAGGGTTTCCGCGAACCGCGCCAATCGGAACCGTGCCCAGTCCGAGGGATTCGGCCGCTGCTGTCGCTGTGCCGAGGGCGATACCAGCGTCTACAGCGCCAACAAGAACGGACTCCAATCCGTTTGTGATTTCCATATTGAAATCATGCAGATCTTCAAGCGCGATTTTGGCCCGGTTGAAGTCTGCGCAGAATAGCAAGAAAACAGGAGCCTGATCAATCCAAGGCTGACCGCCTGCCAGCTCGGAGATTTTCTTTTTGCGCTCTTTATCCTGCACTGTGATCACAGTCACTTGCTGCCCGTTGATAGAAGTGGGGGCTGCTTGCACCGCTTGAATGATGTGGTCCAATTGTTCCTGTGCTACAGGTTGATCCGTATAGCTGCGAATCGAGCGGTGGTCTGTTAATGATTTGATGACTTCATTCATATGGGACACCCTTTCCTTACTCGCTAAGCTCTGTGCGGACAACATTAAGAGGGGCGCTCAGCAGTTCTTTTCCTTTTGCGACAAATCTTTGGAAATGCGCAGTTTCATTGTGTGATTTCATCGCCGCTTCATCTTTCCATTGCTCAAGCATCACAAATGTATTTTCTTCACCCACTTTTTCAAATAGGTCGTATTGCGCGTTGCCTTCCTCAGCTCTTGAGTGCTGAACAAGCGATTGTGCCTCGCTCAGAAATTCCTCGCGTTTTTCTGGTTTTACTTTGATGTAAGCTTGTAATACGATCATGTCAATCTCCTCCATCGTTATGCTGATTTTATTGTTCGAATTTAATCGAACTAACTGTAACATGTATTCAAAATGAGGTAAAGGAAAAACCCTCAAATAGTAAAATTGTCATTCTAATTGTTGTGTGATACATTTGTGTCATGAACATTCCAAATCATCCAGAAACAGAAACGTTGCAGCTGACAAAGGTTCTTCACGCACTAAGTGATCCGCTTCGTTTAGAGCTGGTAAAGCAATTAGCTGAAGCGAAAGAAAAAACATGCGGCACCTGTGCGGATGTACAGGTTGCCAAATCGACCTTGTCGCATCATTTTAAAGTACTGAGAGAATCAGGCATCGCTCAAGTTCGGATAGAAGGAAAGCGCCGGTATTATTCGCTTCGTGCTGAAGACCTTGAAAAGGCGTTTCCCGGCCTGCTTGAAGCCATACTGAATGTGGATCAGGATCGCTGGTGAATCAATCCCCTGTACCGGGGATTTTTTTATGTCCGTAAACAGCACGGAAAAGCCTCTCGACACCCTCCTGAATGTCTTCTTCCTTCAGCCGCGCGAAGCCGATAATGAGAGCGGGCCGGCCTGTTTGCCGCTTGTTTTTTTCCTCCAAGTCAAATCGGCTCATTCCGAAGATTTCGAGCTGCTGGCCGGCGGCGTGTGCGAGAATGTCTTGTTCGGAGCGGCTTGTATGAAATTCGGTGACGAAATGCAGCCCCGCATTTGCCCCTTTTACGGAAATCTCTCCTCTGAACTTTGTTTCTAAAGCGGTGATCAGGCGCTCTCTCTTTTCTTTATAATGCTGCTTCATTTTTTTAATATGCTTCTGATATTCTCCGGATTCGATAAATTCCTGCAGGGCGAGCTGCGTAAGCGACGAGCATGTTTGCAAATCATAGCCCCGCTGTTTGTATGTCCGCAATAGCTCCGGTGGCAAAACCATATAGCTGATCCGCAAGCCTGGGAGAAGGGACTTTGAAAAGGTGCCCATATAGATGACATGTTGAAAACGATCGAGGCTTTGCAGCGCCGGAATACTATCGACATCATATGTGAATTCACTATCATAATCGTCTTCAATAATAAAACGGTACGGCTTTTCGGCTGCCCAGTTCAGCAGCTGAATTCTTCTGGATACAGGCATAATTGTACCGGTTGGGAATTGATGAGACGGAGTCGTTACCAGCACATCAGGCTGCTGTCTGCTGATTTCAGCAATCGACATGCCTTTGTCATCAAGCATAATGGTCTTCACCTGTTTTCCCGCATGTTTTAAAAGCTGGTACATGCGCCTGTAACCGGGCTCCTCCATGGCATACACCGCTTTCTTGGGCAAAAGCTCAGTCAATAGCTGCATGAGCACCTGTGTTCCTGCCCCTATAACGATTTGTTCCGGCCGGCATTTTACACCCCGCGTCAAAGAAATGAGCCTGGTAACGGCCGCTCTCACTTCATATATCCCTTGCGGATGCGACATATCACCGAGCGTGCGGTATGAGCGGGAGGCCGCTTTTTGCTCGCAGCGAAACCAGCTTTTGATCGGAAAATGGTCTGTATCGGCACTCATGTGTGAAAACGAGATCCAATCGCTCTGATCTTGGTGAACCTCTTTCAGATCATCCGGCAGTGCAAACCGAGGGTGCTCCTCGGCTGAAAACATGTCCAGCTTCTCCACGAAAAAACCCTTTCGCTCAATGGCGTATAAATATCCCTCAGCCAGCAGCTGCTGATAGGCTGCATTCACTGAGTTGACGCTGACCTTCAGCTTCTCTGCCAGCTCCCGTTTGGAGGGAACCTTCGAGTGGGGCAGCAGATTGCGGCTGAGGATTTCTTTTTTCAGCTTTTGATAAATTTGCTGATAGATATAATCGGCTTGTTCTGAGCGATCGAGTGTGATTGTGATATCCATTTGCGGTGTCTCCTTCTGATACCATCAAAAAGTTATAATTGGTACTTTTCATCATACCAAAAAGAAGTCAGAATGATAAGAAAATAGCGACAGGGGGAGATTCACATGAGTGAAACAACAGCAAGCATCACGACTGCCCAGTGGCAGCAAAAACGGGATCAATTCGTATCAAAAGGTGTGAGCAACGGCAACCGCAGTTTGGCGGCCAAAGGAGAGGGGGCTGAGCTGTACGATTTGGACGGCCGGAGGTTTATTGATTTTGCAGGCGCCATCGGAACGGTAAACGTCGGACACTCACATCCGAAGGTGGTTGAGGCTGTAAAGCGGCAGGCGGAGGAGCTCATTCACCCGGGGTTCAATGTCATGATGTACCCGTCTTATATCGAATTAGCCGAAAAACTGTGCGGCATTGCACCGGGCAGCTATGAGAAAAAAGCGATCTTTCTGAACTCGGGGGCGGAAGCGGTAGAGAATGCTGTGAAAATCGCCAGAAAGTATACAAAGCGCCAAGGGGTTGTCTCGTTTACACGAGGGTTTCACGGGCGGACGAATATGACGATGAGCATGACGAGTAAGGTAAAACCTTATAAATTCGGATTCGGACCTTTTGCTTCAGAGGTTTATCAAGCACCGTTCCCCTATTATTATCAAAAGCCGGCGGGCATGAGTGATGAAAGCTATGACGACATGATCATACAAGCGTTTAATGATTTCTTTATCGCTTCTGTCGCGCCGGAAACGGTGGCGTGTGTCGTGATGGAGCCGGTGCAGGGAGAAGGCGGCTTCATTATCCCATCGAAAAGGTTTGTGCAGCACGTTGCGTCATTTTGCAAAGAACACGGCATTGTCTTTGTCGCTGATGAAATTCAAACGGGTTTTGCTAGAACTGGCGCTTATTTCGCGATTGAGCATTTTGATGTAGTGCCTGACCTGATCACGGTTTCTAAATCACTTGCGGCGGGCTTGCCGTTAAGCGGTGTGATCGGCCGTGCGGAACTGCTTGATGCGGCGGCGCCCGGGGAGCTGGGCGGCACGTATGCAGGCAGCCCGCTCGGGTGTGCTGCGGCTTTGGCTGTCTTGGATATCATTGAAGAAGAAGGATTGAATGACCGTTCTGAAGGAATTGGAAAAATCATTGAAGAGAAGGCGTATGAGTGGAAACAAGAATTCCCGTTCATCGGTGACATCCGCAGACTCGGGGCAATGGCGGCCATCGAAATCGTCAAGGAACCCGACACGCGAGAGCCTGATAAGGCGAAAGCGGCAGCGATTGCGGCGTATGCGAATCAAAACGGATTGCTTTTGCTGACAGCGGGAATCAACGGCAATATCATTCGCTTTCTGACGCCGCTCGTCATCTCAGACAGCCTTCTGAATGAAGGGCTCAGCATCTTGGAGGCGGGCCTGCGAGCGTAATCATTGGAAAGAAAACGGCTGGGTCTGCTATCATTTTAAGTAATCATAAAACAGAAAGGAATGTTCAATATGCCAGATCAATTAACGGTCTACAACCCGGCTACGGGCGAGGAGATCAAAACGATTCCTCAGCAATCAGCCAAAGAAGTAGAAGAAGCCATTGAACGTTCACATCAGGCGTTTAAAACGTGGTCTAAAACATCAGCGAATGAAAGAGCGTCTCTCTTAAAAAAATGGTATGAGCTGATTGTTGAACATAAAGAAGAACTTGCAGATTTAATTACAAAGGAAAACGGAAAACCGTATCAGGAAGCGGTCGGTGAGGTACTATACGGCGCAGGCTATATCGAATGGTTCGCAGAGGAAGCGAAGCGTGTGTACGGAAGAACGGTCCCTGCTCCGACAACCGGCAAACGAATTGTCGTCACACGCCAGCCAGTCGGCCCTGTTGCTGCTATCACGCCTTGGAATTTCCCGAATGCGATGATTACACGTAAAGCGGCGCCTGCTCTTGCTGCCGGCTGCACGTTTATTGTCAAGCCGGCACCGGACACACCGCTGTCTGCCTATGAGCTTGCGCGCCTCGCATATGAAGCGGGCATTCCGAAGGACGTCCTTCAGGTTGTGATCGGCGACGGCGAAGAGATCGGAAATGTCTTCACAAGCAGTCCGAAAATCCGCAAAATCACCTTCACAGGATCAACGCCGATAGGGAAAATCCTCATGAAAAACAGTGCGGACACCGTGAAACATGTCTCTATGGAGCTCGGCGGCCATGCCCCGCTGATTGTGGATGAAGATGCAAATATGGACCTTGCCGTTGAACAGGCGATGGCGTCTAAATACAGAAACGCCGGACAGACTTGTGTTTGTGCAAACCGTCTCATCGTTCACGAGTCGATTAAAGACGAATTTGCCGCGAAACTAAGCGAGCAAGTGTCTAAGCTCAAAGTCGGAAATGGGCTTGAAGATGGCGTCAATGTCGGCCCGATTATCAATAAAAGAGGCTTCGAAAAAATCGTCAGCCAAATCGATGATGCCGTTGAAAAAGGCGCGAAGGTTCTTGCAGGGGGCACGTATGACCGAAACGATGACAAAGGCTGCTACTTTGTCAATCCGACAGTGCTCGCCGATGTCGATACGTCCATGAATATCATGCACGAGGAAACTTTCGGCCCGGTTGCACCGATCATCACGTTTTCTGATATTAATGAAGCGATTCAGCTTGCCAACGATACGCCGTACGGCTTGGCTGCTTACTTCTTCACAGAAAACTACCGCCGCGGCATCTATATTTCCGAGAATCTTGAGTACGGCATTATTGGCTGGAATGACGGCGGACCGTCAGCGGTTCAAGCGCCATTCGGCGGAATGAAAGAAAGCGGCGTCGGCCGCGAAGGCGGTTCGGAAGGCATTGAGCCGTACCTTGAAACGAAATATATGTCCATTGGTTTGTAAAAGAATGCAAGCTCCTAAAGAGCTGCCGGATCTTCCGGCAGCTCTTTTTGTGTTTCCGGCGAATAAACCCAACCATTCCAGCCAAAATAACAGCAAATACATTTTGAAAGAAGGTTCCCCAACAATGGATTTATTATTGGCTCTTCTCCCGGCTTTGTTTTGGGGGAGCATTGTTCTCTTCAATGTGAAATTAGGCGGCGGGCCGTACAGCCAGACACTCGGAACGACGATCGGGGCGCTCATTGTGTCTATCGTGATTTATTTTTTTGTTCAGCCCGCTCTGTCATTGCGCATTTTTATTGTCGGCATCGTATCCGGCTTATTTTGGTCCCTTGGACAGAGCAACCAGCTGAAAAGCATTGAATTGATGGGTGTGTCCAAAACAATGCCGATTTCCACTGGAATGCAGCTCGTTTCAACCTCACTGTTCGGTGTGATTGTGTTTCGTGAATGGTCTACACCGATTGCGATTACGCTTGGCATTCTCGCTCTGATCTTTATCATCGTGGGAATCATTCTCGCATCATTGGAAGATAAGAAAGACAAGAAAGAGGGTGAGCCAAGCAACTTTAAAAAAGGCATATTGATTCTTCTTGTCTCGACGCTCGGTTATTTGGTGTATGTCGTCGTTGCCAGATTGTTTAATGTGTCTGGCTGGTCGGCTCTTTTGCCGCAGGCGATCGGGATGGTAATCGGGGGACTTGCTTTAACTTATAAACACAAACCCTTTAACAAATATGCAATCAGAAATATCCTCCCCGGCTTAATCTGGGCAGGAGGAAATATGTTTTTGTTTATTTCTCAGCCGAAGGTCGGCGTCGCGACAAGCTTTTCCCTCTCACAAATGGGAATTGTCATTTCTACGCTTGGCGGCATATTCATCCTGCGTGAAAAGAAATCAAAACGACAGCTTATTGGGATTGGGATTGGGATTGCGCTGATTATCGCGGCAGCCATATTTTTAGGAATCGCCAAAACAAATTCATAACAATTGGAGGAGGATATATATGTATCCGGATTTAAAAGGAAAAGTCGTCGCCATTACAGGAGCCGCATCAGGCCTTGGGAAAGCCATGGCCATTCGCTTCGGCAAGGAGCAGGCAAAAGTGGTGATCAACTACTTTAGCGAAAAACAGAATCCGAACGAGGTCAAAGAAGCGGTCATCAAGGCGGGCGGTGAAGCCGTTATCGTCCAAGGAGATGTTACGAAAGAGGAAGATGTAAAAAACATTGTACAAACTGCGATTAAAGAGTTCGGCACACTCGATATTATGATAAATAATGCCGGACTTGAAAATCCTGTGGCGTCTCACGAAATGCCGCTGAAGGATTGGGATAAAGTCATCAGCACGAACTTAACGGGTGCCTTTTTAGGAAGCCGGGAAGCGATTAAATATTTCGTAGATAACGATATCAAGGGAAATGTCATCAACATGTCCAGTGTGCATGAAGTGATTCCGTGGCCGTTATTTGTCCACTATGCGGCTAGTAAAGGCGGGATTAAGCTGATGACGGAAACATTAGCGCTGGAGTACGCGCCGAAGGGCATTCGTGTCAATAATATTGGGCCAGGCGCGATCAACACGCCAATCAATGCTGAAAAATTCGCTGACCCTAAACAGAAAGCGGATGTTGAAAGCATGATTCCGATGGGATATATCGGCGAACCGGAGGAAATCGCCGCAGTAGCGGTATGGCTTGCTTCGAAGGAAGCCAGCTACGTCACAGGCATCACGTTATTCGCGGACGGCGGTATGACACAATACCCTTCCTTCCAGGCAGGACGCGGATAAATCAAAAAAAGCGACCCAGATATATCTTCTGGATCGCTTTTTTCATTATGCGCGCTTTTTCTTTACAAGCGCTGCTACAGACAAAATAATGGCTGCGGCAGACAGCACAATCGCTGTGATGTCGAGAGCTGAAGAGCCTGTGTCTTCGGAATCGTCTTCCGTTTTCGTGGCGCCGTGCTCATCTGTCACTTGTTTTGCAGCAGTGATGTTTGTAATGGAATGAGGCGTATCGGCATCCTCGTCACCTGTCCATTCGACAATGCTGCCGTCCTTGTAATATTGGTATGCGTCCCAAGCGGCTTCCTCCGCTTTGTCAGGGTTTTTGGCAACAAAGGTAAACCGCTGGAACTGTCCTTCCTGAATGCCGCCGTCAGTCGCCTCCCATGTGACGGAAACTGATTGATCATCGTGTTTCTGGGTGGATATCTTCCAGCCCGGAATAGGCTCGTACTGCTGGAATTCAACATCCTTCGGCATTTTGAGGACAACCTTTGTTGTCGGCAGATTTTTTTCAGAAGGAACTTTCATTGTATAGGTTTCCCATGAGCCTGCAGCGGATTCAGCAGGCTTTACAGTAACGTGTGCGCTGGCAGGGGCCGTAAAGAATAAAAGAGAGCCGACAATAGCTGGACATAGTGTACATGCGATTTTTTTTAACAATGTAAAACACTCCTTTAATGGGCTTTTGTAAACATAATATTGATTTCGTTAAAGTCACCGGTCAAACCGTGGACTTTGATCTTCCAGTTTCCTTTTTCATTAATGGACAGGTTTTCATCCTGGAAGACGCCTTTTGTTTTCTCTTTTAATTGGAAGGCGTTTTTGTTTTCGCTGCCTGACAGACCTGTTTTATAAACGGTTAACGTGATTTGCTGGATGTTTTTCACCGGGTCGCCGTTATGGTCGGTGACTCGCAGCTCAAATACGTTTTTGCCGGGCTGGTTCGGGCTGATGCTGAGAGAAACGCTTTGCCCATTCTCAATCGCTTTGGTTTGGTAGAACGGTTCCGGCACCGGCTCAGGCGGGCTCGGCAGGCTGGTAAACACGGCAGCTGTGATCAATACAGCGATGCCGATTGCCCATTCCGCTTTCACCGTCCGGCTGATTCCTGCGCGGCGCTGCTTTCTGGTGAGCAGAAAATGAAGCGCGCCTAAGACCAGCATCAAAACAAACAATCCGCTTTTTACTAAAAGAGCTTGCCCGTACGCTGTGTGGAACAGTGAATCCATCGAACGAATGATGAAAAATCCATTAAGCAAACCTGAAAACAAAATGACGCCGACTGCAGTAAGTGCCCACGGCGAGAAGCGGCTTACCGTTTCCCATGCGAGCGTTTTGTCAGGCTGCTTCCATTCGTTTGCGAGCAGCAAAACGAGTGCCCCTATTCCACCGACCCAGATGGATGCGGATGATAAATGAAGGAAATCCATCAAAATGCCGACCGCTTTTTCTTCAACGACAGCTGCATGTCCGGTGAACGCTTTGGCAAGCAGGAGACCGAAAAAGAAAATGAGCGGCGCTGTCCAATAGCCAAAGGACGAATAGCGGTTTTTTCGTATTACAGGGATCACAGACAGTGCTAGCAGCACGAACAGCGCGGCCTGTATGATCCAAATGGTGCCGCCTGCTGTCTCAAACAGTGTCTCTCTGATATAGATCGGCTGGAAGGCGCTGCCCCAGCCGCCCGCGTTTGCTTTTGTCTGAATCGGAAGCTGAAGCAAAAGCGCCAGGCCCAATGCGGTAATCGAGACGATCAAGATGCGTCTCGTCCGTTTGGCGAGTTGTTCTGAATCCCCTTTATACCAGAAGAGATGGAAGAAAACCGTCCCGATAAACAAAGATAAGGCTGTATACAGCATCGCTCGGTCTGCTGCTGTTTCGGGGTTCAGCGGTGAACCGGCTGCTTTTTGGCTGCTGAATCCGCCTTCCGCTTTCCCGATGCTGAACGGTATGACGCCGGAGACCGGATGCCCGTCCGCGGACACGGCATTCCATTCCGCTCTGTACACATCATGCGGCAGATTCTTTTTCAGCTTCACTGTCATGATGTGATTGTTATCTTTTTTGATTTCAGTCTTGCCGTTATCCACCCGTTCGCCGTTTGAATTATAGACTTTAATGTAATGAAACCCTTCTTCTACCGGTTCATTAAATTCGATTTCTGCATGTGCAGGGGCGCTTTTTAATTCGCTGTTTTCACTAGGTGAAGATTTGACGATATAGGCGTGAGCAAAGCTTGTTTTCGGCAGGAAAACAAGAAAAAGCAGAAAGAAGATCCACCATCTGTTTCGCTTCATCACTCAGACACCACCTTCCGCTGTATATGTTGTGTTTATTTCTTGGTGCAGGTGCAGCGCTTTTTTCTATCCTGAAGCATATCTTCCAGCGCCTGATCGAAGGTGCGGATGGCTCCGCCGAATCCTTTTTGAAACCGTTCGGCATGATCGAGTGTCGCAAACGGAATCGCCTGCGGCTGGCAGCAGTGCAGGTTTAATTCAGCATTTACCACAAAATAAGCCGATCCGGCACTGACGGTTGTGTGTAACAGAAAATCTCGGCAAATCAAGTGTGAAATCTCTTCCGTTTTATCTGCGTAACGCAAAAACGCACAATGTGCGCAGCACAGCTGTTCAATGTCTTGGTTTACCGTAATCAGCTGAACCGAATGGACCTGATTGACCGGTTTTAGGCAATAGCTGCACATATGATCCGCTTGAGGTGTTCGGGCTGGGAGTGTGATGCCGCCGGCCGTTTTGATGACCTGATTTGACTGTACGAGCTGATTGACATCTCTGTATACCGTCATTTCCGAAACGCCGAACCGTGCGCTGATATCAGTAATTTTGAGCGCGCCTTCTTCTTTCAGCCACTTCAGTATGTGTTGCTGTCTATTAATCGGAAGCATTCATACATCCCCTCCATTAAGATCTATTTAAGCGTAGAGGATTTTAGAGACAGAGACAAGTAAGCTGATGATAAAAAATGTGAAAATGTGTTGAACAGCAACAAAACGAAACAGAAGGGACTCTGGTATAATAGACATATGGAATGGAAAGTGAGGAATACCCTATGAAAGAAACTCTATGCCCCAATTGCGGCAAACCTTTGACAGGCGACATGGTCAGATCATCCAATGTGCCTTGCCAATTTCGCTGCGGACACTGCCGGGAACGGCTTTATGAATATAAAGTATCAGCTCCGATGATGCTGGTGTCACTAGCGGTCATCGTGCTGCTCATTTATCTGTTGCTGCTCCTCCGCGATGCGGCAGGGTCAATGCTGCCGGCGGTACAGCACGTCCCGATGGCTGTTTTTGCGCTTGTGTGCGCGTATCCTGTTTTTATTGTAAGTGAACGGATGATCGCAAAGTACGTGATTCAAAACGGCAACATTATTTATAGAGGTAAGAGAAAAGGCTCCTGATACCAGGAGCCTTTTCAATTTTAAAAAAATGTCACACCCATGTGCCAAAGTCCTCTTTACTTTCAATTGTATAGGGACTGTAAGCGTTTTAACATAGAGTCAAAGGGAAGCAAAATTCTCTGAATCTATTTTTATAGCTCACAGCGACAACAAGGAGGGTTTATATATGCAGCAAGAACAGCAAGGCGGCATGAAAGTGAAAGTGCAGCGCTTCGGCAGTTATTTGAGCGGAATGATTATGCCGAATATCGGCGCGTTTATCGCGTGGGGCATCATTACCGCACTGTTTATTCCGGCGGGATGGGTTCCGAATGAACAGCTGAATACACTTGTCAGCCCGATGATCACATATTTACTGCCGCTTTTGATAGCGTATACAGGCGGAAAAATGATTTACGATCACCGCGGCGGAGTCGTCGGGGCGACAGCGGCAATCGGGGTGATTGTCGGGTCGGATATTCCAATGTTTTTAGGTGCGATGATCATGGGGCCGCTTGGCGGATACCTCATTAAACAGACTGATAAATTGTTCAAGGATAAAGTCAAACAAGGCTTTGAAATGCTGATCAACAACTTTACGGCGGGGATTGTCGGCGCGGCTTTAACGATTCTCGCGTTTTACGCCATCGGTCCGGTTGTCCTGACGTTAAATAAATTGCTGGCGGCAGGTGTGGAAGTCATTGTACACGCTAATTTACTGCCTGTAGCCAGCGTTTTTGTGGAACCGGCGAAAGTGTTGTTCCTCAACAACGCCATTAACCATGGAATCTTAAGTCCAATCGGAATTGAGCAAGCAGCCCAAACGGGAAAATCGATTCTGTTTTTAGTGGAAGCAAACCCTGGGCCAGGGCTCGGCATTTTGCTGGCGTACATGTTCTTTGGAAAAGGTTCTTCAAAATCAACGGCTCCCGGAGCGGCGATCATTCATTTCTTCGGCGGGATTCACGAGATTTACTTCCCATACATTTTGATGAAACCGGCCCTGATTCTGGCGGCCATTGCCGGCGGAGCAAGCGGACTGTTAACATTCACGATCTTTAATGCCGGACTTGTCGCAGCAGCGTCACCGGGCAGCATTATCGCATTGATGGCGATGACGCCAAGAGGCGGCTACTTCGGCGTATTGGCGGGTGTATTGGTCGCAGCAGCTGTTTCGTTCATCGTATCAGCAGTGATCCTGAAATCTTCAAAAGCAAGCGAAGAAGACCTCGCTGCCGCAACAGAAAAAATGCAGTCCATGAAGGGGAAGAAAAGCCAAGCAGCCTCTGTTTTAGAAGCGGAGCAAACGAAAGCTGAGGAAGCGTCTGAGCTGTCTTCTGAAAGCGTAAACAAAATCATCTTCGCGTGTGATGCGGGAATGGGCTCAAGCGCGATGGGAGCATCGATTTTAAGAAACAAAGTGAAAAAAGCGGAGCTTGATATCAGTGTGGCCAACACGGCCATTAACAATCTGCCAAGCGATGCGGACATTGTCATCACCCACAAAGATTTAACAGATCGCGCGAAAGCGAAGCTGCCGAACGCGACACACATATCAGTGGATAACTTCTTAAACAGTCCGAAATATGACGAGCTTCTTGAAAAGCTTAAAAAGTAATCTCATAGAAAGAGAGTGATACCCATGCAAGTACTCGCAAAGGAAAATATTAAACTCAATCAAACGGCATCATCAAAGGAAGAAGCCATCAAAATGGCAGGCCAGACGCTAATTGACAACGGCTATGTGACAGAAGATTACATTGGCAAAATGTTTGAACGTGAAGAAACATCATCTACTTTTATGGGCAATTTCATAGCCATACCACACGGCACAGAAGAGGCGAAAAGCGAGGTGCTTCACTCTGGAATCTCAATCATACAGATTCCAGACGGTGTCGAGTACGGCGCAGGCAACACGGCAAAAGTGGTATTCGGCATTGCGGGCAAAAATAATGAACATTTAGACATGTTGTCTAACATCGCCATCATTTGCTCAGAAGAAGAAAACATTGAACGCCTGATCTCTGCTAAAAGCGAAGAAGATTTGATCGCCATTTTCAACGAGGTGAACTGACATGATCGTCATACATTTCGGTGCGGGAAATATCGGAAGAGGGTTTATCGGCGCGCTGCTTCACCACTCCGGTTATGATGTGGTGTTTGCGGATGTGAACGATACGATGGTCAGCCTCCTTAATGAAAAACGGGAATACACAGTGGAGCTGGCAGAAGAGGGCCACTCATCAGAGGTCATCGGCCCGGTCAGCGCCATTAACAGCGGGAGCCAGACGGAGGAGCTGTATCGGCTGATTAATGAAGCGTCGCTCATCACAACAGCGGTCGGCCCGAATGTGCTGAAGCTGATTGCTCCGTCTATCGCAGAAGGTTTAAGACGAAGAAAAGCTGCAAACATACTGAATATCATTGCCTGCGAAAATATGATCGGCGGCAGCAGCTTCCTGAAGAAAGAGATATACAGCCATTTAACGGAAGCGGAGCAAAAGTCCATCAGTGAAACGGTCGGTTTTCCGAATTCGGCTGTTGACCGGATCGTGCCGGCTCAGCATCATGAAGATCCGCTCAAAGTATCGGTTGAACCGTTTTTTGAATGGGTCATTGATGAATCAGGCTTTAAAGGAGATACACCGGCCATAAACGGCGCGCTGTTTGTTGATGATTTAACGCCGTATATCGAACGCAAGCTGTTTACCGTCAATACCGGCCACGCAGTGACAGCCTATGTCGGCTATCAGCGCGGATTAAAAACCGTAAAAGAAGCAATCGATCACCCGGAAATCCGCCGTGTCGTTCACTCGGCGCTGCTTGAAACCGGTGACTATCTCATCAAAACGTATGGCTTTAAGCAAACCGAACACGAACAATATATCAAAAAAATCATCGGACGCTTTGAAAATCCATTCATTACGGACGATGTGACCCGCGTGGCGAGATCGCCTCTCAGAAAGCTGGGAGAAAATGATAGACTCGTAGGTCCTGCAAAGAAAATAAAAGAACCGAATGCACTGGCGGAAGGGATCGCCGCGGCACTGCGCTTCAATTTCACCGGTGATCCTGAAGCGGTGGAACTGCAAGAGCTGATCGAAGAAAAAGGATACAGCGGCGTGCTTCAAGAGGTGTGCGGCATTCAGTCCCATGAACCGCTGCATGCGATTGTTTTAAAGAAACTCAACCAATAACCGACCCGTGACAGCATGTCACGGGCTTTTTTTGCCATCTTGCAATCTAGTATAATAGTAAGCGCTTACGATAATAGGGGGAGGAGAATGACACAATGAAACAATTCGAGATTGCGGCAATACCCGGAGACGGAGTAGGAATAGAGGTTGTGGCGGCTGCGGAAAAAGTGCTTCATACAGCAGCCGAAGTTCACGGAGGTTTGTCATTCTCATTTACGCCTTTTCCATGGAGCTGTGACTATTATATGGAACACGGCGAAATGATGCCTGAAGACGGAATACATACGCTCACTCAATTTGAAGCGGTTTTTTTAGGAGCGGTCGGAAATCTAAAGCTGGTTCCCGATCATATGTCATTATGGGGGCTGCTGCTGAAAATCCGAAGGGAGCTTGAGCTTTCCATTAATATGAGACCTGCCAAACAAATGGCGGGCATTATGTCACCGCTTTTGCATCCAAATGATTTTGACCTCGTGGTGATTCGTGAAAACAGTGAAGGCGAATACAGTGAGATCGGCGGTCGCATTCACAGGGGTGATGATGAAATTGCCATCCAGAATGCCGTGTTCACGAGAAAAGCGACAGAGCGTGTCATGCGTTTTGCCTTCGAATTGGCGAAAAAGCGGCGCGGCCATGTGACGAGCGCAACAAAGTCCAATGGAATTTATCACGCGATGCCGTTCTGGGATGAAGTCTTTCAACAGACTGCTGCGGATTACAGCGTAATTGACACGTCATCCCAGCACATTGATGCGTTGGCTGCTTTTTTTGTGACGCGTCCTGAAACGTTTGACGTCATTGTGGCAAGCAACCTGTTCGGTGATATTTTAACCGACATCAGCTCAAGCCTGATGGGAAGCATCGGCATTGCGCCGTCTGCGAACATCAACCCGTCCGGCAAATATCCATCCATGTTCGAACCGGTTCACGGCTCAGCTCCTGACATTGCCGGCCAGGGCCTTGCCAATCCAATCGGCCAGATTTGGACAGCGAAGCTGATGATTGACCATTTCGGAGAGGAAGAACTGGGAGCAAAGGTTCTCGACGTGATGGAACAAGTAACAGCTGACGGCATCAAAACACGCGATATTGGCGGACAAAGCACAACGGCTGATGTCACAGATGAAATCTGTGCTCGTTTAAGAAAACTTTGATAAATCAGGGCGGGGCGGTTTTTCTGCCTCGTTTTTTATGATGGAAAGCGTTTTGAAGAAGAGTGATCTGTCAAAATAAACCGCATCAGGATTGGCAAAGCCGTGAAGAGCATCAAATTGATATATCGTCAAATGGGGATGCTGTTTTTCCCGCAGTTTTTTGATGAGAAGGGCAACGTCAAACGACGGTTCAAAAGAAGGGAAAAACAATAGGACCGGGCATGCAGGAATGTGGTCAAGAGAAGCGCGTATCCGGGAACCGTAATAGCAAACAGCTCCGCTCACCTCAGGCATACTGCTGCATTTCCATGCGATCGTTGCGCCCGCGCTGAATCCAACCACAAAGATGCGCCGTCCGGTGTTTTGCCTGATCAAGCTCTGAATGATGGTTTCTCCTGTTTTCAGCCGTTCGTGTTTTGTAAATTGATCGTATGCGGTTTTTTCCTCTTGCAATGTGTAGACTTCACCATCCCCGAGAAGGTTAGGCGTTACCACATCATATCCAGCCATTTTTATCAGCCGGGCCATCTTTTTCATATGGCTGTTAACACCGTATATTTCGTGTGTGAGAATGACGAGCGGTTTTGGGGGCATAACGGTCTCCTTTGCGTTTTTTCCATTATATCCTATCGTTCAGCTTTTGGCTGATATATAATAGTCAAAAAAGGAGAAATAGAATGAACTCATTATTTTTGCCTCATCGCTATCCGTTTTTGTTTATTGATGGCGTGACGGAAAGCGAGCCCGGCAAACATGCAGCCGCTTATAAGCTGATCAGTGAGAACGACTGGTTTATCACTGATAATCAAACAGAAATGCCGTTTTCACTTGTGATTGAAGCACTTGCGCAAACCGCGGCTTTTACAGGGATTACAGATGAGAACAGCTTGGGCTTATTGTCTTCAGTGAAGAAAGCGGAAAAACTGGGCGCGGCCGTGCCCGGTGACCGGCTTGATCTTACGTTTGAAGTTACGCGCAACCGACGCGGGTTTGTGTTCGGGCATGCCAAGGCGTCAGTGGGCGGACAGCCTGTTGCTGAAGCTGAAATCGGCATTTATATCGAAAAATGAAAAAAACCCTTCACAACGATTTGTGAGGGGTTCTATTACTTCGTATCGTAATCCCGTTCGCTTTGTGAGTCATCTCTTTGCTGCCGTTTGTGTTTTTCATCCTTCATGTTTTCCTTCAGCTCTTCATTCGGAATTGGATCGGTTAAGTCGTTGTGTTCAGGATTTTCATTTGGTTTGTTTTGCTGTTTTCTTTCTGTCATCTTTGATCACCTCACCGTTTGTTTTCCTCTTACCAGGACGCCTCAAACATGTGAAATCGCTTTTTTGTTCCGATGGGTATAATGTATTAGAATAGAAAGATGCACAATTAAAAGATAAAGAGAGGTACATATATGTCTGTTCAAAGAGAAGATGTAGATATCAAGCTGATCGCAATTGATATGGATGGGACGCTGCTGAATGACGAGCAGCTGATCTCCGATGAAAACCGTAAAGCCATTCGTGAAGCCGAGGATAAAGGCGTGTCCGTGGTTATCAGCACGGGCCGGACGCTGATGACCTGCCGGGAGCTGGCGGAATCGCTGAAGCTGTCATCCTTTTTAATCACGGCAAATGGCAGCGAAATTTGGGATTCGAATTTTAATTTGGTGGAACGCAAGCTGCTCCATACGGATCACATTCAAATGATGTGGGATTTGCGGAATAAGCACAACACTAATTTCTGGGCTTCTACCGTAAATAAAGTATGGAGAGGCGAGTTTCCGGAAAACATTACGGATCATGAATGGCTCAAATTCGGCTTTGACATTGAGGATGACGACATCCGAAACGAAGTGCTGGAGGAGCTGAGGAAAAACAAAGAGCTTGAAATCACCAATTCAAGCCCGACAAACATTGAGGTCAACGCGCTGGGCATCAACAAAGCCGCGGCTCTTGCGAAGGTTTCTGAAAAACTCGGCTTTACGATGGAGAATGTGATGTCGATGGGTGACAGCCTCAATGACATCGCGATGATCAAAGAAGCGGGTCTGGGTGTTGCGATGGGAAATGCGCAAGACGTCGTGAAAGAAACGGCTGATTGGACCACGGATACAAATATTGAGGATGGTGTCGCTAAAGCGATTCGCCATTGGGTACTATAAAAAAGGAGTCCTAAGATGGACTCTTTTTTTAATTTGGGAGGTTTTCTTCTGGGACCATGGGAGGTTTTCTGACAAAAGGATTTCACAAACTGATAGGTTTGAATTATAATAAAGCAAAGTTCAAAGATTCGGAATAGTCGTTCCGAATTTCGGAACAATGATAACATAAAGCATATTGTTTGCTTTGGCTGGAGGGATTCTGTGTTTCAGGTTGATTTGAACTGTGATTTAGGAGAAAGCTTCGGAGCCTACACGATGGGCCTTGACCAAGATATTTTAGAGTATGTCACATCAGCGAACATCGCATGCGGATTTCATGCAGGAGACCCCGGTGTCATGCGGAAAACCGTCGCGCTTGCGGCAGAAAAAGGCGTAAAAATCGGCGCGCATCCGGGTTTGCCGGATTTACTCGGTTTCGGCCGCCGCAATATGGCAATTTCACCTGAGGAAGCGTATGATCTTGTCGTCTATCAAATTGGCGCGCTCTCTGGTTTTTTAAAAGCAGAAGGACTTCGCATGCAGCACGTCAAACCGCATGGCGCTTTATACAATATGGCGGCAGTCGATCAAAAGCTGTCTGACGCCATCGCGAAAGCTGTCTGCAAGGTTGATTCCGGCCTGGTTCTTTTCGGTCTTGCTGAGAGCGAGCTCGTAAAAGCGGGAGAACGGTTCGGACTGCAAACAGCAAGTGAAGTGTTCGCCGACAGAACATACCAAGCGGACGGCACACTGACGCCGCGATCCCAGCCGGACGCACTCATTGAAAGCGATGATGCCGCCGTCACCCAGGTGATCAAAATGGTGAAAGAAGGGGCGGTCAAATCTCAGCAAGGCCATGATGTGTCATTAAAAGCGGACACGGTTTGCATTCATGGAGACGGAGCCCATGCGCTGACATTTGCGCAGAAAATCAGAAAAGAGCTCAAAGCGGCGGGAATTGAAGTGGCCGCTATTTCAGCACAGAAGTCAACATAAAGGAGGAACAATAGATGGAGCAGCAGAAAAAAACAGCAGGAAAAAAAGCGGGCAGCTGGTCATTGCTGATGGGGGCCGCCTTTTTAATGGCGACATCAGCGGTCGGCCCGGGATTCCTGACACAAACCGCAACATTCACAAACACACTCGCGGCAAGCTTTGGTTTTGTCATTATCATATCTATTATTTTGGATGTTTTCGCCCAAACCAACGTATGGCGCATCATAGCGGTTTCTGGAAAACGCGGTCAGGAAATTGCGAATATGGTGCTTCCGGGATTGGGTTATTTCATCGCCATTCTCGTCGTGCTTGGCGGATTGGCTTTTAATATCGGGAATATCGGAGGTGCTGGACTGGGGCTTCAGGTATTGTTTGGCATTACACCAACAACAGGCGCTTTGATCAGTGCTGCCGTTGCCATTTTAATCTTTTTAATTAAAGAAGCGGGAAAAGCGATGGACCGTTTTACGCAAATTGCCGGTTTTGTCATGATCCTTTTAACTTTGTATGTCGCGATCACGACAGCTCCGCCTGTAGGAGAGGCTGTGGCGAATACGATTGCGCCGGAGCAAATCAGCATTTTTGCTATTGTCACGCTTGTGGGCGGTACCGTCGGCGGTTATATCACATTTGCCGGAGGCCACCGCTTGCTGGATGCCGGGATCAAAGGGAAGGAATCCATCCCGCAGGTGACAAAAAGTTCGGTTGTCGGCATTTTAATTACATCTGTCATGCGTATTGCTCTTTTCCTCGCGGTGCTTGGCGTTGTTTCAAAAGGCCTGCATATCGATGAAAGCAACCCGGCGGCTTCTGTTTTCAAGCTGGCTGCTGGAAATGTCGGTTATAAAATTTTCGGATTGATCATGTGGTCTGCGGCCATTACCTCTGTCATCGGAGCAGCTTACACGTCTGTTTCGTTCTTTAAAACCTTTTCTCCGAAAATTGAAAAAAATTCACGCGGCATTATTATCGGGTTTATCGTGATTTCTACGTTAGCTTTTGTCACAATCGGACAGCCTGCAAAAATCCTCGTGCTTGTCGGTTCGCTGAATGGCTTAATTCTGCCGATTGCGCTCGGAACGCTGCTGATTGCCGCATATAAGAAAAAGATTATCGGTGATTATAAGCATCCGCTTTGGCTGACCGTTTCAGGTTCACTTGTGGTGGTCGTAATGGCTGTGATGGGTGTCTACATGTTATTTACACAACTTCCTCAATTGTGGAGCTGATAAAGGTGGAGCAATTAAATAAAATGGCGCCGCAGGATGTGCGCGCCCTGATACGAGAAGGGAAAATAAACGGGCCGACCGCAGGAATGTCCGGCGGCTATGCCCAAGCGAATCTTGTGATCTTGAAGAAAGACCTTGCGTTTGACTTCCTGCTGTTTTGCCAACGGAATCAAAAGCCATGCCCTGTGCTGGATGTGACAGAAGCGGGTTCGCCTGTGCCGTTTCTGGCAGCGCCGGATGCCGATATCAGAACGGACTTTCCGAAATACCGTATTTACAGGCATGGTATCTTGACGGAAGAAGTATCTGATATCACGCCATACTGGGAGGATGACTTTGTCGGCTTTCTGATTGGATGCAGTTTCTCCTTTGAACAGGCGCTGATCAATAATGGAATAGCTGTCCGGCATATTGATGAGGGGACGAACGTTCCGATGTATAAAACGAATATTGATTGTGTTGCAGCGGGGGTGTTTCAAGGAAAGATGGTTGTCAGCATGAGACCCGTTCCAGAACGGCTGGCTGTACGCGCTGCACAAGTGACCTCGCGTTTTCCGGCAGTGCACGGAGGGCCGATTCATATCGGCAATCCGGGAGCAATCGGCATTGTTGATGCGGACAAACCGGATTTCGGAGATGCCGTTTCCATTCGTGAAGGCGAGGTTCCTGTTTTTTGGGCATGCGGTGTGACCCCGCAAGCCGTGGCTATGAATGTAAAACCTGAAATGGTCATCACACATGCGCCGGGGCATATGCTCATCACAGATATTCGAGACGAGTCGCTTGCGGTGCTGTAACCTCTCGTCCTCCTGATGAACGAGAAATAAAAGAGGTGAGAAAGATGACTGTAAGATGTCAAATCGAACAGCTCGGTGATTCTGCAATGATGATCCGATTCGGAGAAGAAATAAACGAACAGGTCAACGGTTTTGTCCATGCCGCGGCCGCTTATATAGAAGAACAGCCATTTCCGGGGTTCATTGAGTGTATCCCGGCTTTTACAAGTCTAACGGTATTTTATGATATGTATGAAGTGTACAAGCATTTGCCTAAAGGCATAAGCTCACCTTTTGAGAAGGTAAAACTTGATGTCGAAGAGGGGCTGAAGGAAATAGCTAAAGACTATGAAAATAGCCGCCGTATTGTAGAAATTCCCGTATGCTATGGCGGTGAATTCGGGCCCGATTTAGAAGAGGTGGCGAAGATCAATCAGCTCTCTCCGGAGGAAGTCGTAAAGATTCATACAAGCGGCGAATATGTGGTGTATATGCTTGGTTTTGCTCCTGGTTTTCCTTTTTTAGGCGGGATGTCCAAACGCATTGCCGCTCCAAGAAAATCATCGCCAAGACCTTCGATTCCCGCAGGTTCGGTAGGAATTGCGGGATTGCAGACAGGCGTTTACCCGATTTCGACGCCGGGCGGCTGGCAGCTGATCGGCAAAACGCCGTTGGCTCTTTTCCGGCCGCAGGAAAACCCGCCGACATTACTGCGGGCGGGAGACACTGTGAAATTCGTGCGCATCTCAGAAGAAGACTATCACGCCTATAAGGAGGAGTCCAATTGAGCATGAAAGTGTTAAAGCCCGGACTGCTCACAACGGTTCAGGATATAGGCAGAAAGGGTTATCAAAAATACGGTGTACTGGCAAGCGGAGCCATGGACACGGTTTCGCTGCGCATTGCCAATCTGCTGATCGGCAACAGCGAAAATGAAGCCGGTCTTGAAATTACGCTGATGGGGCCCGGTCCGTCGTTTTATTTTACAAAAAAGACGCTGATTGCGGTGACAGGAGCGGACTTCACGCTACGTATTAATGACGAGGAAGCACCTTTATGGAAGCCTGTGCTCGTCAAGGAAAACAGCACAGTCAGTTTTGGTCCCTGTAAACTTGGCAGCCGTGCTTATTTAGCGGCGGCCGGCGGTTTCGATGTGCCTGACGTCATGGAAAGCAAAAGCACGTACGTCAGAGCAGGAATCGGCGGACTTCATGGCAGAGCGCTTCAGAAGGAAGATGAACTGTCCATTGGAGAAATATTATCTCTTTCGCAAACCATCCTTTCCCAATTAAACCTCCAGCTTGGAAAGCGGGAATTTGCAGCACCGAAATGGTCGGTTAGCCGCGGCAGGTTTCTGCCATTAAAAAAGAATCCCATTATTCGTGTACTGGAAGGAAAACAATTCGGCTTTTTCACAGCAGAATCGAAAACGCGTTTTTATGCAGAAACGTTTCGGGTCACGCCGCAGTCCGACCGTATGGGTTACAGGCTCAAAGGAGAAGCGCTCGAACTGAAGGCGCCGCTTGAGATGGTGTCGGAAGCGGTTTCGTTTGGAACTGTTCAGGTGCCGCCTGACGGCAACCCGATTATCCTGCTTGCAGACCGGCAAACGACCGGCGGCTATCCGAGGATCGCGCACATCATATCCGCTGATCTTCCGATTGTCTCCCAAATCATGCCGGGCGAGCACGTCCAGTTTGAGCCTGTATCCCTTCAAGAAGCGGAAGCGCTTGCAATAGAACGGGAACAGCATATAAAAGAACTGAAAACGAGAATGAAAATGGAATGGCTGACGTAATAAAGGAGATCAATGATGCAGAATAAAAACAAAACCGTAGTCAAATCTATGGCTCTGCTTAATTTGTTTTTGCATGAACCAAGCCTTACCTTAAGTGAACTGGTGTCGCTGTCAAAAATGCCGAAAACCTCTGTTCACCGGATGGTCAGCTCTTTGGAGGAAATGGGGTTCCTCAATCGGGATTCGTCCGGCGCTTATTCGCTGGGACTGGTGTTTCTTGAATTTGGACAGCTTGTCACTGACAGGCTCGATATCAGAAAAATAGCGAAACCGGTGATGGAAGAGCTGTGCCGGGAAGTGGATGAAGCCGTGCAATTGATCATGAGGGACGGCAATGAAGCGATATACGTTGAGAAAATCGAAGGAACACAGACTGTACGGCTGTACACGGCGATCGGCAGGCGTTCTCCTCTGTATGCAGGAGCGTGTGCGAGAAGCATTTTGTCCTTTCTTCCCCGTGAAGAAATCGAAACATACATCAAACAAACAGAGCTCATTTCAATTGGGGCCGGGACGATTACCGATCCGGAAAAGCTGCTGGAGGAGATTGATGCCTCCGTGCAGAATGGCTATACCGTCAGCTATTCAGAGCTCGAAAACTATACGGCGGCCATCGGCGCCCCGATCTTTAACCATAAGCGGCAAGTGGCAGCCGGCATCAGCATTGCAGGCTTGGAAGCAAGATTTACAGAAGACAGGCTTCCTTATTTAACAGAAAAGGTGAAAGATGCCGCTATGCAGATTTCCAGAAAAATAGGGTATTCTTGAGTAGCCGATCTTTTCCCCGCTGCGTACATTAACGTATCGACGTTCAGGAGTGGAGGAAAAAACATGGTGCTTCAATATACAGCACTGGGGGATTCTTTGACGACAGGGAGAGGAGCCGGGCTGTTTTCCCCCGGATTCGTCCATCGCTTCGGAAACATGATGGAATCCGATTTGAAAACAAAAACGGCAATATCCATCTTTGCCAAATCAGGCCTTAATACAGAAGAAATTCTGGGGCTCCTGTCATTTCCCTTTGTGCAAACATGTATTAAGGGCTCAGACATGATAACGATCACAGGGTGCGGAAATGATCTTATTGATTCAGTCTTTGCTTACCAAACTACTAAAGATGAAACGACTTTCAGCCGAGCATCCGCTCATTGCCATGAGAATTTTGAAAAGATGATTGCCAAAATTGCCGAAATCAAAGGAGAAAACCCGTCTCCGTACGCCATCCGTGTGTTCAACTTATACAATCCGTTTCCCAGCATTGACATCGCTGGCAAATGGATCACATCTTTTAATTCGCATTTAGAAACACTTGCGGCGGCGCCCCATGTCAAAATCGCGGATGCCTATAGCATTTTCAAAGGAAAAGAGCAGGAATATCTGTCCTTTGACGGTGTCCATCCGAACAGCAAAGGCTATCAAGCAATGGCTCAAGCCGTTCACAAGCTGGGTTATAAAGAATTGCCAGTTTCATAGAAACGCGCCTTATGACAGA